>CALOEH010000031.1:0-206359 GCA_942492195.1 uncultured Planctomycetia bacterium | reverse complement strand
TTACTGGGGGTTATGCGGCATTTCGAGGGCGGGACGCGTGCAGCGTCTTTGTGGTTTGCTGGCAGGTGAGTCGCGCATTCCTCGCGTCACTTGCATGTCTAAGACAATTCGCGCTCGTTGATGTTCGTTTGGGTGCGGACGCGGTAGACCGTCTTCTGCATCTTGCAGTGACGACGGTAGCCGCGTTCGACGGCGTTGGAAGTCGACGGCAACTTAGTTTGTCATCCAAAAACGTCAGCGCGCTTTTCCAGGTTGGGGGAGAACAACTTTTGCAACGTCTTGCCGACTTTCATGGAGCGACGAACGCGGCGACGAAGCATGGCCAGCTTTTCCAGCACGGTATCGGTTCAGCAACTTGATCCGATCGAAGAGGCGGTACACCGGCATCCGCCCGATCTCGCGCAGCGTTCGCAATGTCGGGCCGTCCCGCGGGTGATCCGCAGGCGTTCGCCGCTCGGCGGGAGTCGGTTGTGTTGTACGGACAGGTAGCGGTTGACGAACAGGTCTGCCACCTTGGCGTCGATCCGTTTGCGGCGTCTCAGCTTGCACTTCAGGGCCGACGACGACGACGGGCGGCACCGGCCGAGTGTCGGCTTGCTCACGACCAGTTCCTTGCGCACTTGGGCCACGGCCCGCAGCACCGCTTTGGTGAGTTCCTTGATGACGTGGGAGACTCCGCACACCTGGTGCAGTACGTCGCCCGAACACCTTGGAAATCGGCTCGGGATACAGGAGTTCGAACCGTCGGTGGTGATGCCCTTCCGCTCCAGGTTGCGTTCCTCTAGCGGCGACTGAAACCTGCGGAAGAACCGCTGGATATCGGTGTGCATGTGGTCGTGGTCCAGAACCTCGTAGACGATCCTCCGGAACGTGCGGTTGTCCACGATCGAGAGCACGCAGAACGGGCCGTCATACAACTCGTCGGCCGCGATGTATCCCGAGAAGTCAGCCAGCACCGCCTCGAGGTATTCGCCGGCGACGTGCTGCTCCGCTTTTTTTTCCCCCGGCCTCCACCCAGTTCTGGATGGTGGCGTAAGGGACGAACACCCGGTGGTCCCGCCACAGATGCCAACTGGCGGTGCGGTACGGCAAGCCATCCTCCACCACCAACCGCACGGACAGCGCGATGACGCGATGCGTGTAGTGGCTCTTCGGCGGAGCCAGATCCGAGGTGTCCGCGTTGAAATACCGTTTGCACTTGCAACAATAATGTTGGGAGTACGTGAGCTGAAGCTCGCGAGGCCGTTCCGAGACGAGGTCTCCCACATCATGCAGGATCCGCCGCATCGTTGTGTGACGATAGCAACTGCGGTCGCACTGCGGACAGGGACGCCGCGAATAATTGCGGCTCCGCTCCACCAACTTCGGCTTCGGCAGGTCTTCAACACGCGTGATTCCTTCGGTCCGATCCGCGACGTATTCTCCAGGTCCTGACATGATCACCCTCCTTGGTGAGATTGGGACCAGAAAAATACCGGAAAAACCTCAACAGGTCACGACCAATCCCCAGTAATGTTGCTACAGACTCAATAACTGTCGAATTTCCAAATTGAGAATCAATTCTCCGCACACATTTGTGAGCGGTACGGCGCTAGCCGCCGGTGCAGTTGGGAAGACTTTAGAACGCACCGGTAGCTCGCCAAAACCGCTCATAAATTTCCCGATGAATGGCTAAGTCAGTCCGGCGATGGGAGTCTCTTGATACACGGCCATGGGGCGGCCGGCTACATCGTTCCAATGCGCGGCGCGGTGGATTCCCAGTGCGTCAAACATGGTGGCTGCCAGGTTCTCAGGCTTTTGCGGATCACGGCTCGGCCTTCCTCCTTCTCGATCCGAAGCCCCGATGATTCGTCCTCCTTGTGTGCCCCCTCCGGCTAGCCAGACGGTTTGCACCGCCCCCCAGTGATCTCTGCCGGGAAGTTTATACTGCCGAATTTGGGTAACCTTGGGTGTTCGTCCAAAATCGCCTGCCATGACCACTAGGGTATCGTCCAGCAGTCCGCTTTGACGGATATCATCCAAAAGCGCACTGACGGCCTGATCCAGCGGCGGCAACAAACGATTCTTGAGCCGGGGGAACATATCCCCGTGCGTGTCCCAGGTGGACCCTTTGCCAAGATTTACCTGGACGATCCGGACCCCGGTTTCCACCAACCGACGGGCCAGCAGCAAGCTGTAACCAAACAGATGCTCGCCGTAACGCTCGCGCCAGGCATCAGGCACCATCTCCAGATCGAACGCGTCGCGCACTTCGCCTGAAGTCAGCAGAGACAGGGCCCCTTGCCGATACCGGTCCAGGGGTGCCGTGGCCGTCGAATCGTTGAGGTCGTCTCGGGCAGATTCGACCGATTCGAGCAATTGCTTGCGACCCGCCAGGCGTCTCAAGCTGAGCCCCTCAGGCAAGCGAAGATTGGGAGATTGAAAGATCGGCTCGAGCGTATGCTTGTGGCTCCCCTTGGTGTAGTGGAAGCAGTTAGGGCACGAACCGTGACCGTCGCAGGCAGCAGCCGCGTTGAGCAGCCACGGGTTGTGGCCGTCTCCCATCATGCCGGCAAATTGGCCAGGCCGGGTATCTCCGTTCCCGGCCGAGAGGATCCTGGGCATCATGACCGCCGGCGGAAGGTGGTTTGGGCTGCTCACCAGCGAACCCGCCACCGTGGCAATCGACGGAAAATCCGTAGGGCGTGGGCCGTTGCGGCTAAAGCCCGGCGGCAACTGGCTCCGCCCGGTCAACATCACATGGTGTCCATCGGCATGTTCGTTATGAGGATGGGTCAGCGACCGAACCAACGACCAATGCTTGCTTCGGGCAGCCAGCATTGGTAGATGTTCGCAGATTTGCAGCCCTGGCGTGGCCGTCTCAATGGGCGAGAAATCGCCGCGCACCACATCCGGCGCATCTGGCTTGGGGTCAAAACTCTCATGTTGTGAGAGCCCTCCGGTCAGATAGATGTAAATCACCGATCGCTGCGGCGCTCGCCTGGCCGCCGCAACTTCGTCTCCCCAAGCAGCCAGTTGAGCTAAAGAGACCCCCATCGAACCCAACACCCCGCAGCGCAGGAACTCTCGCCGAGTGCGAAATCGCGACGATTTGGAAGTGGGCATGGCGCTGCATCTCAACGGAAGCACATCGGGAACCGGTTAAGTGTTGAGCTTACTCGATTCTCCCGCAGGTTTCCAACGAGCAGGAGGGATCACGAGCGGAACCGGAGCCTCACCTTGCGAGTCCGCTCTGCGGGCGCTATAACAACATATCTGTTCAAGGTTTTGCCAGAGGGGCTTGCAAAGCCTTCTCATCTCGGGAAGTCTCCTGCAGCCATGCCTGCTTGGTTCCTAGAAGTCTGCAACCGGTTCTCTGCCATGTGGAGCGAGAACCGATCGAAAATCCGTTGTCGAGCGTGGAGTTTATGAGTAATCAGCCAGTCTTGATCGATGGTCGTTGGCGAGCCGCGACCGCACAAAGTACGTTTCAAAGTGAGAATCCCGCAGCCGCTAGCTCACTGGACGAAACCTTTCCGGTCAGCACCTGGGAAGACTGCGAAGCGGCTTTAGCGGCTGCCCAGCGGGCGGCGGCCCAATTGCGGCAATCGTCGCCTGAGCAGATTGCCCGTTTCTTGGAACGGTACGCAGATCTAATTGACGAGCATCAGGCCGATCTGGCCGCCACGGCGCATACCGAGACCGCATTGCCGGTTTCGCCCCGATTGGCAGACGTAGAAATCCCGCGGACTTCCAACCAGTTGCGCAGTGCCGCAACGGCTGCCAGGGAAGGAAGCTGGACTCAAGCCACGATTGACACAGCGACCGGCATTCGGGCGTATTTTGCCGGCATTGGGCCGGTCTGTGTGATGGGACCCAACAATTTCCCCTTCGCCTTCAATAGCATTGCCGGTGGGGATTTTGCCGCTGCCCTGGCTGCCGGAAACCCGGTCATTGCCAAAGCAAATTCTTCCCACCCTGCCACCACTGGCAAACTGGCCGTGCTGGCTCAACAGGCTGCCGAAGAGGCGGAGCTTCCAGCCGGGACCATTCAGCTCTTGTACCGTTTGGATCACGCGGACGGCGAACGCCTGGTGGCGGACGCCCGGATTGGAGCCACAGGCTATACCGGCAGTCGCTCGGCCGGGTTGGCACTCAAGGCTGCCGCGGACGCTGCTGGCAAGCCCATCTACCTGGAACTCTCCAGCATCAACCCCGTGGTCGTGTTGCCCGGCGCGCTGAGCGAGCGAGGCGAGGCTTTGGCTGATGAGTTCACTGGCAGTTGCCTGATGGGAACTGGCCAGTTTTGCACGAACCCCGGGATGGTCTTGCTGCTGGCCGGTGACGCCACCGAGCAATTCATTGAGCAGGTGACTGCCCGCTTTGGCAAAGCCGCCGTGGGGACGTTGCTTTCTTCAGCGGTGGCCCGTTCGATGCAGCAAGGCATTGCCGCACTGCGAGAGGCCGGTGCCGAGGTCCTGGTCGGTGGCGAGTCCGGCGGGGGTTCTGGCTATTCCAACCAAAACACCCTGTTGCGAACCAGCGCGGCGCATTTCCTCAACGACCCGGAGAAGCTCCAGACCGAGGTGTTTGGCAATGCCTCGCTGTTGGTGGTGGCGGACGACGCCCAACAGGCTGCCGCCGTGCTGGATCAGTTGGAAGGAAACCTCACCGGCTGCGTCTACTCGGACACGCAGGGAAGCGATGACACCCTCTACGATCAGTTGGTGCCGCACCTCCGAGCCAAAGTGGGGCGTCTGCTCAATGACAAGATGCCCACCGGCGTGGCGGTCAGCCCTGCCATGAATCATGGAGGGCCCTATCCGGCCACGGGGCATCCTGGATTCACGGCCGTCGGGATTCCGGCTGCCTTGGTGCGTTTCGCAATGTTGCAATGTTTTGACAACGTGCGTCCTCATCGTTTGCCTTGGCTGCTGCGTGACAAAAATCCCAGCGGTGCCTGGCGTTCGATCGATGGGACTTGGACACGAGAGGACGTAGGCACGTGAGTGCTTCAGACGACATGCAAGACAGCAAGGATCCTGACCGCATGGCAGACGGCGAATCTAACGAGACTGGCGAGATGCTCCGGTTTGATCAGGGCGTCAAAGTGCAGGTCCGCCCTGGCGTTTTCGATTTTGCCTTTCCGGAGATGCCGCTGAGCGGCTGGCGGGGCATCGTGCGCGAAACCTCCTTCGATATGGACGGCCAGCGCCCGCTGTACCTGATCGAGTGGGACGAAGAGACCTTGCAGCACGTAGCTCCCAAGTTTCGTGAACTCTGCGCGCGGCTCGAATGCCCGCTGGAGAGCATGTACCTGGCAGACGAAGAGCTCGATCTGGCCACCGATGCGCCCCTGGCCATCGAGGAGCCCAAGCCGGAAGCTTTAGAAAAAGTGCTTGAGCGAGATGTCCGCGTGCGGGGGATTCTCGAGCACGAGGGGGAAGGGGAACTCCCTGCCCTGACCTTGCAGAATTTGGCGTTGTTTGAGACGTATCTCCGTTCGCAGTTGGAATTGCCGTTCGCCGGCAGTTTCGAAGATGACGAGACCGATGATGACCAGCCAGAGCGACGCAACGTCAGCGTTGACGAGATCATCCCTGCCAGCCAACTGGACGAGGAAACCGATGGTCTGCTCTGCAAAGTTTCCGAAGGGGAACACGCGCTACTGGTAGCGCTGCTGGACATTGATGTAGAAGCAGATGCTCCCAGTCATGGGCCGCTGCGGGATTATTCGTATTGGATCTATCACGCCATGCCGGCGGTCGAGGATGACCGCTTTCCGGTCGATTCTGCATGGATCGAAGCCTACGAGAATCGGCAAAAGGCGCTCGAGGCGATCGAGACCGTTGAGCCGTATCCCATGCCCAAGCCGGTGCCTGCGAAACCTCGCCGGAGTGCCAGCGCCGGCAATGACCTTCCCATGCGTTCGCTCATCAAAGCGGGTCGCAATGATCCTTGCCCTTGCGGTAGCGGCAAGAAGTTCAAGAAGTGCTGCCTGCCCCGTTCAGGGTAGTGTCGAACCAGTTGTCTCAACTGTTCAAAATGGTCGATCATGCGCCTGCAACGTTTCTCTGGTTCCTACACTTCTGTTCCTGAACAGTTAAGACAACTGTTCGACACGACAACCCCGCAGACTTTGTAGTCGGAACAGTTTGCCTGACTGACAGCGTTGGGTTGCCTAACGGGTGAAACTCCTTTGCCAGCAATCACGTTCGCATGGATTGCTCCAGCTTCGTGAGGTGGTTGAAAAGTAGCTCGGCTGAACTGCCGATAACTAGGGTACTCCCACCCGTGCTTTCACCCCAGCGTGCGTTTGCCTTCACCCCCAACTTTGGGCAGCGTACCGAGCTAGGAGGGCTTTACACCGATGACCACAAGTGCACAGATTGAGTCTTTGGAAGATTTGCGTTGCTACGTGAATCAGACGCTATGCGGCATTGACCAGCTCGAAGTCGGCGCGTTTGCGATGACCGAGCGACTGCTCACCCAAGGCAGCCAGCCTTGCGGCATGTATTTTTGTTTGCATGGCCCCCGCTCGGTGACATTCACCGCCATTTGGGATGCGGTGCGCAATATGGTGTTGTTCTATGGTTCGACCGGCGAACGATGTCAAACCACCCGTTTGATTCGGGCCCCGATGTTGGCCATGGCCACCGCATGAGAACCAAGACACTGGCAGACAAGCCGCCCGCGGCCCTGGTTTTTCAGGCATGACCGTGCGCAGGGGCTTCTTCGCCATCGTACGAATTGAGAACTTGGTGCCATGGCCTGAGCCGGTGAGGTGCATCGTCGCGCTCGCGCGAAGGGGCTATGTTCGTAGCTTGCGCAGATCGGCACAGCTGGGCCGTGGGCAGCACTACGCGCCCAGATTCACCTTGCGGTGATCAATGGCGGCCCGATCAAAAATGCCCAGCCCTCCGGTTCCAGCGAGCGAAACGTGCTCTGGCTGGCGAATGTGGAACTGCTCGGTCGGGCGACCCGTGCCAGGGGGATCGGTCAGGTTGGCGTGTGCATCCAGCCCCATGGAACCCACCTTGGGCATCCCTTCGGCCGCGCGTTTTTCGTCAATGATTCGCCAGCCGACATGGTCCAAAGCGACGGGGTCGGTTGCCAGCAGCAGGCTCTTGTATTCCCAGGTGGCGAACGTGGAATTCCAATTGCCAGGGCCACCCTCGTAGGTGCCGATCAGGCCATCGAGGATTTGCAGGACTGCCTTCTCGCGGATCACCGGCAGTGTGACCATCGAAGGGATGAAGGTGCCGCACTGGTTGATCGACTTGCCGGCATGCGTCTCCTGGCTGTGAATGATGTGCGAGCGGGCAACGTTATTCACCGACCCATGCGAAAGGTTTTTGAGGGACAAGGTCACCCCTGCCGAGCGATGGTCTTTGAGTACCGGGATGGAGATGAACTTGTCTACCTTCTGCGTGATGATCTTCGAGACATGACTGCGAAACCGGCGGTCATCTGACGGATCGCTCCCCGCCTGAGCGTAGGGGAGTTCGCCGTAGTGATCTCGGTCGTAGCCTGCAATCCGGCTCTCGCGCCACCGTTTGCCGGGGAGCTGGCCATCCATCTCGGTTTGGAATTCGTCGTAGGCGGTCGAAGAACATTCCCAGTGTACGCCGTCGGGGATTTGTTCGGCATAGCCGGCCGCGAGAAAGTCTGACTTGTACCGATCAAAGATCATGATGTCTCGAGTGCGGACGCCGGCCGAGCGGAGACCTGAGACAATTTCGCGGACCAGCTCGAAGCTCGAAATCGACAACGGCTGACCAACCGGCACCACCTTGATGCCGACTCGGTCTCCCGGCAGGAAGAAACGCCGCCAGGCTTCGACCGGTTCTTCACAGCCTACGAGATCACTCAGGCCGCGGTCCAACATCGTGCGGACGATGGCTGGATCTCGCCGTCCCTGGTGGACGCTGCCAGGATGGTGCACCTCGACCACTCGGCCAGGGTAGGGACCAGGAAGACCTAGCTCACCGCTGGCAGCGGGAAGCTGTGTCGGAGAGCCAGCAAGGTGCGGCCACCACTGATGTGACTTCCACCCAAGTGCGGCACCCGCCAGTACGCCAGCGGCCGAGCCTGCGACAAAGCCGCGCCGGCTACATCGGGTTCTCTTGGGTTCTGAACTCATCGGCATCAACCTCGTTGCTGACAACTGCGGCCATCATCGCTTCTCTGACAGGATCCATCCTAATCGCCACGGTTTGGACCTGCCAGAGGAGAGATGTCATCACGACGGTGCGTGATGACGACATTCTGCTGGAACAGGTTCACCGTGGCATCTCGCGCCATGCAGACCCATTGGAACTTCCGCTATTCAATATTAGCTCGAAGCTTAACGCGAGGAGGCATCATCGAGGACGCCTTCACCCGCCGTTCCTCGCCGACGCTTTGGGTTGGGGATTTCAACGGCGTCGGGCGTCTGCGCAAAACAACACCGCCCCAGCATGATGGCATCCTGGGGCGGTGAGTTGGTTCAAGCTTGATCCAGGTTCAGGCAGATGCCCCGGGTGAGGCATGAGCCGGTAGCGAACCTAGTCGACCAAGCGGACGGCTTCAGCGCGGGGGCCCTTGGGACCACGACCAACGCTGTACTCGACCATTTGGCCTTCGCGGAGTTCTTCGAAAGCAACGCCTTCGACCGAGGAATGATGGAAGAACATGTCGTCCCCATCACCCTGGATGAACCCAAACCCCTTGTCCGAAACGAGCTTCTTGATTTTTCCTTGTGGCATTTCTGCACTCCTCGGAAACGAAAAAAAATATGAGCGAATAGTGGGACTAAACGCCCAACCAAAAGGAAAGCAGATTGCCACACAGCCGAGGTAGCTACCATCAGATAGAACAACTTCGCAAACTGCGGCAGGACGAGACCAACGACTCTAACGCGTCCAGACCTACATCACGTTCTGCTCGTCACGACTCGACGCGACAGCCAAGATTATACGTGCGGGGAATGGGGATTACGGAGCACAGCGTACTTGGAATCAAGGTGGAGCTGCCACCGCTGTAGGTGTAGTTTTAGCGAGAGTTCCAGGACCCCCAAAGCCCAGGTTACAAGTGTACGCGTCGACCGGCCAGAGAGCGCTGCGCGAGCGTGCGCTTGCTTCGCGACGGCGGCGGCGTTGTTGCCGTGTGTCGATGAGTCCTCGCAGTCATGAAGATCGTTGTTATTCCGTGCCTTCTACCAACGACGGCGATGCCGCCTCCCCGGACGAATCGCCGGTTGTTGTTCAAAGAACCAAACAGCCATTCGCCCCCTGCAGAGAAGAACTCACTGTTCTACCCCCGCTAGGTAATGGTAGGCTTACCGTGCCCGAAACCCCGCGTCAAGTTTTTGCTAGCAGGTTTGTGAACTTGCTGTGGTTGCTGCTAGCGATGTTGCCAGTCTGACACCGTCGGTTTGGCGCATCGCGGAAGTTCAAGCTGGCTTGAACTGTCCCTTGATTTGAAGGAGGTCCGATGGACGACAGCGAACTTCGTGAGGTTGCGACGCGACTCGAATCATCGCTCGACATCAACCAGGCGACGTCTCACCTCTTTGCTACCAACCCGTTTCTCTGGCTCACCGGAACCCGTGAGGCGTTGCTTTGCTTTGCCGTGGCGTGTATTCGCGCAGCGATCGCCAAGATCCCGGAGGATGACTGCCGAGCCGAACCGAGCGCTCTCAAGCATCGCCAGATTGCGGACTCAAAAACCGACTACGTTCTCGGGGCGGTTCAACGAATCAACGCACTGCCAGAGGACCCGCTGACGATCTCCGAGCGAAGACGCAAGCAATGGCGAAACGACCGTGCCTGGCTTGTCGGCTGCGGAGTCTTTGCGTTCGTGGTGCTTTCCTTGCTTGTCACGGGGGCCATGCACTGGTGGGAGGTCATCACCGGGCAACGTTGATGCTGAACCGGCCTGGCCTACGTCTCTTTCCCTTCCACGCGAATCGCTTGTGGCCGGACCTTGAACGTGGGAGGGGTCACCTCCACAATCTGACCATCCGCCTCGATGGCAACGGTGCAGTTCCCCCCTTTGCTCTTGGCGGCAGCCAGGCCAATACTGCCTCGGTCCAAAATGCTGGCGACCGTATCCTCGGCAGTCACTTCGACAACACTCGCTCGGAGCGTTAGGCAGATGTCTTCGCTGCCCAGCAAGAAACTGGAGTTCTCAATGGTTTGACGGATCCGTTCGATGGCACTCATGGCACCGCGTGGTCCGGTGTCTCCCAGGAACGCGACGAATGTGTCTCCGCTGGTTCGCGCAACATGATCGTAGCCGCGGCCCTGGCGAAGGCACTCACCGAACAGGACGGCGAAAGCGGCCAGCATGCGGTCTCCGGCATGCGTCCCATACACGCGGTTGATGAAGGCGAAGCGGTCGATATTGACGACCAGCACCGCCAATTGCCGTTGTCGTTGCGGATCGTCCTCCCACCAACGTTCGCACAGCGCCTCGAATCCGGTTCGGTTGTACGCCTGGCAACCAGGTTCGACCTGCAATGCCGGATCCAAGCTCGGCAAACTTCCTTCGCTCTTGGCGATTGCCAGCAGAGCCTCGTGCATGCGATCTCGCAAGACGTGGCAATGGTGAATGAGCGCGGAGATCTGGTCGATCAAGCGATCGCAGTTGCCGCCAAAATCTGTATCAAAGTCGGCAGCCTCAGGCAGCGTCAGGGACGCATGGATTTGCTCGCGTTGATCACGCAGCACCTCTTCGAGCCGCTGGCCAACCTCGGTAAACGCACCCAGGCTAGCGTTCTGCTCTCTGAGGTAACCGGCGGCTTCGTCTTGTCGCTGCAGCCAGTCGGTATTCGCTTGCTGCAGCGTAACGAGACAGTCTGCCAGACCTGCTCGATCTCCGAGTTGACAACTGTCTCGCGTGGTTTGCTCCACGCTCATCAAGACATCGCGATATCGGCCTACTTCCAGACGCAGCACGTGAACCGAGGCTTCGACGAAACTCTTGGCCTCGATTGCTCCCCCGAGAATCTTTTGCCATTCGTCCGGCAAGTCGTGGTTAACACTGCCAGGCGTGGATGTGCCTGATGGGTTGTCTTGGCCAGGAGGCGACTCCAGACGGGCGGTGTCCGGAGAGCTGGGGTTTGGTTGAAGCGGTTCTGCCGGAAAGTTTTCTGTGTTCGGCAAGAACTGGGGGAGATAGACCGCGAGCGCAAAACCCAAGCATAGATTCGTGATACCGACGAGAAGGACTACGGCAACCACGTTTCAAACTCTCCGCTGATGTGCACTGCACGCCGCAAGCGGTCCCAACCTGCCAACGACATAGATTGCCCCATTCAGGCAAGCATACGATACGCAGCAGGACGACTCGCGAATCAGAGGATGAGTCCTGGTAACGATTTCCGTTTACCAGTAGTAGCAACCGTTGTAGGAGGCGGGAACTCCCCAACCGTACCCCCAGCCGTAGGTGACCGGCCAGCGATAATACGTTCCCCAGGCCGGGGCGTTGTAGTAGGGCCAATACCCACTGTAGTACGTGTAGGGAGAATAGCTGGGGTAACCGTATTGATAACCGTACGTGTAGTACGGATACCCATAATTACCCCAGGGCCTGGCATAGTAGGGCCGGTAATAGTAGGTGTACCACGGAGAGTAAGGATAGCGGTAAGCCCCCATCGGCACGTTGGCTTGAGGGAGGTTGGCATCAAAGTCTTCCGCGGCACCAGCCGCACCGGCCGCCATCCCAGGCAGCAGCCCCTCGTCAGACGGCAAAACGTTCTCTGCCGGGGCGTCTGCCGACTGTTGGAACCGAATCGGCGTGGCGCCTGGGACGCTTTGCCCAATCGGTAACTGCTCGACTTGGGCCGCACGCGAGAACTCGACGGCACTGCCGAAGATCCGCTGCTGAGCTTTGGCAAAACTCGCGGTCGAGACACACAACCCAACCACCAGACAGCATTGAAGAGCGGACGTTTTGTAGGATGCCATAGCGATCGATCCTAAGAGAAAGTAACAAGTCGGCAACAGCATCCATCATGCTAAACAGCCGCCGTGCCGTTGGCAAGATATTGATCATCAAACATCAATCGAGGAAGCTGCGAGACCCTGTATCTCAAGCTGGAGTTCCAATGAAAGTGGAACCGTTTCGAGGCCAACAACGCCCGGCCATGCCGTGCTGCTGTGTCGCGTCAAGCTGGGGCGGGTAGGTACATTCCCCCAGTTGGGAGGATAATCGCGGTTGAAGGAAACGCCTGCTGAAGTCACAATGGCGTAGCCAACGAGGATGGAAGAATTCCGCTGGCGTACTTCCCACAAACTCCCCCCAAGATTCCCCGCCCGATCAGGTTCTCCCTATGAAGTCTTCGGTGTACCGCGTTGTTTGGACGTTGTCCATTGTGGCGTTGTTGGCGGTCAGTACGCTGGCTGCTGTGGACAAGACCTCCCCTACCGAGGCCAACGTCTCCTACGGCAATCATCCGAAGCAGGTGATCGATTTCTACAAAGCGGAGTCTGACACTCCGACTCCGGTGGTCTTGTACATCCATGGCGGTGGCTGGGTGGCAGGCAGTAAGAACGGCGTCAATCCGGCCCCGTATCTGGAACATGGGATTTCGGTGGTCGCGGTGGAGTATCGCTTCATCCACGAGGCCACCAAAGATGGCATTGTCCCGCCCGTCCAAGGTCCGCTGCACGATGCGGCCAGGGCGTTGCAATTTGTCCGCAGTAAGGCCAAAGAGTGGAACATTGACAAAACCCGGATTGGGGCCACCGGCGGTTCGGCCGGAGCCTGTTCGAGCCTATGGCTGGCGTTTCACGATGATCTGGCAGATCCGGAGAGTAGCGACCCTGTCGCCCGAGAGTCGACTCGCCTGTTGTGTGCCGCCGTCGGTGGAGCTCAGACCAGCCTGGATCCCAAGCAGATGAAAGAGTGGATGCCGAACAGCACGTACGGCGGCCACGCGTTCGGTTTCAATCCGGACACCAAGCAGGAGCTATCCAGGTTTGAGGTCTTTCTGGCCAACCGGGAGAAGATCATGCCTTGGATCAAAGAGTATTCTCCTTACGAACTGGTCACCAGCGACGACCCGCCGGTTGGCCTTTACTACCGCTTGCCGCCAGAGATGGGCAAAGAGCAGAAGGACCCCACGCACTCGGCCAATTTTGGAGTTGGTCTGCAAGAGAAATGCCAGGCGACCGATGTGGAATGCCATCTGGTGTATGCCGGAGCCCCCGACGTGCAGTACGCTGACATTGCCGCTTTCTTGATTGCCAAGCTGAAAGAATCCAAGTAGCAACAGATAGCGACGGTCAGAACTTGACTCGATTTCAACGAGTTCATCTGCAAAACATGCAATTCCTTCCCTCAAGGCTGGCCTCTGATGGACCTTTCGCGTTTTGTGACGGACGACAACATGGTGGTGGAGCAACTCCCCTGGGGACCCCATGATTGGCTCATCCGGCCAGACCTGGTGGAAGCCGAGAAGTTGCTCTTGGTTCGAGTCCACATTCCGCCTGGCCAGGGACACGCCTTCCATCGGCATCCTGAAATGGAAGAGGTGATCTATGTGCTCAGTGGCCAGTGCGAGCAGTGGGTCGACCGCGAGCAGCGGATGCTAGGGCCGGGTGACGTGGCTCACATTCCCATGGACATGGTGCATGGGAGCTACAACGCCGGGTCTGAGACACTCAGCCTGTTGGCCATTCTCTCGCCTGCCAAAATTGACGGTCCGCCGCTGGTAGACGTCAGTGAGGAAGAACCGTGGAAGTCACTCCGCACGTAACGTGATATCCAACCGCTATGGGCTCTCCAGCGGGATTCCCAATTCTTCGAACAGTCCGGACAAGTAGTCGTAGGCTTGCCGGGCCGCTTCGTCAGGTTCGTCGATGTAGGGATACAACTCCACGGTGATCCAGCCGTCGTAGCCGGTGGCGGCGATGGCTGCGAGCGTGGCCTTGAAGTAAATGGCACCGCGGCCGGGAATCAAGTGTTGATGCACCCGACTGGCCGCAATGTCCTCAAAGTGGTAGTGCCGGGTATGGGGTGCCATGGCGGCAACCCAGTCTTGCGGATCTTCGCTGACGCAGTAGGCATGCCCAATGTCAAAGTTGAGACCCACCCAAGGTGAGTCCACCCGCTCCATGAACTTCAAGTACTCGTCGAACTTCTCGATCAAGAGTTCTGGCTCAGGTTCGATCAGCAGCGGAACTTCCAGTCGTTCGGCTTCTTCAATGCAGGGCATCAGCTCTTCGTAAAAGATCGCGGCCGCCTGATCCCAGGTTTGCCCTGCTTCGAGCGGCCCGCCTGGTTCGGTGGTGACGTTGGGGGCGCCAATCTCCTTGGCCAACCGCAGCGAACGGATGGTATGCTCGCGGCGGATTGCCCGATACCGGGGTTCTTCAATCCACGAGGGGTGCCAGTACGGCTGCCGAGGATCGGCAATCGCATTCATCATGAAGGCGTTGATGTTCGAAATCTGCAGGTTGTGCTCGGCCAGAGTCTCGCGAATCGACTGCTTGCGTTCTTCGAGCAGACCGGCAGGCCAGGCATGCGGCACATCCGCCAGCACCTCGATGCCCGAGTATCCGCATCCGGCAATCTTGGCGATGGTGGATTCGATGGAATGGTTCAAATAGGCATTGGAACTGAACGCGAGCTTCATGGTAGTCCTTGATCGCAAGTAGCAGCGGGGCTGAACGCGCGCTGATCGGCGGTAGAATGACGGTCCCTTACTTTCGCCAGCATTCTACCGAGAGTCAGCGCCGTGTGCAGGCTTTTGCCAAGCCTTGATTGCATCTCGTGCAGTCTTGAAATGCACATACATGAGGGAGCTTTCATAGAAAGTTGCGTAGCTGCGGCCAACCGCTACTCTCCGGCTCGCTGACCAACGCTCCAATATAGCAGTGCGCCAGGTGGTTCGGTCTCGGCGTAGTTGCCCAATTGATAAACGTGCGTGCGATAATTAAGGACGTCGAGCAGTGCGAGTGTTTGCACGGTGCGGAGCGTCACGAGTTGTTCGCTGATCCGAGTGGGGTGCCTTAGCAAGTCGGCGAGACGCTGCTCGCCAAGTTCGCTGGCTCGGTCCCCGTGCCGGTACCAGGCGTCCAAGGCATGTGCCACGCCGTCCAGGTTTTGGACGGTGGCCAACCAGGCAGCCCGTTTGGCATCATTGCCGGGCAGGCCGTGCGACTTCCAGTATTTTTTGAACATCCGCCGCAATCGCCAATGGGGGCGAGGGCGGGGGACCTTCATCCGCCGGAGTGGCGGCATGGTAAACTTCGTCCAGAATCTTCGCTCCGGATAGCAAACGCCGTACCTCGCGGTAGTCGGCCAGGTAGGCAACGGCCGCCGCTCGCATTCGTGGACCGCTACGCAGAGATTCTGGTGGAAGCTGCAATCGCTCGGCAATCCGATCGAGCATGCCATCGGCGATCAGCTGCTCGAGACGCTGCATATCTATTTGAGCGCGTCGCCGCTGGGCTTCCACGTACTCAATTTCCAACGGTTCAGGATCCAAGAACCGCAAGTCCTCATCCACATCCGCGTGGGGAATGAGCGGATCTCCTGGGATGGGGACACCGAGGTATTGCGGATCGATGCGCATCCGCAGCCGCATGGTGGCATCGACCACCGGGCCGCGCATCCGGTCGATCTTGCGGACAGCCGTGCCAAAGTCCGCTTCCGCGGCGTCAATTCGAAGCATGCGAAGTTCTGGATAGCGAATCTCACGCACGGCGTAGCGCAGCCACACAAAGAGCTTGCCAACTCCCCAAAACATGTAGGCCACGGCGTACAGTGGCAACAGCAGCGCGCGGCCTCCAGCCAGGCGGGTTTCGTACAAGGTTCGCAGGTTGAGCACGCGCCGCTGTTTGGCCAGTTGATGCAGTGGGTACATGCCGAAGATCCGGCGAACCAGCAGGCTCCGGTCACGCTGAAGTCTGGCCAACACCTGGGGCCCGAAACGCTCCAGCACGTATTGATCGCGGTGCGGGGCAGTGTCTAAAAAATGCAACGTGGTGAAGGATGTGGTCGTGTAGCTGGCCACATCCGGCACGTCGGTCCGCAGTGGCAAGTTCTCGCTGGCCAGCCATGCTTGATAGCGGGCAAGTTCCTGCGATGCAACGGTCGGCAAATCTTCGAGCGGGATTGCCAGCCGGTTGTATTCCACCAACAGGCAGGCGACCGAATGCATGACCGCCCTGGAGATAAAGTTGAACCACAGGTACGGCCCCCCAATCATGGAGTTCTGCCGGCGCAGGTCGAGCGTTCGCAAAGCCCGCAACTCTTTGCGATTCACCCGCCCCGATGCGGTCAGCACCTGCTGGATGGCCGGATTTCCCAACAACTGACTGGTGGTACGAATATCCGACTCGGCAAACATGGACCCATCGAGCGAATCGCGGTACAGGATCACGGTCCGATCAATCAAGTCGAACGAACGCGAGTCTGCCGGGTCGATGGCACTCCCCATCAACGAGTGCCCTAGCCGCTGCTGGAAGATCTCAATTTGCTCGCTGGCATCTTGCGGCGCGTCATGTTGCAACCGCCACTCATGCCGCATCACGCGGTGATGGAGAATCTCGGCGTCGCGGTCAATGTGCCGACTGCGGAACACTTCGGTCAGCGAGAGGAACTGCGCTCGGGCAGAACGTTCGTAGAAATGCGTGGCTTCGCGAGCCAGGCGTTTCAACCACCAACCGAGCAAAAAGACCACACAGCAAACGCTGCCCAACATCAGCACGGTCGGACCGACGAACCGGTTGAGAAAGTTCTTGAGTCCCGTGAGCGCCTCGAATTGCGTGAGCTGAAGCAGCAGTTCCGTCAGTACCAGAAATCCGCCGGCGAGCGCCAGCCGATAGGTGGGGCGAAACGAACTGAGCACCATCATCGAGCCGAGGCGATCGACAAACTGTGACGGAGTCACCGTACCATACAAGTCGGCCGTCCAGAGCCAACGGTCGAGGGTCCGCTTGAGCCCCGTGGCCAACGAGCGGGCACCTGCGGCCGCCACCTCGGCATCGCGCATTTGCCCGGTGATGCGCGGCGCAAAGCGGTGAACGATCGGGAGCCAGCAGACTGGCGGACGGGCGCAAACTCGGACGAATCTGCCAATTCGGGACACCAGGTCCTGGTTCAGTGTGCTTTCCAAATCCTGCGGAGTCACCGCCGCCAAACGCCGCAACAATGCCTCGGCAGGTATCTCTCGGGCCGAACCGTTGGGCTGGGCCAACGATTCGCGACTGGTGGTGACACCAGACTGCCGGCCTTGCCGCAGCGACTCGATGCGGGCCAGCGCAACGCTACTGCGCACCTCATCCGTGGAGCGCCCCAGCAGTTCGTTCCACGCTTCGCAAACCTGACCGTTCAGACGCCTCGCACGACGCGTCAAACTCACCACTTCGGCCTCGGCCCGGCGACGCTCGGCAGGAGTGGGATACAACACGATATCCCGATTGAGCAGGGATCCATAGCGGCGCATGGTCCGATCAAGACCACGTGCCAAGAAACCAAACGCTCTGAGCATCCGCACCAACGGCCGAATCAACCGGACGTAACGGGTCAGCCGGGGGAGTCGCAACAGTCGGGCGAGTCGCGCAGCGCGCACCGGATCAACCGTGCCTGCTCCCAGAATCAGCCCAAAGGGAATCGAAGGAATCAGGTCCACAAACAGATGCCGTAGGAACCATCTTCCGCGCAGCGGGGCCAGTGTGATCTTGATGGCAAACTCTGCCAAGAACACACTGCACGCCGCGACGTCAATCGCTTCCATCCAGAACAACGCGACCGGCGAAAGATCCAGAAACAGTTCCAGCAGGAGGAGAACGAACACCACGACAATCAGCACCAGCACCACGCGTTCGAGCCAGGCAACCGCAGACCTGCCGAAGCGCCGCTCCATCCTGGCTTGCAACACCCGCTCCTGCCATTCGCTCCGCAGACGCCACAGGCTGCGGCGAATCGCTCGATGCCGGGGCCCGCGGGTTTCGACCTCTTGGCTATGCCAGGAGAGGTCTTCGATGGCGACTTTCAGCCGTCGCGCAGCGTCCGCAGGAGGCGTGTCGTCCAGGGAAGTCAGCACCACCGATGCCCGATTCGTGAGTTCCTCTTTCCACTGCTCGCGCACTTCCTCAGTAACCTTGTCTGGATGGTCTTTCAAAGACCTGAGCATTGCGGCACAAAGTTGTTCGCGGGTGACGTTCAGGTCTGGCTGGCTCTCACGCGAGACCCCATCCAGCAATTCCCACTCGAGTGCTGAGAGTTGCATCAGTGCGGAGAAACAGCGATCAGCAGAAGGATCCGCCAGAATGGAATTGGCAACCTCGTGGTGTGCCTGGGCTTCGTCTTGGGCCAAGTCGGTGAGCAAATCGTCAACGGCATCTGCGGCTTCGCTGAGTTCGAGACGCTTGAGGTCATCTCGCCAGGCCACCGCTTCGGTCATCACCGGGCGTCCGAGACCGGCCAACTCAGGCTCCAGTTGTGCCACGGCCTGAGTGGTTCGGAGGACGCTTTGCTCGAGTTGAGAAAATCGCTCGGCCGTGAGTCGAGGGTCAAGCAAACGATTGCGGCGGGCGGCTGCCAACTGCTGCTCAATCTCCAGCAGGTCCGCTGCCAGCAACGCTCGCTGCTGCGCAATTTGGGCTTCGGTGAGGTTCTTGTTGTTCGACGGACAAGCAGACAGGCCAGCATCCGCCGCTTCGCCTGGTGGCAAAGTCTCTGGCGAATCGCTTGTTTCCTGATGCCCGCTGTCGTCCATTAGTCCGTTCGTCCCCTGGTCCGAGAGGTGTCTTCTCGAAATCACATTGCGCAAACCAGAATTGTAACCGATGGCCCCTTGCTTGAGTCCGTCGCAGGCCAAGAAGCCAAGAAGTTGCTTCCCAGGGTATCTCGCACGCATTTCATGGAAATCGCCTCGGCGGCATGCGAAGATACTCCCTTCTTTCCCCAGTTGCCTACCAGCGCGGTAAGGCTCCGGCAGCCAACCTCACCAGGAACTCCTTTCATGAAGCCCGTGGTTTTGTCGATCGTCATGTTCACCCTGGCGGCAAGCTTGGCTCAGGCTGGCGAGACGTTGGTCTCGCAGTTTGCTTTTGGCTCTTGTGCGCGGCAGAACAATCCGCAGCCTATTTGGGAAGCGGTGGTTGCCACGCAGCCGGCAATGTTTGTGTTGCTGGGAGACAATATCTACGGTGACAGTCAAGACATCAGCGTGCTGCGTGCCAAGTACGAACTATTGGGAAAACAGCCAGGCTATCGCAAGCTCAAGGACGCCTGTCCCATTCTGGCAACGTGGGACGATCACGACTATGGCGCGAACGACGGTGGGGCGGAGTTCCCCCAACGGCAGGCCTCGCAGCAACTGTTTTTGGACTTCTTCGAAGCGGCCGATGACGACCCCCGCCGCCGCCGTGCAGGAGTGTACTCGTCGCAAGTGTTTGGGCCGGCTGGCAAGCGCGTTCAGGTCATTCTGCTGGATACCCGATATTTCCGCAGCCCTCTCAAGCGCGGCACGCCTGACGCCGAGCCTGGCGAAGGAATCCGCGGGATCTACGTCCCCAACCAGGATCCAGCAGCCACGGTGTTAGGCGAAGCCCAATGGCGTTGGCTCCGCGAGCAACTGAAAGTACCGGCCGAACTGCGCGTGATCGGTTCGAGCATCCAAGTGATTGCCACCGAACAAGGGTTTGAGAAATGGGAGAATTTCCCCCACGAACGAGCTCGCCTGTTCGCCCTGATTCGCCAGACCAAAGCATCCGGCGTGGTGCTGCTCAGTGGTGATCGCCATCTCGCCGAAATCAGCTGCCTGACTGCGGACGACCCGCTTGGGGTCGGCTATCCGCTCTACGATGTTACCAGTAGCAGTCTGAACGCCCCCAGTGGCAACTTCACCCAAGCTGGTACTCGATTCGCGAATGAGATCAACTCCCACCGCGTTGGCTTGACCTACTTTGATACCAACTTTGGCAGCATCAGCCTGGACTGGGAACAAGCAGACCCGGTCGTGCGTCTCCGGGTGCATGACGAACAGGGGGGCGTGGTCCTCCAGCAACGTGTCAGGCTAAGCGAGTTGGCACCTAAGAACTGATGCAGCACCTACCTGACGGCGAGAGGGACCCGGCGATCGCCAGAATGGTCTGACCAATTCCCATTTCCGGCCGTGGCCACTTCTTCGATGCGGCGTTACGATACCAACGTTGAGAGGAATGGTTCGCCAAGCCCCATTCATTAGAGTGCAAGTACGGTCCGCAATGCGGACGGTTGGCTTGTATTTTCTGAACGAACACAGCGGTCAGCACAGCCGACCCAACTCATTTGAGATTAGCCTCCTAGAAAGCAACGGTAGATTGATGAGCGAACTTCCCCAGCACCGTCTCGCCGCCGGCATGGTCGGGATGGGCATGATCTTTGACGAGACCTACCGTCCCTTCTTCGAGAACGTGCGGCAGACGCCGCTGTTTAGCCGGGAGTTTGGCATCTGCGAAGTCGACCTGGTCGCCGTGGCCAGCCGGACCGGCAGTCGGGCAAAAGCGTATCAAGACTCGGCCGGAGCAAAGCTTGGCAACTTCAAGAGCTACGCCGAGCCCAACTCCGTAGGGCAACTTCTCGATCAAGACGTGGACTTCGTCTGTGTTGCCACACCGGACGATCGCCACTTCGAAGCAGCAAAAGCCGTACTTCAGGCTGGCAAACACTTGCTTGTCGAAAAGCCATCGGTCCTCTCGCTGGCCGAACTCGACGAACTCGAACAAATTGCCAAACAGCAAGGGGTGCTCGCCAAGATCGTCTACCACAAACTGCTGGATCCTGATCACAAGAAGCTGCGCACCCTGGTGGCCGATGGCGATTTTTCGCACGTCAACACAGGCTACTGCACGCTGCTGGAGCCGAAGCTGATCTCCGGTTCGCAGTTCTCCGAGTGGATTCGAGGCCGGAATCCCGGCACCTACGTGGCAGTGCACTACATCAAGTTGATTGACTACACCTTCGGCGGCCGGCTGAAGAGCCTCGCCTGCAGCGGTCAACGCGGGATCGTCGGCCCCGCCGACGGTGACACCTGGGACTCTACCCAACTGCGGATGATTTACGAGTACGAAGATGGACGCGAGGCCGCGTTCGATATCCATACCAGTTGGGTCACGCCGGACAATTTCCCCGGCTATGTCGAACAGGAAGTGCAGTTCCGATTCGACAACGGAGTCTGGAACGGCCACAGTCGCAAACGAGGCGTGGAATGCACGATCGAAGGCCAAACCCCCTTCGAAAAGAAGGTCTTTATGAACAACCACTACAACGGGACCTTTGTCGAACCTTGGGGGGAGCGATCTCAGCGAGGGTATGGCATCGAGGTGCTCGAGCGGTTTGCCAAGGAAGTGGCAACCTTGGAGTTTGGTGGACCGGCCAAGGAGCGCGACGCCCGACTCGCCGCAGCCCGAGGGCTTGCCTACAACGATGTTTCCGCGGACCGTCAGGTGGTGGCCGCTGTCGAGGCCATGGAGGCCATTCTGCTTCGTCACGCCCAGGGAACTCCCAATTGCCTGGTCGAAGTGGACCACCCGGCCGGCGGACTGGTACTCTTCGCCCCAGGAAAAGCAGAGCCTGAGGTGCTGTACTCTGGTCGAGTCAACGGTAGCTGAACTCCGAGCGATGTGCCGAGTTGCTGCAGCGGCCGCAATCTCCAGCATTCCTTCCATCCATTCATTCTTCAATCAAGGCATATTCAACCCATGGCACAAGCAACCGAAACCACACCAGCCCCGATCCAGCACCGCGGCGAAGAACGCTCGAACGAAGTACGCCGCCAGATTGCGGCCTTGGAACCGCATTGCCTACGAACGTTCACGCCCAGCCTGGCCGTGCTCAGCAAGAGCGCTGGCTGTTATCACGTCACACCTGAGGGTCGAACGCTGGCCGACTTCTCCTCCGGCGTGCTCGTGGCCAACCTAGGGCATAACCCTGCCAGTTGGTGGCGAAGAGTGATCAGCTATATGGGGCTTGATCAACTGGCCAGCGGAGACGCTCAGTTTGTCCCCGCCGTTCCGCTCACGGCCTACAACGCCCTGACCGAAGTGGAAGCCGAAGCCTGTCGGCGATTGATCGCCAGTTTGCAATCGCAGCCTGGTGGGGCTTGCTGCGAACAGGTGATGTGGGCGGCCAGCGGCAGCGAAGCGATTCAGAAAGCTCTTTGGGCCTGCCTGGACCACCGGCCCGAAGCGGACATCATTCTCGCCACACGGCATGGTTTTCATGGAAAGAAAGGGCTGGCCGGCGCGGTCACTGGCAGCGAGTCCGACCACGACCGCGACCCGCGCGTGCGGTTCCTGTCGTTCCCCATGCAAGAATGCCTGAACTTGGAACGCCGCCGTCAGCCGCTGGATTTGGCTCCCTACGAAGCCGAACTTGCCGCACTCAAGGAGGAACTGGGAGACCGGCTTTGCTGCTTGATTACCGAACCGTACTTGGGCGGTGGTGGGTCGTTCCATCCACAACGTGAGTACATGCAAATGCTGGCCAACTTCTGCAAAGAAAACGGACTCATCTTTATTCTGGATGAAGTGCAAGCGAATTTTGGACGCACCGGCGAGATGTACGCCTTCACGCACTACGGTGTTGAGCCGGACATTGTGGTTCTCGGCAAAGGCATGGCCAACGGCATTGCCGTCAGCGCCGCGTGTGGACGCGCCGAGATCTTTGGCAGCATGCAGTTTGGCGAAGGTTCCGACACCTGGAGTGCCAACCCGTTGGCCTCGGCTGCGGTGCTAGCGACACTTGACGAATTCGAACAACAGGACGTGCTGGCACAAGGGAGAGTCCTGGCGCAGATCATCGAAGATTCACTCGTCAAACTCTCGACGCTGGACTGCATCGCAAACATCCGTGGCGAAGGGACCGTGTGGGGGGTTGAGTGTGCAGCAGTCGGAAATCACTCGGCAGCCCAGGTTGCCCAACGCTGCGTGGAAGCTTGCTACCTGGGGGATACCAGCGGCAAAGCGATTCACCTGCTTGGCCCTCTCGCAGGCACCGTCATTCGAGTCAGCCCTCCCTTGGTGATGCCAGCCGACGAGGCTCAAGATTACTTCGCGGCCATGCACCGCATCTTCGACGGCGTCTCGAAAGAGCTAGCCAGCGGCTGAATTTTTGCGCAAAATAGGAAGAGTAGGCGAAGGTTTCCGGGGGAAAGCAGGGCACGAAGCCCACACTACGGGTCATCGAGCGAATTGGACCGCTTGAAAGTGTAGAAACAATCAAGGGTTCGGTGATTATTCGTCCGAAACAAAGACAGACCGTTTGGTTGGGGCGTGGTTTCAAGCTTTATTTTTTCAGTTTTGCAAAAACCTTGACACTCCCCATTTCAGTCCATATAACACAACTCTTGAGTAAGGCTGCCGATCTCCGTCTCAAACGACAACTTTGTAGGGGGGTTGATTGGCAATTGAGTCATGTCTACAGGGGTCGCAGGTGTTCACCGCGCAAGCTCTTGCGCACCGGAGGATGTTATGAAACTCTCTACTCGTCGGCGATTAGGTTTCACGTTAGTGGAACTGTTAGTCGTCATTGCTGTCATTGGCATTTTGGTAGCGATCTTGCTACCGGCAGTTCAGGCAGCCCGCAACTCGGCGCGCCGAACGCATTGTAAGAACAACCTCAAGAACTTAGCGCTTGCGGTCCACAACTTCCACGACCGCGAAGGCATGATGCCCACCTACTGGGGGCTCTTTCCGCCCAACGCTGTGGTCACTCGCAATGGTAGCGCGTTGAGTCCTCACAGCGCCCATCGACGGCAGTCTGACGGGGATACCAACGCGGACTATCAGATTACTGGTCCGAATGGCCTCCCGATTGTGGGTGCCAGCGGCTACGCGATGTACGGGAGTTGGTTTGTCCACTTGATGCCCTACATGGAACTGCAATCTGCGTTCCAGTCCATACACAACCTGGGTGGTGGAGTTCATGGACGGCTTAGGACGGTGACCGTTATCACCCCTGGCGTTCCTGCTTCGGGACCTTGCACCGCGTACTCGAACGGCGGCAGTGGCCCCACATCGCCCGCCAGCGGATGCACCACGACCACGACTCCGGTCACCATTGGTATCAACCAGGATTTCAATGGGCACGGGTTCGATACGACAACCGCCGGAACAACCTCAACCACCACCTGCTCGACTCCAGCGGTCACCTGCACTGCTTACGCTGTGCCGGCCGTGCCTGCGGTAACGACCTCGACCACCAACATCAACGGTTTTGATTACTATAGTTCCTCGATCTACGATTTCATGAAGTGTCGCAGCGACCCAACTGGTCAAGACTCTGACTTGTTCCAGCACGGCAAATTGTGGGCACTCAGTAGCTATCAGGCGAACTTCCATGTGTTCACCGTTGGTGACTTGGCGATTGGTGACTATCCCAACATGTACAAGGTGATGCAAACTCCGCGCACCTTCGGTCGTATCACGGATGGCCTGAGTAGCACCATTTTGTTTGCAGAATCGCAAGCCATTTGTGACTCCTTCGGAAACCTTGGCAAGCGTTTCGCGAATTGGACGGGTGGTAATCCCGCTTCGACCGCACGCGATGCCCCGTTGCACACCTTTGGTATCGACTGGTTTGCCCGACAGAACACCTACATGTTCCAGCGAGCCACAGGCGATCAAAACTGCAATAACTGGCGAGTCCAGGCGTTGCATGGTGACAACCTGGTGGTGGCCATGGCAGATGGCAGCGTTCAGGACATCAGCTACGGCATCTCCAGGTTGGAATCCAGTGATCCTGACGATGTTGCTTCAACGGCACTCACTTGGGATCCAACCAGTAGTGCCATGAAAGCCTGGGACCACTTGTTGCTACCCGATGACGGTGGCGCTGCCTCATTCCAATAGCACCTTTTGATTCTGGGAGGCTTGACCATTCGCAACTTGTACATTGCCTGCCTGCTGTTGGTTGTGCTGGCTGGATGTTCCGAAAAGAAACCGTTGAATCAGATTCGTTTGGAGGAACTTTCAAGTAGTGACAGTGCAGTCAGGCGAAAAGCGGTTGGTCATTTCGCTGCCAGTTCAACACTGCCCAAAGAGACGATTGTCCCGATCATCAAACTCCTCGTAGAGGATCCTGAGAAGGACATTCGTCGTTGGGCGGGTGTGGCTCTCCTGCAGATCGAAGAAGAAACCGCCGACCCGGTTACCCTACATAGGATCCGGGTCGGCGTGAATAAGGCTCGGAGCCAAGATCGTGAGCCGACCGTGATTATTGAACTGGATAAGTTGATCAACAAATTTGGTCATCCGGATCCCAACTACAAACCACCCCCAGAAAAACCTGAAGGCGAAGAGCCTGCTGAGTGATGTCAGGAATTACGTTGACATTCTTAGCCGGGGGCGTGAAATTAGTGCGTGGTAACGTTTAATTTTCCATGCAATTTGGTGCGCCCAGGAGATCGTCAGATGAAGACCCCCTTGTTTTGTCTCGCCTTGCTCGGACTGCTCAGCTGGAATGCTCCGGTTGTGGCAGAGGGACCTGCAGTCGGCGATAAAGCTCCGGAATTTACGCTCAAAGGATCCGATGGCAAAACCTATAGCCTGAAGGATTTCGCCGGGGAGAAGGCGGTTGTGGTTGCCTGGTTCCCCAAAGCGTTTACCGGTGGATGCACAAAAGAGTGCATCTCTTTCCGTGAGAACGGGAAGGCGATGCAGGAGTACAAAGTTGCGTACTTCACAGCAAGTTGCGATACCGTGGACCTCAATACCGCGTTCGCCAAAGACTTGATGCTGGACTACCCCATCTTGAGCGATCCGGAGCGCACCGTCGCAAAAGCCTACGGTGTGCTTACTCCCGGAAAAACCAATGCCTCACGCTGGACCTTCTACATTGGCTCGGACGGCAAAATCTTGGCTATCGATAAGGCCGTGAAGACCGTCACCCATGGAAGCGACGTTGCCAAGAAGCTGGATGAATTGGGAGTTGCCAAGAAGTAACCGCTTCTTGATGACATCCCAAGAAGCCAGCAACACGACCAGTGGATTGGTACCTATCGACCCCGGCGGGTGGCACTGGCAACTTGTTGCCAGTGTATGGACGGTTGGACTATCTTTGGACCCCGACGCATTCAACTTGCGGTAACGTCAGCGGCGTTCCAACGAAGGCCGACGAGAACACTGGCAACCAGGTTGCCGTGCCACCCTCGCGGACGCTTCGGTTCCAACGAGGCAGCTAAGTCCGCGCGAGACGCCACAGGTTGTCATCACGACGGAGCGTGATGTCTACTTCTCCGACGCTCGCTCGAAAATCCTCCCGAAGCGTCGGCGAGGAAGCACTCCCCATCCACCTTTTTGCAAACTGCGCGATCGTTCGAGATGTTTCACGTGAAACATTAGGCAGGGTCCGCGTAGAACCTGCAAACTACCACGCTCCTGGTCCGTGGTTCTCATCCCCCATATACTTGAGGCATGGAACCGCTCACAACCCAGCAGCGATGCAACCTGGCCAGCCAAACTCGGGCTCAACTGCAAGAGATGCAGTTGGCGCGGCTCAATGAGTTGTTGGCTCAAATCTTGCCGCACCATCCGTTCTATGGTGAGAAGCTCGATGGGTTGGAACTACCGCTGGCGGATCTCTCAGCGGTTTCGCAATTGCCGCTGACGGCCAAAGACGAACTTCTGCCTGATTCGCCAACCCGACCGACGCGGCAACTCACCTGGCCGGTTGAACGCTACGTGCGGTTCCATCAAACCTCAGGGACTCGAGGCCGGCCGCTGATGGTACTGGATACCGCCGCGGATTGGGCGTGGTGGATCGACACCTGGCAGTACGTGCTGGACGCGGCTGAACTAACGGCCGCAGATCGCGTGATGATGGCGTTTTCGTTCGGCCCGTTCATTGGCTTCTGGAGCGCGTTCGAAGCCGTCACGGCTAGGGGATGCCTGGCTTTGCCAGGGGGAGGGATGAGTTCCCTGGCCCGACTCGAAATGATTCGCACGGCCCAGGCGACCGCCCTGTTTTGCACGCCCAGCTACGCCCTGCATCTGCTGGATGTGGCCCATCAGCACGGGATTCATGCCGGCAAACTGCCGATTCGGGCCATCATTGTGGCAGGCGAGCCTGGTGGGTCCATCCCGGCCATTCGAGAGAAAATGGAACAAGGTTGGCAGGCCCAAGTCATCGATCACAGCGGTGCCACGGAAGTTGGCCCCTGGGGATATCAGGATCCAACCGGCCGGGGCATTCGCATCATTGAGACCGAGTTCTTGCCAGAGTTCGTACCCCTTGGCCGCGAGACGCCGGGGGAAGAGGAGCCTGTGATGGAACTGGTGCTCACCAACTTGGGCAGGGTGGGCTGTCCTGTCATTCGCTACCGGACCGGAGACCTGGTCCGGCCCAAGTGGGACGATGGAGAGCAAACTGGATTTGTGCTGCTCGAAGGGGGCGTACTCGGGCGCACGGATGATATGATGATCATTCGTGGCGTGAATATTTTCCCCAGTTCGGTCGAACAGATCCTGCGAAGTTTTCCCGAGATCGTGGAGTATCGACTCACGGCGTTCAAGCGCGGCGAGATGGATCAGTTGCAGGTGGAAGTCGAAGACCGACTCGGTCAACCGCAACGCGTGGCTGCCGAACTACGCGTCCTGCTAGGGCTCAATGTCGAGGTGCAATCGGTGGAACTCGGATCACTCCCTCGCTTCGAAGGCAAAGGAAAGCGGTTTGTCGATCGCCGCCGCCAGGGAGGTCCCCCTCCTCCTTCCTCCTGACGACCATTCGGCGGTTCCCGGCGTTGTCTTCCAGTTTGGCCATCGTCAGATGGTGGGTTGTTGATCAGAGGAAGTTGTAATGGACGAGTCCTTTTCGGACATGATGTCGCAATGGAAAACTGCCACGGCCAGCGAGGTCCGTCAAGCGATCCGGTCCTGCATGCTCACCGGGCCCACCTCAGGCATGGCCGCCGGGTACGTTCAGGCCAATCTTGTGGTGATTCCGCAAGCCGAGGCAGCCATGTTTGCGGAGTTCTGCCGGCTAAATCCAAAACCCTGCCCTCTGTTGACGCAGACTGAGCCAGGCAGTCCGCAACCGGACGAAATGGCGTTGGGCGCAGACCTGCGGACGGATTTGCCCCGGTATCGAATTTTCATCGATGGCGAAGCGCAACAGAATCAATCCACGGACATGGTTTCGCACTGGAACGAAGACTCAGTCGGCTTCTTGTTGGGTTGTTCGTTCACGTTTGAGAGTGCCCTGCTGTCGGCAGGTTTGCCGGTTCGCCATCTCGAGGCAGGTTGCAACGTGCCGATGTATCGCACGCTGCTGGCCTGTCAACCAGCCGGCAAGTTTGCTGGTCCCATGGTGGTCAGCATGCGACCGTTCCGCCGAGATCAGGTGGATCAAGTGGTGGCGATCACCAGCCAGTTCGAGGCCATGCACGGAGCACCTGTCCATATTGGAGACCCGGCGGCGCTCGGCATCGACCGCATGGACCGCCCTGACTTCGGCGATGCCGTGCCGATTCAAGACGACGAGGTGCCTGTCTTTTGGGCCTGTGGCGTGACTCCGCAATTGGCACTTCGGGCGGCGCGTCTGCCGGTGGCCGTCACGCACAGCCCCGGCTGTATGTTCATCACGGATCGAAAAGATGACGAGTATCGGGACGTGGACATGACCCCGGGCGCATAGGTCATCGAAACACGTATCCCACGTGGTGGGAAGAGTTTGCGGCTTTTTTCATAGTCCAGATTTGAGGTTGATTTGGTAGACTCACCTCGGATTTCCAAAGGCAAGACACTGGACAACATCCACGAACAATTCATTCGGCCAGCCACAGCGAGACAATATGCCCATGCCAAACGTCAAGAAAGGATCGCTCCCTAAAGCACCCACCGGAATCTCAGGCTTGGACGAGGTCACCTTGGGCGGTTTGCCGCAAGGGCGCCCCACCTTAGTGTGTGGTAGTGCCGGCTGCGGCAAGACGTTGCTGGCGGCTGAGTTCCTGGTGCATGGGGCCACTCAGTACGACGAGCCAGGAGTGCTGATGGCCTTTGAGGAGAACGCCGAAGAGCTAACCCAAAACGTGCGTTCGCTCGGCTTCGACTTGGACGACTTGATCGAGCAAAAGAAGTTGGCCATTGACCATGTCCACGTCGAACGGAGTGAGATCGAAGAGACGGGAGACTACGATCTCGAAGGACTGTTCGTTCGGCTCGGCTATGCCATTGATTCCATCCAGGCCAAACGCGTGGTGCTAGACACCATCGAGGTCCTATTCGCCGGGCTTTCAAATAAAGGAATCCTCCGTGCGGAGATTCGCCGACTCTTCCGCTGGCTCAAGGACAAGGGGGTCACCGCAGTTATCACAGGCGAGCGGGGCACTGGGACCTTGACCCGGTTCGGGCTGGAAGAATATGTCTCAGACTGCGTGATCCTGCTGGATCATCGCGTGACCGATCAGGTCTCCACGCGGCGGCTGCGGATCGTCAAATATCGAGGGTCCGCCCATGGCACCAATGAGTTCCCCTTCCTGATTGATGACAGCGGGATCTCGGTGGTACCCATCACTTCCGCAAATTTGGACCATCCCGCCATTACTGAACGCATTTCATCAGGCGTTCCGGCGCTGGACGACATGCTCGGAGGTCAGGGGTTTTTTCGCGGCAGCAGCGTGCTGGTGTCAGGCACGGCGGGGACAGGCAAGACAAGCCTGGCAGCGCACTTTGCCTCGGCTGCCTGCGAGCGCGGCGAACGCTGCCTGTATTTCTCTTTCGAAGAATCTCAGGGCCAGCTGGTGCGGAACATGCAGTCCATTGGGCTAGGTCTCCAGAAGTGGATTGATCAAGAACTGCTGCGTGTGCATGCTTCGCGACCGTCTCATTATGGGCTTGAGATGCACTTGGCGCGGATGCATAAGATGATTCACGACCATCGCCCGGCGGTGGTGGTTGTGGATCCGATCAGCAACTTCATCGCTTCCGGTACAATGTCCGAGGCGGGGACCATGTTGGTGCGAATCGTTGACTTCATCAAGAGCCAAGGGATCACTGGGTTGTTCACCAACCTCACCCATCAGGGAAACAGCTTGGAAAGCACCGATACCGGGATCTCGTCCATCATTGACACCTGGATTCTGCTGCGCGACGCCGAGCGGAACGACGTGCGAAGTGGTATGATCTATGTACTCAAGTCTCGCGGAATGGCACATTCACGCCAATTACGTACGTTTGATATCACCGACCACGGTTTCCGATTGAAGTAGACCAGAATGCCTTCGAACCCGCAGAGATCAAGTTGATGACGGAGAGCCACGTAGCGCCTGAGGAATACTTCGAGCTCCGACTCTATGTCGCGGGCCAGACCATGAAGTCCCTCACCGCTTTGTCCAACCTCAAGAAGGTCTGCGAGGAGCATCTGGCCGGCCGCTATAGAATTGAAATTGTGGACTTGCTTGAGAATCCCCAATTGGCGCAAGGGGACCAGATTGTGGCCATCCCCACGTTAGTGCGCAAGCTGCCTGAGCCCATTCGTAAGATCATCGGGGACCTTTCCAACACAGAGCGCGTGTTGGTTGGTTTGCAATTGCGTCCAGAAAGTAAAACCAAGGAGTCTTCATGAGTGATCCCGTAGGGCAATCTCCGGAAGAATTCGAACAATCTTCCACGGGTGACCATCAGGCAGATTACGTGCTGCGGTTGTTCGTGGCAGGGATGACTGCCCGGTCCACCGACGCGATTGCCAGGATCAAGACGATCTGCGAAGCCGAGCTCCAGGGTCGTTACGCGTTGGAAGTCATTGACATCTATCAGCAGCCAGCCCTGGCTCAACAATCGCAGATCATAGCCACGCCGACACTGGTCAAGAGTTTACCATTGCCGCTGCGTCGGCTGGTGGGAGACCTGTCCAACAAGGAGCGTGTTCTCCTCGGATTGGATGTGCGCGAGGTATCGTAGTCCATGTCCCTACCATCCATTGAGGAAATTGCCGAACTTCGCAACCGGTTGCAAGAAGCTGAGGAGACGTTGCGCGCCATCCGCTCTGGCGAAGTCGACGCGTTGGTGGTTACCGGAGACGGAGGGGACCAGATCTTCACGCTGGAAGGAGCTGATCTTTCCTACCGCACCCTGATCGAGGCAATGCAACAAGGTGCCGTCAGCCTCAGTGCGGATGGGACCATCCTGTACTGCAACAGTTGCTTTGCGACCATGATGGCCACCCCCCAAGAAAAGATTGTGGGGCAGACGGTCAAAAACTTTCTCCCGGATTCGCACCGTGGAGTGTTTGCCGGCATGCTACAGCGGGGACGTACGCGCAGCAGCCAAGCAGAATTGCTGTTCCGAACTGCCCAAGGTGGGTTGCTACCTGTCTACGTGGCGGTGGCCCCTTTGCCATTGGCAGGGACCATGGCACTCTGCATGGTGGTGACCGACTTGACCGAACAGAAACGGCATCAAGGGTTGCAAGAATCCAGCCGCCGCAAAGATGAATTCTTGGCCATGCTGGCGCACGAACTTCGCAACCCCCTGGCTCCTATCCGGAGTGGGTTGGACGTGTTGGCGATGAACCAAACCGGTGAGAACGAGACCATTGAGTTGATGCGTGGTCAAGTGAATCACTTGGTGCGTCTCGTAGATGACCTGCTGGACGTCTCGCGCATCGTCCGTGGCCGTGTCGAACTACGACGAGCCGATATTGAGTTGGCTGTGCTGGTTCGCCAATCGGTGGATGCCGTCCGCAGCTTGCTGGATGACCGCAAGCAGACCTTGCGTATCTCACTTCCAGCTGACGCGATCTGGCTCAATGCTGATGACGTCCGTCTCGTCCAGGTCATTGAGAACCTGCTCAACAACGCTTCGAAATATACCGACGACGAAGGGGTGATCACCCTCTCCGTGGAGCGGCAGTACCAGCAAGCCGTGGTTCGTGTCACGGATACTGGCATTGGAATTGAACAAGAGTTGCTGCCTCAAGTGTTTGACCTGTTCACGCAGTCGACGCGTTCGCTGGATCGCTCACAAGGGGGACTGGGGATCGGATTGACACTGGTCAAGAACCTGGTGGAAATGCACGGAGGAACGGTTCAGGCCTACAGCGCCGGCATAGGTCACGGAAGCGAGTTCTCCATTCGCCTTCCCATCGTTTCGCCCCCCAAGACCATCACCAAAGTGCCGACCTGTGATCTGCCTACGGCCGGTCGACGCATCCTGGTCGTTGACGACAACGTGGGTGCCACGAAGATCCTCGCCCGATTGATCGAGCGATTGGGGCCTCACCAGATTGAGACGGCCCACGACGGCCTCACCGCCATCTCAACCGCTGAAGAGTTCCAACCTGATTTGATCTTGCTCGACATCGGCCTGCCAAGAATGGACGGGTTGGAAGTGGTAGGCAAGTTGCGAGAGAATGTTACCTTTGATGCAACCCTGGTCGTCGCGGTGACCGGCTATGGGCAGGACGAAGATCGTCAGAAATCCGGCGAAGCCGGTTTTGACCTGCATCTGGTCAAACCCGTCGGTGTGGATTCTCTCAGACAGATCCTGCGCCACCCGAAGTTGCTGTGCAAAGATAACCCCTGATAAACCACCCGTGCTGCAAACGGGAATGCAGATCTTTTCGAAGGACCCAGGATGACGGTGGTACCAGAAAGCCTTGGCTTGCGTGAGCAGCGTGTGTTGGTCATTCGCTGGAGCGATGGCGAGCAGCACGAGTACGCGGCCAACATGCTGCGCGAAGCCTGCCCTTGTGCCAACTGTCGCGAGGCGCGGAGAAAACCCAAGCCTGCGGCACTGCTGCCGGTACTTAAGCCCGAGGAAGCCAGGCCGCTGGTGATTGAGAACGTGCATCCCGTCGGCAGCTACGCCTATGCCATTGAGTTTAGCGATGGGCACAACACCGGGATCTTTACACTCGACCACCTGCGTCAACTGGGAGAAGCGGCCCAGTGATTACGGGCTGGCGGGGGCTGACGTTTGGCTCGTCGACCCGGTGAACAGATCGGACACAAATCTCTGCACGCGGGAGTCAGAGAGGACCCGCTCAGCGATGCCAGGGGTGGGCGCGTTGGGATCTGCCGTTTGAGCACCCGTGTCGTTCTGGTTGATGGCTTGATTGGCCACGGATCCCACCGCCTGAAGCCCTTGCGTCCAGGGTAGCCGCTTCAAGACTCCCTCCAAACTGCTGGAGTCATTGGAGGTGGGAATCGGCTGAGGGTTGATCAATTCCAGGGATGTGTTCGGCCGACTGAACTCTCGGCCAAATCGCTCGAGTCCGTCTTTGACGCCATCGATCACACCGCCCACATTCTTGGTGGCATCGGTGGCTTCGTTGCGGATCCCACTGGCGGCGTCTTCCAGTTGTTCGGAGACGTCTTCCAAATGTTCGTGGCCATCACCAGGCAGATGGGCGTGTTTGACGTTGAGCTTTTCTTCGAGTTTCTCGAAGTAGGGATGCAGCACCTGGTGGACTTCGTCCGGAACCAACGGGTGGGCGGTGTCCATGAATTTGGCAATGTAGTGGCCGCTTTGCGATTCAAGCACGGTTTCGTGTGCGGTGGTCGAAAGCGTCACGGCAAAAAAGGTGATCACGATACAGAACAACACACCTTTGCACGCTCCGAACAACGCTCCGATTTGCCGATCGAACTCCTTCAGCTTCACGCGATCAATCGCACTCGCCACCAAACGAAAGGCCAGCCAGATGGCCATGGAAGTGGCCACGTAGAGTACTAGCATGGCGACAAACCGGTTCCACGGTTCGCTGTCACCAAAGATCGGAGCCAGCGGTGTGGCAAAGCTCAACGCCACCAGGTAGCTCACCACAAAGGAACAAAGCGAAGCGATCTGCCAAGCCATTCCCTTCCAGGCACCAAACAAGGTGCCGCCAACCAGTACCACCAACATCAGAATGTCGTAAATCTGCATCGCCCTGGCTCCAGGCCGGTGAATGAAGTTTCTGTAGGGGGCGAAGTATAGCGAGTGCCCCGTGCCCCGCGAAGAGCAGTCTTTGGCCAAGTCGCGCGACTCGCGACGGGGGGTACGGTGCCGCAGGCAGCTATACTGCCTGCAAATGCCGCGTCCGATTCGTGGAAAATCTCACGCAAAGGCGCAAAGGAAGAAAGATATCGCCCGTTTTCTTCAGCGGTACTTATCGGGCAGCAGCCGGGATGTCGACAAAGTACAATCGCCCGTTTTCTTCAGCGGTACTTATCGGGCAGCAGCCGGGATGTCGACAAAGTACAAGCGCCCATCAGCTGCAGGAACCAGGGCTTGCGTGCCGTCTGGCGTGTAGACGGCGTTGTAGGCAACTTCGCCAAGATCGTACTCGAACAGTTTCTGCCCCGTACTGGGATTCCAAATGGCCAGTTGGCCAGAATACCCGCAAGAGAGCAACTTGGTGCTCACGGGGCTGTAGGCCACGCGATAGATGAAATCCTCATGCCCTGCAATGGTGCGAACCAGTTGCCCGGTGAGGACGTCGAAGGTGCGGATCTGTTTGTCAACGCCTCCGGTTGCCAGGAACTTTCCATCTGCACTGAACGAGACCGAGTAGATCTCGCGATCGCCCACCGCTAGCTGCTTGAGTTGGCGAGCCCCGGCCACATCCCATAGACGCACGGTTTGATCTTGCCCACACGAAGCGAGCAGAGCGCCGTCCGGACTGAAATCGATTCCGGAAACCTGGCCGACATGGCCGGTGAGCGAAGCCAGCTGATTGCCGGCCGCGGTATTCCACAAACGAATGGTGGCATCCGCACTGCACGAGGCCAGCCGGGTAGCGTCAGGGTTGAAGTGCAGGCCGTAGACCCCTCCGCCGTGACCGGTCAAGGTGCGCACGGCGGTGGGCGAGGTAAAGCGCCAGACGTCCACCAGTCCGTGGTCTGCGCTGGTGATGACGTGCCGATTGTCCAGCGTGAAGCGGGCCATCTGCACGCCGTTTCCCACTTCCATCTGGTCGAGCGGTTGGCCATCGGCAACGTTGAAGATGCGGAGCTGCCCATCGGCTCCGGTGATCAGCAGCTTCGAACGGTCGGGGCTATACGCGACATGCCGCACGGCCGCAGGTGTGTTGATGGTGAACTCCGCCGCACCGTCGTTGAACTTCCAGACCGCCACCTGGCCAGACTCCATGCCGGCGACCACCTGGGCATTGTCCGAGCGGAGTTCCAACGAGGTGTACACGCCAGGCGCACCTCCGATGGTGCGCGAGGGGCGGAGTAGCGTATCCCACACTTTGACCACCTCAGGCAGGGCAGGCTCGGTCGGTTCGTCCTCGGCGGCAGCCGCTTCAGCAGTGGGCTCAGTTGTGGCCAGGACCTCACCTCCGACGGAGAGGATCAGCGCGCCATTGCTCGAATAGACAGCACTGCGAACCGGCGGCACACCTTCGGGCCCGGCATGAGCCGCCACGACTTGTAACGCCGACGTCCGCGCAACCTTGGCACCGGCGGCAGCACTGACCGAAACCACGGTGCGGCTGTCAGCGCCGATCGCAACGGCGGTGACTCCAGGCGGGTGACCAACGAACCGCTCGAGCTGCATCCCGCTGGCCACGTCCCACAGGCGGACCACTCCATCCGCGGCGGTGGTTGCCACCCGACTTCCGTCAACCGTCGGCGAGACGCTTTGCACCGCGCTCTCGTGGGCGAAGCTCACGGTCGGCTCCACCTGCGGAAGTGCCTCGGCCGGAGCTCCGGCATCTGCTGGCGGAACCGCCGGAGGGGTGAACGGCCAAACGCGCAGGGCGTTGTCGGCCGCCGTGGCGAACAACTGTTTGCCATCTCGGCTCAGTGCCAGGTGGGTGATGGCCGCTGGGCTTCCCACAAAACTCCGCACAGGCGTGCCGTCCGCCAGATTCCACAACCGGATGGTATGGTCCGCACCGCTGGTGAGAAACTGGTTGCCGTCCAGCGAGAACTTGACGCCGGTGACCTCGCCTTCGTGCTCTGCGAACAACTCGAGCATCGAAAGTGGAGCGATTTGAGCTTGAATACCTGCAGAGAACGCCAGACGCTGGTTGTCTGGTAGAAAGACCACGCCTTGACGCGGTGGGGGAAGTGGCAGGTCTGCCGCAGCGGCGGCTTCGGCCGGTTCCGCTGGCTGCACGCGAGGTGCGGCCATACGTTCCAGCATTCGTCCGGTTGGGTCGTAGACTCTCACTTGCTCGTCGGCACCCAACACAGCCAGCTTGGGCTGCTCCGGATTGGTGTTGAACGACAGTGACTGGATGGCGGCCGGAGTTTCAATCGGAGCGAGCATCTCGCCGGAAGTCATGTCCCAACGGTAGACCTTTTGATCGGCACCGCCAGCGACCAGCACGTTGGCTGCAGGGTCGTAGGCCAAGGTCGTCAGCGGCATCTCGCTGGCAGGCAACTGCTCAGGTTCGCCTGACTCCGGCCAGATACGAACGGTGCCGTCCGCACCGGTGGTGGCGAACTTCTCACCAGCGGCCAAGAAGGCCACGGCCTGAGTACCAGCAGGATCCGCTTTGAGCAATCGGGTTGCGGCCACGTGCATGATCTGAACGCTCTTGTCCAACCCTGCAGAAACCAACGTCCGGTTGTCGGGTGCCCAAGCAAGATCCAGCGCCGCGCCAGTGTGCTGGAAGAACCGTTCCAATTCTGGCCCGGTTTCCAAATCCCAAACGTGCACCACACCATCTTCGCCACTGGTGGCCAGCCGCTTGTGGTCAGGGCTGAAGGCTGCCGCATGCAGCGGGCCGGCATGTTCGAACGTACTCACCGGCATCACGTCATTGGCATCCGCAGCGGCCGTGTTCCAGATGTAGGCTTTGCCATCTTGCGAACTCGCCACGATTTGCTGGCCGTCGGCTGAGAGCGTGACATCGCGAACGGCCTCCTGCGGACCAGCGAGCGTCCGCACAGATTCGCCCTGCTCGAGATCCCAGACACGCACTGACTTGTCCGCCCCACCACTGACCAGGGCCTTTCCATCAACCGTCCAACGAACCGCATTCACGGCACCTTCGTGACCAGCCAATCGTCGCAGTAGCGGGGTCGTATACATTGCCCCATTGTTGCCAGTGTCATTGGTAATCAACTTGCGGGACCCTGGCACGGTGGCCAAACTCTTGACGGCCACGGCAGTCGTGATTTCGTCCAGTAGCGAACCATCGGCAGACTGGAGAACTCGCACCCGCAAGTCGTCACTGGCCACCACCAGCTTCGCTCCACTGTCCGCATACGCGACCGCTTTGGCAGTTGCCGGCAACTCGATGGAATAAAGCAGTTTGGCGTCTGCGGCATTCCAGACGTGCAGTTTGTTATCGGTACTGCCGGCGGCAATTTGCGTTCCATCAGGACTGGTCGCCAGACTCAACAGCGGCGTCGCGCTGCCAGCAAGTTCGATTGGCTTGGTTGCCGTCTCGGCCTGACCACTGGGCCAGATGCGCACGACCGGTTCGGCACCAATGGTCGCGAAGCGTGTTCCCTCGCCAAGCAGTTGGCCAGCGTAAAGCTCTTTAGCATCGGCAACCGTCACACCCTCTGAGGCGAGCGTGCTGGACCGAACCGCTTTGTCCATTCCGCCTGAGATGACCGTTGTGCCGTCGGGCGAAATCGCTACAGCGGTGATCGCCTCGACGTGCAGGCTGATTCGTTCCAGTTCGTGCTGCGACTCAAGATCAATCACGCGGAGGATTCCATCCTCGCCTGCGACACTCACCCGTCGGCCGTTGCCGCTGAGTGCCAGTTCACGTACGGCGGCTGGGTGTGTCCAGGTGGCAATCGCCGCACCGTCGGCGAGTTTCCAACTTCGCACGGTCTTGTCGAGCGAACCGGTCAGCAGGACTGCCGCCTGAGGTTGATCGGCCGTGGTTTGCAGCGCCAGCGAAGTCACCACGTCTTGGTGCCCTGTGAAGGTGCGCACGATGGTGCCGTCTTGCACGTTGATCAACTTGGCCAGTTTGTCAGCACCTGCTACCAGAAGCTGCTGACCATCGGTGGTATACGTCACCGCGGTGAGCGGCATGGCTGAGACTTGCACCAATTGTTCGAGTGCCAGCGTGTAGCGACTGACACCGGTCGATGTGTCCAGAATCAGCACTTCGTCCGGCGTGGCGGTCAGGACAGCCAAGCGGGGCACGCCGGGAGGGGCCGGTGCGGCATCGCCTAAAGTTCTCGCTTCGAGCAGTTTTCCATCAGTCTGCCAGACCCGCAGTTCGCCATCTGCGGCACGGCTGGCTAGCCGCAATCCGTCAGGGCTGAACGTCAAGGCCGTGACCGGCGCGCTGTGGCCAGGGAATGGTTCGCCTGGTTGCCCCGAGGCCACATTGTAGGACAGGACCTGGTGATCGGCCGTGCCGACCAGCAGGATGGCACCGTCCGGCTTGATCGCCAGACGTGTGACGGCGGCCGAAGCGGTCACGCTACGGACCGCGGCACCACTGGTTGGATTCCACCACCGCACGGTTTTGTCTGCGGCGGCCGAGATCAGATTCGCGCCGTTGGGAGCGAACACCACATCTGCGATGGGGCCTGTATGCCCGGCAAGTTCGGCCTTGAGCATTTGATCGGCCACGCTGAACAGCTTGAGCGTGTTGTTGTTCGCCCCGCTGGCCAACAGGGTTCCGTCCGCATTGAGCGCCACGGCGGTCACGGGTGCCTGGTGTTCGTTGAACCTTGCGAGTTGCGGGAATTTTGGATCGTTGAGATCCCAGACTCTAGCCGAACCATCGGCCGAGCCACTGGCCAGCCGCAAGCCACTGCCGCTGAAAGCCAAAGAAGCGATGGGGCCTTCGTGCCCTAGCAAGACGCCGAGCTGCTTGTCGGTGGCGAGATCGCGAAGCACAATGGCCGGCCGTCCCTGGTAAGTGCCTGCGGTGGCCATGCGCTTGCCATCGGTAGTGATGGCGAGGGTGGTGATCTGCTGGCCGTTGACATCCAGTGGCTCAGGCTGAGCCGCCAGATTCCAGAGGCGCAACGATCCGTCCTCGCCTACCGTGGCCATGCGGGGCGTCTGCGGATCTGGATGCAATGCCAGGTCACCGACAGGACCACCGTGGGCTTGCAGCCAACTGGTCATCTTCGCCAGCTTGGGATCCCAATGTTGGACGTAGCCGGTGGAACTGGCCGACACGATCACGGCGCTGTTGCTGCTGAACTTGGCTGCCGTGACCGGGCCCCGTTGTCCTGCGAGCGGGGTGGCCTTGGTTTGTGGGGTGGCAGGCTGCGGCAGAAGTTGCAAGTTCCCCTCGGCATCGCCGGTGACCAAGGTTTTGCCGTCGGGGGATAGTTCCACAGCGCTCACTGCCGCGACGTGCGGAGCCAGGGAGACTGGCGCAGGTGTCTTGAGTTTCCAAACTTGAGCGGTGCCGTCGGCCGCTACGGTGAGCAGATTCGAACTGGTGGTGTCGTACTGCACCGAGCGAATGACGGCTGTGTGCGCCCCCAACGAGTGTTCGATGCTGCCATCGGCCACCTTGATCAGATGCACCCTACCGAGATCATCTGCGGCGGCAAGCTGGAGTCCGTCTTGGCGCACATCCAAGGCACCTACCGGAGCCGCCAGGTTGTTGACGGTCCGCAGCAGCGAGTGATCTTCGGCCTTCCAGAGCTTGACCGTTTTGTCATCGCTGCTGGTTGCGTACCAGGTGCCATCAGCAGAAGCGGCCACACTGCGAACGGGCTGAGTGTGACCTGCCAGCGGTTTGGCCGGCTGCGGAAGTTCCCAAATCCGAATGGTTCCGTCAGCACCTGCCGTTGCAATCTGCGGCAAGCTGGGGTGGAAGTGTAGGTCGGTGACGATTCCTGCATGACCGGCAACGTGTAGCAGATCGGCAGCGTCGGCTGTCTTGCGAAAGAGCACACGCCCGGCATCGTTGCCGGCGGCGACCAGCGAGGAGTCAGGGTTGAAGGCGACCGCGGAGATCGGCCCTGCGGTCGCGGCCAGCTGCCGTACCAGGGCACCGTTGGTCATGTTGAACAGCCGCACGGTTTGGTCGGTTGAGCCTGAGACCAACAGGGTCCCATCGGCCGAGACGTCAACGGCGTGGACCATGTCGGTATGGCCCGCAGCCAGCTTGGGAGCGACCAGCGGAAGTTCGAACTGTTTGAGCGATCCGTCGGCGGCGGTTGCTACCAGAGACTTGGTGGCAGGATGGTAAGCCAGATCGGTAATGGGTGAAGTGTGTGCCCCAAGCGTTCCTTCTGGCTGACCCCCTGCGGTGTTCCAGAAACGGATCACTCCGAGCGAGTCCGCACTGGCCAGTTGGGCATCGTCTGCGCGGATGGCCACGGCGGTGGTCGGCGCCTGATGACCGGCCAGCGTGCGAACAGCCGCACCGGTGCCGCTCCACACGCGGACAGATTGGTCGGCAGCCACGGTCACGACGAACTGCCCATTCTTGGTCGCGGCGATGTCGTAGGTTGGCGCGGTGTGTCCATTGAGCAGGACCGGAGCCACCGGAAGACGCCATAGACGGACGGTTCCGTCGGCACCGGCCGATAACAATCGGGCGTTGTCCGGATGGAAGTCCAGGGCTTGCACCACGCCCTGATGGCCGGCCAACGTGAGCCGGTCAGCACCATCCCCCTGATTCCAGAACTTGAGAACTCCTTGCTCATTGCCAGTGGCGATGAGGGCTGCATTGCGGCTGATGGCCAGTGATTGTGCGGCACCCGGCTGCCCTGCGATCACGCGAACTTGAGCCGGCGAGAGGGGGTTGAATGTCTCGAGCGTGCTGCGCGACCCGGCCGTCACGGCCAAGGTGCCGGCCGGGGTGATCTCGACCAGTTCTACGGGCCGGGCCCCTTCGATCGCGACGTTCTTGGCCGCCTCTTCAGAAGTTACGACATCTACCACGGGTGTGATCGGCAGTTGCCAAAGCTTGACGGTGCCATCGGCACCGCTGGTCAAGAGTTGCTGGTTGTTGGGATGGAAGGAAAGTGAAGTCACGGGGCCAAGATGGCCGAACAGGTCCAGCCCTGTGGTTGGGTCTTCGTCCAGGTATCTACCAGGGGTCCAAAGTCGAATTCTTCCGGTGTCGTCAGCACTGGCCCAACTCAAACGATTCGCGCTGATGGCAACTTGCCGAATGTCGGCTTCGTGGCCGGCGAGCGTTTGTAGGAGTTTGCCGCCGGGGTACTCCCAAACTCGGAGTTGGTGATCGGCGCCAGCGGAGAGAACGAACTTGCCGTCGGTACTGAGGGCCACGGCATGGACGGGGCCTTCGTGTCCGGCCCACTGCTGCAGCGGCAAATCGCTGGGGATGTCCCACATTCTGATGGTGTTGTCACTGCCGCCGGAAACAAGCGTGTGTCCATCTGGACTGACCGCCAAAGAGAGCACCAGTCCGGTGTGCCCTGCAAACTCCGTCAGTTGTTGACCGCTCTGAACGTTCCAGAGTTTGATCTTCTGATCAAACCCACCACTGGCCAGGATCTTGCCGTCTGGAGTGAACGCGGCCGCATAGACTGGTGCAGGATGTCCCAACAGCACGCGCGGTTTTTGATTGGCATCTTCCGAATTGGCCGGAGCTTGGGCGTAAGAGCTGCCGCATGTTATGAACACGCTAGCGAGCATGACCGCCCAAGTTGCCGCCAGCGGGGCGCTACGGCTTGAGGGAGGGGAGAAGGCGAGCCGGCCCAGTCGCGAAAACATCAACATATCGCACGATCCATGTTAGCGGTGAGTTGCACGTATTGCATCAACCGCTACTGATTGGAATCGCGATGGCGCGCCAGTTCAAGGAGTTCTTGGTGGGAACGCGAAAGTAATCGGTGGCCGCTGGTGCGTCAGTGGACACCGATTCATCAGAAATTCGCAGGGTTGCGCGGCAATGATTGAGTTGATGAAGAGAAAAAAACCATGCCCGGTGGGAGAAGAAAAACGGCTTCCTTGCCGTAGTGTTCCATCCATGGGTTCTTCGGTCCAGCGGTGACACGAGCTGGGGCAGGCAAGGCCTGGCCGCACCGGGCATGGTCCTTAATGTTGGAGGCTCTGCGGTACATTCCGTTTGGTAGACGTTCGAAGAACGAACCTTGGTTGACGTTCCATGTCTCCATCCTTGACCAGAGCGATTCCGTGTGCGCCACATTTCAGTGACGGCGCACATCAATCCTTGTACGTGTTTGTTTTTTAGTTTGAGAGCTTGTCAAACAACCGGCGGAACTTAGGCATTCTTCCCTGCAGGTACTTGAGCCAGGCATTGGGATGCCAGATCTCAATGCAGACGGCCGCTCCGACGACCATGACATTTCCGCCAGCCTCGATTTGCAGGAACTCGCGAAACCCTTCGGGGATCAACAGTCGGCCCCGTTCAGAAACTGTGACTTCACGATGTCGGGTGGAAAGCAACCGCCCGAACATTTGCACTTGCGCCAATTCTCCTTGGAGGCGACCGGCTCTCATTTTGGCCTGAATGAGCTCGACTCCTTCATTCAGCTTCTGCTGCCACACTTCGGCATTCCACAGGCTGACGCAGCCAGGGCGTTCCTTCGCTAGTGTTGCCGCGCCCGACTCAGGGAGCTGCAACTGAGTTTGTAGTTCGGCCGGCACGGACAACCGAAACCGGTCGTCCAGCGTCCGCTGAAACTCTCCAAGAATGAACTCTCCCGCAGCCATATTGGCTCCTGGTCCCAAGTGAGACGACCGAGAGTCCGTTCCGGACGACAGCGTCGCTTGCAAGGTTTTCTGTTGGGTGGCCTTGCAGTCACCTTCCAACGATTTGCGGGTCCATTTCCCACATCAACAGTAGCATTTGTTTTGTTTTGGGCTGATTTTCCCAACTGGAAGCAGTCTAGCGGTTCGGTCCCGTTTTGCAACCATTTCTCCCGTATTTCTCCGCTGGCTTACCTGGCTTGAACGTAAGAGATTGAAATTAAATGACTTGAGTGAGAACCTGGTCGGTCCCCACGGGCCAGAAACCCCAGACTCTCTTGTGCTGCATCAACGCTTAAATTTCGCGTTGGCCGCCATGCCCTCGTTCGCGTGGCCATGCTGAAGTGGAGTCAGAGTCGCCACTTGCATCCGAACATGCCCACGCAAGCGAGGACCGTGGCACCCGAAAACTTTCCCGTGACAAAGCACTAGTCATGGACTCGACTTCTCGCTACTATCCTCGCCGATTTGACCGCTTGGGGCTCGTTTCCCGACTTAGCAACAGGAACGTTTCCTGGATCTGTGTGTTGCCCAGGCCGCGTGCTTGACGCAGAGAACTCACTTCCCCTATAACTCCAAGCCGCTGAGCTGACGGGGAAACTCGCGTTTGCACGGATCAAGTGGACTGCTGACTGCTGAAACAGAGGAATACTGAGGGAGTAATGCGGGAAGTTGGAAACGGAGCTCGCCACCGATGGCGGCCCGTTTGAACTGACAGGGGAGTCGCCAACAAGAAGGGGCTCCTGCCGTGAGACACCGAAGGATTCGCGTCCTGTGAATCAAATTCACCGCCATCCAGACCAACGTGCAAGTTCTGACCCGATTGTGATCACCGGGATCGGGATCATTGCGTCCGTTGGTGGCGATCGAGAAAGTGTCTGGGAAGCGGTCCGCCAGGGTCGTAGCGGCGTACGCAGCCTGACCGGTTTGACTGGCATCCCTGACCATTTGATGATCGGGGCACCGGTGGATATCGAGCCTGATTTTCCAGGGCAGCTCAAAGCAGTCAAGCTGGCCAGAATCGCGGCGGCCGAGGCGGTGAGGGATGCCGATGTTGATATGAAATCGGTCAACCGATATCGGTTTGGCTGTGCCATCAGCGGTCACATGGGAGATACCTCGTACGTCCAGCATGCCCTGGGGCTCGAGGAATTCATTGATCGGCAATCTCCTGCGTTTTGGACCCAATGGCTGCCGAATACGGCTTGTTCGCATGTGGCGAATCGTTACGGATTGTATGGCCCGCGAATCTGCCACAGCGTGGCGTGTGCCAGTGGCCTGGTGGATGTGCTGTCTGCCGTCAACAGTCTGCGTGACGACCGGTGCGACATTGCCTTGGCTGGGAGTGCGGACGCGTTTCATCCACTCTTCGCCGCTGGATTCCACAAGATGAAGGTCCTGGCTCAGCACGAAGATCCTCAACAAGCCTGTCGCCCATTCGACGCGAACCGTACGGGGTTTGTGATGGGAGAGGGAGCCGCCATGTTCATCATGGAGCGGTTGACCCACGCCCAACGCCGGGGTGCGCGGATTTATGCCGAAGTACTCGGTGGCAAAATGCTGGCCGAAGCCCATCACGTCACCGGCTTGGACGCGCATAGCGAAGCCCTCACTTATCTCATCAAGGAGACCCTCCGCCGTTCGCAAGTGGAGCCTGGTGAAGTTGACTACATCAACGCGCACGGGACCGGGACGCAACAGAATGACGTGGTCGAAAGCCGGGGGATTCGGCAAGCTTTCGGTCGGGCTGCCGATAACGTCTGTGTCAGTGCCACCAAGAGCATGCTAGGGCATTTGGTGAATGCCTCGGGGAGTGTCGAACTGGCAATCACCACTTTGGCCCTCCGAGACGGCTTCGGCCCTCCGACCTTAAACCTGACGAACCAGGATCCCGACTGCGATCTTGATTGCATCCCGCTCGTTGGACGTCAACGGGAGATGCGGCACGCCCTAAAGTTATCCGTCGCCTTTGGTGGTCATCTGGTCGGCGTGGCACTACGCAAATGGGATGATGCGGACCACCAAATCGACCGGCGCACCTCGGCCGCTTGACCCTGGCAGTCAGCTTGCCGTGCCAATTCTCAAGCCGGCAGGTTCTAGGGCAATCTTCTGCCATCCGACTGGGCACAGGTCGCAGAGCCTTGCTCGGTTCGCAGGCAGCACAAATGTTTCACGTGAAACATTCACTACAACCGTCATAGCTTGCCAAGGCTGGTGGTGATTCTGCCACGCCGACCCCAGCGGAATCGTTGCTGATTCACCACAGCTAGGGTTGCCACCAGCTTGTCAGGCTTTCTGGTTGAAGTGGTTCATTTCGAGTCGAGCGCCGCGAAATCGCGACACCGCAATCAGCGGTCAGCAACTCTTTTTGAAAAATCGAGGCCGCGATTGGCAAAAAACCTCAAGTTTTTGGGGTCGGAGACGCTGGGATTTGTGGATTTGTAAGGTAGAGCCGAACCAATTGCCTGATTCCTGTATCCGTTAAGTAGGGCAACAACCCGCCATTTTGACAGGCAGCAAAGAGCAAACAAGTTGGGACAACGCTGCGTAAGTACAGATGTTCAGGCATCTTGAATTCAGCGCGAACCTGTTGGCATGGTAGTTGCTCTAACACGCTAGCAATCAAATTCGCTAGCACCTAGCGAACCTCCCCAGCAATGAGAGGGAATGGGACATGTCCGAATTTCAACCGATCCAAATCGCCAAACGAATCATCGAAGCCGAAGGTTACCTCGAGCTGGGGATGCCGCACGGTGCGTTGGAACGGATTCGGTGCATCGATGACGCCGGACAGTTCGGACCAGCCCACGCGTTCCTGCTTGAACAGGCTACGCGGCAAAGTGAATGGGAAGCCGGCGCCGCCGAGTGTGGAAGTGTCGGCAGTCTGGTCGAAACCGAGTGCTCGCCTGAGTGCGAGAAAGCCCTCAAAGCGTGCAATGCCTTGATCCAGGGAAGCCGCGGCGGCAATCACAAAGCCGACGGCTCAGGCAATCGCGGACGCTGAGGATTTGCATCCCTGCCTGTCTTTCGACGGGGCTAGTTCTTTGTCACGGCAAAGTTTTCGGGAGCCATGCCCTCGCTTGCGGCAGCGCACCCAACCCGAAATTTAACCGTTGCGGCAGGCATTACCGGAACCAATTGATGGGGTTCCAGAACCGGGCCCGTTGAGGCTCGGACACCGGGTTCTGATAATCGCGGGGTCTGCCACCAACCACGGGCGGCCCAACATCTGGGTCAGGGTAGGGATCGAACTTGTTCCCCACTTGCTGCTGGTATTCAGCAGAACCAGACGGGACAATCGTGGGCATCGCCGTACTGCGGCAACCTAGGCATGCCGCGGAGGCCATGAGCAGTGAGATGGCTAGAATGCTGCGAGCCTTGGGCATGAGCTACCTTCCTTGAAATTCGTTCCGCAAGCGAAATTCCTGGTGGTGCCCAATAACGCCTTGGTGGGCTCTGCCTGGGAATTCAGGGTGCGGGATTATAGGAGCAAGCTCCCGGTATGGAAAGGTCCGTCTTTCCTGCGAATTTGCCTTCAAACCTACAAGCTGGCGATAGCTAAGCCTGCGTTGCTGGCATCGGCGTTGGCGATCGTTGAACTTCAGTTCGCAATCATTCAGCACGATTTTGCCGCCCAATCCAAGTCCCCAGCGACCAACTGTGCCAGTCAGGGAAGATAGGCACAGAGCAGTTCGCACGGTAGCTGCGTAGGCTGCAATTCTCTGCCCGGCAAGCTCGCCGGCAACAGTCCGGAGTGCCCCGTCTGCCACGGCCCGGCGTCATGGCCACCGACAAACTGCAAGCCGCCGCGGAGAACGGACAACACGCGGCAGTGGTCAGCAGGCGCGAGTTGGGCCGGGCCGGCAATTTGCCACCGCTCCAGAATGAATTTATCGCACTGCACCAACCGCTCGACGCGGAGGTTGGAATCGGCCGGCGGCACCACTCGTGGGACCTGCGAACCGATGGGACCTGGGGCAAAGTCGATGACCTCCAGCGCTTGCTCAAGATGCAGCGGCCGCGGCTGACCATCGGGACCGACACGATTCCAATCGAACAGGCGAAACGTGGTGTCGCTGGCCTGTTGAATCTCCGCGATCAGCAGACCGCTCCCCAAGGCATGAACCACTCCGGCAGGGATGAAGACGCAGTCACCCGGCCGGGGCACAAATGCGTGGAGCGCTTCTTCGACGGTGCCGGCCTGAAGATGCGAGGCCAGGGCCTCACGGTTGATGCCAGGCTTTAGTCCAGCGTAGATTTGGCTACCTGGCTCGGCATGCAGCACGATCCAAGCTTCGGTCTTGCCCAGGTCAGGCGGATCCAGTCGGGCAGCTTGATCGTCGTTCGGATGAACCTGCACCGAGAGGGTTCGGCGGCAGTCCAAGAACTTCAAGAGCAGCGGGAACTGCCGCTGGGGATGATGCCGGCCCAGGAGCTCGGGTCCGTGCGACTGCAGCACTTCGTGGAGCGTCAGGCCAGCGAGTGGTCCCTCGGCCACGCGGCTTTGATCTTGGCCATGGTCGCAAATCTCCCAGCTTTCGGCCACGTCTTGCTCCGAGCCGGGCCGCTTGTTCAGCAACTCAACCAGCCGTCTTCCGCCCCATAGATAATGGCGAAAGACAGGCTCGAATCGTAACGGGTACAACATACTTGGCCGCATACTTTTCTGATCCAAGAGAACGGTCTGTACGCAGTGGTCCGGGAGCCACGCCTGGATTCGACAAATTGGGGAACCGACGAAACTTGGCCAGGGGGGCCACAAGTCGAAACTTCTTTGATACACTACGTCATTGATACCCTAGCATTTTGCACACCTTCCCCCCGTTTTTTTCCCGCCTGCGGAGAAGCCCCAACATGCGTGGCATGCTGTCTGTCGTGCTGTTTATTGCCTTGACGGTTGTCTGTTGGGGAACCTACGGCCCTATGCTCCATCACGGTCAGATGGAAATGGGGAATAGCCGGTGGTTACCGTTCATTTGCGTCGGGCTGGCCTACTTTGTGATTGCCGTGATTGTGCCGATCATTTACTTGATGGCCAAGGGCGAGGTGGGGCATTGGTCCACCAAGGGAACCGTACTCAGCCTGATATCCGGGGCGGCCGGAGCATTGGGCTCTTTGGGGATCATCTTGGCATTCACGTACGGTGGCCGGCCAATCTTCGTGATGCCGCTGGTGTTCGGCTGTGCTCCGGTCATCAATACCTTTGTCACCATGGCCATGGCGCGGACATACCGAGCGGCTGGGCCGGTGTTCTTCGCTGGCTTGATCCTGGTGGTGACCGGTGCTGTGACGGTGCTGTATTTCAAACCCACCCCCCCTAAGCCCGAAGTCCAACAGGTTGCGGAGTCAACCGAAGCGGGTCCTGCCGCCGAGGCTCCGGTTGAAGAGGCTCCCAAAAAAGGACCGGTCCAAGCCGCCACGGATGCCTTGCTGGTGTATCTATCGGTGGGACTAACGGCCTTGAGCTGGGGTATCTATGGGCCGGTGTTGCACATGGGCCAGATGGCCATGGCGGGGAGTCGGATGCGACCGTTCATCTGCGTGGGACTGGCCTACTTCGCTCTGGCCGTGATCTTGCCCGTGGTCGCCTTGACCGCCATTCCAGACTTCGATCAAGGCTCCTGGACATTCATTGGGACCAGCTGGAGTTTTATCGCCGGAATTGTCACCTCCGTGGGGGCACTCGGCATCATCATGGCTTTCAACTTCGGCGGAAAACCAATTTACGTGATGCCGCTGGTGTTTGGCGGAGCCCCGGTGGTGAACACGTTTACGACCATTGGCGCTTCGGTGTATGCGGGTCACGCGCTGCACCCCAGCCCTCTGTTTTATGCCGGATTGATTCTCGTTGCGGTGGGCGCAGTAACGGTGTTGGTGTTCAGCCCTAAGCCCAGCAAGGGGCACGCTCCGTCTGCGACCAAGACAGAACCCTCGGCCGAGCCGGCAACGTCGGGAAGCTGACCTCAGGAAATAAGCTCGGTGTTCGTTTCCTTTATGCCACTCACCATTGTGCGGTGCCTTGGCCCTGTTGATGTACCATGTCGCTGGATCCACCCCTGCAACCTGACTCGGACTCATCCGCTGATTTGCGGCCGTGGATGATGGCCATTGATACGCAGTTGAGCCACGTTTGGATGGTCAGGGCATTTCTCAAACATTCAGAAGAGGCGGAAGAAGACGGGGATTTGCGTGACGTCCACAGGGCCCTCTATGATTACATGCTTGCCGTAGGTGGGGCATGGAAAGCCCAAGACGCGCCCAAGTACCTCAAGCTGGCGAGCAAGAAATTTGGCAAGTTGCGGAGAGCGGCCGTCGATTTTACCGAGCTCCAGCCAGAGATCTCTTCGCATACCAACTTTCAAATGGCCGCGCAAAGCTTGAATGCCGCCGTGGCCGAAATTGAGCGGTTATTGGATCAAGTCACCACCCGCTGACCACTCCTGTTGCTTCTTAGTTCCCAGGACATATCACAATCACTATGGCAGACCGCAGCATCCTTGAGGTGTTTGACAATCCCGCGCCAGAGCGCGACTACACCATTCGCATTGAGTGCCCAGAGTTTACTTCGGTTTGTCCCAAGACAGGGCAGCCAGATTTTGGCACGCTGACGTTCACCTACATTCCGGAGCGGACCTGCGTGGAACTCAAGAGCCTGAAGCTCTACTTGCAAGAGTTTCGCAACCGAGGGATCTTCTACGAGAGTGTGACGAACGAGATTCTCGACGATCTGGTGGCACTGCTCGCCCCGCGAGAAATGATGCTCGAGGCGGCCTTTACCCCACGCGGCGGAATCAGCACCACGGTGGTGGTGACCCATCAAGCAGAATGAGTCCACGTGCGCAGGTTTCGCGTACTGTTCGGTTTGTCCTGTTTTTGCTATGCTCACCCTAGCGGATCTGATGCTTCGCTACCTTCAACGAGAGTTCGGTTCCTTTGGCAGATTGAGCGATCCAAGGGGGCGGGTTCTTGCCTATGAGCCGAAGCTCAAATGGGCTCCGAGGTTCTACCTCGCAAGCATCTCCTGACTATTCGAAGATTTTGAGAAAGAGGGATCGGATGGCTTCCCCGTTGCAATCGCTGGTTGAGTGCGGAACCAAACTCTGGTTGGACTCCATTGACCCGGACCTGGTCACCAAGAATCGTGCCATTGGTGCGACCGGGGCCACGAGCAATCCGATCATTATCTCAGATCTGATCAAGACCGGCCGGTTCGACGACCACCTGCGAAAGCTGATTGCCGATGGCAAGTCGGATGACGAAATCGCTTGGGCCATGACCGATCAACTCGTTCGAAATGCCCAAGACGTCTTCTTGCCAGTCTGGGAAGAAACCGGCGGAAACGACGGCTACGTGAGTTTCGAACTCGATCCGCTGTTGGAAGACCCGCAACTGGGACCTTCGCACGACGAGCGCGTGGCACGCTACAAAGAACTCGGCAAGCAGTGGGCCAAGGGGCACAAGAACCGAATGATCAAGATTCCGGCAACCCCCGCCGGGCTGGATGCCATTGAAGATCTTTGTGCGGCAGGCGTCACCCTCAACGTGACGTTGATCTTCAGCGATCGCCAGTATCGGGCCGCCCGAGATGCCATGTGGCGCGGAGCCCAGCGTCGGGCATCGCTCGAAGGGTTCAAGAGCGTCTACAGCATCTTTGTTTCCCGCCTCGATGTTTACACGGCCAAGCGCGTGCCGGAACTTTCTACCGAGGCTCAAGGGCAAGTGGGTATTGTCAACGCCAAGCGCATCTGGCAGGAGAACAATCAGTTTTGGGCCGACAAGAAAACCCCTTTGGCTCAAGAGATGATCTTCGCCAGCACTGGCACCAAGAACCCCGCAGACCCGCCAGAGAAGTACGTGGCCGCGTTTGCCGGATCGGACATTGAGACCAATCCCCCCGCCACCAACGATGCCATCGCCGAGACCGGTGTCACCTTCAAGCGGCAAGTGGATCAACTTCCTGCCCAGAACGTGCTGGATGAGATCGACGCCAAGGTAGACATGCAGCAGTTGGAAGAAGTGCTGATGCAGGAAGGGATCCAGAAATTCGCCGATCCGCAAAAGAACCTGATTGCCCTGATCGGCGAAAAGCGGGCCGCGGTCAGCACCGGAGCATAGGCGTCCAGCGCGCCGAGTCAACTGGCCGTTCACATCGTTGAGCGCACGAAGAATCACTTCGGGTTTGAGCCGGAGAAACAAAGTTCACCGCAGAGAGCGCCGAGATCCGCAAATGCGGAAGTTATTCTTCGCCGGTTATGTAGGGTACTCCAACATCAGGTCGCGCCGCTGCCGGAGATCCAGGTCTCGCGAGGTGCGGGATTCCAGCGAATGGTTGTCTTCCGGCTTTGGGTCCAAAGCTCGATGGCCCCTTTGCCGGTGATGTCACCGACGCCGAACCGGGATCGATTCCAGCCTCCGAAACCAAACGGCTCCAGCGGAACCGGCACCCCAATGTTGACCCCCACCATCCCGGCACTGGCGCGTGTGGATACATATCGGGCGAGCGGGCCGCTTTGGGTGTACACGGCTGCGGCGTTTCCGAACGGCGAGGCGTTCTCAATCTCCAGCGCTTGATCCACGTGCTCGGTGCGGAGAATGGCCAGCACTGGGCCAAAGACTTCTTCTTGCGCGATCCGCATCTCCGGCCGCACGTGGTCCAGGACCGTGGGCCCCAGATAAAATCCGCCATCCCGTCCTGCCACGCGGACACCCCGTCCGTCGACCAGCACGGTTGCCCCTTGCTGCTCGGCTTCGGTGATGTAACGCTCAATCCGCTCGCGGGCTGCGGCAGAGATCACCGGCCCAAGCGTCTCGCCTGGCACTAACTTTCGGGCTTCATCACAAACTTGCTGAACAATGCGGTCCACATTGCCTACGGCCAACATGTTGGCGGCGGCCATGCAGCGTTGTCCCGCGCATCCGGTGACGGACGAAATCACGTTGGCCGCGGTATTCTCTTGATGTGCGTCCGGCAGCACAATCAGGTGATTTTTAGCCCCTCCCAATGCCAGCACTCTCTTGAGATTGCCGGTCGCGCGGCGATACACGGCTTCGGCAATCGGAGTCGAGCCGACAAAGGTCACCGCCTGAACACTGGGATGATCGCACAAGGCCTCGACCGCCGTACGGTCTCCATGGACCACGTTGAAGACGCCGTCCGGGAGGCCGGCCTCGTGGAGCAACTCGGCGGTCCGCATCGCGGTGAGAGGGACTTTCTCCGATGGCTTGAGGACGAACGAATTCCCCAACCCAATGGCCACAGGTATGGTCCAGTGAGGCACCATCGCCGGGAAGTTAAACGGCGTGATCGATGCGACGACGCCCAGCGGTACCCGATCCGCCCGACACTCGACTCCGTTGCTGACGGCCAGGACCTCACCGGTTGCCAGTTGCGGGAGCGAACAGGCAAACTCCGTGACTTCGGCCCCGCGAATGACTTCAGCCGCGGCTTCTCCCCGAGTCTTGCCGTTCTCCAAATGGATGAGTTCGGAAAGTTCGTCCACATGTTCAAGGAGCAAAGCCCGATATCGGTACATGACCTGGGCCCTGTCTTTCATGGTCCGGCGGGACCAATCAGCGAACGCCTCGGCGGCCACGTCGACCACCTGTCCAACATCTGCGGCTGTGGACCGAGGGATCTGCGTCAGCAACTCCCCATCGAGCGGAGAGATGACGTCGAGCCGCTCGGCCGATTCGCAAACACGAGGGCCAGCCGCATAGTTGGTCAATGCAGGGAACTTCATCCCAGGGGAACTCCTTGAGTGTCATTCTGAAGCGTCAGGCTGTGTTTCCTCGCTCACGCGTCGGGTCGTGATTTGAGCAATCGCACACAAGCAAGAACCAGCGACTTTATGCGAGGCTACTTTTCCGGCGAGTCGTTGTCCTTGGTTAGCGGGAACGAATTTGCATTCTAGCGGAAAGTGGTGCTTGTCAATCAGGTGGGAACGACCAAGAAGCAGCGCATGCGGTCAGTAGTTCAAGGGAACCACTGGCAATAAGTTCCCAGTGCCACCAGTGCCGATTCAGGTACATCCTATCCGATCGGCAGGGCGCTGCCGAATTTGTGAGGCTGCGAACTCCGTTGACAGATTGGCCGTCGCTCAAGCCGATGAACGGCTCAATGCTTCGGCTTTTTCCAACTGCAACCCAGCAGCATCAACCATGGGCCATCGGACCACATGGGACATGGGACATGGGACCGGGCTGGCTGGCTTACGCTTCTGGTTCACGTTAATGTAATACGAAGGATACTGATATTCGTTTTGCTGACGTTGTTCCTTCCGCGAAAGCCAAGCATGAACCGCCTGTTCTCAGTCTCGCTGTGGCTGCTTGCCTGCTCCGTGCTGTTCGCACCTGAGTCCCGGTTGTATGCCGTCGAGCGGCCCAACGTGTTGGTGATCCTGAGTGACGATCAAGGCTGGGGGGACTTGAGTCAGAATGGCAATACGACGTTGAGCACGCCGAACATTGATTCGCTGGCCCGTGATGGAGCAAGTTTCGAACGGTTCTTTGTTTGCCCTGTCTGTTCCCCCACGCGCGCGGAGTTTCTCACCGGCCGATACCATCCGCGCAGCGGCGTCTACAGCACGTCGGCAGGTGGCGAACGAATGGCAGTGGACGAAGTCACCATTGCCGAAACCTTCAAAGCGGCCGGGTATGCCACCGCGGCATTCGGAAAATGGCACAACGGGATGCAGTATCCCTATCATCCCAACGGCCGAGGGTTCGAGGAATACTTCGGCTTTTGCAGCGGGCACTGGGGTAACTATTTCAGCCCGATGCTCGAGCACAACGGGCGTTTGGTCCGCGGAAGCGGTTTCGCCGTCGACGATTTCACGAACCACGCGATCGAATTCATGCAAGCGAAACGGGATCGTCCGTTCTTTATCTACTTGCCGCTCAATACGCCCCACTCGCCGATGCAGGTGCCGGATCGATGGTGGAACGAATTCCGCGACAAGCCGCTCGAACAGCGCCACCGCCAGGCGGAGCGAGAAAATGTACCGCACACGCGGGCCGCTTTGGCCATGTGCGAAAACATTGACTGGAACGTCGGGCGGTTGCTACAGAAACTGGACGAACTGGCGATTGCCGACGATACCATCGTGCTCTATTTCTGCGACAACGGACCAAACGGCTATCGCTATAACGGTGGGATGAAAGGCCGCAAGGGTTCGACCGACGAAGGCGGAGTCCGCTCTCCTTTGGTCATTCGGTGGCCCGGCAAAATTAAACGTGGTCGGCAGATTTCAGAAATTTCTGGCGTGATTGACCTGCTGCCGACGCTCGCCGGGCTGGCCCAAGTCCCTGAGATTGGACACAAGCCCCTTGATGGAAAAAGCCTGAAACCTTTGCTGCTGGACGAGTCCCCGGCATGGCAAGACCGGCAGATCTTCTCGCATTGGAACGGTCGGGTGAGCGTACGCACGCAGCAGTACCGACTCGATCATGAGGGAAAGCTCTACGACATGCAGGCGGACCCGGGGCAGGACCAGGACGTGGCCGACAAACACCCCAAGCTCGCGCAACAGTTGCGTGCTGACGTGGCCACTTGGCGGGAGAATGTCGGCGTCGGTCGCAAACCGCAACTTCCGTTTTTGCTAGGGCATGAAGATTACCGCTTCACACAACTACCAGCCCGCGATGCCAGCGTTCAAGGCAACATTCGCCGCTCGAATCGGTTTCCTAATTGCTCGTATTTTACGAACTGGACGAGTGTGGATGACAAGATCACCTGGGACGTGGAAGTGGGGGCCGATGGTGACTACCAGGTGGACGTCTATTACACATGCCCCGCTGCGGACCTTGGCTCCACGGTGGAGCTGAGCTTGGGTTCGAGTCGCCTGCGCGGCAAGCTTTCCACACCGCACGATCCGCCAGCCCACGGCCAAGAGCATGACCGCCTGCCGCGGCAAGAGTCGTACGTCAAGGACTTCCGCCGCTGGCCGCTCGGGAGCATCTCCCTGAAACAGGGCCCAGGCACTTTGACGCTCAAGGCCATCGAGATCCCAGGTTCTCAAGCCATGGAGTTTCGCTTGCTGATGTTCACTCGGATCGATGGGTGAGGCATTCGGCGTGGAACCGCGTCCTGGTTGCCTGAAGACTCTTCCGCCCTCAGCTACTTATCTTCATATACCACGACTCCATTTCGCTTCGCCCAACTTTCAGAAAATCCAACATGCGAAATGTCATTCTTGCTTCTATCTAATTTTCGCTCAGTTTCAGCGCGAACCACGGCGGGTTCGAGTTCATAAATAATCTTGATCTTGGTTTGGTTGGATGCGTAGAAAATTGCCAGGTAGATTTTTCGATTTCGCAAAATTCGATTCAACGAGTCAGCCCGCCGTTTCGGCGGTCTTTTGTACATGCGGTCCAGTTGACCGGTACCTCCCTCTTTGCACGAAAGATACTCGTATTGGATTGATTCGTCGTCGATGTCACAGGCGTCTGCTGCGCGCTTTGAGATGATCACCTGATGGCCCAGCACCTCAGCCATGATCATTTCTTTGACGAGCCCAGGCTGGAGAAGGTTGTCAACCCCGACCGTACGGGCCAACTCGGCTGCCTCGAGGACGAGTTTGACGATCTTCTTGTAAACGTTACGTGCCATGATTGATATTCAATAGCTCCATCTTTTTGCCCTCGACGACGAGTCGCTTGATTCCATGTTTTACGAAATCTGGGTTTATTTCGAATGCTATAAAGTTCCTCTCATGCCTGCTGCAAACAACAGGGCACGTTCCAACGCCAGCAAATGGATCTAAGACAAGATCACCGACATTCGAGCTACCAAGGACGAGTCGTTCGATCAGTTTCTCGGGTTTTTGAATGGTGTTCAGCGCATCACGGCAAACAAGTTCCTTCGATTTATAAGTGAGCTGCTTGATGTCTCCCCAGACGTCCCCGGGATTCTTCCCTTTCTTGTTGAATTTCGTTTTTCCGAATGGCCCGGTGCGGACTGAAGGAACATTCTCGCACCGGAGTCGATGCTCGAGTTCGACAAGCTGGGCAACTCTAATCTCATCAAGGTTGTAACTCGCTGGCCTTTTGCCCTTGATGAAATAGCAGATAATGTCGTAGTTGTTGGTGTAATTAAGTCTGCCCTGGGCCAAACGGCTAGGTTGATACCAAACAATCTTCGAGCGTAGATTTAGATACGGCCTGTAGTCGACGAAATCGATACAATCTGGCTTGCCAAATAAGTAGAGCGCCCCCCCTTCTTTGAGTTTCTCCGAGAATCGAGAGATCAAGTCGAGATTGAATCGTTGGATCGAATCTATTCTGTCCCAACTGTTTTGCGTGACACCGTATGGACCATCGCAAACGATGAGATCCACCGAAGCGTCTTCCACGCTGTCGAGAAGCTCAAAGGTATTTCCGCAGGTGATCGTGTTCTTCTCAATCATTGTCGGCCACTTCCGTTGCGACTTGACTCTAACGAGGGCAGGACCTTGATCCAATTTGAACTGCCGCTTTTTCAATCTTAACCCAAAGCGTCAGCGAGGAAGCATGACAGGCGAGATCGCACCGTGTCGTCGCGACGTGACGAGAAGACTACTTTTCCGCTGGTCGCGTGAAACTCAACCTTCGTCAGAAGGATAGCTGAGTTGAGATGTTTTTACAATCACGCACCGCAACGACACCAACGATCAAATGCCATGCAGGCCGAGTGTGGGCACAGAGGTTCGTGCGGCGAAATTTGGCTTGTCCCCGTGGAGCCACATCAAACGGTAGCGGCGAGTTTCGCAACAGCCAGAACCATGCGAGGGCGCATCGAACACGGTTGGTTCCCATGGCATTTAACAGCACGGGCGAAGGGTCGCATCGTGTCGATCGGGAACGACTACGCGGCCCGCAAGCCGACGAACAGGCGATCCAATCGTGATCGGCAGGCTCCCCAATCGTACCATTGACCTTCGATCACGGCGGTTGCGGCGATCCAGGTTCCCTGTTCGGCCCGTTCAACATTGACCGCAAGCAGCAACTCCATCGCGCGGAGGTCGGGAGGAAGGGTTGCCTGAACGTGGCAGTGATTGCCGCCGAATGTGACGCTTGTGATCGAGTGTTCAATCGACGCTAGCGTCACGGCGAGATTAGCCAGCACTTCGCCCGGTGGCAGCATCGCGAGCTCCCGCCGCTCTTTCCCTGTTTTGAAGCCGAGTTTCGCTGCGAGAGGCTGTGCGGCTTTGGTGATCGCCAGGCTTGAGAGCCCACCGGTCAGCGGCGAGATCGCAACGTCGATCAAGCCCAACATCGCGGTACCAGAGACCTTGTCCGCGGCCGATTTCGCCTGTTCGATGCGCTGGTGAACTTCGGCCACACGCGTGATCCGCTCAAAGTCGCAAGACTGACGCCAGTCGAACACGCAATCCGCTTCCGCGCCGAGTTGCACGCGAGTTCCGCAACTTGAGCAGAACTTGCCGCTCACCTCGAGTCCGCACTCGCTACAGAACATGAAGAATCTCCTAAAGGCGACGACCGGTATCGTTGAGTTATCGGTCAAAACAGCCGGGAAACCGTAATCAACCAATGCTAGCAACCAAGAGTTTTTGGGGCTGATTTCCCGTCGCACTCGGTTCAACGCGTCGATGTCCGGCATGATCGCAGCCAGCGTTGTCCCGCTTCCCTGAGATGGATGTCCCGGCAAAACGGCCACCGATTTCGTCGAGGTTGCCTACTTCGCTGGTCGCTGACAGTCACTAGTGGTGAACCCCCAGCGGTGTAAGTACAATCGAACCACCGGTGGATGAGTTCGCTTTGCTACGAGGTACGGACCTCGTTGGAATACCACTACCTACCCAAACCGTATCGGGAGATCTAACATGTTGCAGCGTGCCATGGCGTGGAGTGTTCTTGGGTTGTTGCTGGTCGCGTCGGCATTGCCGGCTGCCGACAAGTCTAAGAGCGATGGCTTTGTCAGTTTGTTCGATGGCAAGTCGTTCGCAGGCTGGACGGCCAACGAGAACAAAGACACCTGGAAGATTGAAGACGGCGCGCTGGTCTGCGAAGGACCACGCAGCCACCTGTTCTATACAGGCAAGGGCGGCCCTTGGAAGAATTTTCACTTCAAGGCCGACGTGATGACCACGCCGGGTAGCAATGCGGGTATCTACTTCCATACCAAGTACCAAGATGCTGGCTGGCCCAAGTTTGGCTACGAAGCCCAAGTCAACAACACCCACGGCGACCCCAAGAAGACCGGCAGCCTGTACGCGGTAGAAAACGTCCTCGAAGCTCCGGCGAAAGACAACGTCTGGTTCACCGAAGAGGTGATTGTCGAAGGGCGCCGGATTGTGATTAAAGTCGACGGCAAGACGCTTGTGGACTACACCGAACCCGCCGGCAAGAAGCCTGAGTCAGAAGCCTTTACTCGCGTCCTGGACGAAGGCACCTTCGCCCTGCAAGGCCATGACCCCAAGAGCAAGGTCTACTTCAAGAACATCCAGGTCAAGTCGCTGGACAAATAGCCCAACCGCAGCGCTACGGTCGTTCAACCCATCAGGCTCCGCGCGAACCGCGTGCGGAGCCTGATTTCGTTCTTGCTCTCGATCTCGAAGCGAAGGCTGCGAGCATGTTTGGCATTCATCTTGTTTGCTCGTCATGTGCGTTTGACATGCTCACCGGCTGGAATCATCACAGCTACGCGATGGTTCGCCATGTCCGTGCTGCAACAGCGGCGAGATTTCATACGAAGCTGGCGCAATCTATTCGCTGCATCGTTCCCTAGCTGAACAACCAACAACCAATCCGGGCAACGGGCAATCCGGGCACTGGTGTCTCGGAATTGAGCCGGTACAATACCTCGAAGCGGAACGACCGGATTGGTCGTTCAGCGACCTTTCCTTGGCATCCCAGTGTGTTGCAACAACCCGCGCCCGCGGCTTCGGGCGTGCGGATGGGCGACTGCCGTGATCAGCCAAATGGATTTGTCCGAAAACCGCTCACTTTCTCTCTGGCAACACACAATCTCATGCCTGACTCCTTGGCCAAGACTCCGCTCCATCAATGGCACTCCACGCATGGCGGGCGAATGGTGGAGTTTGGCGGTTGGTCCATGCCAGTGCAGTACGAATCGATTGTGGTGGAACATCAAGCCACCCGGCAGGCGGCAGGGCTGTTTGATATCTCGCACATGGGAAGACTCCGGTTTGATGGTCCTGATGCGGCCCGGTGGATCGACTCGCTGGTCACGCGCAGCGTGGACCCACTCAAGCCGGGACAGATTCGTTATGGGCTGGTCACCAACGAATTGGGGGGAGTGCTGGACGACGTGCTGGTCTACCGACTGGCCGACGCCGCTGGCGGCACCTACCACGTGATGGTGGTCAACGCTGGCAACCGCGCAAAGATTGTCGATTGGATCAACGCCCATCAGGGCGGCCACGACGCAACCATGATGGACCTCACCTCCAGTTGGGGGATGATTGCAATTCAAGGTCCCAAGGCTTTGGAAATTCTTGCCCCATCGGTGTCCGCCGACTTGGCGTCGATGAAGTTTTACACCGGATGCGAGACAGAAATCTCAGGCCATGGGGGAGTGGTCAGCCGGACCGGGTACACGGGCGAAGACGGTTTCGAATTGATGCTCGGCGCGGCCATGACCGAGTCGGTTTGGCAGGAGCTCATCGACCGGGGCGCAGAGCTTGGGATCAAGGCCGCCGGGCTCGGTTGCCGCGACACCCTGCGGCTCGAAGCTGCGATGCCACTTTACGGCCATGAGCTGGACGAAGAAACCACTCCCTGGGAAGCAGGGCTCAAGTTCGCCGTCAATCTGAACAAGCCAGAGTTCGTTGGCCAACAGGCGTTGCGAGACTCGCAGAAAGATCCACTCAGGGCACTCGCTGGATTCAAGCTCGAAGGACGCCGCACCGCCCGCGAAGGCTACACGATCTTGGCAGATGGCAAGCCGGTTGGCACCGTCACCAGCGGGACCTTCTCCCCCACCTTAGACCAGCCGATTGCCATGGGCTATGTGCCGCCGGCCATGATTGGGCAAACTCCCGAGTGGACCATCGACGTGCGAGGGCAAGCGGTCTCTGCCACCCGCGTCGAGCTTCCGTTCTATCGCCGTTCGTAACTTTGCGTCAGACAAACACGCTTCGCGTTGGAAAACATTCCAACCACCAGCGGAAAGGACAAGACAGTGAAGCCAGAGGATCTGCTATACGCTGAGACCCACGAATGGGCAGCCGTACAAACCAACGACGAAGGGCAACAAGTGGCCACGATTGGCATCTCAGCGTTTGCTGTTGAGGCACTGACCGACCTGGTCTACATGCAGTTGCCAGAAGTGGGACGTCAGGTCAAGCAGGGAGAGTCCATCGGCGAGATCGAGTCGGTCAAGGCGGTCAGTGACTTGTACAGCCCTGTGGACGGCGAAGTCATCGAAGTCAACAAGACCCTGCCGGACCAGCTCGGCAAGCTGAGCGACGACGCGTTCGGCGGCGGCTGGATTGCCCGCATTCGCCTGGCGGATGACAGTAGCTTGTCCAAGTTAATGAACCACGAAGCCTACCAAAAACAGTGTGCCGAAGAGGGACACTAGTGCTGCGTCAGCGCATACGTTTCGGGTTGGGTGCCATGGCCTCACTCGCGTGGCCAATGCTGAAGTGAGTCAGAATCGCCACTTGCATCCGAACATGCCCACGCAAGCGAGGGCATGGCACCCGAAAACTTTGCCGTGCCAATGCACTAGCTCCCAACGGATAGTCCAGGGCAAACTCGTAGCCAACGAGAACACTGGCAATCAATTGTCCGTGGCACCCAAGAGACGATCGTTACGCAGAGAGAACCATTCAAAGCCATGCCCTACCTTCTCAATACCCCACAAGACCAACAGCAGATGCTCGAGGCCATTGGGATCGGTTCGCTGGACGAACTGTTCCAGATGGTGCCTGACGAGTTGCAACTCAAGCGACCGCTGGACCTGCCGGCGGCCATGTCTGAGATGGAACTGACGTCCCACTTGGGTACCCTATCGGCGGCGACTGCTTCGGCCGAATCGCATGTCTGTTTCTTGGGCGGGGGAAGTTATGACCACTTCATTCCTGCCGTGGTGGATCATGTCGGCAGTCGTAGTGAGTTCTATACGTCGTACACTCCCTATCAGCCTGAGGCGAGCCAGGGCAACCTGCAGGTGTTCTTCGAATACCAGACGCTCATCTGTCAGCTCACCGGCATGGACGTCTCCAATGCCAGCTTGTACGACGGCGGCAGCGCGGCGACCGAAGCCGTGCTGATGGCTGTCACTGCGACCCGTCGGCATGGACGCGTGGTGGTGCCAGAGACGCTCCATCCCGAGTACCGGCAGATTCTCAGCACCTACCTGGCGAACTTGGGAATCGAACTCGTCACGATTCCCGCCCCCGGCGGAGCCGTCTCGCCAGCCGATGTCGAAGCAGCCTTGAACGACCAAACGGCTTGCCTGCTGGTCCAACATCCCAACTTCTTTGGATGCTTGGAAGACGTGCAGACGCTGGGTCAAATGGCTCACGATGCCGGGGCGCTGTTTGTCGTTTCGGTGGATCCTATCAGTCTCGGCTTGCTGAAACGGCCAGGGGATTACGGGGCGGACATCGTGGTCGCCGAAGGGCAATCGCTGGGGAGTCCCATGTCATTCGGGGGGCCGTACTTGGGCATCATGGCCTGCCGAGAACAATTCGTCCGAAGAATGCCGGGGCGGATCACGGGTCAAACCGTGGATCGTCGTGGGAATCGATGTTGGGTGCTGACGTTGCAAACGCGCGAGCAGCATATTCGCCGTGAGAAAGCCACGAGCAACATCTGCACCAACCAAGGTCTTTTTGCCCTGCGGGCGACGGTGTATCTCGCCCAGATGGGCCCCCAAGGTTTGCGCGAAGTGGCCGAGTTGTGCCTCCGCAAAAGCCACTATGCGGCGAACGTGATTACGGACCAATCGCGATTCGAACTGGCTTTCGCAAACTCGACCTTCAAAGAATTCGTGATCCGCGATACCACCGGGCAAGTACCGGCGCTGTTGTCCGAGGCGGCCGAGCAAGGCATTTTTGCCGGCGTGCCACTGGCCCGTTGGTATCCACAACTGGCCGATTGTTTCTTGGTCACCGTGACGGAGAAACGGACCCGACAAGAAATTGACCGACTGGCAAACTGCCTCGCCCAAGCCTCTGAAAAATCAAGTGCTATCCATGCGTAATCGCCAAGCCACCGGGTTGTTGTTCGAACTTTCTGCCCCAGGGCGTCGGGCTGGACAAATGCCGGCCTGTGACGTCCCTGACGTTGCCTGGGAAGAACTCTTGCCAGCAGATGCCACCGCGAGCGAACTCCCCCCCCTGCCAGAGCTGGCCGAGCCCGATGTGATTCGGCACTTCGTCAATCTCTCAACGCTCAACATGTCCGTCGATACGCACATGTACCCGTTGGGCTCGTGTACCATGAAGTACAACCCCAAGCGGAACGAGCGTTTGGCCTCGCTCCCTGGCATGCTGCACGTTCACCCCTACCAGCCGGACGAGTCGCTGCAAGGGCTCTTGCAACTGCTCTACGAGTTGCAGGACATGCTGGCTGAGATCGGAGGGCTCGATGTCGTTTCGCTCCAGCCTGCCGCAGGTGCTCAGGGTGAATTGACGGCGCTATTGGTGGCTTCGGCGTATTTCCGTGATCACGACCAACGCCGCCGCAAGGTGCTGATACCGGATAGTGCCCATGGCACGAATCCGGCCAGTGCCGCGATGGCCGGGTTTGACAATGTGACCATCAAGAGCACGCCAGAAGGCTTTGTGGACATGGAAGATCTCGAGTCCAAGCTCGACGATCAAGTTGCCGTGTTCATGATCACCAACCCCAACACGTTGGGCATGTTCGATCGGCAAATTGGCGAGATTGCCAATCGGGTGCATGCCGCAGGAGGATTGATCTACCTGGACGGGGCGAACATGAACGCCATTCTCGGCGTCACGCGACCGGGTGATTTTGGTGCGGACATGATGCACTACAATCCGCACAAGACCTTCAGCGGCCCTCATGGTGGTGGCGGTCCAGGTGCAGGTCCAATTGCGGTACGTGACATGTTGGCTCCCTATCTCCCAGCTCCCGTGGTGGTTCGAGAGGGTGACCAGTACCGCCTGGATTACGACCGCCCCCAGTCGATTGGTCGGGTGCGAAGCTTCTTTGGCAACGTGGGCGTGCTGGTTCGCGCGTATTGCTACATTCGCACCCATGGCCCTGATGGTCTGCGTGCCGTGTCGGACAATGCGGTACTCAACGCCAACTACCTGTTGAGTCGGGTGAAGCACTTCCTGCCGGTGCCGCAAGGCGACCGCTGCATGCACGAGTTTGTAGCCAGTGCCGCGCAGCTCAAGAGCAAGCAGCAGATCTCCGCCATGGACGTGGCCAAGCGACTGCTGGATTATGGCTTCCATGCCCCCACGGTCTACTTCCCGCCGATCGTGAAAGAGGCCATGATGATTGAGCCGACCGAGACCGAGAGCAAGCAAACGCTGGATGTCTTCGCCGAAACGCTCTTCCGGATCATGGAAGAGGCGCCAGAGATGCTACATGACGCCCCGCACTCGACCAGCATCAGCCGTCCGGACGAAGTCAGAGCCGCCCGCAAGATGATACTTGCCTGGGCACCTGACGGCGAAGCATGATCCGATGCCGGACGACGTAGCACCGCTGGAACTGTTTGTGGACGAACCGCTCCCTGGCCCCTGGAACATGGCGGTTGACGAAGCCCTGTTGGAACGCGGAGACCAGCAAGGGATCGGCAGTCTCAGGCTCTATCGCTGGTCCGAACCGACGCTGTCGCTGGGGTACTTCCAAACCTGGGCCTCAAGAACCGAGCACGTGCCCAGCAGGCAATGCACCACCGTGCGGCGGCTGAGCGGCGGCGGCGCGATCCTCCACGACCGCGAGTGGACCTACAGCCTGGTACTCCCCAAACGGCACCCTCAAGCTCGAGACCCGCTACGCCTGTACCATTTGGTTCACGACGGGTTGATCGAACTTCTGAGTACCTACGGCATCACGGCGGCCAAGGTTTCGGCAGCATCGGGCATCGCCACGCAGCCTGAACCGTTTCTCTGTTTCGAACGTCGGGCAGCCGGAGATGTCGTGCTCCCAGAGGCGAAGATCAAGATTTTGGGCAGCGCCCAGCGGCGACGCCGGGGCACCGTCTTGCAGCATGGCAGTTTGCTATTGGAACGTTCGCCGGCTGCCCCTAACCTGGAGGGCGTGTGGGACGTTGGCCGCTGGCCAGCTGGGGTATCCTATGACGAAATTGGGCAAAAATGGGTTGCAAAGTTTGCGCAATCGTTCAAGATAACCACCCTAACGGTGGCGGTTCCGGACGAAGTGCGAGTGCGCGCACAGCATCTGTTGGGCGAGCGGTATCGCACGCAGGCCTGGAATTTCCGCCGTTAAATCGAAATTGACCAATTGAATAGCTTTGACTCTCTTGGGGCTCGTAACTAAGATCTGAAGTGTAGGAAGCTTTTTGGGGAGAAGGAATTCATTCATTCGTACCCCTTCTTCTCTCCGAAGACATATCAGGGGCATTTATCATAAACGTCCTTAGGTAGAGTGAGTTCTGCCACCGAACGCCTGATTCCAGGCAATTTTGAATTGTCGCGTCATTCGCTGTAGCCGAATGGAACTTGGCGGTTTTGCCGAGGTTTCTCGTATCTCTTTCGGATACCGATTGCAGCACGAAGGTGCGATCCATTGGAACGTCCGCCGTATGGGGAGAGTGTAACGCCCTTCTTTTTTCGTCCCTATCTGGTTACCTCTGCGAGCAAGTTATCTAATGGAAGTTCAACTCAAAGTTTTAGTGGGAGGCAACAGCGGGCAGATGTTAAAGGTTCCCGGTCCCAAGTTCTTTGTGGGTCGGGCCGAGGATTGTCAACTTCGTCCCCGTTCGGACTTGGTTAGTCGTCACCACTGCGTGTTCATTGTGGACAGCGGAACCCTCTTGGTGCGTGATTTTGGCAGCAAGAACGGTACCGTCGTCAATGAGCAGCGGGTCAGTGGTGAAGTCGAACTGCATGCCGGGGACAATGTGAAGATCGGTCCCTTGGAATTCGAAGTGCAGATCGACTACAGCAAGTCGAAGAAGCGTCCCAAGGTCAACAGCATCAAGGAAGCGGCGGCTCGCACCATGCAAGGGCCCCCCGCACCCGAGAAGAAGAGCGACGACCTCGGCGTGGACGTTGACGATTGGCTGAGTGACGACGAATTGACAGAGACCCGAGAGATTCCGCGCGAAACCACCGAGGCGGAGACCAGGATCTCAGGGCTTGATCAAACCGTCGAAATGCCAGCTCCCACCAAACAGGAGCCCAAGGCACCCCCCAAGCCACCGTCCAGCGAAAACGCTGCGGCAGACATGCTCAAGAAGCTGCGCAAGTTCCGTTGATCGGTGAGCGCGGTGAGGCACCTTAGAAGAGAACCCGTTCCATTTGAGTTGTGTGGCAGCTTGAATTGGTTCGGGTTCCTACGTCGTTCGACTGGATAACCGCCAATCTGCCTTGCCTGTCAGGTGTGCGCAGATGAGGGGAGTATCCACGAAATCTCTTGAGTTTTCTCGCTAAATGGTTATCTTGCAGGGGTGACTTTTAGTGGGTTTTGTGCGCGCTTCGAACCCTCTCCCTGCCCCCGCCTTCTTCATTCCTGTTGCCGAGACCGTCCCATGTTGAAGTTGCCCACGTCGGCAATCTGTATTTGCGCGTTGGGGGCATTGCTTGGGCCGTTTGGTTGGGGGGCAGCTGCCAACGCCCAAGACCAACCGTATCTGGCCCCCTATCAGCAACAGGTGCAGCCAGTCCTCAAGCAGCGGTGCATAAGCTGCCATGGGCCTGACAAGCAAGAGGCCGACTTGCGGCTGGACACGCTCAGTCCCGATCTGGTGAGTGGGCCTGACGCCGAGACCTGGCACGACGTGCTCAACAAAGTGAACCTGGGAGAAATGCCTCCCGCCAAGGCAACCGCGCTTTCGGATTCCCAGCGACAAGCCGTGGTTGGCTGGTTGACTCATGAGTTGCGCCGAGCCGCCCAGGCTCGCAAGAGTACCGGTGGGCTGACGGTGCTGCGGCGACTCACCCGTTACGAATACAACAACACCATGCGTGACTTGCTGGGTGTTGACCTGGACTACGCTCAAGACTTGCCGCCCGATCCGCCATCGGCCGATGGGTTTCAGAACAACGGCGCGGCACTGGGGATCTCGCCGATGCAGATTGAGTTGTACCTCAAAGCCGCACGACTGGGACTCTCGCGAGCAATCGTAATTGGCGACAAGCCGACAGTCTTCACCCATCAGGTTCAGCAGGGCGAAAAAGGGCGAAGCAAGAAGGATATTTCGAACTACTTTGTTCGCAACCAGCGATTTCTTGCCAGGATGATGGAGTTCCCACGCCAGGGCGAAATGCTCGTGCGAGTCCGTGCCAGTGCCGTGGCTCCGGACCACCTCCCGATCCCACGCATGCGCGTGACGCTAGGTCACAGGGCAGATGTCCTGGAACCTGAAAAGACGCTGGCCGAAGTGGATGTGATTCCGAATACCAAGAAGCCGCATACCTTCGAGTTCCGTGGCCGGATCGAGGACTTCCCGCTGCCTGGCCACAACCCTAAGTACCCCGGCCTGCAAATCAATCTGATCAACAGTTCGCTCGCCGGACCCACCGCGCCAGCAACCTCCCAGCCGACCGTGGACAAGACAGACGACACCACCGACGACAACCAGGCAGGCAATAAGCAAGCAAATAACAAGCAGAAGAACAACAAAAAGAAGGCCAAGCCGGTGGATCCGGTGGATCTCAACGAACCGTTGATTGTCATTGAGTCCATGGAATTCGAAGGTCCCCTGCTGGAAAGTTGGCCCCCGAGCAGCCATACGCAGATTCTATTTGCTTCGCCCGATGTCGACGACGAGCCACGTTATGTGCGTGAGGTGCTCGAGCGATTCTTGACGCGTGCCTATCGCCGTCCGGCGACTCAGGCGGACGTGGAGGTGATGGCAGGGTTCTTTGAAGAGTTGCGTCCCAACTATCCAAGCTTCGAGGAGACCATCCGCGAAGTCCTCGCCCTGGCGCTCATTTCCCCGGACTTCTTGTACCTGGTCGAACCACGTGAGAAACCCAACCAGCGCGAACCGCTGACCGACTACGAATTGGCCTCGCGGATTTCGTACTTCCTGTGGAGCAGCATGCCGGACGAACGTCTGTTCCAACTGGCTTCGTCAGGCAGCTTGCGTCAGCAGGACGTGCTGGACGCCGAGGTCCAGCGGATGATTGCGGACCCCAAGTCGCGGCAATTCGTGCAGCAGTTGACAGGCCAGTGGTTCGACCTGGGAGCCCTGGATCGGATTGCGGTGAATCCGGAATTCTACCCAAGCTTTGACGATCGTCTGAAGTCCGACATGCGGACTGAGACGCAGCGGTTGTTTGCCACGATTCTGGATGAAGACCTCAGCTGCCTGACCTTGCTGGACGCCGACTTTGCGCTGCTCAATTATCCATTGGCGAAGCACTACGGCATCACCGGCCCGCGAGGATTGGCGTTCGAGCGCGTGGCGCTTTCGCCGACCGATCGCCGTGGTGGGCTGTTGGCTCAAGGAAGTTTCTTGCTTTCCAACTCCAACGGTGAGGACTCGCATCCGATCAAGCGAGCGGTTTGGCTGCTCGATCGTTTGCTGGACAACCCACCGGCTCCACCACCGCCGGATGTCCCAGAGTTGGATTCGCAACAGGCGGATCTTGCGAAGCTGCCTCTCAAGCAACAGTTGGAGATCCACCGGAAGAAGCAAGCTTGCAATGATTGCCACCGAGGCATTGATCCTTGGGGAGTTGTCTTTGAAAACTATGACGCCGTCGGCCGGTGGCGAACTCAAGTGGCGGGTCCTGTCAAAGGGGGCCAGCGGACCGCCACGCCTGTGGATGCCTCGGCCACTTTGCCAGACGGCACCGAATTAGAAGGTCTCGCGGACCTCAAACAGTACATGCTCGGGCAGCAGCGGCGACCGTTCGCCGAGGCGGTGGTCAAACGCCTCTTGACGTACAGCCTGGGGCGATCCCTGGATCTCTCCGACCAGCAGACCGTAGAATCACTGGCTTCGCAATTTGCCGAACAGGACTATCGCCTCCGTGGTTTGATGGTTGCCATCGTGCAGAGTGAAGCATTTCAAACCAAGTAACGACGTAGGACCTTGTCCGGTTCAAGACTTCAACAAGTTTTAGGAAATGACCGATGTCGCAAAAATCGTGGCACCTCGACCGGCGAACATTTCTCAAGGGAACCGGTGTGGCATTGGCCCTGCCGCTTTTCGAAAGCATGCTGCACGCGGACCCGGTGGCCGCTGAGTTGCCGCGGCGAATGTGCTGCGTGTTCTTCCCGTTCGGCGTCGCCATGCCTGACGACAATAGCGAAGCGCGCCGCTGGGGCTGGTTCCCGCGAGGCGAAGGACGCGACTATCAGCTGACCAACCCGCTTAAGCCGCTGGAGCCATTGCGTGAGAACTTTACGGTCTTGGGAGGACTCTCTCACCCCCATGGTCGGTCTCTGGGAGGACACGACACAGGTGACACCTTCTTGACAGGCTCGCGGTTGAGTGGCAGCCAATTCACCAATACCATCTCGCTGGATCAGTACGCAGCCGGATTTCTGGGACAACATACCCGTTTCGACTCGTTGACCATGTCCAGCGATGGTGGCGTGGGAGAGCCGACCCGTTCGACCACCTTGTCCTTCTCGCAGGACGGGCGGCCGGTGCCGGCGTTGGCCAGTCCGCAACAGATTTTCGACCGGCTGTTCGGCAAGGTCGAAGGCTCCGAGGCCAAAGCGCACCGCCAGCAGTTGGAGAACTCGGTCAGCATGCTCGATCGGATCTTGCTTCATGCCCGATCGCTCAAGACACGGCTCGGCACTGCGGACCAGCGCAAGCTAGATGACTATCTGGCATCGGTTCGGGAAGTGGAGAAGCGTGTGGCTCAGTCACAACGATGGCTGGACATTCCCAGCCCAGACGTGGATCCGGCGTCGGTCAATCTCGCCGCAGATACCAACGCCCCCAAAGAGTACCTCAAGGCAATGTACGACTTGATGTTCCTTGCCTTCCAAACTGACAGCACGCGACTCTCGACCTACATGATTGGTCAGGTTGCCGGGGCCACCACCATTGCCAACGCCTTCCCCGCGGCGATTGGTCTCTCCGGAAACTGGCACGGTCTGGCACACGGCGCGAACAAACAGGGAGGCGAGGAGAAGCTCGGTCGGTTTGACCAGTTCCTGACAGAACAGTTCGCCTACTTCGTGCAGCGACTGGCAGACACACCTGAAGGGGGCAGCACGCTGCTCGATCAGACCATGATTTTCTACGGCAGCAGCAACAGCAAAACCCATCAAAACCACAACTACCCGCTGATCTTGGCCGGTGGACGGGGACTCGGACTCCAGCACGGCCAATACCTGCGCTACGACGAAAAGACTCCACTGTCCAACCTGTTTGTGACCATGCTGGATCGGCTCGGTGTACCCGTTGAATCGTTTGCTGACAGCAGCGGAGAGATGTCGGAATTGCTGGCCAGCTGATCCTGCGTCGAACAGATGCCCGGACTGTTCAAAAAGTTCGATCTGCAGATGCCTCCGAAGCGTTTTCTTGGTTCCTGAACAGTTGGGACAGCTGTTCAACCTGGTTACTTCCTTTGAAACGGACTGACATGCTCAATCTCTTTGGCAGCAACTACCAGCTTTGCGATGGTGTCATGCGGCGTGACTTCTTGAAGATCGGCGCCTTGGCGATGGGGGGATTGTCACTGCCTGAGTTGCTACGTGCGGAGAGTCAAGCCGGAGTGGGGCGTTCGCACAAAGCGATCATCATGATCTACATGTGCGGCGCGCCGTCCCATCAGGACATGTACGACCTCAAGATGGATGCCCCCAGCGAGATTCGTGGAGAATTCCGCCCAATTCCGACCAACGTGCCAGGCATTGAGATCACCGAACACATGCCCCGTTTGGCCAAGATCATGGACAAGCTGGTGCCGCTGCGGTCGGTAGTTGGTTCGCCCAGTGGAGCCCACGATTCGTACATATGTTACACCGGCCGCGCCAAGCGCAACGAACCACAAGGTGGCTGGCCAAGCCTGGGTTCGACGGTTTCAAAACTCAAGGGCTCCTCACAGCCTGGCATTCCCTCGTTCGTGGGACTTTCGCCCAACGCCGGACATCCTCCCTACGGTTCGCCAGGGTTGCCAGGTTTTTTGGGCGTGAGCCATGCTGCTTTTCGCCCCTCAGGCGAAGCCCGATCGGATATGACTCTCAACGGGGTGAACGTCGATCGACTCTCCGAGCGGGAGAGCTTGCTGAGGGCGTTCGATTCGTTTCGTCGTGAGGCGGATGCCAGTGGGGCGATGGCCAGCATGGACACCTTGACCGAACAGGCGATGAGCATCCTCACCTCGAGTCGGTTGGCCGAGGCTCTGGATCTTTCCAAAGAAGACCCCGCCGTCAGGGCTCGCTACGGCCAAGGAGACCCCAAGAATTACGGGGATGGCGCGCCGCGCAATTTGGAACACTTCCTGATGGCCCGACGCCTGGTGGAAGCGGGAGCCCGGGTGGTGACGCTCAATTTTGGCCGTTGGGATTTTCATAGTCAGAATTTCAAAGGGCTGCGCGAAACGCACTTGCCCCAGTTCGACCAGGGACTCTCCGCACTGATCGAAGACTTGCACGAGCGCGGCTTGGATCGCGACGTATCCGTGGTCGCTTGGGGCGAGTTTGGCCGCACGCCCCGCATCAACAGCAACGCAGGCCGTGACCACTGGCCGCAAGTTGGCGGCGGACTGCTGGCCGGAGGTGGCATGCAGACCGGCCAGGTGATCGGGGCAACCGATCGGCTCGGAGGCGAAGTCGCCCAGCGGCCTGTCCACTTCGGTGAAGTACTCGCCACGCTGTATCACAAGATGGGAATCAATGCCAACACCACCACGGTACACGACCTCAACGGACGCCCTCGCTACCTGGTCGAAGATCATTCGCCAATGCCTGAACTGATCTAGCAGCAGGCGGAGAATAACTTCCGCATTCCAAACCGGAGATGCGGCAGACAACGCCAGGGTCTCGGTGGAATCCAACTCATTGCGGAATTTCGAGTCATTTGGTAGATTCCTCCCTCCTGGTGCGAAAAAAATCCGATAGCAAAAGTAGCTCCACACACATCGACACCAGCAAACGATCTCCATTCGGGAACCACAACAGGCAACCTCGAATAACGCAAGCCGTTAAATAGACGTGACTTACGGAAACCGCCAGCGTAGCTTCAATTGGCAGAGCACCGCATTCGTAATGCGGGGGTTGCGGGTTCGACTCCCGCCGCTGGCTCTAGGGTAAATCGTTCAGCAGTAATGCTTTACGACAAACGTCAGGCGCAAGTCGTCTGGCGTTTTTTTATGTCCGCACCGTATTTGCACGGAACGAAACTAAATCGTTTCATAGAAATGGTTAGTGCAAAGCGATAGCGGAAAGCAAGCGAACGGTTCGTGGCGACGGGTTGGCGTTTGACGCCTGCGGATCGTGTCATGCTTTGCACGCTCACGCATATACGGCTGCGTCGTTCGACGCGCCATACGTTCATCTCATCGCTGGCAAAGGCGGGAGTTCATCCTTCGACAGCGAAGGAATTAGCAAGGCATTCCACGATTACGCTGACGATGGACGTTTATTCTCACGTTGAGACGGAAGCGTTGCGTGGGGCGTTGGACACGTTGCCAGCGATTGACCTCGGTGGCATAGAGGTCAGCGACCTGACGCCGCTGGTTAATCTAGCGAGCCTCCACTCTCTGGAAATGATGCCGCCAAGGAAGCCACAGCCAGAGCCATCTTCGACGACATTTTACGCGATCCAGCCCACACGGTCCGTACCGAACCTCACTCCAAATACGGGCAGGTGATCGAGATCATGTCGTCCAACGGCCAAGGAGCAAAATTCGACGTGAACGGCAACTTCCTCTATTTTTCCGACTAGCAATTGGCAGGTTCCTTTATGGCTCAACCATTCGAGATCCAATTCTGCGTGCCAGACGGCTACAACTTTTTGATGGCCGAGCTCTACTACAACGGACAGCATTTTGGAGAATTGAACACAGAGAGCGACTATTTGCAGATTATCATCCACTCACTGCCCTCGGGCGAGTCGTGGTCCATCTCAGCTGAGGACTTGATTGAGGGACTAGAAGACGCAAAGTCACGGTTTCAGGCAAAGTCCGCTTTTTTCGGACCGTAGGCAAAGAGTTCACTCATCGAGGTCGTCCATCATGGTCTGGGCACCGACGATATCGTCCCCAAGCAGCCCCATCAGTTTCTATCCAGTTTTCCGTCATCAAGATCGGTGGAAAGCTCGACACTGGACCGTTCTTACCACTAGGGAATCCGTGATGCCCGAGCTAACACTTCAATTCGTTGCAATGATCGAGGGCCCGTCGAGTGCCCCGGCAGTTGCTGCCTCGCTAAAGGCAGCATTTCCGGAGTCAAAGACTGTTAATGTTAAAGTTCATTCTTTCGATTTGCGAGAGAACTGGATTGAGATTTGGCCGAACAGAGATGCCGATCCTGGCAAAGTGAGTGACGATGATGGATACATGTTCTATGGATACGAACTTCAAGCAACGCCGACTATGTCGGTCAATGAGGATCATCAGATTCAACTCGCTCGGGACTTAGTGGTAGTACTTGAAGGCGAAGGTTGGAAGGTCGTCGTATGTGCCAACTTTGAAGACAGATTGTGACGAATCGTCCGTCTACTCGGCATCACGATCTTCGCAGGCTGTGCCGGTTTTTAGGGTTGCAGCTTGGCCGGTTGTGCAGGTTTCCAAGGCTTGAACACCGGCACGCCTGATGGCGGCGGCTTGGGCTTTTTGCTCAAGCTCTTGTTGACCGCTGAATCTCTCGGCAACGGGTTGATCTTCGATAGCCCGATGACAGCGCTCTTGTCATTGAGCCACAAGCGTTCGCATCGCCGCTGCTGTCGCTCTGCCAGCCACTGTCTTCATGCTGGTTTACGCTTGGGCTGGCCCTTCCGAGCGGATTTCGTTTTCGTATTCGGCCGCGCTCGCCAAGATTCGGGCATGAAGCCTGCCTGTTGGGCTGACGACAACTCTCATCGCCTGGGCTGGCTACGAAGACCTTTACAACGAGGATTCCACTTCGTTCGCCCTTGGCAAAGGTGCCGGGACCGGGGCTCTGATGTGAGCGCACGGTGAACCGCGGCGTTTACCTACACGTTGAATCAATGGAAGGCGCTCACCCGTTATACGCAGGAAGGTTACTTGTCGTACGATAATAATATTGCCGAGAGATTGGTGAAACTCCCGGCCATCGGGCGCAAGAACTACCTGTTTGTCGGCAGCCAGCGCGGCGGTCACGGTGCGGCGGTGATGTACTCGCTAGTCAGCAGTGCCAAGGCCAACGGCGTTGAACCATTCGCATGGCTGCGCGATCTATTCGCGCAGTTGCCCTACCGTCGCAGCAGCGAAGCCTTCGCTCAATCGCGCGCCGGCGAAGCCGTCACCACCCCGGAGTTGGACGACTTGCTCCCCGACCGCTGGCTGCAGGCTCATCCCAATTGCGACTGGGCCATCGACCACCTCCGCCGCGTCGAACGCCAGCGTCAACAACCCCGCCACCGCCCACGACGCCGCAACCGCTAGTACAGCCGACCCTTCCGAGCAAGATGCGGTTCACCGTGCGCTCACTGTTAGCTCGTAAGGAACGTCCGAAAAATAACTTCCCATTCTTGCGAACACACCTTACGCTGGAGGATATAGATCCATTTTTCAGGTGCATTGATCAGGGAGGTAGATCATGTATTCCTCAACCGTTGAGCATCATATGAAGATGCTGTACGAGTCTTTGTCGGAGAAAGATCGACGGCGGTATGCCGCAGTGGAAGCCGAGAAGTTGGGGTACGGCGGAGCGAAGTACGTCTCCAAACTCTTCGCCTGCGACGAGGCGACTGTTCGCCAAGGAAGAGAGGATATTCAAAAACTGCCTGACGATGCAGCCGAAGGCCGCGTCCGAAAAAAGGGGCGGCCGATCCAAAGCTAGCATCGCAAAACCCGAGGCGGTCGAAGCCCTGGAACGGATCGTCGACGAGCACACCGCCGGTTCGCCGGTGAATCCTGACATTCGTTGGACCAACCGTTCGCCGCGAGACATCGCTGACGAATTGCGAGACGAAGGCCATTCGCTTTGCCCAGAAACCGTGCGGAAGATCCTGCGTGAAGACTTGGGCCTGGGGCAGCGACAAGCTGTCAAGAATGCCACGACCTGCAACTACCCGTACCGCAACGAGCAGTTCGAGTACATCGCGGAACTTCGTGACGAGCACGCGTACTGGGGTTACCGGTAATTGATTACCGCCTCAATCTGGCAGTTCAATCGGCGTTGGGGCGCAGAGGGCGTTGCGGAGGAATGCGAACTCGTCGAGCGTCTGTTGTTGGCAGGTTTGCAGTACAGACATGAGGATGCTTTGAGTTTCGGCACCGAGCCAGGTGCGGTTGCCGCCCCAGACTTTGCGGTTTACGACGGCAGGCCGGATGGCTTGTTCAGCTCGATAGTTCGTCGCAGCGATTTGAGGTTCGTGCAAGAACCAGAACCACTGCATGGCGTGCTTCGCGATGTGACCGGCCAGCCGACGATTGGCAGTGTTCGTGAACCGCCCAGCGGCCAGACGCTCCAGTTCAAGGCTCAAACCGAGCCCTGCTTCGGCCAACTCGTTCGCACCGAATTGATGGCCACGCCACGCACGACGCATTGCAAACGCCTCGTCGATCAACGCCAGCACCGCGCGAGGAAACCGCGCAGCCCCACGCACGGCCGTGGCCAAGAGGTTTTGGCAACGACGCTGCAAGTGCCCCAGGCATTGTTGATGAAATGCGTTTGCGAATCGGTCATAGACGCTCCAACCATCGTGCACTAACGTGCCGGACCAATCGATGCCTAACAACCGCTTGGCAGGCTTGTGGCTGCGGGTTGGGTCGATGTCGTAACATGTCGCATTCGAGCCCACAAAAACATGCAGCCACGCCGAACGTCCCGCCACACGCCAGCCGGTTTCGTCCGGCGCGACCTCCGGCGAGCCGCGGACACGCTTGCGAATCTGCTGATAGGCAGGCTTCATACGCTTTGCTGAGCGATGGATGGAACGAACACTGGTGGCCCGAGCCAGACAAAGTTCTTCAAACATGGTTCGCAGCAGCTTTACGCTCTTGCCGTGCGACAAGCCTAGCTGCTTGTTGAGAATTGCCAGCAAGGCGTGCACGTTCGGACCCAGTTGGCTCGCCGCCGCGCCGGCTGCCGTCGATGTCTGCAAGGCATGTCGGCCGCGCACCTTCCGATGGCAAGTCTTGCAATCGCCTACATGCACATCGAAGCGACGATAGATCACCGCTCGCGGGATCTCGGTTTGATATTGCGGCGAGATCTCGGTTTCAGAGATGTGCTCGCCGCCGCAGTGTGGGCAAGCCTTCGGCAGCGGCACGTCGTAGGTCTCATCGATTCGCGGCGGAACGCTGCGATGGGCATGGTGGCCATGACGCCTGCCTCGCTTCCGGCCCGGCTTCCTCGGCGGCTTTGCCGGCTCTTCTTGTTTCCGAAACGGAGCCGCTTGACGCTTGCCTGCCTTTTGAAGTTTCTCCAATTGCAGCCTTAGCTTTTCGTTCTCTTGTTGCAGCTTCTCGAACCTTCCCGTCAAGTCGACGATCTGCTGCAGAGCCTGCTTCAGTTGTTTTCGCAACTGAACGTTCTCCTTCAGCAGCAGCCCATACTTAGGCTGAGCCGTTCTAGCCGAAATCGTATTGTGTTGCGTCGCGTCCATACACTCTGTACGACGCAGGTTAAGCTAGCAGCCGAGTGCTAGCAGGCAAGAATTGCCGAAAAACGGTAAACAATTACCGGAGAACGCCCTCTTTCTGACCCGCCTCCTGGTGTACCGCCTTATCTCGACGTAGATGGCGATGGTGCCTTGAAAATCATTGATGCGCTGCAGGAAATCAACTTTATTCTTGCCGGCGATCAACTTCCTCCCGAAATCGAGGCGTTGCTTAACGACACCGGACTCAGCAGCAGCGACGGCATCACCAGCGATCCGCTCATCAGTGGAAAATTTTTTGATGAGTATTCTGGGATCGCGCGGGCACATGTGAGGGTGGACGGTGGCAGCCTGCTTGCTTTGAATCTCGATGGCACCGGCGGCTTTCAGTTCGATGCCTCGTTGGGCGGCACTCTCGGCGATGGACAACATACGCTGCAGTTTGTGGCATTCGACCGAGTCGGCAACTCTCGCACACTGGATCTCGAATACACGCTGGATACCGCCAGTCCTGACCTGCAGTTGGCCCTCAGTAACGATACCGGTATCAGCAGTACGGACGGCGTTACTTCTCTGGCCGATGTTTTGGGCAGCATAACTGATACCAGCAGCTTTACCCTTCGGGCAGGTTTCGACGACAGGCTCGAAGCGGACTTTGTCGAAGTCACGGCACAGGTTCAACCGGACGGAAGTTTTCTGTTCAACGAAGCCGTACTTGAGCAGATTCTGCAAGATTCTTTAGTGGATGGGAGCCACACTTTACGAATCGTAGCTACCGACGAGCATGGACAAACTTCCGGTCCGTTGGAGATTGCATTTGAACTGGACCGGCAAGCACCTACTCCGTCCGCGATCGACCTTTCAGCTACTTCCGATTCCGGAGCGCGTGGCGATCTGATCACCGGTTTTGCTAATGTCACGTTTGTGGGAACGGTCGAGGGTAATGCTACCATTTCGCTTGACGGAACTGCCATCTCGAGTCGAGCGTCCCACGCCGGCATACTCCAACTCAATGGCGTGTCGCTGGTGCTTGGCGACAACTCCTTTACGGCCCGCGCTCAAGACGTGGCCGGAAATACGGCCACCTTTCAACTAGACATTACACGTCTGGATGAAGTGCTGGCTCCCGACCCTGTGCTGTACTGGAACGAGGTGCTACTAGAAGCGATCCGGCAGGACGCGACGACGCCGCCGGTGGCGAGTCGCAACATGGCAATGATGGCAGTGGCGATGTACGACGCGCTGAGTGCCATCGAAGGTACACCGGGATTTGCCATCAATCTTCCGCTGGAAGCAGATACTTCTCCCTATGCCGCGGCTATTTCGGCAGCTCACGCGATGCTTATCTATGCTTATCCGGCACTGCAAGGGATGCTGGATAGCGAACTCGCCACGTCACTGGATCTGATGCCGGACGACGCCGCAAAGACGGCGGGCATCAATTATGGTCAGTCCGTGGCGGCGGCCGTGATTGCCATGCGGGCTGATGATGGCTGGGATGACTTTGTCGACTATTTGCCTGGCAGCGCTCCCGGTGAGTGGCGTCCCACGGCTCCGGCTTTCGAAGTTGGTTTGCTTCCGCAATGGGCAGAATTGATGCCGTTTGCGATGACGGGCCCGGATCAGTTCTTGCCGCAAGGGCCGCCGGACCTGACCAGCACGGAATATGCCGAACCTTTGAACGAAGTAAAAGTGCTCGGCAGCGCTAACAGCACCGTTCGTACCGCGGACCAGACTGAAATCGCCCGATTCTGGACGGATGGACTGGGAACCTACTCACCGCCGGGGCACTGGAATCAGATTGCCAGCGAGATTGTCGCTTCGCAACGCAACAGCATCCTGGACAACGCGAGGTTGTTTGCCCAGTTGAACGTGGCCCTGGCTGATGCCGCTGTCACCGCCTGGAGTTCCAAGTATACGTACGAATTCTGGCGCCCCATCGATGCCATTCATCTGGCCGACCAGGACGGCAACGATGCCACCATGGCCGATCCCACCTGGCGGCCGCTTTTGATTACACCGCCATTCCCGGAGTATGTTTCGGGGCATAGCACTTTCAGTGGCGCCGCCGCCGCCGAGGTTCTCACACAGCTGCTGGGTGACAATATCTCCTTCACCGCAGAATCGCTGGGACTGCCCGGCGTGACGCGTTCGTTCTCGAACTTCGACGAAGCTGCTGAAGAAGCCGGCAGAAGCCGTATCTACGGTGGCATTCATTACATCTTTTCCGATGTCGACGGTTTGGAGGCAGGACGCGCCGTTGCTCAACAAGTACTCAGGGCTTTTTCCGTGACTACGGACGACAAAGCCCCCAGTCTCTTGGTCGAAAGTCCTCAGCGTGGCGTCGCTGCGGCAAGCAACCTCACCATCGAGGGTCGCGTATTGGACAACCTTTCCGGTGTCGAACTGCTCCAAGTCCAAATCAACGATGGCGCTTTCGCGCCCGCGTCCTTTGATGCAAGCGGTGAGTTCTCACTGACAACCACCTTTGCACTGGACGGAACCGACGCTGGCTTGCATACGTTCCGTTTTCGAGCTGTCGACTTTGCAGGCAATGCTACACCGCTCATCGAATTTAATTTCACGCTCGATACTGCCCCGCCGGAAATTGCCATCAGCAGCCTCTCGGATGGAGGGGAGTTGTCGGCGGGCGCGAGGCTCGCCGGAACCGCTGATGGTACCGGATCGAATCTTCGTTCGCTCTCTTACCAGTTCGACGGCGGAACGAGCATGCCGATCGCATTCGATAGTGCCGGCAACTTCAATGTCCCATTGGATCTGATGCATCTCTCAGCGGGCGGACACACGCTCACCGTAACTGCGCGTGACCGAGCAGGTCATACCATAAGCGAAACGCTGACTTTGAACCTGGCCGAGATGATTCCGCTGACCGTCACACGATTTACACCGCAGGATAGATCCAGTGAAATCAGCAGTACCTATCGTCCGCAGGTCTATTTCTCTCGGCCGATCGATCCTGCATCTCTCAACGACAATAATTTTTATGCCACGGATACGACGGGTTCCAAGCTGGCTGCCACGATCGTTCCCGGCATGGACAGAACCTTCGCCTGGCTCTTCTTCACGGCCCCCATGCCGAGCGCTTCGACCATCACCATTCATGTCGATGGTTCTACGATCCTTACCGCGGGAGACGCCCAGCCCCTCGACGCTGACGGCAATGGCTCGCCTGGTGGAGTGTTGGAATATCAGTTCACCACAGTGAGCCTGACACCACTGCCAGGCACCACGTTGACTGGTCGAGTCTTTGATCCAGGGCCGGATCTTAAGGCAATGACGCAGGACGATGTGCGCGTGGGTCCCGACGGCATTATGCAGACGGCAGACGACGAATTCCTCAACCCCCTGGCCGGCGTCAAAGTATTCATCCTTGGAATGGAAGACGACTTCGTCCTGACCGATGCCAACGGATACTTCCATTTCGATGCCGTGCCGGGCGGCAACATCAAACTGGCTGTGGACGGTCGCACAGCCACCAACGCTCTCGTGGGCGTATTCTTTCCAGAAATGGTGATGGATCTCGAGGTCGAGATCGGCCAGGCCAACACCGTCATGGGCAGTATGGGTGCCCGCGACGATCGCGAGGCGAACCGCGAGTGCACGGAAGTGTATCTCCCGCGGCTTGAAACATCGCTCCTCAAAGATATCAGCACCACGGAGAACACCAAGGTGGGTGTGGACGCCAAGTCCGCTCCCAACTTGACCACTCAGCAGCGGCAGATGCTGGAGCTTGACGTGCAGCCCAACAGCATCATTGGCATGGACGGCCAACCCCTGGCCAATGCCCAGGTAGGCATCAGCACAGTCCCGCCGGAACTGGTACGTGACATGTTGCCAACTGGCCTGATGCAGCACTCGTTCGACATCACAATCCAAGCACCGGATGCGGCAGTGTTCTCTGCGCCACTTCAGATCAACTTCCCGAACGTCTTCAATGCAGAACCCGGTACCAAGCTCAACTTCCTCAGTTTCGACCACACGACCGGCCGCCTTGTAATCGAAGGCACGGCCACAGTCAGCGAAGACGGACTCTCCGTGGTGACGGATCCCGATACGGGGATTACGAAGCCGGGTTGGCATGGGATGACGCCTCCGGGTAGTGATGCGCATGGAGTGCCTGGAGAGCCATGTTTAGATGACAGCGGCCGAGTTGCGTTGGGGCTGGCTGCCGCGGGAGAGATTGGCGCAGAAATGTATAAGATGGTTAAGGATGCTACAAAGATCGGAGATCTCGCAGCAAAAGGATTCGGGGTTCCTAGCCCGAATGGCAAGATTCTGGGAAGTTTCTTCAGCGGAGCAAGTATTGCCAAGAGCTTAAAGAATGCCTTAGAGACGCCTGCAAACAGTGGCTACGAGATTACGCTCAAAATACTATACGTTGGGGAGGCGTTAGGTAAAACCGCACAAGCGTTTCTCAGCCTTATTCCTCTTGTCAGGGATAGTCCGGTAGTAAAGGCGCTCGATGCTGCTCGTGTACTAGCAGATACATACGTTGAGCACACGGAAGCAGCTGACAGGTTTGCCCAGGCAGAGAATAACATTCGAGCGGCTGCTGAGATACCTCCGTGCGATCCGGGCGACCAACCTGCTGCTCAATCGTTAGCTGACGCCATCGCCAATGACTTGGCCGAACTGCAGCAACGTGCAGGGGAACAGTCGCAAGTAATTGAACAGCTGCAAGATATGACGGATGGAATTGCCGATTTTGTCAAGAATGCAGATCCTACGAGACCAGATCTTGGATATTCTGACGAAGAGCTTGCAGATTTCGCAGACCTTGTCGATATTTATCCAGATTTGGCTGATCAGTTAGATGCATCGCCATTCTACGATCCCGGAGGGCTTCTCGCAAAGCTTCCGAGGTTTTCCGACTATTACACTGAACATCCCAATCGACCACCGAGTGATGGAGGACATATTGTTCTGCGTCCACTTTACTGGTCAGCAGATCTTGGAAATACGGTCCTGCGTGGCCGCACATCGGCTGTCAACTCGATCAGCTTCTTCGCCCCACCTAATCAATGGATCCAAGTGGGTTTGTACGATCCAAACTTTAACAGGATCGGCCAGAGCATTGTCTTTACTAATTCCTCTGGGTTTGCAACTGATCTCGGCAGAATCCCCCTCTTTTCTGCTGTAGGCCTGCCTGATACCGATGGTGAAGGGCTGGTTGACGATGCTGAGTTCATCATCGGGACGTCTGCTACGGAACGGGATACCGACCGTGACGGCGTTAGCGATCTAGCAGAAGTTCAGCAGTCCCAAGATCCCCTCACCGGTCGGTCGCTCGTGACAGGTGTAGTGTCTAATCCTTCCCTGCTGGGTGAGGCCAAGGAGATCGTCCTAGAAGGCTCCTTGAACAATTCAGAAGCTCAATTGGGCTACGTTGCGACTGGCAGCTATGGACTGGCCATCGTGAACGCTTCCCAGTTTACGCAACCCACGGTCTTAGGGCAGATCGACTTGCCAGGCGACGCCGTTGACGTCGCGGTGGACATCCGCTTGGGAATTGCCGTGGTAGCCGCGACAAGCGGTGGGCTGCACCTTGTTGATGTGACCGATCCGACGACGCCGACGCTGATGCAAACCATCAATGTGCAAGCTGGAATGGTCGAAGTCGTCGAGGGAATCGCCTACGTGGGCGTCGGCAATGAATTGCGAACCTACGAGCTACTTACAGGAGAACGTTTGCAGTCCCTGCCGCTCGGTGGCCAGAACTTGACGGGACTCGCCCGCGAGGGTGCGTACCTCTACACCATGGAGGCTGGGCGCGTTCTACGGAGTATTAGTATTTCCACAGGCATCATGACTGCCGCGGACTCCGTCATCATGCCAGCCGGTGGAGCGAATCTGTCTGTTGGCGGCGGCATTGCCTATGTGACCACAACGCATGGTTTCTTCGGCGGATTTGCCACCGCTGACATCTCCAACCCCTCCGATCTACAAGTCATCAGCGGTGTTGATGCAACGAATATTGTGGGACAGGATATGGCGGTGAACGGGTCTGGCTTGGCCGTGAGTGTCGGATTTCTCGGGGGCATTGGCAATCAGTTACATGTCGTCGACGTGAGCAACCCAGCAAGCACAGATCAGTTCGTCACGCAGTTCAATCTTCCTTCAGTCCCATTCAGTGTGTCCATCGCTGGTGGCATCGCCTACGTCGCGGGTGGTGCCGCTGGGCTTCAGGTCGTCAACTATGCTCCCTTCGACCGTTTTGGACAGGCGCCGGTAGTGAATATTAGCTCAGCTGTCGCCGATATCGACTCCGAAACGCCTGGGATACAAGTGATTGAAGGAACGACCGTTGTGGTTGCGCCGGCTATTTCAGACGATGTGCAGGTCCGAAATGTTGAATTGCTTGTGAATGGTCAGATTGTTCGCAATGACGTCTCCTTCCCGTTCGATCTATCAGCAACAGTTCCGGTTCTTCCAAATGGTGACTCCTCGGCATCAGTTACAATTGAGGTCCGCGCTACCGATACCGGCGGAAATGTCACCACCTCTGCTCCAATCATTCTCGATGTTGTCCCTGACACAGTGGCACCTACAATCGCGGCAACAAACCCGAATCAAGGTGGCAAACGAGGCTTGGCATTTCGGTCGTTGGTGGTCGACTTCTCGGAGTCAATGGACACTGCCACGCTCACGGCCGACAGCATTCAATTGATCGGCCCCAGCGGCGTATTGGTGCCTTTCGACATTCAGACGCGACGAGACGATCAATCGGTTCAGTTGACCTACCAACCACTTGAGCCTGGCTCGTACCAACTCACCATCGACAAGGCCCTGGTCGCTGATCGGGCTGGAAATGCCGTCGGCACAGGCTTGGAGTCGATAGATTTCTCGATCGAACAATACACGGCCGTATTCACCAATCCGACTGGAGGATTTTGGGATGAGCCGTCCAATTGGGACACCGGTGTCGTGCCTGGGCCGTTTGACGACGTGTTGATCGATGTTCCAGGAGGTGCGACCATCACGCATCGCTCTGGAACCTCTGAAATCCGAAGCCTTGCCAGCAAGAACCCCTTCGTGCTTTCTGGCGGCACGCTAAAGGTAGCTCAGACGGCAGAGTTTGACAGCACTTTCAACTTGAATGGCGGGACATTGAGCGATGCCACGGTCGTCTTTACTGGTGGCCAATCCTTGAATGTTAGCCAGGGTGGATTCGCTAATCGCCTGATTGGCGTGACAATCCAAGGTGAGTTGTTGCTGAACGCGGTGAACGCCTATGTATCGATTGAAGGCGGAACCACCTTCACCACGGCCCGACTGACGGGGAACAATAGTAGTCTCGGGTTTGCCCCCGGCGAGACAATCACAGGCACTGTTTTGCTGGCAGGATACGATACGAAAGTCACGATGAATGGTATGTCGGGTACCCTCACAGTTGCTTCAGGCGGGGCCATACGAACTGCACCAGGTGCCAACGGCGGCGACATCGGCGAGACGTTCGTCTACTTCTCTCGTGGTTCGATGACGCTCGTCAATCAGGGGCTCATCAGTTCGGATGTCGCTGGTCAAACTCTCGCTGCCGCGTCACTCGCCAGCCTCGACAACCAAGGAACCTTGCAAGCTACCAACGGTGGAACCCTCAGAATCGGCAACTTGCAACCAAACGCAGGAAACATAGATGCTGGAATTGGTAGCCTAGTCACTGTTATCGGCGGTTTGCAAAACTCAGCGTCGGGGATTTTTTCAGTTGCTGTACAAGGCACATCCGTAAGTGATTTTGGACGAGTCAACGTGACCGGAGCGGCCACACTCGATGGCACCCTTATCGCGAATTTTGTGAACGGGTATTTGCCCAACATCGGCGATACTTTCCAATCAGTTCTCTATGGAAGCCGTACGGGAACCTTCGCCAACATCACTACCACCGGGCTTGATGCTGGCCTGGGCTTGAGCCCGCTCTATGACGTGACTGGTTTAACCCTTGAAATTGTTGCTGCATTAATGTCTGCCCAGGTTGAGAACTCGAGAACTGGCGACCAGCTTACCACTACAACCTTGCAACCAGTCGCGTCCAAGGCAATCGAGGCTTGGGGCACTGATCCTGGCGTCACAGACATGCTCTTCCGCTCAGCAATCGAATGGCAGATTGCCGACCTTGGCGGTGAGTTTTTGGCCTATACAAATGGAAAGACGATCTGGATCGACGACGATGCGGCAGGGAATGGATGGTTCGTTGATCCTACACCTGGGGTCTCTGACGAATTCTTAGTGGGTACAGATGGTCTACTTCATGCGGAGCCGGACCAGTTGGCAGCGGATAGAGTCGATCTCTTCACGGTTCTCGTCCACGAGATTGTTCATCTACTCGGTCTGAACCATGAAGATGGTGGGGTGATGGAACATCAACTTGGTACCGGTGTCCGCTCCCTTCCCGATTCATCCCTAGTGGACCGCGTATTCGGCGAAGGTATTTGACGAACTTGACATTGCATTGCGTTCGAGTGGATTCAGTGGAGGGTGTGCCGATTCGTGGGCTGCCACATGGCGTTCAAGTTACGAGATCAGTGTGCGGATCGGTACCATTTTGCGCAGTCACGAGGGCTGCAGAAACCAGCTGCGATCGTAGGCGCAAGGCGGTTTTCTATGCCATCACCGTTCTGTTGTCTGTTGCCTGAGACATTATCCAGATTCCCGGACATGGGATAACCGTTCAACCTGCATAATGTAGGAAGATGTGTATGCATACGTTCAAGCAAGGAGAATTGGGATGTTGTCGATTTCCACTTCTAATGGAGCAATTGAGATTCCAGACGCAATGCTGCAAAGCGTGATTTGGCACGCTGAGCGGCAAGCTATCCTTACGGGTGAGTACTTGAATGCCTGCGGCGTAGGACCTGGCACGTTAGATATTCCCCCCAACGCGCTGCTGGAGATGGCCGCGGTGTTGGAACTCGGCCTGTGGGAAATATTAGGATTGCGGGATCACTTGGACGTGGATCTGCCAACCTACCGCGAGGCCCAAGATGAGTTCGCCGCCCGGTGCGTAAAGGGGCCGCAAGAGTTTGAAGGCGATCAGGGTAGAAGGCTGTCCTTGCAGGTATTGCATGTATGGATCCAGAACTTTGCATGGGACGGACCGCAAATGTTAGGTGCCGAGGCGGTCGTAAACGACTTCGAAGATGATGAATTTATCGATCTGTTAGCTGAATTCTGCTGGCAGCATCGTCACGAGATCAGCAAACTAACGACACGAGACGAGGGCACAGACCAATGAGACCAAAGACGCGAAGTGAGCAAGGGAGAGGGCTCTTCTACACGCGAGACTCGGGCGGAAAACACGAGACGACCCCAGGCGAGTATGTCGAGTGGGCCCGGCGCGAGGCCGCGAAACTCGGGGTTTCCTTTCAGGGAACCGCCGAAGCCATTGAAACCATGATCCGCACCAGCCAGGCTATCAGCGGCGACCTGTTTCTGGATTTTGGTGTGCCGGGCAACGTCATGGTCCGCGCCGGCTTGAACTCCTTGATCGAGACGGCTCGTAAAGACTTGAGCGTATCGCATGTGTTTATCCCGCGACGTAATCGGCTGGCTCGGCCCGACAGCGCCATCGACGGGATCACGCTGGAGTTGGCTGTACGCAGCGAAGGAATCACTCTTGTTTTCATGGATTACGTGCTACTACCTTTGCCGAAAGGAAAACGCCAGGGTATCGCTGAACTGCTTGGTGGGATCATTGACTACGATCGATCGGCTGAAGACCGCCGAGAGTTGGCCCAGAAAGTACTCTTTGCTCAGCTTGGGCTTGCCAAGTCAGGCTTCTCCACGGGCGGACGCCCGCCATACGGATTTCGCCGTTGGTTCGCGAAGGAAGATGGCACACCGGTCCGAGAATTGAATAAGGGCGAGTGCGTCAAAATGCAGGGGCATCACGTGGTCTGGCTTCCTGGACCCGAGGAAGAATGGGTGATCATTCGACGCATTTTGAAGATGCTCGAAACGATGCCAGCTTCAAAGGTCGCTAAGACTCTCACCAAAGAGGGAGTGCCAACGCCCGACTTCGGCCGCCAACGGACCGACAACGGCGTGCGGCACCAGACAAGTGGCGTTTGGCATCAGCCGACGATTACAAACATCGCCCGAAATCCGCTGCTGCTGGCCATGATGGAGTACGGGCGCCGGTCGATGGGCGATCAACTGCGCTTCACAGCGGAAGGCCCCCGGGAACTGGGCGAATCAGATTTCATCGCCGAGAACGGCAAGCCAAAGGTGATTAGGAACAGCGAGCCGCTCACTGCCCGAGGGCACTTCGAGCCTCAGGTAGATCCCGTGCGCCACCAGAAACTGTTGGCAAAGCTGGATGCGGCTGGTGAAACCCAACGAGGTAAGCCTCGTTCGCAAGATCCTGACAACAATCCACTAGGGTGTCGAGTCGTCGACATGGCCTGCGGCTGGCCGATGTACCGCACGCCCTACGGCCAGACGTTTCGTTACAAGTGCGGATTCTATCAGCAGAGCCATGGGGCCGAATGCAGCCACAATCATGTAGAAGGTGTGGCCGCCACAAAATTCGTGCTCAGTTGCTTACGGCAGCGCGCGCTAACTCCTGAGCGAATTGAGAAACTGGAACGCCGGATTCGTGAATTGGCCGCCTCCGATCAAGGAAGCCGTCGCGCGGAATCCCAGATGGCAGACCTGCGGGCAAAGCTCCAGCAGCTGGAACGCGAGCGCAATCTAGTTTCGACGAACATGGCGCGAGCAAAGAGTGATGACCAATTCGCGGCCATTTCAGATGACTTCAACCAACTCGGGACTCAGATCAAGGCGGTTCAGAAAGAGCTGTCCGCTGCCGAGTCAGACGTCCACACCAACGATATCGATACGGCTGTGGAGCAGGCGGTCCAAGTACTGCATCAACTGACGGATCTTGCGTCCGCCTGTGACAACCTAGGCGCGGCTGGCCGATTGTTCGAACTTGTGAACGCTCGTCTCTACCTGCAGTACCAGCCCACAAAGGTCAAGAAACGAATTTTGAACAAGATTACCCATGGTGTGGTAACATTCGGGGATGCATTGCCCCCGGTAGAAATCTACCGAGGGCCGACATCCAGAAAGGCCATCGCGGGTCAGGCAGCATCTGCCGCCACCCGCCCTGGCCAAAACAACTTACCCCCTGATGGAAGTGTTTCTTCCGGTGAGGAGGATAAGTCGTTAGGAAATGTAAGTCGGGGCGAGTGGATTCGAACCACTAACCTTCGGCTTCGGAGTATTGGGATCGAACTTTCCGCAACCACGACGGCTTAAATGACTTCGGGCTACAAGTTATTCCTCTAATTGGGCTTGCGCCGAGAAAAACTTGTCGGAGTTTTGCGGACTTTTGTCGTCGGCGTGGGTTGAAAAAGGTACTTACCTGTGAATTCACAAACCGCTTCTAGCGACGACGACAGCAAGTTCATCAAACGTGATCTCGAAAACCAAGTGTCCATCGGAGGCTTTTTTCAGGTCTGTTCAGCCAGTCCCACCAAACACGAGCCCAACTTTGTCCCAAGCAATCCAACTCCTCGGCTGGTCCATTGCCTTTCTCGGCCTAGGTACTGAGGCACTGGCAGTGTTCTCGATGGTTTACTATCCCCTGCGTCGCCGGCTTCCACATCCGATGGCTTTGACCAGCTTTGGTGCGATCGTGTTCTTCACCGGTGTGTTGATTGCTGGGGTTAGTGGTTGGGTTTCGGGGTGAGAAGAACATTCATGATCGAACAGCCCTATGTCGATCCTCGTCACCAGACGTGGCTACGAGTCAGAGCCTTGGCGTCAGTTCTCAGCCAAATCCGGCTCAAGTATTTCCAGTGTCATCAAGCAAAGGCACGTCACCCCGAGTCGGCCGGAGAACCTCGCCACGACCCCACCTCCAGCACCTTCCGAAAAGTGCCAACTTCCAGCGTTTCCTCCGTTCGTGTCTTGCCGTTCGATAATTGCACTTGCTAATGCGGTTCTCCACGGAGCCCATCGTTTCCCGCCGAGTTCCTTAAACAGAAGCGATCCGTAATAGTCGAAGTAGATATCACCGGTTGTTGGCCCGATGGAGTGAATCATTTCGACGCTTTCGCTGTACCCGTTCCCTTTATCACGACCGGTCAGAAGCCGTGTGTATAACCCGATGGCCGTCGTCCTTGGATTATCACTAGTTGGGGCGTTGTAGCCGTAATGCAGTCCGTCCGGCGTCTGAACTGAGTCCAGATAGTCATTGGCTCTTGAGAAAGTTGTGAAAGGCACTCGGAGTCCGACTTCTCTTGCCAGTGAAAGGGCTGACATTTGCCAGCCAAGTACGGATGTGTCGCCTTCCTGCCTTGGAATGTATCGCCAACCGCCGCTCGCAGGATCTTGTGCGTTCACGATGAAATTGACGGCTTCCTGACCAGCTTTCTTCAGACGAACATCTCTTGTTCGGCTGTATGCCTCGCAGAATACAGTCGCTGCTAATGCTTGACCATACATGCTGAATTTCAGTTCCCACAGCGATCCGCCTTCTTCTGTGAGTTGCATCTGCTTGCCTAGGAAGGCGAGCCCTTTGTTGACAACGGACTTGAACTGCCCTGACTCGTGTGTGTGCCCAGCACGTACGAAGACCAGCAACGCCATAGCGGTGGCCGAGTTCTTTGCGTCGAACTTGCCTGGGTTCGAAGTAGTGGTAAACGACCAACTCCCGTCCGATGACTGCTGTCTTGCCAGATACTCTAGCCCTCCGTGAATAATGTTAGGCAATTGATCTTCAGGGGAAGTTCTCGGCTGTTCGTCGATTGAGACCGGAACGGCTTCCGTCGGCACTTCACTTGGAACGCTTGAGTTCGACTCCGATTTCCCAGGAATAGTCACTTGAGGGTCACTCGTCGAAGCAACTTCCTCAGCGTTCAGTTTCTGCGACGGCTTGGGGGAGTCCAAAGCATTATTTGGAATTGTCTGCGATGTAGTTGACGGAGAATCTTCCTGGAAAGCACGTCCTGTATGTCGGTGAGGCACCGAGTGTGATCAGTTCAGCTTCGACCTCCTGCCATACACGAGCGGAAGCACCTGCCGGCCTTCAAGTTGGCCGTCATTGGCAGTTGATCAAACTGCACAAGTAACTACCGCCGCCGTGTCGGCGATTCATTCAGCCTTGCCAAGAGCGGACACAGGAACAAGAGAGTCTCCCGGTCAGCCGATCCCAAGAGCTTCCCAAAGAGTTCCTGGGCACGCTCACGAAGAACTTCTTCTGAATCCGGCGTACCTTCGACCGGCAGCAACTCGTGCGATTGCTCCCAGGGCCGTCGCAAGCGCCGCCAGTTTCCAACCTGCCAATGTAACTGGTAGTGGTCTTGGCTTCCTGGGAACGTCAAGATGGATTAGCCGCATCGATTCCCAAGCCGACGACGAACAGAACGTGTTCCGTCATTTCGCTTCGCTCGAAGGTGACAACGTCGTCTGACTGCCGAGCTTCCTCGGCTGAGAATCGGTACAGGTCAGCGAGCAGATGGAGCAGGCTGCCTGGTGTGTATGTTTCGAGTAGCTGGGCGAGTTGTTGTCGTGCCTGCTCTTCATTCATTTGAGGGTGCCTCAGAATCGGGAGTTGGTTTGCCAAAGAAGGCTCAAATCCACTGACTTCATTGGCATGACCGCCCCGCCAGAGGATCTGGGCGGCGGCGTGTGTTTTTGGGTTTTGTCCGACATAAATAGCAACCACAGACCCCCATCAATGGAGGACGGTGGTCACCTGCCGTGGCGTCCACCCCCCCCTTTTTTTTGTGAACCGTTGGGACAACTGTTCTACATTGGTACGAGGTCTGGCCTCGATAGATTCGCTCTTGAGCCAGTCGGGCAGACATTTTTACACGCCATTGCAATGGAGGGTATCGTGTACGCACCGTCGATCATTCTGATACTGGCGCTTTCCGGTAATCCAACGGATCCTGAACTTGCTCACTGGGTTCGTTGGAATGGGCAGACTGAGCCGCTAGGGGGCGTCGCCGAGATGGTGCGCCGCACGACCGACTTCCTGAAGCAGAATCCGCCGCTCCCATCGGACATTCGGCGGCAACTTCTGCGATGTCGGTCCGATGCCCAATTTATCTTGAATCGACGAGTGGGCGCGATGCTGGACGTCACAACTGCCCTTACGGCGTCGGTAGATATCGAATTCGCTTGGCGATTTTCGAGACTTGGTAGTTCACTGCCCATTTACGTGTCGCGTTGTATCATTTGACACGCTTGATGCGGCTGGCCGAAGAGCGGAACGGGCCGCTCGCCTATGTAGCAGGGCTCCACCACTACTCAGCGAGAGAATATGAGCTGGCCTGGAACGAGTTTGTCGCAGCGACCACGTTGGAACCCGATTTCACGCCCGCGTGGGTCGGCAGAGTCAAAACTGCCTGGAAACTGCAGCGGTTTGTTGTCTGCTGGAAAGATGCCCAAGAGATGATGTTGGCATCCCCTTTGGCAGGCAACCAACACCTTGAGGTTTGCAACCTCTTTGGATGTTCGCTGCTACAGATGGGGCAGATCAAGCACGCCGAGTGCGTATTTTTGAATACGCACCACATGGCACCAGACGCTCCAAATGTCGGCCTCTGGCTCAGCATGATGACGCAGAACAAGTACCACACCGCGCTCGCCCTTACGTCTCGCTGGATGCAGGTCGTTCCACACGACAACGCAGTCAACTGGATGCACGGGCTTTCTTTAGCCTCCAACGAGCGACAAGACGAGGGGCTCACATTGTGCCAACAAGCGGTCGAAGCCGATCCACACTCCGTGTACCCAGGCATTGCATTGGCCAGAGTTCGTGCCCGTTGTGGAGACTACTCCGGCGCGATCAAAGAGTTCGAAAGAGCTACTGCCATGGATCCCACCATAGTCTGTGCGCAGTTGCAGTTCGCGTTCTTGTTGGCAACCTGTCCTGACGACAATGTGCGCGACGCAGCACTGGCCAAGAAGCGAATAAGCCTGGTCCTGACGACCATACCTACCCGTTCGCTGGATCAATGTCAGTTGTACCTGGTGCGTGCGATGGCCGAAGCTGAGATGGGACAATTTACTGAAGCCGTAGCCACGCTCGAAGCAGCCGTGACTCACGGCGTTCCAGCAACTCTCGAAACGAGGGTCATCAGCGAACTCAAAGAACTCTTCAAGCAGGAGAAGCCGTACCGCTACGAATTCGAGCGTAACGGCAACACGCAATATTCGCCTGAACCGGTTATTTCCTTGTTCGACTAACTCATTGCGGGGTACGACCAATGAGATCGCTTTGCTTTGCTGGCTGAGCATGTCGGTCCTTTGTGGCCAAGTACAGGAAGTGTTGGAGTGGGACGGCTTCAGTGAGCCGGTTGGTGGTTACAGTGCGATGTTGGACGCAACCGCCCGAGCGTTTGAACAAGACAATCTCACGAATGATGTTCGTGCGGCAGTTCTGCAGCGTCGAGCGGATGCGTTTCACGCGCTCGACCAGTATCCCTCTGAGATTGTCAACCTTCGGACCGCGGTCAAGCTGCAACCGGAGAACCCAGAACTGCTATGGCGGCTGGCGAGAGTGCTACTTGCTTCTCCGGGTTCAAAGGACGAAGGGGCACAACTGGCGATCGCGCTCGCGGCACGTCGGAGAGATTTTGCGCCTGCCCAATATGTGTTGGGGATGCACTACTCGCTCGAGGGCAAAGAGGATCTCGCCATCGAACAGTTGGTCCGTGCACTTCGAGCGGACTCGACATTCACGCTCGCATGGGGAGCAGTAGTGTCGATTCATTTCAACAAGGGGGAATACGAGGAGGCCCTCTGGTATTCGGAAGGCGCGTTATTGGCACCACCGATTAATGTCTGCAGACGAATAGATATCCACTTACAGCGTGGCTATTCCTTCCTGTTCCAAGATAATCTCCAGCAGGCCGAGGCGAGCTTGCTGCATGCGATACGACTCCAACGCGAAACCTCGCAGGTCGACTCCAAAGCTTTCCTGACGCTCAAGGCATTATGGGAATGCTACGAGGCGCAAGGAGATTTCGGGGGATGCCTCATCGCTTCGAGAGCGAGAATGAAGTTGCCCAACCCCGAGCCAGACGTGCTCAATCTACACGGGTTGACTTTGGCATGGGCAGGCAGGCCAGCCGAAGGAATGAAACATTGCCAGCGTGTTGCTGAACTGGAAGGCACCGCAAACGATTGGGCAATTGGCGTGTGCTACGCGGAAATGGGGGAATACAAGAACGCTTTGGAGCGATTTAATGCCGCTGTCAATGCGAGAGACGTCAGGTCAACGACCGCTAAGCTTCTCAAGATCTACTTGCTGGCGACCTGCCCTAGGGAAGAAGTCCGAGATGGAAAGATGGCACTCCAACTCATCAACCGTCTTCTCACGCGAGACGAGAGGCAACCTCTGCTACGCAAATTTTTGATTCTAAAGTCAATGGCCGAGGCAGAGTGCGGAAACTTTGAAGATGCCCTGAAGGCCCTGGAGTTGATGCGGACCGGCAATCCTTCTGCTTATGAGATTGAAACTAGCGGTCAACTCGAAGGTCTCTATCGACAAGGACACGCTTATCGGTACGATCCGTCACGCCCTGAAACCACCATCTACAAGTGTGTTTTCGTGAACAAGTTTAAGCAGCGGATCGATTGAGGACTTTGGTAATAAGACAAGTCGTTTCACTCTGCGGCGGGTCAAAGAACCCTGCCAGCCGGGAGAAGCCGGTTTTCACACGGATGCTGCGTCGCTAGGATGAGTGGGAGATTCACAAAGAAACCTATTACCTATTAGTCCAAAGAGTTTTCACGGCGATGCCTGCTATCTACGACAAGCTCGGAATTCGTTTCCAGTACCCTGAGAACTGGCTTCTCGATGAGAGCGAAGCGCCTCAAGGGGAGGTTTCCTTCGACGAACTCATGGAAGTTCCAGAGGGTGAGGGGGGACAAAGCGTGACGGTGTTCAGTCCGAACGGGGCCTTCTGGACCTTGGTCATGCACCCGCAACAGGCAGAGCTTGATCGTCTGGGGGACGCCGTGATCACCGCCATGCGGCAAGAGTACGACGAATTGGATGTGGAGCCTGTGCGAGAGAGCGTTGACGGTTGGGAACTCCAGGGTTTCAACCTGAACTTCTTTTGTCTGGACTTGACCAACACCACTTGGATACGCGTGGGCCGCAAACCGGATGCCAGTTTCGTATTGCTGTGCCAGGCCGAAGACCGCGAATTCCAGCGTGTTCGCCCGGTTTTTCAAGCAATGACCTCCAGCCTGCTTAGTGGCTGGTAGCCTCGCGGAAAGTTATCACGTGCCCCAGCTCTTGCGGAGCCACTGCATCGCCTGCGGAATGGCATTGATCAAATCGCTGGCGATCAGTGAGTCTTGACCGAGTCGTTGGGCAGCGATGTCACCAGCCAAACCGTGCAGGTAGACCGCCAGTTGTGCCGCGGCAAAGGCATCCAAGCGCTGGGCGAGTATTCCTGCAAGCAGGCCGGTGAGCACATCGCCTGATCCGCCGCTGGCCATGCCTGGGTTGCCAGTGGGATTGACGGTCAACTGGTTGCCGTCAGAAATGCAGGTGGCGTTTCCTTTCAGTATGACAATCACACCTCGATCGTGTGCCAGGCGTTGGGCTTCCGCTTCACGATTCGCTTGCACTTCACGCACGCTTTTGTTCGCCAGTCGGCCGAACTCGCCAGGGTGCGGTGTCAGGATCCGGGCGGCTGCCGCATGGCCCCAGTCAGGTTGTTCAGCCAGTGCGTTCAGGGCGTCAGCATCCAGCACCAGCGGACAAGGTATCTGTCGGTAGAGCTTGAGGACCAGCGCGTCCAGATCCTGCGAGCGGCTGAGTCCCGGACCAAGCGCCACGGCCTGGTGTTGTTGGGCCATAGCAAGAATTTCTTCGGCGGCCGGTGCTGCAATGCGTCCCTGGTCATCCTCTGGCAGCGCGACCGTCATGTACGAAGGCTCATACCCTGCCACCGTGGGTTGGCAACTCTTACCGACCGCCAACTTCACCAGTCCGGCTCCACTGCGCAGGGCCGCCATGCCAGCGAGTCCCACCGCCCCGGCCATGCCGCGAGATCCTCCCACAATCAGCACCCGGCCAAAATCACCTTTGTTCGCATCCACCTTGCGTGGCGGGAGACGAGGGACCTGGTCGATTTGTGGAAGGGAACGATTAGGCATTGCCCGACTCGGTCTTGGGTTGGGTGGACGAGGCGGACCGAGCGATCAGCCCAGCCACGTAGGCCGCTTTGAAACCGGCGTCGATATTCACCACCGTGACGTTTGCGGCGCAACTGTTGAGCATCGAAAGCAGGGCAGCGATGCCTCCCAGACTTGCTCCGTATCCCACACTGGTCGGAACGGCCACCACCGGCACGGAGACATATCCTCCGACCACGCTCGGTAGGGCACCTTCCATGCCTGCCACAACCACGATGGCATCTGCCGCGCGTAACTCGGCCAGGCGAGCCGGCAGCCGATGCGGCCCTGCCACGCCGACGTCTTGGATCAAGGTGACTTCGGCTCCCATCCAAAGAGCGGTTTCGCGCGCTTCTTCAGCCACCGGAGCATCGGTGGTTCCTGCCGACACTATGGTCACCCGTCCAGAACGGACCGGAGCACTTGCCGATTCGCCACGCGCCGCGGGAACGCGCAGTGTGCGCGCCACCGGGTTGTAGATCACTTGCGGAAGTGCGCCTCGCACAGCGTCGGCCTGTTCTACGTTCACGCGTGTGGCGAACCCTTCCTCACCGGAATCATGCAACGTTTTCAAGATTCGCACGACCGAGTCCACCGGCTTGCCTTCGGCATAGACCACTTCGGGATAGCCGCAACGTCGGGTCCGATCGAGATCCAACTGCGTGTCGCCCAAGTCGGCAGTCGTGCCGGCAGTCAGCGCACCGATGAATTCTGCCAACGGAAGTTCTCCAGATTGCAGCCGCGCAGCCAGTTGCTCGAGTTGCCGTCGGTTCATACGAATCTCAATCTCCAGGGAACCTGTCAACATGCGCGAGCCGACAACCGGCCCGCCAACGTGGATCCAGCATTCGTAGTTTAGCGGAAGGGCTGGGTTCGTGGAAACGGGGTTGCACTCTGATTGCTCACCATCATCACGCACCGTTTTCACTTCGAGGACACGAGTTCTTCATACAACTCGCGATCATATCCCGCATGAACGTCAGACGCTGTCTTGAACATCGATCGCGGGCGTACGCGGCCTGCACATTGGACCAGGTTCTCGCAGTTCCAGTGACGTTTGCCCTCCGCGCATCGGACCTCCCTGACGAGCCCGCCCCCTGATCTACGGTGACGCGCAGCAACAAGCCTGAGACGGTCGAAAACCGTGGATTTCATGCCAGAGTCACTCAATCTTCACTGCGATCCGGATACTCACCCACACCGCTCAACGGTGACCGCACTTCTGAGGAAACAGAACATTGCGGTGCACGCCCCACCAACTTATGGAGAAGCGACGAATGACTCTTACCGCTAGCGATGCGGTGAAGGCACCTGTCCCTCGGCAGCCCAGATGGTTCTCGGCAGCGCAGGACCAACAACGGCCGGCGCGAGATATCTTGGGCAGGTCGCGATGGACGCGGAATCAAGGAAGCCGGCGCGGTTTGACACTGGTGGAGGTCTTGGTCGTCATTTCCATCATCGTGCTGCTAGCGGCCATCTTGATGCCTGCCTTGGGCAGTGCTCGCGAGAGTGCCAGGCAAACAGTTTGCAAAGAGAACCTCAGGCAGATTGGCCTGGGGCTCATTCAGTTCTCAGAAACGAACCACGGCAAGTTGTGTACTGGTGCGTTCGACTGGGTTCGAGATGGAGCGGTTACCGAAGTCGGCTGGGTTGCCGACCTGGTCAACCGAGAGATTCCGGTTGGTAACCTGCTTTGTCCAACCAGCCCTCATCGACTTTCAGAAACGTACCAAGAGCTGCTCAACGCAGATGCCAGCGCCTATAACATCACAACCTGCGTCAATCGCTTGGGAAGCAAGCCGCAAACAGAAATAGATGGCTCAACGTATGTCAATCCGTGCCGGAAAATTCATGCAGATGCCCTATCTCCTGGCAGTCCACCTCGCCGGACGCTCGTAAAGAATGCAATCTATGAGAACCACTACAACACCAACTATACCGCGAGTTGGTTTCTGGTCCGCTCAGGTGTGCGTCTCGACGAAGATGGCAACCTCGACCCCAAAAAGGCTTCGTGCGGCGCTACGCTCAAGGGTCTGAACGCCACGGATGGCCCTCTGGATCGGGCCCGCACCGATGTTGGGGAAGCCCCGTCCAGCTTCATTCCGCTCATGGGAGATGGCGCGCCGGCCGGGATTTTGAGTACCACCCTGGGAGATGCTCAGGAAGGAACATTCTACGTTCGCTCGTTTACCTCAGGCCCGGTTCGCAAAGACACGCTGGCCGCCCCGAGTTTCGCCAGCGGCACCTCGATGTCAGGAACCGGTGGCTGGTGGGGCGTTTGGCATAGCGAGGTCTTGCAAGACTACCGCGGATTCAACCCTGTCCACCGCTACCAGTGCAATGTGCTGTTCTCTGACGGAAGTGTCCGTTCTCTGCTCGACGAGAACGAAGATGGACAACTCAACAACGGGTTTCCCGCGTCGGCAGCCACCGGCTTCGAGAGCAGTGTAATAGAGATCGCTAGCGAGAGTGTCTATAGCGGATGGTCACTCATGAGCAGCAAGAAATAAATAGATAGGCAGATATTAGGGCATATCGTTCGCGGCAAAGCATCTCGCATCGCGAAAGGAGGGTAGCGAACTGTAACGGCTCATCGAGGAACTGTGCGTGAATCTCAAACTGCAAGCTTAAACGTCCCCCGAAACTAGCGACTTTCCACATCGGATTACTTTATGAGGAACCCAATGAATAAGTTCTCGAAGCGGCACGGCTTCACGATCATCGAACTGTTGGTCGTGATTGGTATTATCGGAATTCTTGCCGCACTGCTCTTGCCGGCGCTCAGTCGCGCTCGCGAGGCTGCCCGCAATGCAACTTGCAAGAACAACCTGCGTCAATTCGGTCTCGCCCAACACATGTTTGCCGATCGCGATCCTCAAACGCGTTACAGCACCGGTGCCATGGACTTTGCCCGGGACGGGTGCCCTGACACTTGGGGTTGGGTCGCTGACACGGTCAACTCTGGAGGTGGCCGACCGGGCGAAATGCTCTGTCCCACCAACCCGTTGCGTTCGAGCGAGAAGTACAACGACATGCTCGGCAAGGACACCACGGACGCCAAAGACGGTTGCCCTCCGGCGAGGTTGACGGACGGCGTCTGCGGTTCTGGTGCGATGGACCCTGGCACGGAACTCACTGCGGCACGTGCGGACTTTATTGCCGCTAACTTCTTGGACAAAGGTTACAACAACAACTATGCCGCGAGTTGGTTCATGGTTCGTGGTGGTGTGAAGTTCGAGTCAGGCGCACTCACCCCGGTAACGATTGACGAGGCTGGCCAAGGGCGTAAGGGACTTTCGACGACCACTGGTCCGCTAACGCGTCGCGTGGTCGAATCGAGCCGGATCGTAAGTTCCAACATTCCGATGCTCGGAGACGCTGCTCCCGGCGATCCCACGGAAGCAGTGCTTGCTTTGACTATTGCTGGTTCGCAGACCATTCTCCAGCAAGGTGAGCGTTTGGTCGAGGCTTTCAATGACGGCCCAGCTACTTTCGATACCGCTTCCAGCACCATCGACCTGTTGGGCCCGCTGGTGAACATGCAGAGTCAGATGTTCTGCGAATCCGCGGACATCGTCACCATTGGTAGTCTTGGAAACTGCGCTCCAGCTGCCGACGCTGCTTCTTGGTTGCAAGATACCCGTGACTGGCTGTCCGTGCATGGTTCGGGAAACAACAAGACCGCCAACATCCTGTTTGCTGATGGATCCGTCAGGGAATTCATCGACGTCAACGGCGACGGCTACTTGAACCCAGGGTTCCCCGTGCCCACCGGTTTGACGAATGCTCAGTACGCCGCGATTGGCTACCAGGACAGCACCCTCGAACTGCACCACAAAGATTGCTTCAACGGTGTCTTCCTGGGTGGAGACGTGGCTAAGTCTGCCGACTTCGAATAAGTCGATTGGTCGTACGTCGAATAGATAGATAGATAAGTGAGTCAGGCGGGGAGCGGCCATGTTCCCCGCCTGACCCTATAGATGAACGTGAGTGTAGAACAGTTGTCTCAACTGTTCACGAACCAAGTAGGATGTTTCGCGTGCGTCTATAAGTGAACAGCTGGAATCACTGATCTGCATAGCGGTCCTCGCTTGCGAGGGAATGTCGAATTGCCGGTTGATATGTCACCTGCACTTCACGCAATCCAGGGCATGGCACTCATACTATCAATTGACACAGACTGAGTGAGTTCCCCCGGATAAGTTGAAATAAGTGAACTAACCATTGTAGAAGTAGAGAGGGTGAGATCGTGCGTTCCAAATGGTTTCCCGTATTCGTCTTGGCCGGAGCAGTGCTCGGGGGTGGTCTCTTATGGTTGACGAACGATCTAACGAGGGCATCAACGCCCCGTCCGGGAGCCATGGCATCGTTGGAAGAACTGGCGATTGCGAAACAGACGCAGCAGTTCGCGCCATCAAAAGTGGAGATTGATGCTGTCGATTACGATTTTGGATTCATGAACCCGATGCAGACGGGGCGGCACGCCTTTGTTGTCCGCAATGCGGGAGAACGTGATCTGGAACTCAAAGTCGTCAACACCACGTGCAAATGTACGGTGGGCGAAGTCGGGAGCCAGGCGGTCCCGCCTGGTGGTGAGACCACCGTCACGCTCGAGTGGAATACGGCCTCCAAGGTTGGGCACTACGCCCATGGTGCCTGGGTCAACACCAACGACCCGGACCGAAAGCAATTTTTTCTGAGGGTGATGGGGCGCGTGCAGTCAGTGGCAGGGCTCAGTTCGGATACGGTGGTGTTCAACAATCTACGGAGGAGTCAGGCCAGCACGGAAACGGTAATTGCCTTCTCTCCCACTTGGAAAGAGATGACCATTGAGAACATCCAGTGTTCGCTCCCTGACGCGACCTGGACGGTTGAGCCGGCCACGGCCGACGAACTGGAGAACGTGGGCGGAACCACCGGCTATCGGGTGAGTGTTACCGTTCCGGAGAGTCTTCCGACCGGAGCATTCCGAGGCCTGCTCACCTGTGACCTGGTGCCTGGTCCAGAAGAACAGAAGAAAGACTTTCGCTCGATTCCCTGCCAACTGTACTTTTCTGGCAAGGTGCCCGCGTTGATGACGCTGGCCGGCAAGGACTATCAGGTTGACCAAGGGCTGCATCTTGGCAACTTGAGCCGTGGCCAAGCGTACGAAGCCGAACTGTTCCTGCTGGTGCGTCAACCAGACAAGGAGGTGCGATTCGTCGAAGTCACAAGCACGTCGGATTTTCTCAGCGTCCAGGTGTTGGCCGATGGCCGCACCAGTCACGGCACACAACGATTCAAAGTGCGCGTCAACGTTCCTCAGGACATACCGCTTGTGTCCCATTTGGGTGACGACGCGGTCGTGGTGCAGTTGGTTGCAGACCAACCGGGTCTCCCGGTCGTCCGTTTCCCCGTGCAGTTTGCCATGACAGAACCTGGGGATTCTTGACCGCTCCAGGACGCAGGACGCAGGCTGACCTCAGAACGTCGTTTCGGATTTTCCCTAAACTCGACTACCCCTGGCGTCCGGTTCGTTCATAATGTGCGAATCGCGCTTCGCCGGTATCAGCGAAGACAGAGTACGCGAGGACCATGGCCAACAAACTCACGTTCGATCCGTATCGTGCCTGGCTGAATGTCGTCAATCCCCATCGTCCGCCGAATGCGTACGCGATGTTGGGGCTGGATGATTTCGAACAGGATCTCGTGCAGGTTCGCGAGGCGGCTATCCGGCAGCGTGGGGCAATCCAGGATTGCCGCCGCAGCGCGGAGGACCGGCGAGTTTGGCTGCGGATGAACAACCAACTTGAAGAAGCGATCAACATCCTGACTGATCCTGAACGCAAAAGCGATTACGACGCCAAGCTTCCGACCGACGACGAAAGCAAGCGTCCTACACCGGTCGACAAAAAGAAGGTCGCCGCCGATGGGGGCGCTGCTGTCGGAGTTTGCGCTGCCTGCGGAACTCGCAACGGCGAAGACCGCAAGTTTTGTGCACAGTGCGGCGATCCCCTCAAGGAGCCGTGTCCCGGTTGCAACGCCCCGAATGCCACGGGTGAAGCGTTCTGCGGCCAGTGTGGCACAAATCTCGCTCAAGCCAGAGGTCAGCAGGCCGAGCAGTTCGAGCAGCGACTTCAACAGGCTGAAGAGTACGCTGCTGCCCATCGGTATGACGCTGCGATCTCGGTCTTTACCGAGTTGGGCAAAGATCCCCACCCGCGCCTGAAGGATCTGGCTGCGCGAGCTACGGCCCGAGCCCGCGAGGTGGTGGTTGAACGTGACCAGTCGAATGCTGGTGCTGCTGCGGCGCTTGACGAAGCCCGCAGCGCGATTGCCAGCCACGAAGACGAAACCGCTCTCGAGATACTTCGCAGGGTCCCGGAAGAGCTGCGACAGCCTGACCACGAACAGCTTACCCAACTGGCGGAAGACCGGCTTCGTGACGTGAACCAACTGGTTACGCAGATTCGCCAGATGATCGGTAAGGCAGCCCCGGTTGAAGTGGTCCCCCTGATCCAGCAGTTGCAAGCGTTGCGGCCCGACCACCCGTTGGCCAACGAGTTGGCTCCCAAGCTCTATGCTCACCTGCACCGCACCGGCACCAAGTTGGTGAATCGGTTGCAGTACGGCGAAGGGCTTGAGTTACTGGAGAAGATCCCTGCTCCGTACCGCACCGAGGAGATGGATAAACTGCAGCGGCAGACAGAGGAGTTGGCCTACTTGTCCGACTGCCTGAGTACGTCTCCGTATGTTGACAACACGTTGCTTCATATCGCCGAACGGTTGATCAAGTTCTCACCGCAAGACAAGACGGCAGCGGATCTGCTCCCGAAAATTCAGAAGCGGGGGGCCCAACCACCCAAAGATCCACTGCTGGCTGCTCCCACTTGGGTGCAAGCCCCGCCGAAAACGTTTCTCGGTCCTCCGGTCGACTGGATTGCAGGGTTCCGGCGAGTGATCGGCCAGGAGGCTCTCAATTCCCCCTACTTTATGGAACACCGCGGAGGTTTCTTTGTCGCGTGTGGGCTGGCATTGCAAGGTTTGGGACAGTCACCGCTGACGGTGAACCTGGCAAATGCGGCGCGCGGGTCCGTCGTGGAGAAGTTGAGCAAGATGGTCCGGCGGCGGCGTGCCATGACGCCTTCGGCCTGGGGAGTCGATATCAGTGCATCAGGACTCAAGGCGATTCGGCTGGTCCATTACCAAGAAGCTGGCAGCGTGGTGGTGGACGCATGCGACTTCATCAAGCACGACAAGAATTTGAACGAACCCTCGGCGCAAGCTGATCGACGTGCGATTCTTGCCGAAACGCTGACGGACTTCGTCGGGCGGCATGATCTCAAGGCAGATACCGTCTGCGTCGGAATGCACCGTTCGATGGTTCTGGGTCGGTTCTTCAAACTCCCCCCGGTTGTTCCCAAAAAGATTCCCGCTATTGTCCAGTACGAGGTGGGAAGTCAGGTGCCCGATTCCGTTGGCCGAGTTGGGCTGGGATTATCAACTTCTTAACGAATCTGGGGACGCCCCAGCTGAAGAATCCGTCTCGCGAGATGTCCTGTTGCTGGCCGCCAAGCGAGAGGACCTGGATGACCGCCTGCAGTTGTTCAAGAAGGTGGGGCTTGATGCACGTGCACAGGCAGTACGTTGGCCACCACGCCAACCTGATCAGCTTCGAGTACTTCGATGAAAAACCTCTTTGGCCAGACGATGCCGACCGCGATTTCACCCCCGCCTTGGGTGTGATTGATGTGGGGAGTGACACTACCAATGTCGTCGTGAGTACCCGCGATGGCGCGTGGTACCGTAGCATCTCGATCGGCGGCGATACGATGACTCAGGCGCTCGTTCGCGAGTTCAAGCTCACCTTCCAACAGGCTGAGCAACTCAAGCGAGATCCCAGCAAGAACCGTCGGATGAGCCAATTCTACGGGGTGCTGCTCCCCATTTTTGAGGAGATTGGCAGGGAGATTCAGCGCTCGTTCACCTCGTATCAGAGCATCTATAAAGACCATCGCATCGAGCGAGTCCTTTGCCTGGGCGGGGGGATGCACCAACATGGCCTGGCCCGGTTCCTCCGATTGGGCCGATAGCCCCCTGCGCCGTGGCGAACCGATTGCTCGTTCCGCACCGGAAAGTTTTCCCATCTCAGCCCAGTTCTCCTTAGAATGGACAAGGTAAGCATCCTTGGGGAAATGACGGTCATATTTCCAAATCTGTGAGCGGGAAGGCGCTAGCCGCCGGTGGAGTTGGGAAATTGCGACGACACACCGGTGGCTGGCGCCAAACCGCTCACTAATTTTCCGGAGACGCTCAGGGACATGTCGGGGGACCATCCAGGTCATTAAGGAACAAGACTACGCGATTCATGCCGGTCCGCTTCGTCTGAGAAAGCTGCCGCCGTCTGCTCAGTGTAGTAGGCGGAAGTATTGGCGAGCAGAGTCGACTGTCCACGTTGTGGCTTTGCCCAAGTTGTGCCGACGCTCGAAGTCGCGGCGGTCAGCGTGGCCATGGCTCAAGGTGCGCGCGAATCGCGTAAGCAAACCGTGCCAGACGCGGACTTTGTAGTTTACGATGATCCGGGCCAGAAGCCGGCGAGATGCTCGAGGCCTCAGGTTGCCGCACCTGCTGAAGGCTCCTGTTGATCAGCCGGTTGATGGGGCAAAGCCGAAGACCAGAACTGGGACAATCTCTTTGCCGAGGCGGCCTCGCTAGCCTCGACGAGTGAAGGCGATTCGCCCCCGGTCGAGGCCGCGCCTCCGCTTCCCACAGCAGAGGTGTATCAACCGCCTGCCTCATCCGCTGGCGGCTACGCACGCCCCAAGCCCAGCTTCGTCCAGCAGCATGGGGACATGATTCTGTTGCGGCGTCAGGTCCTGTACTGGCAAGCGGGGCTGTTGACGGTGGTCTCATTGTTGGCGGCGCTCGGCACCGGCGTGTTGATCGGCAGGGGAGTCGGCCCGATTCCCAACACGCAAGTCGCGGCCCCCAAAGAAGTGTTGGTCCGGGGATGGGTCAAGTACACGGACGAACAAGGCAACCCCAAGGGAGACCCTGGGGCAGTGGTCCTGATGGCACCCGAAGGGCAATCAGCCGAATTGCTTGGACAGTCGTTCAACCCCGACAACCCGCCCACCCCAGGCAGCAGGGTGATCTTAGCTTTGGAAGAAATTGGTGGACGCTACGACCAGACGAACGCAGAAGGGCGATTTCTGATCAAGCTACCACGTCCAGGGCGGTACGTTCGGATTATCATTTCGCACGATACGATGCGCCCCGCGGAAGAGAAGGAGATCGACGACCAATCCCTGGCGGTGCTGGAGAGCTTTCTGACAGCTCCCATCGGGGCGATCGGGAATCGGCGGTTCGATATCGAACACGTGGATGTCGCCGGAGATGCCGTGACGTCGTCGCACGACTTCGGCCAGAAGTAGCAAGACGCCTTGGCTACTTCCGTTTCGGCCTGGGGACGCGACTCGCACCCTTGCCTTTGTGTTTGCCCCGCTTGCGAGTTTCCTTCACAGGGCGGGGCGCAACGTCGCTGACCTTCTCCCCCATCGAAGCCTGCAGTTGATCGATCCGATCTCGCAAGGCGGCCGCGCGTTCGAAATCCAGGGAATCGGCAGCGGCTGGCATCCTCCCCTTCCAACTGCGAAATGTGCTCTTCGGTGATGTGCACGCCGGCTTCGTCGTTTCGGCCCACGGCAACGTTTGCCCTGGCGCCTGAGCGTTTGCGCGGCCTCGGTCCCGATCCGGATGCTCTTCTTGATCGTCTTCGGCGTGATGCCATGTTTCTTGTTGTATTCTTGCTGCAATTTGCGCTCGCCGGCGGGCGGGTTTCGTCAATCGCTCACTGCATGGATTGCGTCACCCGGTCGGCATAGAGAACGACATTGGCATTTACGTTTCGTGCCGAGCGACCAATGGTTTGAATGAGCGAAGTTTCGCTCCGCGAGAAAAGCCTTCCTTGTCCGCATCGAGAATGGCAACCAGGGAGACTTCAGGCAGATCGAGTCCTTCGCGCAGCAGGTTCGCCAATCAGGGCATCGAAGCGTCCTTCGCGCAGGTCACGGAGCAGTTCTACCCGCTCGAAGGCATCCAGCTCGCTATGCAGCCACTTGCAGGCGACCCCCTGTTCGTTCAGATAGGCGGACAAGTCTTCGGCCAACCGCTTGGTCAAGGTGGTGACGAGCACACGTTCGCTGACCGCTGCACGTTTGCGGATCTCTTCCAACAGGTGCGGCACCTGCCCACGTGCGGGACTGATCTCAATGACCGGATCGAGCAACCCGGTGGGACGGATCACCTGTTCGATCACTTCGCCGCCAGTTCGCTCCAGCTCGTAGGCACCGGGAGTGGCCGAAATGAAGATCGCCTGAGGGTATCGCTCCTCCCACTCTTCGAACTTGAGCGGTCGGTTGTCGAGCGCGCTGGGGAGTCGAAATCCATGTTCCACCAGCGTCATCTTGCGACTTCGGTCTCCTGCGTACATAGCCCGAACTTGTGGGATGGTGACGTGCGATTCGTCCACCAGCAGCAAGAAATCTTTGGGGAAGTAGTCAAACAGGGTGTCTGGCGAACTCCCCGGCGCCCGGCCGCTGAGGGGGCGACTGTAATTTTCCACCCCAGGGCAGTAGCCCACTTCCAAGAGCATCTCGATATCGAAACGTGTGCGCGCACTCAACCGTTGGGCTTCCAACAGTTTGCCATTGAGCCGCATCATCTCCAGACGCTCGTCCAGTTCTTCTTTGATGGCCTCGACCGCCGCTTCCACCCGTTCTTCCGGCAATACGAAATGCTTGGCCGGATAAATGAACAGCTCTTGGTGCCGATCGATCGTTTCGCCGCTGGTCGGATTGATGCTGGAGATCTTTTCGACTTCGTCCCCCCAAAACTCAATCCGATGGGCAAACTCTTCGTAGCTGGGCCAAATCTCGACACAGTCTCCCCGCACGCGAAACCGAGCGCGTTCGAAAGCCACGTCGTTGCGCTGGTACTGGATGTCCACAAACCGCCGCAGCATTTCGTCCCGGTCAACTTGATCGCCGACTCGCAGGCCGACCATCATCTCCCGGTAGTCGTCCGGGTTTCCCAAACCGTAGATGCAGGAAACACTGGCCACAATGATCACATCACGCCGGCTGATCAATGAACTAGTCGAAGCCAGCCGCAAGCGGTCGATCTCTTCGTTGATCGAGGCATCTTTCTCAATGTAAATGTCTCGCTGAGGGATGTACGCCTCGGGCTGGTAGTAGTCGTAGTAGCTGACAAAGTACTGCACGGCATTGTGCGGGAAGAAGTCTCGGAACTCCGAATAGAGTTGGGCCGCCAAGGTCTTATTGTGCGAAAGCACGAGCGTGGGGCGATTCACGGCCTGGATGACATTGGCCATGGTGAATGTCTTGCCGGAGCCGGTGACCCCCATCAACACTTGATCTCGGCGTCCGGACTCGAGCCCGCCGATTAATTGCCGAATCGCCTCAGGCTGATCACCGGCTGGTTCGAAGGGACTCACCAATTGGAAACTAGACACACGGCTACCGTTGGTTGGGAGATTGTGTGGGGTTGTTGCACGCGATCCCGTAACCCTCAACCATAGACAATTGCCCACGATGCGAACAGGTCCCGCCCGGCAGACGATTGGGTGGCATCGGTGGCATCTACATTGCTGGCACCAGCTTGCGGTCACAATTGCCCAGCGGACTGGCAAAATATCATTTGTCACTGAACAATCACTGGAAGTTGGTACGGCTTCCAACGATCAGGACGCATCCAGCGGTCGACTCGGTGGGCTGGCCTCAGAGCATTATCGACTACCGGCGAATCGATGCGGTACGTCGGCTCGGGTCCTATAAACGGCACGTCAGGTGCGATCATCGCATAGTACGCCCCCATGTACACCGCAGGCAGCATCAGTGCCGCAATCACCACCGCTATCCACCCACCGTTGCTTCGATCAGACATATCGCCCTCGGTTTCTTGTTCTGCCCGCTGCCTGAAATCTTATCCCCCCTGGGCACATCGTGAGCAAACTGCTTACCGGGTTGCACTGGGCCGCGTGGGACGCGGATACAAGCAACAATCTGTGGGACAGACATCATGGTTGGGACCGAACTGCCCCACGCATTGACGGGGAACGCCGTCGGTGCGCTCACGGACCAGTTCACCAATCATCGAAACGAAACGAGGGTCCACGCCTACCGTTTCTGCCCGAACCATGGTCATTCCCAACTCAGCCGCCACGGACTTGGCCTCGGTGTCCAGATCGAACAAGATCTCGACGTGATCCGAGATAAAACCAATCGGCACCACCACCACTTGCTGGCAGCCTTGCTTGGCCAGCGTCTGGAGATGGTCGCACACGTCCGGCTCGAGCCAAGGCTGCGATGGGGGGCCGCTGCGGCTTTGATAGACCAGCTTCCACTCGGGATGTCCCACCCCTAGGGCAACCAGCCGCGAGGCTTCCAACAGTTGGGTTTCGTACTGGCAGTGCTCGGCCATCGAGAGAGGAATGCTGTGCGCCGTGAAGAGTAGTGCTGCGTCCCGGCGAGTTTCCTCCGGCAGCTTGCCAAGAGCCGCCCGAACGTGATCGATCATCGGTTCAATGAACCCTGGATGATTGTAAAACACCCGGATCTTGTCCACCTGCGGCGCGGTGCTGCCAACCTGCTCCTGCGCTCGGGCAATGTCTTCTCGATACTGCCGACAACTCGAGTACGAACTGTAGGCAGAAGTCATCAGTGCCAACGCCTGCCGGTGGCCAGCGGTCGCCATCTCGCGCAGCGTGTCCGCTAGCATGGGGTGCCAGTTGCGGTTGCCCCAGTAAACGGGAAGTTCGATTCCTTGTTTCACGAACTCGGACTTCATGGCGGCCAGCAATCGCCGGTTCTGCCCATTGATGGGGCTCACCCCGCCAAACTGCTCGTAGTGATGAGCGACTTCCAGCATTCGCTCCCGAGGTACGTTCTTTCCGCGCAGCACGTTCTCAAGAAACGGGAGGACATCGTCCATGCCCTCGGGGCCGCCAAAGGAAACCAACAACACCGAATCGTAAGGAATCTCGGTAGGCGTCACGCTCGAACTCGCAGGTAAGATGCAGCGAAACTGAGAAGGTGGCGAACCAGAACGTCATGCGCGACCTCTGGCCTGCTTCCAACCAAAACCTATGCTCCCCAAGCGAAAAGTTCAACGCCTGGCATTCCTGGCAACTGCGGCGGATGTGCCGCGCCGCGGCCGCCGTGGAGTGGCGGATTCTGCACACCCAGAAGGTTCGTTTCTGCTTGCCAGTGGTCGGGTTCGAACCTATAACAACCTCTCGAACGCAGACGGTCGAGGGTAGCTCGGCCAACCATCGACGATACGATTTCTAGACCGTGTTTCTTATAGTGCATGCTGGAGCAGATCGCCGTGACGTCAAAGTGGTTGCCAAAGACAACGTGAATTCGAGTTTGCAAAGTGCTCTGGATGCTGGCGAGGGGCTGCTGAGACTTACCCCCACTTGGGTCCCCCGCAGTTTTCTGCACCCTGGCAAGCGAATCAAGCTCGCCCCTACGGACTACTACGCCTACGGTGCCCATCGTGGTGGGATTGACGAGCGCTGGTTTGGCAGCACGACCGAAGCCGCCAACGAGAACCGCAATCCGGACGAAGGGCTCAGCTACGTCACTTTCGAAGGACAACGCTTCACGCTCGCGGATGCCGTCGCAGAGCAAGGTGCCCGGTTGATTGGCAAGACCCTGTTTGACAAATACAACCGCTGGCCCGTGTACTCCAAGTTCTTTGACAACATGGGCCCTATCCCGCATCACATGCACCAGGGCTTTGAGGACGCTAAGCTCACCGGGCAAGAAGGAAAACCGGAGAGCTATTACTTTCCTCCGCAGCTCAATAACTGCGACAACAACTTCCCCTACACCTTTATGGGCTTGGAGCCTGGCACCACCAAGGCAGACGTCCGACGCTGCCTGGAGAATTGGCACAAGGGGGACAACGGCATTCTCGATCTCTCCCGGGCCTATCGCCTGAAGCGGGGCACCGGCTGGCTCATTCCGCCAGGCGTGTTGCACGCACCCGGTTCGCTTTGCACCTACGAGCCGCAGTGGGGCTCTGACGTATTCGGTATGTTCCAGTCACTGGTCGAGGGGCGCGAAGTTCCCTGGTCCCTGCTGGTCAAAGACATGCCTGCTGAAAAACATCAAGACCTGGACTTCATCGTCGGGCAGTTGGATTGGGAAAAGAACGTTGACACCCACTTCAAAGAGCGGAACTACCTGGAACCGATTGTCGATGCTGACCGCAGCGGACCCGGCTACACGGATCGCTGGATTGTCTACGGCACCGTGGATGGAGCGCAGTTGTTCAGCGCCAAAGAACTGACGGTGGATCCAGGCGCCAAGTGCACGTTGAAAGACCCTGGTGCCAGCGGCTGGATCACCGTGCAAGGGCGAGGGCGGATGGGCAAGCTCGATCTGCAAACCCCCGTGATGATCCACTTCGGTCAAGAGACCACCGACGAAGTTTTCATCACCCACGAAGCGGCAACCGCCGGTGTGGAGATTGAGAACACCGGCACCGAACCGCTCGTTTCGTTGCGATACTTCGGCCCAGACACGCACACCAACCTGCCCAGCATCGGCGGGGCCAAGTAGCTTCGGTGCGTTCGTCTAATCCTGCAGTCACCGGGTTGGCTTTCGTTGCCGCAGTGATCGACTCGGCCATGCCGGGCCGATCGGGCGAACGACGACCATCCCGGTCGCGAAGAACTCGCGTTCGCTGGATAAGCAAACTCTCTGGCGACTCAGGACAAGAAATGTGTGTTGGGAATTTCCACCCGTAATCCGAGGGGGAAATGCGCCTCCAGCTCAAGAATCCGGCATTCCAATCGCCATTGGCACGCCATCTGCATTGGCACGACCTATTCAAGTGACGTCCTGTCGGCCCACTTCTCAAGATTCAGATTCTTTAACTCGGAGTAAGACCATGTACATTGGTGGCGGAATCCTCGGAACCATCCTCGTTATTCTCATCATCCTGTATCTTCTCAAACGCGTCTAACCAGGCAAGCGCCTTCGAATCAAGTCATCAAGTTGAGCTTCCGCTATTTCAAAAGTAATCCGAAGCAGCGAGGGGGGCCCGTTTAGGGGAAGTCTCGATTCGCGTTTCCTCGCTCACGCTTCGGGTTGCGATTCCAACGACGTAGAGGGAGTGCCCTCCGATCAGGCATTTAAACGGCGTAAATCATGTTGGGCAACGTGCGTTACACGCCGATGGAATTCTGATAGGCATTGAGGGCGATCTTGGGCGAGTCCGATACATGAATCCATACGTGTACATGCGGCTTGCCTCGAAAGTACCAGACAAATGAGGGTCCTTCCAACCGCCAGTTGTCCCACAACCCGTCGTCGCCCAGGTCGCCTTCTTTGTAGAAGGCTAAATGACAGGCGTCGAGACCGCCTTGAACTTTCAGACAACGGACAACCTCCTCTTGATCGGACTGACGAAACGGTTCGAGCAGCAGCTTGAGAACCGATTGCAGGTGGGCTTTTTGATCGGCCGAGAAATGCGCCACCGGCAGTCCGTGAAAGTTCCCGTTGGGCCCGCGGAAACCAACTCGTTCCTCGGTAGGCATTCCCTTTTCGACCAGTGCCTGGCGCCTCTGTCGACCATCGAACATGTCGTACAGTTTGTTCGCTTCCAGCGCCTGATGCCAAAAGACATTTCCCGGATGGTGGGGTTCTTCGTACAGGTCTTCCCCCTCATGCGCATAGAGGATCGGACCACCAAAGGCTACATGCTCAGAGCTATTGCCGTCGCAGCGCAGCGTCATATGTCGACTAGCGAGTACGAATTCAAACTGAGAACTGCCCGGGGTGCCAAAGATCGCAATCGACTGCCGATTTCCAAAGCCGCCGACGTCGTCCTTCAACTGTCGATCCCAGCGTTCGAGCCAATCGGGGTTGGTCATCCCTTGAAACACCTCGCGGATCAGCGCTTGCTGGTCCGCGGTGAAAAAACTGCTCTTGATCGACGGCTTGGTGATCTTCCAGTTGTTTTCGATGCGGGTACGCAGCAGGCCCCGTTTGGGGTCAATGTAGTCCCAAGGAAAGCAGACTTGCTGGCGTTGCTCAGCCGTGAGCGTGTCGTATAGCACCTTGACCGCCGTCTCTGGCGTCTTCATCGGAGTCGGGGCGGCGAAGACCGACTTGGGCAACAGTCCCACGCCTGCCGCGGATAGGCCCAAAGCGCCTGACCGCACGAGGAACTCGCGACGCGAGCGCGCGGCGGCGAAGCAAGCAGCATCAAGAACTGGATTGTAAGCGGATGGTTGGGACGACATCTTCAATCTCCTGGATGTGCAGCGGGACAACGAAGCTAAGGGTACCAGGGTACGACCGACAGAGCTGCGAAAATCCCGCCGAGTTCCCCAACCGAGTGCGAGCGGAACAGTACGAATCTTCAAAGGCGAAACAGCGCCACCCTCGACCCTTGACTCTGCCGGAGGAGTGGAAGCAAAGCAAAACCGCTCGAACTTAGCTTGCCCCGCATACGAGCACACGAGTGTTCTCGCTATCAGCCGTCCAACTCTGGGTGTAGACTGGCTTTCTGGGCGCGTGAGAGTCCAGAGTATAGGAAGGCGTTGAATTTATGACCCGTTCGGACAAATCGAATCCCTTCGACGAGTGGCTGGCCAGCGCTGATGCGCAACGAACGATCCGGTTGACGCTGATCGCCGTAGGCGCTCTGTTGGTGATCTGGCTGGCGATGACTTCCTTTTACACGGTACAGCCTGAAGGCCAAGCGGTTGTCAAACGGTTTGGCAAAGTGATTGCAGTCAAGCCGCCTGGGCTGCACTTCAAGTTGCCGTTTGGAATCGATCAGCAGACCTTCGTTCCCACGGCAAGGGTACTGAAAGAGGAGTTCGGCTTTCGTACGGCAGTGCAACAAGATGCGACTGCGGCGGTTTATCGCAAATCAGACGAGAATCGTAACGAATCGCTGATGCTGACCGGGGACCTAAAGGTCGTCGATGTCGAGTGGGTCGTGCAATATCGTATCGAAGACCCGAACAAATACATGCATCGAGTCGAACAAGTCGGCAAAACCATTCGTGACATCTCCGAAGCGGTCATGCGACGGATCGTGGGCAATTCACTGGGTAGCGATGTATTGACGGTCAAGCGGGTTCAGATTGCCTCGGACGCCAAAGTGGAGTTGCAAGAACTGCTCAACTCGTTCGACATGGGAGTTCGGATCGGCACGATCGAAATGCAGGATGTCACTCCTCCTGACCCGGTGAAACCCGCCTTCAACGAAGTCAACCAAGCTGAGCAGCAGAAGGAACGAACCATCAACGAAGCGGAGAAGAAGCAGAACCAGCGCATTCCGGCGGCTCGCGGCAAGGCGCGCCAGGTGCTGGAATCGGCCGAGGGCTACCGCGCCCAGCGGGTGAACCGGGCGATTGGCGAATCGTCACGCTTTCAGGCGATTGTGGAGGAGTACCGCAACGCACCGGAAGTGACCCGTCGCCGGATGTATTTGGAAATGCTGGATAAAGTGCTCCCCTCGCTCGGAAAGCTGTACGTCGTCGAGCCCGGCGGCCACAGTCCGCTTCCGCTGCTCAATCTGGATTCTGGCGGAAATCCGTCCGGCAATCTGCCCGCTTCCCCCGGCCGCCGAGGAACTTCACGATGACCAGACCATTCAATACCACCGGACACCGGACACGCCGCAGCCGCGGTGGCCGGGTGATACTGACGCTCTCCGCCGTGCTGGTTCTGGTTCTGGCCGTAGTTGCCGCAGCGTCCATTTACACCGTGGATGAGGCGGAGCAGGTGATAGTGGTGCAGTTCGGTGCTCCGGTGGGTGATCCGATCACCGAGCCCGGGCTGCACTTCCGCGTTCCTTTTGTCCAGGAGGTTCTGCGTTTCGACAAACGCCTGCTTTCGTGGGACGGCGATCCGAATCAGGTTCCGACGGTCGAAGAACAGTTCATTTCAGTCGACACGACCGCCCGCTGGAAGATCGTGGATCCGCTCAAGTTCCTGCAGAGCGTCAAGAACGAGGAAGGAGCCCGCAACCGCCTGAACGATATTCTGGACTCGGTCGTCCGCGACAAGATCGCCGCCAGTCCCTCGTCGATATTGTGCGTTCCAAAGACTGGAAAGTTACCGAAGAAGACTTGCAACGGGCAATGGCAGGCGAGGGGGAAGAGGAGATCTTGCTGAAGAAGGTCGAGGCGGGGCGCGGCGAGATGGTTCGCGACATTCTGGCCACCGCCCGGAAGCAGATGCCGCAGTACGGCATCGAACTGGTCGACATCCGCATCAAGCGGATCGACTATGTGGAATCGGTTCAGGAACAGGTTTTCGCCCGGATGATCGCAGAACGGCAGCGGATTGCTGAGCAGTTTCGCAGCGAGGGAATCGGCCGTGCCTCCGAAATCGAGGGGGAAACCGAACGCCTGCTGGCCGAGATCGAAAGTGAGGCCGAAAAGGATGCCGAGATTATTCGGGGCAGTGCGGATGCCGAAGCGACACGAATTTACAGCGAAGCATTCGGCGGCGAGCCGGAGTTTTACACTTTCCTGCGAACTCTAGAGAGCTACTCGAAGTCGCTGGGCCCTGGGGTCACCGTTATTCTCAGCAGCGACTCAGACTACTTCCGCTTCCTGAAGTCCGACAAACCAGACCCAGAATAGCCGAACGATCGCGAGACATGCAATCCTGGCGCCGATCTCGGTGACGTGCAGAACATCCTTGCCGCCCCAAGAGAACCACGACGATCTTGGAATCGGCCAACATACACGGCAGATCACGATTTAGCTCAGTGGCGAGCAGCAACCATGCTCAGACGGCCGATTGCGAAATTCTTGACGAGTCTGGTCACTCTGCGAGGAGGATTCTGTTCGGTTCACTGCCCCGAATCGGCAACCGAGCCACGGGTACCTGCCCCACTGCGGCTCCACTTTTGCGCTGTCATGAATTGGCAACTCTACAATCACTTGGGCAGTCATCTGAACGCGAGAACCTTCTGCCGGTGCGGAAGTCGTCACGGATTGATTGGAACGCATTGTCAAGTCTCTCTTACTAATGCGCTCCTAAACCGGCTTGGCGGGAGAGAGCGGTTGCAACGAGATTCTTGACAACCGATCATGAAGCAACCGAACGTCAAGCAAGCCGCCATTCTTCATTAGTACATCGGCCCTGCACATGGAGTTATCGCCATTCCTTGAAATTCCGCGTGACGATTGGATCGCATCGAACGTGGTGGCTTTTGCCGTTTTCGATCGATTTCCGGTCAGTCCGGGACATGCCTTGGTGATCACGCGACGATTGGTGCCGACATGGTTTGAGGCAACCGCGTCCGAGCAGACGGGTTTGATGGAGCTGGTGAACAGTGTGAAGGCGAAGCTAGACGAGGTGCTGGCTCCGCGGCCCGATGGGTACAACATAGGCTTCAATGCTGGAGAGGCGGCGGGGCAAACGGTGTCGCATCTGCATGTCCACGTCATTCCTCGCTATTCTGGCGACATGGAAGACCCGCGAGGTGGTGTCCGCCATGTGATCCCCAGCAAGGGAAACTATCTCGTCCGGTCATCCGTTACGGATCCGAGGCAGGACAAGTCAGCGGGCGTGCAACTATGTGCCGGACATCCGCAATCGCCGCTTTGGGATCATCTTTCATGGCGGATTGCAGGAGCCCGGTGCGTGGACATCCTGGCATCCTTTGTCCAACTATCGGGGCTTGATGTAATTGAAGACCGACTCTTCGATGCGATTCGCAATGAGGCCCGAGTACGGATTCTGGTCAGCGATTACCTTTACATCTCGGACGCCCAAGCCCTGCGGCGACTCTTGGGTTGGTGCGGCTTAGCGGTTGAAGAGTTTCAGGACGAGCGACTGCTGGTGAAGTTGATCGAGATCGCTAAGCTCCCGACCACGCCGGCCTCATTTCACCCTAAGGCCTGGCGGATTGACGATGACCATCATGGCTTCATCTCAGTCGGCAGCAGCAATCTGTCAAAGCCTGCGTTGCAGACTGGTGTCGAGTGGAACCTGCTTTCGACCCGCGAGGCGGAACCGGACTCCCACGCCCAGGTTGCTTCGGAGTTTGAATCGCTGTGGGAAACCGCTTCGACACTGACTCCGGAACTCGTCAAGGAGTACGCACGTCTCGCGGCCAAGTACCGAGCTACACATTTCGAGCCAGAATCGAGCGACCAACGCGACCTGCCTTTGATGCCGCGGGCTTGGCAGGTAGAGGCGCTTGCCGCGCTGAACGAACTTCGGACGAATGGATACATGCGAGCGTTGGTAGCCGTTGCGACAGGTATGGGCAAAACCTGGCTGGCAGCGTTTGACGTCCGGCAGGTGGGCGCCGCTCTTCAGCGTCGCCCCCGAGTGCTCGTCATTGCTCACAGAGCGCACATCCTAGCCCAAGCCGAGGCGGCCATATCGACGGTCCTCAACGTAACCTACGCCGAGGGAACTACGGCCTGGTACATCGGCGACCGCACCGAGCTGGATGGTGACGTAGTGATCGCCTCTGTGCAGAAGCTATCGCGCCCCGATGGGCTATCGCGAATCGCCTTGGAGCATTTCGACTATGTGATTATCGACGAGGTCCACCATGCGCACGCCCCGAGTTACCGGCGAGTGTTGTCACAACTCCGCGGCGATTTCATCCTAGGTTTGACGGCGACGCCTGAGCGGACCGACGGATTCGACGTAGCGGCGATCTTCGACGACAACCTGGCTTATCACGCGACCATTGGCGACGGGATCGCAGACGATTCGCTTGTTCCATTTCACTACATCGGGATCAAGGACACCGTCGATTTCCGGCAGATCCCTTGGCGTAACGGCCGCTTCGACCTGACTGAACTGGAGCATCGAGTTGAAAACAGTGAACGAATGGACCGGCTCTGGGCCGCGCTCCAGGAACATCCGGCGGACCGGACGCTGGTCTTCTGTTGCTCACGACGGCATGCTCTGTTTGTCCGGGATTGGTTGAGAGGAGCCGGAATGACATCGGCCGCTGTGTTTTCAGGCGGCGGTGGCGATAGCTACGGCGAGTCACTGGAAGGGCTTCGTACGGGAACGTTAGAAACACTGTGTGTGGTCGACATGTTCAATGAGGGACTCGATATCCCGGCGGTCGATCGGGTCGTCATGCTGCGGCCCACCGAATCGAAAATCGTTTTCCTCCAGCAACTCGGTCGCGGTTTACGGGCCAGCGAAGGGAAGTCCCGACTGCTGGTAATCGATTTCGTCGGCAACCACCGCATCTTTGCCCAGCGAATCATTCATCTGCTTTCACTTCGCAGTTCGCAAGATGGGTGGCAGACGCTAAAGGACTGGCTCAACGGCGCACCTCCGAGTCTGCCAGACGGTTGCCTGCTTGACGTAGAACTAGGTGCCCGGGACATGCTCAAGGAGTTTCTTCCCAAAGGAAGAACCGCTGCGATTGAAGCCTACCGCGGAATCCGCGACAAGCTAGGCCGTAGGCCAACGATGCTGGAAGTTTTCACACGTGGGTTTCTACCCCGGACCATCTCTGCCGCGCACGGGAGTTGGTTCCAGTTTGCGAAAGCCGAAGGGGACCTGACCGAGAATGAGGAAGCAGCCGCTGTCGAGTTCATCGACTGGCTCAAGAAGCTGGAAACCACGAATCTCAACAAGTCTAACAAGAAGATCGTCCTCCGCGTGCTGCTCGACCAAGGCAAGCTGTTCAGCAGCACGAACTTAACAAGTTTGGCCACAAGCTGCCGCCGGTATCTCCAAAACCATCAGGTGCTCCGCCGCGATCTCGAAGGAGATGGTCACGCGATCGCTCACGAAGTCGTCGATGACGTGGTCTGGACGAATTGGTGGAACAAATGGCCAATTGCGCGTTGGTTGGATTCCCAAAAGCGGAAGACCTGGTTCACTCGGGAAGAAGAGAGTTTCAAGTTCAACGCCGACTGCCCCGACAACCTGAAGTCTGTCCTCGAATCTATGACCGAGGAGATCGTCGATTGGCGGCTCGCTGCTTACGCCAAGAGCCGATGTCTCGTTAAGCATGACACCGGCGAAGTTGCGTTCACCGCCAAGGTCTCCCATGCTAATGGCCGCCCAATTTTGTTCGTGCCCGAAAAGGCAAAGCGCCGCCTGGCCGAACCCGTTGGACCCACCAAGGTGCGGCTGCCAAATGACCAGCTGTGGGAATTCAAGTTTGTTAAAATCGCCTGCAATGTCGCCAAACCAATGGGAGAATCGGTGAACCAACTCGGTTCACTTCTGCGGGAATGGTTCGGTCCCAACGCAGGCCTCCCTGGTACAAACTTCACCGTCGAATTCAAGACGAAGAACCAAGAATGGCATGCCATACCGGAAACTGTGATCGGCAAGCCAACCGTTGAGGAAGTGCCTCCAGACGATGCCAACATCGTCGAGATCCAAGACAGCGTACCTGAGAAGGACCGGTACACTACGCATGCGCCCGTTTACGATCTGTTCGTTGCCGCAGGTGACTGGGGTATCGAGGGCAGTCCTACGGAGATCGGCTGGATACCTACTCCAAACCACCGCCTGAAGCCCGGAATGTTCGCCGCCCAGGTAACTGGACATTCGATGGAGCCGCGAATTCCCACTGGGTCCTGGTGCTTGTTCCGCCCTTGTCCCGCTGGCTCGCGCGAAGGAAGGCTTTTACTGGTTCAAGTAAACACGCACCTCGATCCAGAAGATGGAGGACGGTATACCGTAAAACGGTACCATTCGACAAAGCAAATCGACGAGGACGGCTGGACTCACCAGACCATCGAGCTTCAACCCTTGAACTCGGATCCCGCATACCAGCCGATCCCCATTACTGAGGAAGACGCTGATTCGATTCGGGTTGTGGGAGAATTTGTGGGAGTGATAGGCGACTGAGAATAGAGGAGATGATTCGCTGCACCTACGCAATTAAGCGTGTGTTTGGTTGCGATTGGCGGAAGGGCTATCCGCTGGCGGTGAACTCACCGATCGCAGTTTGAGTTGACGAAAAGCGCAGTCAAATTGATGAAACTTGGCCGGTTGCGAACGATTGCGTTCGTAACCAATGGCGAACCGACGTTTGCATTTAGTGGCCAAGCCGCCAGTCCAGGTAGTTCTGTTACCCGGCGTTCTTCCGCATCCATGCTAGCACCCGACCCAGGGGCTATCTATTGCGCTGGAATCGTGAGTGAATTGTCCTGAAGTCCGGCACGGCGATAGCCCTAGAACAGCCCCTTGGGTTGGCCAGACCGGACGCTTCGCACGATCAGCAGCTCAACAATTCTCGAACGGGAAATGTAGCCCTCGGCCGGAGCTCGAATTGTGGTTCTTGGGAAACTGGACGAAACTTTGCCGCTAATTGCGAGTATACAAGAGTAGAGAACCTTTGCTCCGTGCGGGTTCCTGGCTCCGTGTAAATTCGTGTCATCGCGTGTGATCGTCGCCCCCCATTCGAGGTCCGCAATGCAAGATCGGTGGTATCGTCCCGTTTGGTTCATGATCTTCCTTGGCTCTTGGATCCCACTGGCCGGTGCCGGTGTCGAGGGCGAATCCGACAAGGTCATTGGTCGCCAGGCGGCCAGCTTTGCCTTGAAGGACTACCGTGGCAAAGTCCACAAGCTGGAAGACTTTGCTCAAGCGGACATCCTGGTGATTGCCGTGTTGGGGACGGAGTGCCCCCTGGCCAAACTGTATGGCCCTCGGCTGGTCGAACTGGCCACCGCGTATGCAGACCGCCCGGTTCAATTCGTGGGCCTCAATGCCAATCGGCAAGATAGCATTACCGAGATTGCCGCCTACGCCCGAGTGCATGAGATTCCGTTCCCCATTCTCAAAGATGTCGGCAACCACGTCGTCGACCAGCTCGGGGCAGTCCGCACTCCTGAAGTCTTCGTGCTCGACAAGCAACGGGTGATTCGCTACTGGGGGCGAATCGATGACCGCTACGGGGTCGGCTATCAACGGGATCAGCCGCAGCGGCAAGACCTGCAACTCGCCCTCGAGGACCTTCTGGCCGGGCGTCCCGTCGCCATGCCGGTGACCACCGCCGTGGGCTGCCACATCGGACGCGTGCACGAACCAGACCCGGACTGCGAGGTGACCTACAGCAATCAGATTGCCCGGATTTTGCAGAAGCGGTGCGTCGAGTGCCATCGGGCGGGACAGATTGCTCCGTTTGCTTTAACCAAGTACGACGAAGTGGCCGGTTGGGCGGATACCATTGCCGAGGTTGTTCATGATGGCCGGATGCCTCCATGGCACGCCAGCAGCCAACATGGCAGCTTTGCCAATGACCGCCGCCTGAGCCAGGAAGAACAGCAGCTCATCCATCGTTGGGCAGACGCGGGTGCGCCCGAAGGGGACGCCAGTCAGCTTCCCAAGCCGATCGAGTATCTCGAAGGCTGGCAGATGCCGCGCGAGCCAGATCTGGTGATCCCCATGCGGAGCACTCCCTACCAGGTGCCTGCCGAAGGAGTCGTGCGCTACCAGTACTTCTCAGTCGATCCCGGCTTCCAAGAAGACCGCTGGGTGAAAATGGCCGAAGTCGTGCCAGGCAACAGGGCTGTGGTCCACCACGTGTTGGTGGGTGCGCAGCCTCCGGCGAATCGGCGCAATGCGCCCGGCGTGGCGGGCAACCAATTCCTGGCTGCTTACGTGCCGGGCCTGGTTCCTCGACCGTTCCCCGCCGGCATGGCCAAGCTGGTCCCAGCGGGCTCCAAGTTGATTTTTCAGCTGCACTACACACCGATCGGTTCCCCTCAGACCGATATCAGCAAGGTAGGTTTCTTGTTTGCCGATCCGGACGAAGTGACACATGCCGTGATCACCGGAAATGCCCGACAGCGCAAGCTGGATATCCCGCCTGGGGCCAGCAATCATCAAGTGGAAGCAACCTCAATTGCTGCCGGTGTGGATGTCTCGCTGCTCACGCTCATGCCGCACATGCACCTCCGCGGCAAGGCATTCCGTTACGAAGCCATTTATCCAGACGGACAGCGCGAGATCTTGCTGGATGTGCCAGCGTACGACTTCAACTGGCAAACCTCTTACCGGCTGAGCGAACCGAAACTGTTGCCTGCTGGGAGCCGGATGCACTGCGTGGCCCACTTCGACAACTCCGCCGGCAATCTAGCCAATCCGGATCCGACCAAGACCGTTGGCTGGGGAGACCAGACCTGGAACGAGATGATGATTGGATATTTTGATATCGCCATCGACCGATCGGCCCTGCCGGAAGAGAAACCAGACGAAGATAATCTGCTGAAACCATTGGCCCGGGCCAAGCTCTATGTGAACCGCTTCGATAAGAACAAAGACGGCGCTGTTGATAAGAGCGAACTCCCTGTGCAGTAACAGAATCTGATTAAGCGGCTCGATGCCAACAAGGACGAGAAGGTCAGCGCCCAAGAGCTGGCCGATTTTCTCGCCAGGTAGCTCCGCAGGGCGACAACCAAACGGCTCGATGAGCCGGGCAACCGAATCTGGTATATTGACGCTTTGAGCCACCAGGGTTTGATTCCTGTTCCTGATCGACCCGTTGATACTTCGAGCAAGCAATGATTGTGACTATTGACGGACCAGCCGGAGCTGGCAAAAGTACGGCCGCCCGAGAGTTGGCCAAGCGGCTGGGCTTCCGCTTCCTGGACACGGGCGCTCTGTATCGAGCGGTCGCGCTGGCGGTACTCGAAGCGGACATTCCTTGGCAGCAATCTCAACAGGTAGCGCAGTTGGCTGAGTCGCTGGAAATCCGCCTCCAGGACAACCGTATCTGGTTGGCCGACCGCGAAGTTACCGCGGACATCCGCACCCCGCGCGTCACCCAATCCACCCGGCATACCGCCGACAACCTGCTGGTCCGCGAGAACCTCAACCAACGGCAAAGGGCAATGGCCCAACAGGGAGACACGGTGACCGAAGGGCGGGACCAAGGAACCATTGTGTTTCCCGATGCAGAGTGCAAGATCTTTCTCACGGCCACGCCTGAAGAACGCGCCAAACGCCGACTCGCCGAAGTATCCAAGCGCGGCGAGCCCACCACCTACGACGAGATCCTCGCACAACAGAACCAGCGTGATGCCGAAGACACGCAGCGCGCCGTCGCCCCACTGCGCAAAGCCGAGGACGCCATCGAGATCATCACCGACGGCCTCGGCTTGGACGAAGTCGTCAGCCGCATGGAATCCGCCGTGCGGCAAAGTTGCCAACTGAGATAAGACTGCGGCACCGATCCGGCTTTGCGGCCACTCGGTTATTCTTTGTTCTGCATCGCGCGGTCAATCAAACTACAGCCTGAACCTACGTCGCGCGGTTCCTCAACCAGCGAGTGCAAACGGCGATGATCTTCGTTGCGATCCGTGAATCGTTTGTCCTGTTGCTTGCCTGCCTCGTTTCGTTCATCAGTTTGCTGATCGTAAGAAACGGCAACCAAGACTTCGCTGCCTTGACCACCGCGATTGTTCTCCCGATTGTCTTCTGCCTGATTCGGGCCTCTTTCGTCCAACGTCTCGGCTCCACATGGTCCCGGCGTCGTCAGATTGGCTACCAGGTGTGTCTTGGCCTGGCCTTGGTGTTGCTGCTCTTCTTTGAAATGTCACTTGGATTATTGCTCGGAGTCGCCGATATTCCCGCGGTGGTGTGGTTGATTGTTGCCGCATTCGGAATCGGCTACGTTTCTCTCTTCACCGTCGCGTTTCGAATCGGATCGACGACCGAGCGATCCACCGCACCACTTGCTTGATCTGCATCCCACGGTCAAGCAAACTACAGGCCGGATTTACATTCTCCCGGTTCCCTACTAGCGAGTGCCGCTGTGATGCCTGACTCTCGATCGAAGGATGATTCTACGCAACCGTTGGCTTCGCGCCGCGACTGGTTAGCGGCGGGGGCGCTGGGGTTGGCTGGTTTGGCCGTGGGGCCTGGCAGTTCGGCTCAGGCTGAAGAGCAAGTGCCGGCGGCCAAGGAATATAGGATCGGTGTCATCTCCGCCCGGATCGAAGGGAAACCGCAGGTCCACAATGGTCATACCTGGCACTTTGCTCAATACTTTCATCCCACGATCAATCTGGATGCGATTCAGAAACTGATCAACCCGCAGACACGGGCGCATTTCGAAACCCTGCGGAGTCCGCGCAATACGTTTGGGCAACTGCCGTTCGCCGATACCCGCATCACGCATTACTACGAGCAAGATCCCAAGGTTGCGGCCCAGTTCGCCGAGACCTTCCCAGGTGTGCAGGTGGCCACGAGTTTGGAAAAGATGGCAGACGAGGTGGACGCCGTGTGGTTGGGGGATGCGTCCGGCTTGGGCGAAGACCACTTCGACCTGATCGCCCCCGCCCTGACTCGAGGGCTGCCCACTTTCTGCGACAAGCCGATCGGCGGCAGCGTGGCCGGAACTCGCAAGATTTTGGAGTTTGCCCGGCAACATAAGGCACCGATCATGTCCTCTAGCCTGTTCCGGCATGAGTGGGGAACCGAGCAAGCCTTGCGTTACAAAGAGTCCGGCGAGTTTGGTGACCTGCACTATGTGATTGCCAGCATGTATGGCGGATACTCGGACCGTGGCTGGGTGGTCTATGGTCAACATCCCGCTTGGACCGTGATGACGCTGTGCGGCCCAGGTGCCGAGTCCATCAATCTTTACGCCCGCGAAAACACGGCCCACGCGTTGGTGACGTATCCCGACAGGATGCCAGCTGAGATCTGGTACGGCCGCCCTGACTTGCGAAGCTGGTACTGCGAAACTTCCGTGCATTTTCAGTCGAAGCAATTTGTCTACACGCCGGCCATCGAAGGGAACTTTGCCGTAGGGCACCATTACGAGATGTTCAACATGGCCAGGGCGTTTCGCGAGATGGTCAAGACTGGGATCGAACCGATTCCGCACCAAGAGATTTTGGAAGTCACCGCCATGATTCATGCCGGTGTGTTGTCCCGAGAGGAAAAGAGCCGGATGGTCCGCCTGGACGAAGTCCTGCAAGGCTGACGGCAACACCGACTTTGAGACGACGACTCCGCGTGGCTCCGCACTGGTTTCTCCCACTGTGGCAGCAACTTGAGCTATAGTGAAGGGCAATCCATGTTCGCCAGCCCAGGGCCGATCTTAAATAGCGAGGAGCGATGCGGATGCCAGGACGTTTTGGTTTGAGGGGGGTGCCACGCGCGCTGGTTGCCGCGTTGGGGCTTGCCATGTCGCTATTGGCGAACTGGGGCCAAGCCGCGCCCCAAGAAGCCCCGACTGCTGGCAGCGTTGACTTCGACCGGGATATTCAACCAATCCTCTCGGACCGCTGCTTCCAGTGTCACGGACCTGATGCTGGCCAACGTCAGGCGGATCTGCGGCTCGATACCGCCGAGGGAATCCTGGCCCCCGCGGCCGACGGAGGGCATGTGGTGGTTGCTGGCAAACCAGATCAAAGCAGGCTTTACCAGCGGCTTTCGTCCACGGATCCTGATCTCCAAATGCCACCCCCTGACTCTGGGTTGAAAGTGACCAGCCAACAAGCCGAACTCATTCGCCGCTGGATCCAGCAAGGGGCCGAGTATCGGCAGCACTGGGCATTCGAACGTCCGGTTCGCCCTCAACTTCCTAAAGTTCAAAAAACCGCCTGGCCGCAACAACCACTGGACTATTTCGTGCTGGCTGATCTTGATCGGCACGGTCTCACTCCGGCCGACGAGGCAACCAAGACCACGCTTATTCGCCGTGTCTCGCTCGACCTGACCGGCCTCCCGCCTACGCCTGACGAAGTGGACGCGTTTCTCGAGGATACGGAGCCAGGCGCTTACGAGCGCGTGGTCGATCGCCTGTTGGGCTCGCCGGCCTACGGCGAACGGATGGGAGCCATGTGGCTGGATGCCGCGCGATACGCCGACACCAACGGCTATCAGACGGATGGGCCACGTAGTATGTGGCGGTGGCGGGATTGGGTGATTGATGCCTTCAACAGCAATATGCCGTTCGACCAGTTCACCATCGAACAGCTGGCCGGTGACCTGTTGCCGAACCCCACGCTCGAACAACGCATTGCCACTGGGTTCAATCGCAACCACCGGGGCAACGCCGAAGGGGGAATCATCCCCGAAGAGTACGCCGTGGAGTATGTGGTGGACCGCATCGACACCACTGCCACCGTCTGGCTAGGGCTGACCATGGCTTGTGCCCGCTGCCACGATCACAAATTCGACCCGATCACCCAGGTGGATTTCTACCGTTTCTATGCGTTCTTCAACAACGTGCCAGAGAATGGCAAAGCGGTGAAGTATGGCAACTCACCGCCAATGATCAAAGCACCCACGCGCGCTCAGCAGCAACAGTTGGCAGCGCTCGAAGCCCAACTGGAGACCGCTCGCAATCATCGCCGGAAACTGCAGCCGAAGATCTCCCAGGCTCTCGCCCAATGGGAAACCACTCTGGATGCCGGGGCCCAGGCTGCCGCAAAACATTGGGTATTCGACGAGCACCTGATCGCGCGCCTTGCCCTCGACAAGGCGGTTCCTACGCCCGACGCAGAACAGCTGCCGGAGAAAGAGAACGCAGAACAACCGAAACCGCCCGCCGAAACGTATCCTGACGGTCCGCCAGCCTACGGGCCTGGCAAACAGGGCCAAGCAGGCTCGTTTGACGGCCACACATTCGTTGCAGCCGGAGACGTTGCTGACTTTGGCTTCTACGACAAGTTTTCGCTCACCGCCTGGGTTCGCACCGCCGACGAAACTGGCGGGAGTGTCGTTTCACGGATGCAGGACGTCGCCGAAGGAGAAGGCTATGATCTGCGGATCCATCAAGGGCGTCTGCAGCTGAACCTGGTCAAGCGCTGGCTGGATGACTCCATCCGCCTGGAAACTTCTCAAGAGCTTTCGCCTGGCCGGTGGTATCATGTGGCCGCCACGTACGACGGAACGCGAATGGCCTCGGCCGTCAAGTTGTACCTGGACGGCGCAGAGCAACCGCTGAATGTGCTGCTGGACGAACTCAATCAATCGTTCGAAACTTCGGCACCACTGCGAATCGCCGCAGGGGGCGGACCGGCAAGCCGGTTCCACGGCATGATTGACGAAGTTCGCGTATTCGATGATGTGCTGAGCTCCGACGAGTTGCAGTTGATTGCCACGGCCCCATCGCCAGGTGAAATTCTCGGTATTGCCGCTGAGAAGCGAAGCCCGGCCGAAATCCAAAAGCTAGAAACCTATTTCCTCGGCAACGCTGGACCATCGAAACTACGCGCCGCGCAACGGCAAGTTCATGAACTGTTCGACCAACGGGTGAAATTGATCGAGAGTTTTCCCAGCACCATGGTCATGGAGGAACTCCCGGAGCGCCGGGCGACGCATGTGTTGCTGCGTGGCGAGTATGACAAACCGGGGGATCAGGTAACCGCCGATGTTCCAGAGGTGCTCCCTTCGCTGGACAAAGATGGCCAGAAAGACCGCTTGGACCTGGCGCGTTGGCTGGTTTCGCCCAGGCAACCACTCACGAGCCGAGTGATGGTCAACCGGTTGTGGAATCTCTGTTTCGGCGAAGGCTTGGTCTCCACGTCCGAAGACTTCGGCGTCCAAGGCGAACGCCCCTCGCATGGCGAACTGCTGGACTGGTTGGCCGTGGAGTTCGTCGAGAGTGGTTGGGATATCAAGCAACTGCTGCGGATGATTGTGACCAGTGCCACGTACCGGCAATCTTCGCAACTTACTGCTGAGCTGCGTCAGGCAGATCCGGAGAATCGCCTGCTTGCCCGCGGTCCCCGCGTGCGGTTATCTGCGGAGATGATTCGCGATCAGGCGTTGTTCGCCAGTGGGCTGATGACCAAGACCTTAGGGGGTCCAAGTGTCAAACCGTACCAGCCGGCCGGTTTGTGGGAAGAGGTCTCAGGGCAGAAGTACGAACGAGACAATGGCCCCAGTCTGTATCGGCGAAGTCTCTACACCTATTGGAAACGCACTGCCGCGCCACCCAGCATGATGACCTTTGATGCGGCAGGTCGCGAGAACTGCACGGTGGAGCGTTCGAGAACCAACACACCGCTACAAGCCCTGACACTGATGAACGACGTCACGTATGTCGAAGCGGCCCGGGTCCTGGCCGCCCGAGCTATGGACGAAGCCAGCGATCCTGAAGCCCGGATGACGCGGATGTTTCGGCATGTGACCTCCCGCCCTCCGCGCGCGGTCGAACTCAGCATCTTGCTAGCGAGTTGGAAAACCTACCTGGCGGCCTTCGAGCAAACGCCTGAGCATGCCAGGCAGTTGACGTCGGCCGGCGAGTCCCCAAGACGCACCGACCTCAACGAAGCGGAATGGGCCGCATACAGTGCCGTAGCAGGCTTGATCCTCAACCTGGACGAAGCGGTCACCAAAGAATGATCGCCGACCATCAATGCAGAACAGTTGTCCCAACTGTTCACGAACCCCCAAAACGTATCGGGTGCAGAACGAGCAATTTTGAACAGCTAAGGCAACTGTTCCACCTAGCCGACTCAAATTCAACGACTTCTCACCTAATCAGGTGCCTTAACCCATGGAACCTTACACTCAACTCCGCACCGATCTTTCGCGCCGCGCGTTCTTGCAACAGGGGGCACTGGGCCTAGGGGGCTTGGCGCTCTCAGACCTCCTGGCACGCGAAGCTGCGGCCCAACCGGCGACGGGCCGGGTGGGGGGACTGCCGGACCTTCCTCACTTCGCTCCCAAGGCAAAGCGGGTGATCTATCTGTTCCAATCAGGTGCCCCGTCGCAAATGGATCTGTTCGACCACAAGCCGGCGCTGACCGACCTGAGTGGTACGGAGCTGCCAGACTCCATCCGGCAAGGTCAGCGTCTGACCGGCATGACGTCTCGGCAATCGAGTTTTCCGATTGCTGCCAGTGCGTTTCAGTTCCGGCAACATGGTAACTCGGGCGTGTGGCTCAGCGAACTCCTGCCGCACCATGCCAAGGTGGCGGACCATCTGTGCGTGGTAAAGTCCATGCACACCGAGGCCATCAATCACGATCCGGCCATCACGTTCTTTCAAACCGGGGCCCAATTGGCCGGACGCCCCAGTATGGGTGCCTGGTTAGCATATGGGCTGGGAAGCGAGAATAAGAACCTGCCGAGTTTCGTGGCGTTTGTTTCGGGAGACGGAGGGCAGCCGCTCTACGACCGGCTGTGGGGAAGCGGTTTCCTCCCTTCGAAGTACCAGGGTGTCAAGTTCCGCTCATCCGGAGACCCGGTGCTATTTCTCTCAGACCCGGCTGGCCTTTCGGCGGACCTTCGTCGGCGGATGCTGGACGATCTGGCAAGGATGAATCAACTGAAGCTGGAAGAGTTTGGCGATCCCGAGATTGCCACGCGAATGGCTCAGTACGAGTTGGCGTTTCGCATGCAGCGGAGCGTGCCGGAACTCACGGACGTTTCGGACGAACCGGAACATACCTTCAAGCTGTATGGTGAAGACGCCCGCCGCCCTGGCACGTTTGCCGCCAATTGCCTGTTGGCCCGGCGTCTGGCGGAGCGAGGTGTGCGGTTCATCCAGTTGTTCCATCGTGGCTGGGATCAGCACAGGAAACTGCCAGAAGAAATCCGCAAACAATGCCTGGCCACCGATCAAGGTTCGGCCGCGCTCGTGCAAGACCTCGCCCAGCGGGGCTTGTTGGACGATACCTTGGTGGTTTGGGGAGGAGAGTTCGGCCGTACGGTCTACTGTCAGGGAACGTTGACTGCCGAGGATTATGGCCGTGACCACCATCCTCGCTGCTTCTCCGTATGGATGGCCGGAGGAGGAGCGCGGCCAGGCACTTCGTATGGCGAGACCGATGACTACTGCTACAACATCGTCCGAGACGGCGTACACGTGCATGACCTGCACGCCACGATGTTGCACCTGTTGGGCATTGACCACACGCGGTTGACGTACAAGTTCCAAGGACGCCGGCATCGCTTGACCGACGTCCACGGAAGAGTGGTCAAAGAACTGCTGGCATAACCTCTTGGTCCTGCGTTCCGTTCCGCCTGGCGGTTCGATCGTGTCCTTGAGCTTTGCCAGGCGTTTCTGCCTGGGGAACTAACCGCGACATGACACGATAGTCATCACGACGGATTGTGATGACTACGGTCTCGGTGGTCGCTGGAAACTTGACCAAGGGGTGAGTGCTGGTGATCAAACAACAAAGGCCGCCGTCGGGTTACCGACGACGGCCTTCGTATAAAATCCTCTCGCCCATTGCGACGGTGGAGTCGTTGCGAAACGAACGGAGATCGGACCGCGCTATGCGCTGGTCGTGGATTGATCTCGGTTCACGCTATGGGTTAGGCACCTCCGACGGAATTATGGCGAGAGGTTATTGTCGGCTGGCGGTGACTTGGGGTCACTGCCAAGTTAGGTTCTACATCGGCAGTCCTGGCAGCCGGGTCAAACAATTCCCAGTGGTTTTGCGAGACCCGTTTACGAGGACGGTGACACTCTCAAGCATAGTTCGATTTCTTGCTCATGCATCTCGAATCTTGCCTGAGAAACAGCAACTTTTTAACCACGGTGTGAAGGGCAATGAGCGTGCCAAACTCGCTCGTTTTTTCGCGAGGTAGCCAGCCGGCAAGTTTTTGGCGATAATCACCCCTTGGGCAAGTTTGCGATACCTCCTGCGCTGGATACCTGATCGGAAAGAATTTCGTTTGATTTGAGTTAAGTTTCATGTGGGTCCATGCACTCCTGAAACCAAGACGGACTGAGCTGTTGCGAATAGGCGGGTGTCGCAACACGCGTGATTCTGTTGAAACCCTAGAGAAACGAACCGTTCAAGTTCGCCATTCCTCACTCCTCGGCTGACGGTGCCAAGTTGGCCGGCGGCCAGTTCGCCAAGGCGACCGATGCTAGCACGGCTTCTGAACCTACTTGATTCGCATCGGACCACCACCCAAGTTGTGCTCTGGCTGGCCGTCTTGGCTTCGTGCTACTTCACCACTCAGTTGAAGATTGATGATTCTCCCGAGCGCTGGATGCCGGCCAGCACGGGAGCTTCGTGGCGTGAGTTCGAAGACCACTTCGAAGGGGGAGACAATATTGGGATCGGTCTGCATTTTCAACGCCCCATCACCGACCAGGATGTGGAACTGCTGCACGATCTGCGGGTTGATTTGGAGAACGTCGAGGGAATTCGCCAGGTTTATGACTGCTCGTTGATTTCTGAGGAAATCGAGAAGGTGCCGCTGACGGAACTGCTCGATCCCGAGCAGGCGGATCAGTTTGAACTCTACACCGGAGCGTTTTGGGATCAGCCTAGCGGAGACGGAACACGTACGTTGCTGACGGTGGTTGAGTTGGTGTTTCATGAAGACGAAGCGCGCAACTCCCCAGACGTGCTGAACGCCCGGCGCCGTCATGTGATTGCCGCCGTGGATGAGATTGCAGCCCGCTACAAAGCAGACCAGCGCACCGCTGGCATCACGCTGCATGTGGCTGGCGGCATCTTGATGATGGGAGAAATGGAAGCCCGATGTCGGCAAGTGGCCTATACGTTTCTTCCTGCCTCGGTCCTGGTAGGACTGTTGAGCTTGCTGCTGGGATTCCGGAGCGGCCGCGCCTTGTTGGTAGCCGTGGGAGGTGGTTGTATCTCCATGCTGTTGGTTCTCGGATGGCTGGGGGCAGGGGGGGGATCGCTGGGAGTGGTCACCATGGCGGCTCCCACGTTGATTGCGATCATCAGCATTGCTTCGACGATTCACTTTGCTGCCTGGTCGAGCGAACATGGAACCACCGGCGAAGCCGGACATCGTTGGGCAACCATTGACTGGGTGGCCGTGCCTTGTTTTGGCGCGGCACTAACCACCGGCGTTGGTTTCTTGATGTTGATGTTCAACGAACTGCTGCCGGTTCGCGATTTGGGGCAGCAGATGTTCGCCGGTTCGATCCTGGCGTTCTTTGGCGTGTTCTGCATGACACAACTGGTGCCTGTTCGGCACGCCCACGGCGGTTCGCTGCTCACACCAACGCGACTTCGTCGGATTGCACAGAGTGTCACGCGTCGTCCCAAATGGACGGTGACTCTGGCCGCGGCGCTGGTGGCCACGCTCGCGTTCTGCGCGTGGCCCCGCCCCAAGAACGAACCGATTGGACTGTACATTGATGCCGACCCGTTCTCGTTTTTCACGGACGATCAGCCGATCAAGCTCGCCCTGCGGCATTTCTCCGATCGCAAGTTTGCGGTCTACACGCTCGAGGTGGTGTTGGTGCCGAAACAACAAGGCACGCCGGGGCAAGGACTTGATCCGCCAGACGATGTGTTCGAAGCCAACCGGCAGGCCGCTGTGCAGTTCACCGCCGACGTGGAGCAACGAGAAGACTTAGGCGTGATTCGGATTTTGTCCACCCAGGCGTTTCGGGATCGGTACGAGCGATTCCAGCGCGAATTGCTGGATATTCGTCAGAACGAAGGATGGTTGGCGTTCACGGCCAAGCTGACGCAATACAGCAACAGCGCGAACATGCTCAACCAATCCTTCCGCGCTTGGAACATGGACAAACAGAACGAGCAAGCGCGGCGGATCACGATTGTGGCGCACGACACCGACGCCGGATTCGCGCCGCTGGTCAATGAGGTCGAAGCTCGCCTCCCCCGCGACCGCTACCACTGCTACCTGGCAGGCAGTGTGGCTCAAAATGTGGATCTCGCCCAAGGCATGGGAGATGGCATGATCTACGGTCTGGGGACGTCGCTGGTTGTGATGGGGATTCTGTGCGGCTTCTTGTTCCGTTCGTGGCGACTGGCCCTGGTGGCCGTGGTGCCCAACGTGTTTCCGGTGTTGGTGGTGTTTGGCTTCATGGGCTTGTTCAAGCTGCCCATCAGCTCAGGCTCAGCCATGGTGGCCACCATTGCGTTGGGGATTGCATTAAATGACACGATTCACTTCATGCTGCACTACCGGCAGCGGACCCGGCAAGAAGGGATGTCGGTGCCGGCTGCCACGATCGAAACCGTGCAATCGCTGGGGCGTCCGATTGTGCTCACGTCCGTGGTGCATATTGCCGGTTTCTTGATCTTCTTGCTGACGGACTTCTTGCCGCTCTACCACTTTGGCCAGTTATCGGCGATTGCCATGCTGGCAGCCTTGCTGGGAGATCTGGTGATTCTCCCCAACCTGCTGCTGGTGTTTGATCGGCTTCCAGAGCAGACGAGTGTTGCGGCGTTGCGGCCGGCCAGCGTCGTCACGGATACCAGCGAAGAGGCGATCAGGCCGTAAAGTTTGCCATGCTCGCCTGTTTTAGGGCCAAAACCCCTTGGCAGCGCCCGCTCGCACGCGTTCTTCCGATTTGCTGAATTCTACCGATTGCGGGGTCGATACCCAACAAACAGAAGCGCTCGCCGGCGTTTTGCGCGTTCGTACACCACGGCACATGGCAACTGGCTCGTCCGTTGTGGACGTGAGCTGGTCAGGCCACTCGGGCCAGGTGGGGAGGGACGCTGCGTCGGCCACGCTGGGGGAGTTTCAAGCCGAATCAGGTGTGCTCTTGCACCCGGTTCGGCACACGCCGCGTCACCCGCGCTCGGCGTCCGACGATGAAAGGATTCAATCAACGATGAAACGCTTTCTCTATCTCATGTTGGCGATGGGGATGCTGTCCCAAGTGGGCTGCGTCTGTATGCAGAAGAAGTGTGGCGGTGGATGCGGCGCGTGCGATACGTGCGCGGCGTGCTCCTGCGGCGGATGTGGAGATTGCAACGAGTGCGGTTCCAAGTGCAGCAACAAGTGTTGCAAATCTTGCGGCGGCAATGGTTGCAACCGGTGCAAGTCCGGCCTGGTCAGTTGGTACCGCGGTTTGCCTGGCGATACGGACATCAACGGTTGCGGCTGCCAGGAGTACTGCTGCGGTCATCACGGCGGGCATGCCGGTCACGGTGGATTCGGAGGGCATGGTGGATTCGGAAATGGTGCCGAACCTGCTCCGGACGCCTCGGCTGGATCGGTTGGCTATCCGTACTACACCACCCGTGGTCCGCGTGACTTCTTGCAAGACGATCCGCGCTCGATCGGGCGATAGAGATCAACTGCGAAGCGTGTCGGCACCCGCGGTTCCCCAGGTTTGCCACGCCCAATACGCGGGCAACCCCAGCAAGATCATGACGAGCCCGATTCCGGCTTCGAGTGGTTTGGCGGAGAAGACCTGAACCAGGAACCACACATAAAACGCCACGAACAAGACCGGCACCCACGGGTAGCCCCACGTCCGATAAGGACGTGGCCAGCTAGGGTGCCGGCGGCGGAGGATGAACACGGCGACAACGGTCAGCAGGAAGAAGATGCTGGAACCAAACACGACGAAGTTGGTCAGGATCTCAAAGATTGACACGTGTTGCAACGTGGCGATGATTCGCCCTACGGTCGATTGAAAATCGGCAGGGTTGACCCCTTTCAGACCCATCTTGAGTACCAGGGTCAGCCCGATCAGCGAGCATGCCAACAGCGCCTGAACCACAATGGCGGTAGCGGGTGTATGGAAGTTGACATGCACGCGCCCCAGTTGCCGGAAGAAGACGTCATCACGTCCCATGGCAAAGGTGATCCGAGGGCCGAGCAGCATGTTGGAATTGATGGCTCCAAACGTGCTGCACATGATGACCGCCGAGATGATTGCCGCACCCGTGGTGCCGAGCAAGTACCTGGCCATTTCGGTGGCAGCACGCTCCCCTGCCGTGGCCATCTGATCGAGACTCAGCACTTTGTGATAAGCCACATTGGCCGAGAGATAGAGCAGGATCAAGATGCCGATACCGCCGAACAGGGCGATCGGAATGTTGCGATGCGGATCGCGAACTTCCTCGGCCACCGGCGTAATGCCGTGCCAACCGTGGTACGCCCACATGATGGCCAGCATGATCAACCCGAACCTGGCAAAGGGGCTCTCGGGCCGCTGGGGCGAATTCGCACCGGTAGGGCTTTCGGCCGATTCGACGGAGCCCCCTGCAGTTTCCAAAGATGCGGGTTCGTCGCTCAGGTTCGCAGCGTTCATGTCGACGGCGGCGGTGATGCGGTCTTCGGAAACTTCGGGCGGTGGGGCAGATACTGACCAGATCCAGGGGGCCACGGCCAAAAACGCTACGCCGCCAGCCTTGGCGATGGTGGTGGCCGTTTGTACCCGACCACCCCAGATCACGCCGACAAAGTTGACCGCGGTCATCAGCGCAATCAGTGGAATGGCACATGCGGCCAGCTGCAGCGGCGTAGGGTCTTTGATCAAGAGCGCGATCAGCGAACCGGCAAACGCCATGGCCAACGCGGCCACCGAGCCGGGGCGGCCGAAGAGAAACTCCATCCAACCATAAAGAAACGCCACCGGTTTGCCGTACGCTTCGCGCAGAAACACGTACAGGCCACCCGCCTTGGGAAGCATGGTGGCCAACTCGGCCAGGCACAAAGCTCCCATGATGCAGAGCAGACCACCCAGGACCCAGCCGCTGAAAATCAGACTCAGGTCCCCGCCATCTTTGGCAATCTGCCCCGGCTTGAGAAAGATGCCAGAGCCGATCACGTTGCCTACGACCACCGCCACCGCCGCACCGGTTCCTAAAGCACGCACCAACTGAGGTGCACCAGGCGGGTGTCCCAACGGCGGCGGATCCGAGCTTGGATGGGTTGCGGATCCAGTTGGCATACGGTGGCAACCTCAGACGAATGTTTCGCGGCGCATGTTAAACAGGCAATGGATTCAACGTAACGTATGCCAACAGGACGAATCTCGCTGTTCACCAGCGGTTCCCTGCACAGCATGCGGACCTCAGGCCGGACTCACTTCACGCATTCAGTCGCAATTTGTAGCAACACTCCAATCGACTGCTCATGAGCCAGTTCTTGCTCAGGCGTACCCGGACTGCGACCGCTCGGTAGCAGTTGCGCGGGAGACCACCCAAAGTAGATCAATTGCCCTTTGCCAACCGAAGCCTGATACAAGATCGCTCCGCCTCGGGCAGAGCCGACCAAGACGTTCCCTTGGCTAATTCGCAGCGGTGACACACCAACTCGCCCCAACCACTCGGGCTGTTTGCTGTTGAAGTGCTTGACCCATGGGTGGTCCGGCTGTTGCACGGCCATCACCGGTTCTTCTTCGCGAACACCAGTACCGATGATCTCTCGCAAAAACTGTTGGCCATGCGGCGTGGCAAACAGATCCGTCCGCTGCCGCATCAACAGCAACGTGCCGCCGTCGGTAAGGAACTGCTTGAGCGCCTTGAGTTCGGCTTCTGAAAACGTGCTGGGCTCAATCTTGGCACGCGTGAAACTCCCATCAATGGCTACGACCCGGTAGTTGCTAAAATCAGCCGCGTCCACCCAGGTCTTCTCAAACGATTCGACCGGAACGGCCAGACGGTGGAAAGCGAACTTGATCAACGGAGCTTCGAACGCCGGGTAGCCTTGGATCAAAGCCACCGGTTTGCCGGTGTACTGAGGTAGTGAGTGCTGGGGGGCAAAGTGCCACGAATCAGCCGCCACCATGGCCGGCGGTTGTGGAGTGCCTGCCGCATCCATTCGTCCGCGAATTCCCACGGTCCAAGCAGATTGTCCCAGCGGCAGCGCACCAATGTCTCGCTTCCCGGCATCGGCTGTCGCCAACCGGTCTGGCCAGGTCTTGGGAATCTCCACGCCGGCGTTGACCGCCGGACTTTGCGAAGTCAGGGCAAGATCCAGCAGCGCCTGATGGTCCCCTTCTACCTTCTTCAGACCAGGATCGGCGTACTGGTCATGCGTGCCCCAGCCAACTGGGTAAAGGCGTTTGCTCTGCTGGAAGTCTTCGGAGTTGCGGAATCGCTTGAGAAAGTCTTCCGCCTGAATCTCTGCGGAAGTACTCCAGTGCAGGTTGCCATCGGCTGCGAAGTCGGTCGGTGGCGTGGGACGCGGGGGTTTGGCCTGTTGCTTCTTGATCTCGGCAATGGCCTTGGCGTCAACCGAACCAAGCTCTTTCTTGGCCGAGTTCTTCTTGCCATCCAGCGCGCTATCCAACAGATCGCCCAACGGGTCTGCCTTGGGCTTTTCTTCCGCCACGTTGATGGCGTTGGGGTCCGGCGGGAGATGAAGCTCAGGCATCACCTGACCTGGAGTGCCGGTGAACTGCACGAAGATATTGTTGAACACCCGGCGTGCCGACCCGCCACCGACGTGGCCAGCGAGCCCTCCGGCGTAGTAGCCGCGGTAGGGAGGTTCGCCGCCGATGACGGTGTTGTGGTAGAACCAAATCGGCTCCCACGTCAAGCCGCCGTGGTCTCCGGACAACCGCCCCAGCGAGGTAATCTCATGCCCTGGCTCGCCGGGCCATTGGTACATGACTGGCCGACGGAAATCGAAGACGTTACGAAAAACATGCAGGCCGGATCCGGTTTGATAGCCTGCGGTCAGTGCCCGTTGCCGACCATGCCCTACGCCGAATGCCATGGCCGTAAGACAACGGACAATCCGGTTTTGGTAGATCTGGACATCGCCGCCTGGGGTGTTGCCGTCGTACGAGGTGCCGGCGGTCAAAAACATTCCATCGTCACTGACATTGTCAATCAAGTTGTGGTGGAAACGTACCCCATGCACGCTCCCCAAGAACACACCGTCCACGCTGTCGGTGAACTCGCAGTGAGCAATCTCAAAATCTCGATTGTCCTGCCCCGTTGGGGTCCAGCCACTGGCCGAGAACAGTCGGGACTCGACGGAGCGGTACTTCAAACTACCGCGGAAGGTCCACGGCGCGGCCAGTCCTCGACAGGCCGTGTGTTCCATCCGCAGCCCCCAGGTATCGCGAATGCTGATCGGAGACGAACCTCCATAGATGTCCAGCCCTGCTAGATGGATATCCGCCGAACGCGAGATGCTGAGCACTGGACGGCACGCTCCCCGGAGCACCAAGTCCTGCAGGTGTACATGCTGGGCACCACTCAACGAAACCGCACTGCCATGGTTGATTCCGGCAATGACCAGCGAAATCTTGCGAGGGTCGGTTTCGCCGACATAGTTGTCATCGTGCAACGCATCCAAATTCGTGTGTGCCAGGCGGGCGTGGATGTGGCCAGTTGCCGCGTTGTACCAGACGCCAGGCCCGCAGTAGACAGAGCCTTCGTCATCGCCGACTTTTTCGCCTACATTCCAGTACGAACTATTACAGCGGAGATCCGACAGCAGGCGATAGCCATGCAGCGGCACCATCGAATCGCCGAAGTTCCCCATCACGCTGACGCCCCCGGCTCCCAACTCAGGGTAAGTCTTGGCCGATCGAAATTCGCCCGGCACGCCATCTGGACAAACTTCCCAGGCGGTTTGCGGCTGTTCGAAGAACTCACGCAGGCCACCGTCAATCACGGCGATCTCTCCAGGGTAGCCCGCTATGGTGATCGGTTGCTCGGCGTTGCCGGAGCACGTGATCTCGACATGCTCGTAGTAGGTACCTGCCCTGAGGTAGAGCGTATCCCCCGGTTGCAACTTTGCAGAACCGTGGGCCAGCGTCTGCCACGGGGCTGCTTGCGTTCCCGAGTTTTGGTCGCTTCCCTGCCGCGCATCCACAAAGTACTTAGCCCCCTTGGTCATCTCCCGCTGATGCGGCACAGGCAGCGGGCGCGTGGGAGGGTGGGATGCATAAACAGGCGAGTCGTCAGCGGCTTGGGCCGCATGGTCCAGCGTCGCCAGGGCAGCGAGTGCCAGGCCGACGCAAACAGCGACCGAGTACGGAAATCTCATCAGGCAGGGCTTCCATGGTGGAAATTTGGCAGGCCAGACAGGTCGACCGGTGCCCCCTATCGTAACCGATGGGTGCCTTCGTGAATAAGCAGTTGTGCCATTATTGTCTATTGTTCCCGCCCGTTCCGCGTTCGCACGTTCCGATGCCAGGCGTTTGCAGATAAAGCATTGCTGCCGATAGAATGGCACGCCATCGGAGGGAAACCGTCATGTTGCGACTGCTCACGTTCCTGCTGCTTAGTCTCGTCGTTCGATCTGCAAACGCTGCCACGCTGAAAGTCCCTGAAGATCATCCGACCGTGCAGCAGGCGATCAACGCTGCCCTGCCAGGCGACACGGTGCTGGTTGCGCCAGGTCGGTACTTGGAACGCATTACACTCTGCCCTGGAGTCGTGGTTCGTAGTGTCGGTGACAGTTCAAAAGGAGCCGCAGGACTGAAGAGGACGGAGCGTACCGTCCTGGATGGAGGGGGCAACAACGGCAAGCAGCCAGGCGTGACCATGGCCGAGGGGAGTACGCTCGACGGCTTCACCATTACCAAGGTTGGAGTTTTTGACGAAGCGCTGTGGCAGAAACACTTTGATTCGCACGGCGAAGCGCTGTCCGATGACCAGGGTTCCGTTCAAACCGAAGGCACGATCCCTGCCGTCAGCGTCCAGGGAGTCCACTGCACGGTGACCAACAACATCGTGCACCATAACGGCGATGTCGGGATCGCCGTGATCGGCAGCAACCAGCGGCGAGTCTCTCCTGCCATTGTTCAAAACATCTCGTTTCGCAACATGGGCGGAGGAATCGGCGTAGCTGACCTGGCCGAGCCTGTCGTGCAAGACAACACATGTTACGAAAACCTGCGAGCTGGCATCGGTTGCCGCAATTCGAGCCCTCTGGTTCTCGACAACCGCTGCTTCAAGAACGTCAGGGCGGGCATCGGATGCCGCGAACAAGCCACGGCAGTCGTGCGCGGCAATGAGTGTTATCAGAATCAACGTGCCGGAATCGGCATCCGCATGAAGGGGACAGCCCCCCTCGTCGAAAACAACGTCTGCTACCAGAACGCCATGGCCGGAATCGGCTGTCGAGACGGTGCCGAACCGGTCATTCGAAACAACAAGTGCCACAAGAATGAGATGGCAGGCATTGGCTGCGATGGGGCCATGCCGTTGATTGTTGGCAACACCTGCCGTGAGAACCTGCAGGCAGGCATCGGGATGCGTGGTGGCGGAACGGCCATCATCAAGGACAACCACTGCCTTGAGAACCGGCTGGTTGCCATTGGCGTGACTGCGGGGTCCACGGCAACCATCATCGGCAATCAACTGATTCGCACCGGCGGCGTTCCTCCCATCATCGCCGTCAAAGATCAATCCACCGCTCTGATACAGGAGAATTCGATCACCGGCGGCGGCGTTGCCGCGGTACTCGTTCAAGGAACCGCCAGCGTCAGCAAGAATCAATTCTTCGGCCAAGGTGAGAAGCAAGGCAGCGCGGTTTGGGTCTGGAAGGATTCCCGTGCCACCATCGGAGCCAATTCATTCACCGGCTACCGAAACGCTGTGAATGCATCCGGCTCCACCCTGATGGTCACCGGCAACACCATCGAAAACTTTAACGGTCCTGCCCTTGTCATTCGGGACAGTCTCCATCCCGCCCACATCTTTGGAAACCAGGCCCTCTCCAATGATCCCAAAGCGCAGGTACTCGAAATCCAGGGACCTGCCGGCATCGTGGCCGACAACGTCATCCAACCGGCTATGTAGAACAGTTGTCTCAACTGTTCACAATCCGGTTGCGTCAGGCTTCGAAGAATTCCACCTTGCCAGTTGCAAGGTGATAGATTGCGGGGACCACAATAAGTCCCTGCTCTTGCGAAATCGTCGGGGACTGTGAGTTCAGTTCGGCCACCGAGTTGAGCGAGTTGTTTTTGACCGCAGTCGTCAGCGTGCTGTTCTTCTTCGTGGCGCTGGTACTCTTGTTGTTGAACTCCGAAATCTTCTTCGGTGGCAACTGGTTGACTGCCGGCGTGATGTAGCTGAGAAGCATGTTGAGATGACGACCAAGATCCAACGGTTTGGGAGAGGCCGCGCTTTCAATCGCCGCTTTGACCGCGCCACACCCTTCGTGGCCAAGCACGACGACCAGGTTGGCTCCGATCCCAAGCGGTTTGTGAACGGCGTATTCAATGCTGCCGATCGATTCTGGATTCGCAACGTTGCCGGCAACGCGGATCGTAAACAGCTCACCCAGTCCGCAGTCGAAGACCAGCTCAGGCGGAACTCGGCTATCCGCACAGCAGAGAACAACAGCCCACGGCCATTGTCCGGCGGTCAGGTGCTCTCGTTGCTTGACATTCCGCAACGCCTCGTCAACGTTCGGGTCATTGAACTTCTCTTGAACGAAACGCTGATTGCCTGCCTTCAAATCTTCGAGAGCGCGAGCGGCGGATTTCTGAGGCGTTTTTTTCGTTGTAGACTTCTTCGCAGCCATGAATCGACACCTGGAAGTGAAATGGATCTCTAGCGAGTCAGACCATCGCGCCACGTGTGTGTGCTTATCGCAGTGATTGTGGCGAAGGAAAAATGAATTGGTTGAAATGATATCAATTGAGCGTCCGACTCGGAAGAGAACTGCCCGAAAACTTGTCCGCCACTTGCTACCACTCGTCAATCTGCCGGTTTACACTGAGCCGCCAGAGTAGGAAAGTTTGCTCGACGCAGGATTGGGCAGTTGGCCGCGTTGTAGAGGGCAGGCATCATGCAGCGTTCGTCAACTCCAGCGCAGGCGGATACCCCGTCCGCCGGACCAACGTTCCATTATCAGCCGCTGGTGGTTGTGCTGTGCGGTGTGGTTGGCGGGATCGTGCTGGATCGCCTGTGGCCGCTTCGTTGCCAAGTCTGGTGGTGCGGTAGTTTCGCCGCATTGCTTTGCTGGCTGCTGCTTGCCAAACTGGGCTGGATCCGTTTGGCAAGCCTTGCCCTGCTGATCAGCCTGGGCTGTTTGGCTGGAGGCTGGCACCACTTCCGCTGGAATCTCTTTCCGGCCAACGACCTGGCCGCTTGGGCTCGCGAATCCCCACAGCCGGTGGCACTCCGCGGGCTTGCGCTGACCGGTCCACGTCTGGTGCCTGCGCCGCCGTTCAACCCCATGGTCGCCATGGCCGCCGGAGACAGTAGTCGGCTCACCGTCAACGTGACCAGCGTCCGCGATGGACTTCGCTGGAAGCCGGCGGGCGGACATGCCACGCTGGTCGTCGAAGGGCACCTGCTGGGTGTCCATGCCGGAGACCAGATAGAAGTCTACGGCATGTTGAGCCGCTCAGGGCCTGCGGCCAACCCTGGCGACCTGGACTTTGCGGCAATTGCCAGAGCCCGGCGCTGCCGCTGTTTGTTACGTTCGAACTATCCCGATTGCGTGCGCGTGCTGGCCACCGGTGGCTGGAGCTTCCATCGCGCTATCGACGAACTGCGCCTTGGGGAAGTCGAACTCTCTGGCGATACCTGAGTGAAGAACACGCAGGGCTCGAAGCGGCCTTGCTGTTGGGAGCACGCGAACAACTGGATCAGCAAAGGACGGCCGCCTTCTTTGCCACCAACACGATCCACGTCCTTGCCATCTCAGGACTGCACATCGGGATGCTGGCAACCGCCATGTTTTGGGCTTTGCGCTTGGGCTTGCTGCCGCGCCGCAGTGCGCTGGTGGCCGTGGCGGTGTTGGTGGTGATCTACACGCTCGTTACCGGCGCGCCGCCGTCGGCGGTTCGGGCGGCCATTCTGGTGGTGCTGGTTTGCACGTCCCTGCTGTGGGGAAGGAACGTGTTAGGCTACAACTGCCTGGCCGCCGCGGCTTTGGTGGTACTGGCAATCAACCCTGCCGATTTGTTTAGGGCGGGCCCTCAACTTTCGTTCCTGGCCGTTGGCACACTGGTTTGGTTTGGTCCTCACTGGATGCGGTGGCAACAGCAGGATGCCTTGGACCGATTGGTTGAAAGAACCCGCCCTTGGCCGTGGCGACTTTCGATGTGGTCCGTCCGATGGTTCTTGAGAGCCACGGCGGTGACCGCGGTGGTTTGGGCTTCGACGCTGCCGCTGGTGATGGCACGGTTTAATCTGGTTTCGCCGGTGGCCATTTTGCTGACCACCCTGTTGTGGCTACCGATTGCCGTGGCGCTGCTGTGTGGCTTTGCCCTGCTGGCCGCTGCCGCACTGGTTCCGTGGTTCGCTCCGCCGCTTGCTTGGTGCTGTGGAGTCAGCCTGAGCCTGGTGGACTTTTTCGTGCAACAGGCGGCCAACATCCCGCTGGGACATACTTGGGTTTCTGGTCCTGGCGAACTCTGGCTGGCCGGATTCTACGTGGGATTGTTAGCTTGGTGCGGGGCTGGTCCCTGGCGTCCCAATCGCAAAATTGCGACGGTGGGGTTGCTGGTGTACGCCGCTGTCGGGGCGGCCTTTGCCTGGCCGGGGGTTGGTTGGAATCCGCAGGTGTCGCCCAGTGTGACCCGCGGCGAATTGCGCTGCACGTTTCTCTCGGTCGGTCATGGATGCTCGATCGTGCTCGAACTCCCGGACGGTCGCACACTGCTCTACGACGCTGGACGGCTCGGCTCGCCCAACAGCGGCGCGAGGACTATCTCGCGCTATCTCTGGTCGCGGGGAATTCACAAGCTCGACGCCGTGTTGATCTCGCACGCTGATGTCGATCACTACAACACGCTGCCGCTGCTGTTGCGTCAATTTGCCGTCCAAGAAGTTCTGGTCAGTCCGCAAATGTTTGCCGAAACAGACTCGCTGGCCTTAGCGGCATTGCGCGATGCAATCCAGCAGGCAGGCGTACCCATCCGAGTGGTGCATCGGCGGTTGCCGCTGTTCGAGACGCTCGGCAGAACCTCAACCCCCGATGGTCAAGAGGTAACGTTTCGGCTGCTTCATCCACCCGAGGAACCGGTTGCAGGTTCGGACAACGCGGCCAGCCTGGTCCTGCTGATAGAGTATCAAGGGGTCCGGATCTTGCTGCCTGGCGACTTGGAACCTCCTGGCACTTCGCTACTTCTGGCCCAAGCACCGCTCGACTGCGATCTGCTCCTGGCCCCGCACCACGGAAGCACTCGCAGCGACCCGCCTGGTTTCATCGATTGGAGTCAGCCAGAATGGGTGGTGATCAGCGGTGGCGATGCCGAAGACGCCGCCCCGGTGACCAAGACCTATCAATCTGGCGGAGCCCAAGTGCTGCACACTGAGACCTCCGGCGCAGTGACCGTAGTGGTCCGGGACGGTGCAATCGAGGTTCGTCCCTGGCTGCGTGAGCCTATTTCTTCTGCTCGTAGAAAACCCAAGTAACAACCTCCTCCATCGGCATGGACGAAGTGATGTCCCGCAAGAATCACAAGCTAACCTCTGCGCAGCGGAAAGCGAAACGCGAGCGTAACAAGAAGTACATGATCATCTTTGTCGGCGGCAAGCAAAAGCGCGTGCGCCGCCCACCGACCATCGAAGGTTTGCCGGTCGACGAGTATATTGCCCGCAACGCCGATCCAATTTTCCTGCATCAAATGGGAATGTGGGAAGCGATGCCCTGCGAGCCAGAGTCGGAGAGCCCGCCCGAGACGTCGTCCGACGAGATCCCCTTTTGAATGTGAACGGGAATGCCACCGGCCGCCTTTCACGACCTGTAACTTGACGTACTCGTGGTCTGCAGCAGCCACCGGGAAGAAGTCCCAACCACCGTGCTTGTGGAGGGAGGTTGGTAGCCCCGCCACGGCTTCTCTTGCTGCCTGGTGGCGTGACCGATCGGCAGGCATCTTGCGCCGGGACGTTGCAAAATCGCAAGTTCAAGGTGTAAGATTTGGCGAAATGCCGAAAATCCTAGGGTTTTATTGATTGTAAGGGTTGCTTTTTCTGCCTTGTTGAGTCTAATCAGCCAGTCCATTTTAACTGGACTGACGGACGGTTTCTCATTCCTGTGGTCAATGTATCAACCTGTCATGGAGGGTGATGCAAGTTATGGTTAAGAAGAAAGCAACGAAGAAGGTCGTCAAGGGAAAGGCTCCTACCAAGAGCGAGGTGTATAACAACATCGCGGAGTCCACGGGCTTGCCCAAGAAGGACGTTGCCGCGGTTTTGGATGCCCTCACCGAGGAAATCCGCGCGAACCTAAGTCCTAAGGGGCCAGGGGTTTTCACGGTTCCTGGGTTGATGAAAATCACCAAGAAGCGGGTCCCCGCCAAGCCAGCCCAAAAGAACGTACTCAACCGCCTGACGGGCGAGTATGGTGATCGAGCGGCGAAGCCAGCGACCAACCGGGTCACGGTTCGGGCTCTCAAGAACCTGAAAGAAATGGTTGCCAAGTAGAGCTTGCGACACAATTGCTAACAGGTGGGAGCTCGCCCAATACGTGGCGGGCCCACCTGTTGCAGTTCGATTTTTGTGACAATTTCCGGCGATTGGCGAGTTTTTTGAGGCAAAACCTGGAGTTTCTCCTCACTTGCCCAGCTCAGCTTGTCAAGCGACTGAGGTCTTCCCGGATCCTCGGTCTGGGAGGTGATTTGCCTCCGCCCGTTTCCCACCTGCTTCATCCAACCAGGGTTTGTTCCGTCGCGGCGCAGATGCGGTGGGATGCCTTTTCGTTTTCTGGATCGCGTCGCCCCACGGCGGTCGCCACACCTTCACCGGAGCAACTCCGCAGATGATCACCGTTGGCATGAACTACCATGTGATTCCAGGCAAACAGAACGATTTCGAAGAAAAGTTCAGTGCCGTCATGCAGGCTTTGGAAGCCGCTCCGGGACATACGCAGTCCAGCCTTTGGAAGGACGTCGGCGACGATGCCTCGTACCTGATCACCAGCGAATGGTCGGACGAGAAGGCGTTCGTTGAATTCATTCAAAGCCCGGATTTCAAGGCCGTCACCAGTTGGGGGAAAGAGCAGATTCTCTCCGGCCGCCCGCAGCACAAGATCTACAAGCACTAAGAGTTTGCTTGGGCAACCAGTGGCGTAGCGTATTTTACCGACGCTTCCCCACAGCCTGGCCGCCAGCTTGCTCATCCGCTGCTGGCCCAATACGCCATGGTGACCAAGGCGACCAACCAAAGCGCAAGCACCAAGCCTGTGACCAACAGGACCAGCGGACGCTTATGGGGAGGATGGGTCGGCAAGCGCGCTGCGTCCGCAGGGGAAGCATTCGCAGCAGAAACATCGTGTGGCGAATCCTCAGCTTTGCGCGAGTCTGCCGGTTTGGCTGAACCCGGGCCAGATGTGGATTTGCGTTCCGCCTGACGCTTCGAACGAGCCATCCGCTGCTTCCTACGTGATTGCTGCTTGACTCAATGACCAACGGCGAACGCAATGGCGGAAGTGCATCACTCCGGCATGGTGATCTCGAAACTATGCTCAAAGGCTTCGTCGAAGTCATACACGTCGTCGAAGTCTTCGCGGCGATCATCCGGAGTCTTTCGCATGTGCTGGATACGGATCAGATTGTAGACAATCTCACCGATGTCCGATGTGCTGCGAATTCCCCAGCTATTCAACACGCACTTGGCCATGTAGCCAAACTGCTGTACGGCGTACATCCGAATCGCCTGGCAAAGCTCTTGGCCCGTCAGGTGGCGGTGTGGTTGAGTGTCGTCCTCGTCTTCTTCGGCCTCACCGGTAGGCTCACTCTCTTTTTCTGCCCCTAACGAGAGGTCTTCGTGGGCGAAGTTGAGCGCCTCGAAGATGAAGTAATACGCTTCGATCCGATACCGCCCGTCATCGCGGACCAGTTGTGTGAGTCGTTGCCCTGGTGTGGTCATCGTTGTTCTTTTAGGTAACAGGTAAAGGTAGTACGAAGTCAAGCAAGCCGAGCAATCACAGAGGGCCCAAGCTGGGAGAGGAGTCAGGAACCTTCTTGGGAAGGCTTGTCTTTGGAACGGGTGTTCTCTTTAGGAGAGTCATCAGCGGCAGCCGATGGGGCTCCTCCTTTGGGTTTGCTCTTGGCACGGCGACGACTGATGATGGTCAGCACGTTGTGGGCGTCGACCAGCACGCGGCGACGGTCTTCCATCTCCACCAACACTTGAGAAGCCAAGATCTCCTGGGCCAAGACGCGCCCTTTCCCCTCGTTGGTGACAATCTCAGCACCCACGGGAGCCAGCTCTTTTTGCAACGCTTCGTAGGTATCGAATTCGTACCTCAAGCAGCACTTGAGCCTTCCGCAACGCCCTGAGATTTTGGTCGGGTCCAGCGTGGCCTTTTGCAACTTGGCCATCTTCATGGAAACCGGCGGCATCGCACTGAGGTGCGTGTTGCAACAGACCGGCTTGCCGCAATCGCCATAATCTGCCAGTAGTTTGGCCTCGTCACGTACGCCAATCTGACGCATTTCGATTCGGGTTTGAAACTCACTGGCCAGGTTTTTGACCAGTTCCCTGAAGTCCACGCGGTTCTCAGCCAGGTAGTAAATGATAATCCGCTCGCCGCCGAAGATATGCTCGACATCCACCAGCTGCATATCCAGTTTCAGTTCCTTGACATGGCGGACGCAGGTTTCAAACTCTTGACGCTCTTGCGCGTGCAGGCGAGAGAGCTCGTTCTGATCCTCACTCGATAGGTTCCGCAGCACCTGGCCGCGAGTCGGGTCCCGCATCTGCGAGATCACTTCTTCGGTGGCTTCGCTGAGAATTTCGCCTACTTCCAGGCCGCGGTCGGTTCGGGCAATGACTTTCGCCCCCCGCGGATGCGTCTCTCCTTTGGAGGTGGTGAATGCCCCCAAATGCCGCATCGATCCATATCGAACGACATATCTTGGCATAGTAATCAACCATTGAGAGAGAACGGACGAACTCAAGCACGTTGCGAATCAACGGTGCGCGAGGTTTGCACATAGCGCAGGCTGGCAGACTGCCAACTCCATCTAGTATACCCGATGTTCCCGCACTCACAACGGCGGGTCGGTTGGGCGTTTTGGCCGGCCGTGAGGTTTGGCAGGGCTCGACAACTTGCAATTCTCCCCCAACCGGTAGTAGGCTACCGAACTAGAACACGGGGCAATCATTGGTTGGTGTCAATCGCTGCTAGCACTTCACCACCATGGAAGGGGGGCGTTCGACCTTTGAAGGAATGACACCCCTGGTTTCCCGTTAGCCCTGCCACAGCACTCAGGCTCCATCTCACTCACGTCCTTTAGGCCTGAAATGACTGATCCAACCCCCTACGATCTGTATCCCTACCCCCGTCAGGCTTTTCACCAGACGCATCCAGGGCATTTGGGAGCCATCGCTCATTTGATGGGCGTGGGGGCCGCACCGGGCGATGCTTGCCGGGTCCTGGAGATTGGCTGCGCTCGCGGATCGAATCTGGTTCCCTTGGCGTACGCTCTTCCAGAGAGCCAGTTCGTGGGCATCGATCTGTCGCCCGTTCAGATTGATGACGCCAAGAATTTCGCAGCTGGCGTTGGCGTCAAGAACCTGCGGTTGGAATGTGCCGACATCTGCCAACTGGACGAGTCGCTGGGCGAGTTTGACTACATTGTTGCTCACGGCATTTACTCTTGGATTCCGGCCCATGTTCGAGATGCCCTGCTGGCCGCATGTGCTCGGCATCTGGCTCCCCAAGGAGTTGCGTACATCAGCTACAACACGCATCCCGGTGGGCACATGCGGAACATGCTTCGGCAGCTTTGCTTGTTTGAAACACGCGACGCGGAGATGCCGGCTCAAGGTCCACCCCGAGTCCGCGAACTATTCAAACGGATGAAGCATGCCTTGCATGATCGGTCGGATGCGTATGCCAAGGCAATGCTCGAGCAGATCCAACTGACTGAACCAACCGAAGATGGCTTTCTGGTGCATGACATCCTCGAGGCGGTCAACGAGCCGGTGTACTTCTACCGGTTCGCCGAGCATGCAGCGCGGTTCAAACTGCGTTATCTGGCCGAAGCCCACCTCGTCACGCATTTCGCTTTGGGTATCGAGCCGGAGGATCTGGAGCGGATCGATCCCGAAGGGGATCGCGTGCAGTACGAACAGTACCTCGATTTTCTCTATGGACGAAGCTTTCGCAGCACGCTGCTCTGCCATGAAGACGTGGCCATCTACCGGCAGCCCATGCCGACCCGCTTATCCGGATTGTCCGTGACTTCGTCGGCCACTCGCCAGGCGAATGTTGCGGAACCAACCGGTGCCGTGTCTTTTGCCAATGACCAGTGCGAACTGGATATTCAACACCCGCTCGGCAAAGCGGCCGTGGACTGTTTGCAGGACGCCTGGCCTGGTGCGATTCGCTGGGAAACGTTGGTCCAGGCGGCCAGGACACGCTCAGACAGGGAGAACCTCGACGCCGCCGAAGACGAACAGACATTGGCGGCCATGGCCTTTGGTTGGTTTGCGCTGGAGTTGATTGAACTCAGCCATACCAAACCAGCACCAGCAACGCCAAGAACCGCCGCCCGAGAAGTCAGCGCGGTGGCCCGATATCAGGCTGCCCGACATTGGCCGGTCTTTGACAGGGGGCACCGCCATCGCACCGCGCCGCGTAGTGCACTCGCCCGCGTGATTTGGGTAGGGCTGGATGGTTCTCGCGAACGGGCCGAGCTGATCGATGGTGTGTTGGCCATGCTGGAAACGTCAGAGGTCAGCTGGGATGGCAAGGACCCGCTGCCGTCTGAACCCACCGCTCGCCGCGGGGCGGTGGAGCAGCGCGTGACAGAAGAAATGGATTTGCTGCATCGATCTCGCCTGTTCGTCACGTAACCGAGATCGGACCTTAGTCCACGCGTCAGGCACACCCGTTCCTTTTCCGTTTGGTTTGTAAACTGTGCAGAAGGCAAAATGGACGATTCCTCCACCAAAGAAGTAGCGGACGCCTACGACGCCATGCCGTACGTCCGGCTTTCGTATCCCTATTCGCACGCTGGCCGGTTGGCAGTGTTAGGACAACTGTTTGGCCTGCGGCCTGCGCCAGCGAATGCCGCTCGCGTGCTCGTCCTGGGTTGCGCCAGCGGCGCGAACTTGATCCCCATGGCCTATGCCTTGCCAGGCAGTACGTTCTTAGGCGTGGATCTCTCCGCCAGGCAGATTGAAGAAGCCCAACAGTTTGCCCAAGCCGTGGGGCTGCAGAACATTGAACTGAAGCAGATGGATCTGCGTGATCTAGAGACAGGCGAACCGTTCGACTACATCATCGCGCACGGACTGCATTCTTGGATCCCGCGTCAGATGCAACCTGAACTGATGGCCGTATGTGCCCGGTTGCTGGCTCCCCAGGGTATTCTGCATCTCAGCTACAATACCTACCCTGGCGGTCACCTGCGTCAGATGGCTCGCGAGATGGCCCAGTTTCACGTTCGCGGGATCGATGATCCCCAGCAACGAGTCGCTCAAACGCGGGCCTTGTTGAAGTACCTGATCGCTGCCATGCATCCGAAAGGCTCCGCGTATCACGAGGCACTACGGGACGAGTTGGCGATTCTCGAGTCCGTGAGTGACTCGGGCCTCGTGCATGATATGCTCGAGGCCAACAATCATCCGGTGCATTTTTGGGAATTGTGTTCGCAGGCCAGCGATGTTGGACTCAGTTTCTTTTGCGAATCTCGCCTGGCCAACCTGCCGGCGTTGGCTGCCGATGTCGAGCGCTCCCCCTGGTTGCAGGAAGTGGCCAATTCCGAAACGCGCGAACAGTACCTGGATTTTGTCAGTGGCAGAGCTTTCCGTCGTTCGCTCTTTTGTCACTCCAATCTCACCTGGGACGATGACCTCTCGGCGGAGCACGCCAAAGAGTTTCAGCTGCTAAGTTCTGCCAAAGCGAGTGGCGCGGCTCAACCGGACGGCCAGCAACTGTTTATCGACGGGTTCAAGCGAAAGATGACCGTCGCTGATCCGCTTGGGGGCGCGGCCTTGACGGCACTTGGGGAGTGCTACCCACAGACGCTCTCGTTTGCCCAACTCGTCGAACGTTGCCAACAACGGCTAGGGCAGAATCTTACGGACGAACAACAGGCGAGACTCACCCACACGCTGATGATTGGCTACGTCTACGAAGTGGTGGACCTCCGCAGTTGGGACTCGCGCACGGCACCCTCGGTCAGCGACCGACCCAAGGCCAGCCCTGTGGCACGCTACCAATTGCAGCAAGGCTGGGAACTGACCACGCTGCTGCACCAAATGCACCAACTGGGAGATCAACTGATGCGAGATCTGATCTCACTGCTGGACGGTACTCGGGACCAGGAAGCGCTAAAGATCGCACTGGCCGAGCGAGGGCATTTGATTGAACTCCCGGTGCTATCGCGTAGGCTGGAGGAACTTCGCCAGGCGGCCTTGTTGGAAGCGTAGCGTCTTGCGCACGGCCTGTGCTCAGTCGTCCAGCACCTGGTACAACGGCAAGTGCCGGTAGTAGACTTCCAACATCAGCAGACGCAGGGCCGTGGCATAGATTCGGCCGCCGGATTTCTCGTAGTTGTCTTTGGGGTCCCACGTGCCGGCCATCGGCCCGGTCTTGGTCTGTGTCTCCACCAGCATATCTCGCATGGCTGCGTTCCACCGCTGCCAATAGGTGCCTTGCATGTGGAACATCACTTGAGTGCCGTAGTACCAGTAGTAGCTGGTTTCTTTGCCAGCGGCAGGCAAACGGGCCATGAGAAAGTCCGCCCCATTGATCAATCGGGCGTCGCCGCGCGGCGTGCCAAGATACTCCAGGCAAAGTAGACCTTCGGCGGTCATGGCCGTTGTTCCACTGGGACTGGTATAGCCGAACGTTCCTTGCCGATCGCCTGAGCCTTCGACGCGCTTGAGCCACTTCTTAGCCAGTTCGAGCGAAGCAGGCGGAATCACCAACCCTGCCATCTGACCACTCTTCAAAGCCATCACTTGCCAGCCCACCACCGACGTATCACCCGGTTGTTTAGGCTGGTAGCGCCAACCGCCGCTTGGTTGATGTTGGGCATACACAATGTAGTTGATGGCATCTTGGGCCGGCTTTTGCAGGGCCGCGTCTTTGCTCATGGCATACGCTTCGCAAAGAGCGATGGTGGCAATGCCGTGGGAATACATGTGCGTGTTCCCGCCTGCCCCCACGGCCAGGTTGCCATCTTGATTCTGATGATCCACCAGCCAAGAAATGCCTTGGCGAATGGTGTTCTTGTACTTGCCTTCCAGATGAGTATGCCCATCGCCCAAGAATGGGAGCAAGGCGAATCCCGTCGCCGCGGCATCCGATTGCGCCGAACCATGACCGGTGCATTGATGTCCCTGGCACTGCTTGCCGAAGGCATTCAGGCTCCAAGATCCATCCGGCTTCTGATGCTTCTCAATCCAGGTCAGGCCTCGCTCAACCGCAACCAGCGTCTCGTCATTTCCGCCAAAAGCCTCGAGTACATCACGTTTGGCTTCGCCTTGCCGGAGCCGAAACATCGCTTGCAGACCGATGTTGTCTTCTGCATACAGCAATACCGGAGCTCTGGCCGGACGTCGTAAAATCTGGCTTGCCAGCTGACTGCCAGAGGGTGCGGTATCCACCGCTTCGTTCTCCAGGCTGCCTAGCACCAGCGCGCGGTTGTTGCGATCGCGGACTCCGCCAATCTTGTCGCTCGTTTCGAACGGCAACTCCAACATCTTGGCCTGAAGTTCTAAAGCGCTGGCCGCCGAGGGTTCTGGCTGTTCCACGCCAGTCGGATCGATCACCAGCGCGGTCGGAGCATCGGTGCGGATGGCATCTGCCGTGGCCGAAGCCAGAACCAAACGGTTGAGTTGCAGCGGATGTTCCCCATGGCTCGCATCCGGAACGGCCGACGGATCTGAGCGATCCAGCCCTGCCGGCGAGGGCGAAACAGGGACACGTCGGGCCCTTGGCAATTCGCCGGCGGCCAACAAATTCGGCGGAACGTCAGACTGCTGACGCATGGAAGTGACGGGAGAACTTGTCGGTCGTTCGGGCTTCGTGGCATCTTCCCCTTGCAGGGCCGTGCTCGCCAACTCCAACGGTTCTTCGCCAGCGAGCGCAGTGGGTCGAACGTTCCGTTTGCCAGACAAAGGGTCGGCCGTCGTCGTGCGGACTGGCAACTGTCGGGAGTCTGGCTCCGGCAAGTTCAAATCCATGGCGGCCAGCCGAGGGTTGGACTCCGGCTTGACTTCGCTGGCTGCGAACTGCGGCAAGCCTGCGCCGGTGGTCTGCTGCCGATCCATCGCCACAGCGAGTTTCGCACTCTGGTCGGCATCTACGTCGTCGCTGACGACCGCCGTCACTTGCTCGGTCGCAACGGCGTCCTCACTTGGCATCAGGCTTGTGACGCTTCGCCTGCGCTGCAACGGAGACTCCACCGTACTCTCAGGCGATGGCTCTTGAAGGGGCGCATCGGTCAACGCGGACAGAGACGGTTGCGCTGCCGATAGTTTCACTCCATCGCGCACTGGAGAAAGATCCGGTGAAGTCGAGATCTCAGGGGCCGTCGAATTGCGAGCGAGCATCACTTCTGCCGAATCCGGCTCGTTGGTCTGAGGACCGCTGACGCTCTCGGACAACGTTTCTGCCACGACTTGCGAATCGGCGCTGTCGGCTGCCGGTGTCCGCGTGGCACGCGCCAACGTCAAGGCAGTTGTCGAAGTTGGAGGTTCCTGCGGTGGTCGAATGCCAGGCGTTGCCGCTATCGGTTCGCTCGCCGGAAGTGGCCCCATTGCGCTGCGACGCTCGGTCTGCAAAGCCGCGGGCGGAGCCGTCTGCGGTCGCTGGTTGGAACGGGCCAAACGAATGTCTGCCGGTTGGGGAGTCTCGGCTCGTTGAGCTGACGTCGCTGGAGCCGTTACTTGCTCGGTCGCTACCTGAGGTTGAGATAGCCTCTGAACCGCAGACCGGCTCCGGGCCAACGCTGTTGGCGCTGGCTGCGAACGAGGCTCCTTGGCGGCCGGGGTTGCCGGCTCGGGGGACGACTCGCCCAGGGCTGGTTGTACCCGCTGCCTGGCCAACGGCCGCGGAGTTGGCGTCGCGGCAACCGGTGGCTGCTGGGACCGCCGTGCCGCTTCGACGTTGGTGCTCATAGGTTGACTCTTTGCTTGTTGCGTCGCTGCCGGGCCAATCGGCTCTGGCACAATCTGCTGGCGTTGCTGATCGGCCGGACGCCGCTCAGTCCAGGCCATCCTCACAGGCTCAGCGGTGGGAGACGGAGGGACCTCGACAGACTGCTCGGCTTGGATCGGTTCCTGGGCCACCTGCATTGCGGGCAGTGGGCGACTTCGCTGCAGAGGACGCACTTCGGTTTGCGGCGTTTGCCGCTGATTGACAGCCACGGCCGCCGCTGGAGGTTCGGCCTGTTCAACCTGCTGCGCCAGAGGTTGCTCGAGTTCGATGTTTGCCTGCTCCATCACCTCTTCAGGAAGCGTGGGACGCTGACGCGAAAGCTCAGGACGCTGACGAGGGGGTGCCATGGGACGCGGAACCGTGACCACCTGGCGAGGGTTCGAGGCATCGCGATTGAGACGTGCCGGAACCTTCATCACCGTAGACTCTGGCATCATCGGTACGTTCGGCATCTCCGTCACTTGCCGGGGCGCCTCGGTGGGCTGGACGGACTCGAAGGCTTCTAGATCAGCAACTTTCTCGTACGCCTCTTGGCCTGGCTCGTGCGATTGGTGGAGCGCATCGCTGGACATCCGCGTAGCGACAATCATCTCGCGCACTTCCCGGCGGATCTGCTCCATCACACCGCCGCCGAAATAGACAAAGAACGAACCTGCCCCCAACATCAAATGGAGCACCAGCGCCACCAGCAGCGCACCAGGGATCGGCACCCGGCGGAGTGACACGTTGCGGAAGAACCACACCAGCGCCGCAATCAGGCCGGCGAGTAGTGCCAACAAACTCACCCACCAGGCATGCCGGCGGATGACGCCGAGTGTTGCGGTCCAATGACTCGCGTCCCAAGTGGTCTCGTCGTAGATTTCTCGGGCGGTACTGCTGTAGAGCGCGTACTGTTCGGGTTGCTGACTCCTGGCGTCGTTGCGGGAAAAATACAACCGAAAGCCTTCGGCAGACAGGGCCGGTTCAATCTCGTTGTCTGCCGTATTGACACCGGTCCCGAGATTCTCAGGGCTCAGCATTCGGCCTGGCAGAATTCGAGCGCGGTAGAGATCAAAATTGGCAGCCTCGCCGGAGCGCTCGGTCCGATCGGATGCGAAGTACAGAAACGCGCCGTCGGCCGAGACATACGGCGCGCCGTCGTTGGCGGTGGCGAGATTGATCTCGTTGAGTGCCCTGGCCGGTTGCCACGGGTTGTCGGATTCGGATCGAGTCGCCAGGTAGAGATTGAATCGGGTTCGGACCTGGTCGGAGCGCAGCGTCGTGCGCCAACGGTCCTTCGCCTTGGTACGATCAGCCTGCAACGCTCGATTCATCTCGGCAGTGCGGTTGCTGGAAAAGAACAACTGCTTGCCATCGGTCGAAACGGCAGGGTCGTACTCATCCGCAGGCGAATTAATCTCCGGCCCTAGTTCCTTTGGCGGCGTCCAGTGGTTGCCTTCCCGATACGAAACATAGAGATCAAAACCCCCTTGTCCTCCTGCTCGATTCGAATAGAGATACAGGCGACTGCCATCGGCAGATATTACGGGCCCAATGTCATCGGCCGGCGTGTTGAGCGATTGCTCCGCCACGGCAGCCTGCCAGGTGCCGTCCGCCCATTGCGAACGATAGATATCGGCCGTTCCGTCATGCTGCTGGAGCGTGAAGTAGAGTACCGTTCCGCTGGCATCCAACTGCGGACGAATCAAACTGTCTTTGGCGGCGGCCGGCGTTGGAACGGTATCCACGGACACGGCAGGTTGCCACACAATACTGCGCCGCGCGGGTGCCGACTCGTTGCCCCAGCGATGCTTGCCGTCGACCGTGATCACCTCCGACTTGCGGTGAGGAATCAGCCAGAACAGAAGCGCCCCCAACACCACCAGGCCGACGCTCAGCGGAATCGCGTTCGCGAGAATCTTGAGGCGAATATCCTGGAGTCGGCTGCGTTTGGCATCTTTCATCATCGAGGCTCTCTTCCTGGAGCGCGTCGCGTGCGGGTCAAATCACCGGCGCACATGAGACGTTTAGCGAATCTGCTGCACGACGGTGCAATAGTGATCAATGTTCTCTTGCTCACACATACCCATCACGGTGGCAGGGAAGCGAAACTGCACGCGATCATCGGCGCGAATCTGCACCTTCTGCGTACCAGGGTTTGCCAGCGAGATCTCTTTCAAGAACGACGCCAGCCCGTCTTGCTCCAGCGTTTTGCCAACGACCACGTAATCCCCCTTCTCGGTGATGTTCACAATCACCTCACCGGGAGGTTGCGATAGAGGTTGGGCATCGGAGACTTGTGGTAACCGCGTCGAGATCTCTTTCTCCTGCTGATCGAATCGGGTCGCTACGAGAAAGAAAATCAACAGCAAGAACACCACATCAATAATGGGTGTCAGGTTCGGACCTTGAGTATCTGCTTCGGAAGGGGGGAGTCGCATCTCTTACTCCAGGTGCGGCACGTGATCTCTATCAACGTATCTATGATATTGATATTGATGAAAATGAATAATAGATGGCCACCTGCCCCATCAGCGGTCAGCGCCTGCCATTTCGGGTTCGGTCACAGGTTCCACTCTTTGGACCACCGGCAGGTGTTGCTCCATCCGGGTGAAGCTGGGCATGGTCTCGAGCAGGCAGACATCGATCTCGCGCATGTAGCGTTCCACGCGACTGCCGAACCAGGCAACCAGCAGCAGGCAAGGAATGGCGATAGCCAGCCCTGCCGCGGTGGTGATGAGCGCCAGGTAGATTCCGCGAGCCAGCGACTCTGCCTTGCCAAGCCCTTGCTGGCTGGAAACCTGAAAGGCAAAGATCATCCCGACCACGGTGCCCAACAGTCCCACGAGCGGGGCAACACTGCCAACCACACTCAAGGGGCGATTGCGGCTTTGCATGGCGGCCATCTCGCGCGCCGCGGCGTCTTCCATGGACTTCTCCACCTCAGGCAGCGGCCGGCCTGCTCGCAGCACGCCGGCTCTCAAAATGTTGCCAATCGGGGAAGGGAACGATTCGCTCAACAGCAGGAGATTGTCAGCACTGTCTTCCTTACCGCCCAGCAAGTCACGCAGTTGCTGGACGAATCCGGCTGGCATGATCTTTTCGCGTTTAAGATTGATCAACCTCTCAAACGTGACCGTAGTGGCCACAATGGAGAACACGCCCAGCAGGAGATAGAACAGGACGCTGAGCCCTCCGCCATCGAGAATCATACCGCCTAGCGACTCAGGCTCGGCGTCGGCAGTGGCGGCCGCGCCGTCCTCTTGCGCTGCGTTCTGGCCATCTGCGGGTTGGGCTTGTGCGCGGATCTGGCCGACCCCATGGGCGAGAAAGGCCAGCATGCCTAAGGCCAGCACCCAAACAGCCAAGCGAGAAGATTGACGGTGCAAGTGATTCATTTTGAATATTCCTCTTCCGATGATCATGGAATCAGGAGCCTGGCGATTCCGGAACGATTCGCGAATAGTGTGAGATCTGAACGGTTTGTGAGAGCTACGGCTTCTGCAATTCGCCCAAGAGTCGGGCGGCGTCTTTGGCCTCGGCCTGATCGGGATATTTCTCGACGACGGTTTGGAACGAAGCGATCGCTTGTGGCTTCTTGTCCAGTTCGACGAAGCAGCGCCCCGCTTCGAACTGACCGAGCGACTGCCAATGTTTGTAGGGATATCCTACGGCCACCGCGAGAAAGTGCTCGATGGCTTCTTCGTACTTCTTCTCGGCAAAACAGATCTCACCGATCATGAACCGTGCCTTGGCCGCGGTCTCCGTCTCGGTCTCGTTCGTCACCTGCTCATAGAGCGGGCGGGCTTCAGCCAGCTTGTTCTGCTGCTGGAGTGCAAACGCCAGGCCGTATCGGGTGTCTGCCACCTGGACGAACTTGGGGAATTGCTGGATCAAGGCCGTGTAGTGCTTTTGGCTTTCCGGCCAGTTCTTGAGGTTCGCAGCACACTGGCCTGCCTGATACAGCGAGCGGGCGTGGTAGTTCTCCACCTTGTCGTTGGCCACTTGCACGAACAGCGGCAATGCCTGATCGTACTTGGCCAGGCGGAACAGGCTCTCCGCGGCGAGATAGCGCCCCGGTCCAACCAACTGGCCGGTGGGGTGTTCTTTGAGCTGGGTCTGCAACGTCACCGCGGCCTGATCGTAAACCGCCTGACGGAACTGCATGTCGCCGAGTTTGTATTGCAGTTTCTCCTTGAGTTCCGGCGTGCCTGCTTTGGCCAACCCTGCCGTGTACGCCTTGGCGGCAGTGGCGATCTCCGTCTTCTGAATCGCTTCGTCCTCGCTATCGGTGGCTACCTGTTCGTGATAACGGCCGATATGAAACTGCGACTCCGCCACCAGAGGGCTTGCTGGCAACTTGGTCGCGAGCGACTCGAAGGCCTCGTTGGCATCTTCCGGTTGCTTGAGAGCCAGGTAGGCGTGCGCGAGTTCGTAATAGATCTTGTCCGTGTGAGCGTAGTCACCCGCTTCCTTGACCAACATGGAGAGGGTCTTGACCGCCTCGGCATGCTGATCCAATCCAATCTGGCAAAGAGCCACGGCATAGCGAGCATCCAAAGCTTCGGCCGCCTGGGGCTCTGCTGTCAGAAATGCCTGAAGGTCTTGCAGCGCAGGTGCGAACTGATCGAGTCGTTGATTGGTCAGGCCGCGCAAATACTTGCCTTGATTGGCTAAATCGGGATCATCCTTGAGTGCCACGACCAGGTTCAGCGGAGGCACGGCGCTGGCGTAATCAGCGCTGGCGAAGTACGCGGCTCCCAGCCCATAGTTGGCCAGTCCGACAAAGTCACTCATGGGAAACTTGGTCAACACCTGTTTGTAGTAGGCAATCGCCTCAGGGAATTTGGCTTCCGCCTGAGCGATCTCTCCCAGCTGGTAGATGGCTTGCGGCTGCAGTGAACTTGCAGGGTGCTCAGCGGTAAGTTTTTTGAGACGGGCGGTCGCTTCGGTCGGATTCTTGAGCGAACGAAGGCTGAGTGCTGAAGCCAGCAACACTTCGTCCACCCGGGGCCAATCTGGTTTCGCCTTGAGTGCCGCATCGTAAGCAGCCAGCGCAGGCTGTTCGTTCTGCAAACTGCTGTGACCACGACCAATGAGCAAATAGGCCTCGGCCTTTTGGTCCGGCTCGGGAAGTTTCGCCAGCATGTCGGTCAGGTACTTCAAACTCTCGGCATACTTCTTGGCTTCGTGCAGGCACCAACCGATTCGCAGATGCGAGCGGGGAGCGCGTGTGTGCTGAGGATGTTCGGCGACGAGCTTGCGGTACAACGCTTCGGCCTTGGCCATGTCTCCCCCTTCGGCCTTGGCGGCTACGGGGAGCAGGTAGGCTTCGGCGGCAATGTACAAGTTGGCCGGCAAGAGTTCGTGTTGGGCGTAGTTCGCATTGGCCATGAACGCTTCGGCATGCGTTCGAGCCGCGGCGTAGTCTTCTTGCCCCAGCGAAGACAAGGCGGCCATGTAGAGTGACTGGGCCGTCAGGTCATGGTCAGGGAATTGCTTGACGAACGCAGCGTACAACGGCGGGGTTTCTTTGCGTCGGTCCGCGAGTTCGTACAGCGCGTCGATTCGCAGCAAGGCCAGGTACGCAGCAAACTCTCCTTCGGTGAACGACTTCACCGCTTGATCGAGCCGGGCCAAGGCATCGCTGGCTTTTTCCATCTTGAGCAATGTGCGGCCGAGCCAATACGCGGCTTCGGGAGACTCATTGACTTTGGCCGCCGCTACCGGTTCGAGCACCTGTTGGGCTTCGGCCAGTTTGTCCGTCAGGAAGTAGATCTTACCTTGGCTGAGTTGGGCGGCCGGGCGATAGGCACTGGTGGGGAAGTCGGCCAGCATCTTGGTAAAGGTCGGCAGCGCCTTCTCCGGAGCGCCCCCTTCGAGCTGACTTTGGCCTTGGCGGAGCAGTGCGAAGTCAGCGTAGGGGAAATTCTCAGCCAGCGCCGCGGCAGCAAACAGCGGTTCGGCTTCGGCATACTTCTGCAGTTTGAAATAGGACATCCCTTGGCGGAGACGAACCTCGTGGATCAGCGCATGTTGCTGCAGAGCGGGGTTGTCCAGAAACTTCTGCAACGTCGCCACCGCCGCCTCGTCCTGTCCAAGTTCCTGCTGGGTGACACCCAACGAGTAATAGGTATCTGGCAGCAACGAACTCTTGGCATGGCCGGCAATCAGCTTGGTGAACGGCTCGATGGCCTTCTCCGCTTGGGCAGCCAAGATCAACGAGTCTCCCTGAAAGTACAACGCCCGATCTGCGTACTTGCTCTGAGGGTACTTGGTCACCAGCGTGTTGAACGCGTCAGCGGCTTTGACAAACGTGGCAGCGTCTTGGGTATCGCTGGCCATCTGGTAATGAACCATGCCTAAGTTGTATTGGGCTCCGTCCAGCGAAGGGAACTTAGGGAATTTGGTCAAGACGGTCCCGAACGACTGTTGGGCTTCGGCGTACTTCTTGGTGTGGAGCTGGCAGATGCCAAGGTAGTAGTGCACCCGGTCAATCCGCATGTCGGTGGGATAGAGCTTGAGAAAGTTGGCCCACTTGGCCGCGGCTCGGGAATACAGGCCGCTGTTTTGTAGGGCCGCCGTCGCGTTGAAATCGCGCAGCGCGGCTTGGTTCGCGGTTTCGTCTTGCGCTAGGGCTGGACGCGGAAGAGCGGTACTCAGCAGCGCTGCGGTGACCACCAGGCTTGTGAGAAGGCTCAGCCAGAAGTTTTGCTGAGCCTGATGAATTCCATGCGAGCGCTTCATCCCGTCGACCTCCGTTACAGGAATCGGACCGGGCTACTTGCACGAAATTGACTCGCCACGGACATGACGAGCCCGGATGCGAGAAATAGTCCGGGCCTACAAGTCTGGTTGTATCTATCGAAGGCACCGCTGACTGGAGACTGCCCAGCCAACAAGACCATCAACTCCCAATGGTGTTGTTCGCGAACGCGAGCATCGCGGCTCTGCTGCTGCTAAAAAGTGCCGAGTGGTCACGAGCAACAGGACCCAACATACGGCAACCCAAACGAATTGCAACGCACTGGATCATTCGGGGAGCAACGCAACGTATCATTCGGAGAACTACGTGTAATTGAGGGGACGCTCCAAAGGAGTTACTACGAAAAACGAGAATTTCTCCCTCAGGGGGTTCCCTGCCATGGCATCCACGCTGCGCAACCACGCACGCTGTTTGCAATTGCGCGCTGTCCATACAGCCAGGCTCCGCCACCAGAAATTTTCTGTCTGCCCGCGAACAGCTGGTTTGACGACAGAACCTTGGGGACCGCACGAGGTCTCACCGGCGGGCAAGACCAACACTCACACGATCCATCATCAAGTCGATTGTTTCGTCAGCGCGTGTAGCGCACACTGTAGGCCCCCCCGAGTTGAAACTTTGTTGCCGCGAGGTCCTTCGATGTTCGAACTGAGAATCGCCCCTTTGAGCCTGTTGGTGGTTTTGAGCTGTTGCCAGGTTGGTCTGTCCTTGGATGAGGCGCAGATCCAGAAACTTCTCCAGCGCCCGATCATCAGTAGCGAAACGACGTTGGCCGAAGTGCAGTTGTATACCGAACGGCGCGTGCCGCAGATGCCGGCCGTCTCGTCCGCCGACGAGTGGCAAACTGCCGCGTCCAAGATTCGCCGGGAGGTGCTGAAGCACGTAGTCTACCGAGGCGAGGCAGCTCGCTGGAGCCAGCTGGCCACCAAGGTGCAGTGGGTGGATGAAATCAAAGGAGGTGCTGGTTACCGAATCAAACGGCTGCGCTACGAGGCGGTGCCAGGCATGTGGATACCTGCCCTGCTGTACGAACCGACCGAACTCCAGGGCAAGGTCCCGGTCATGCTCAACGTCAATGGCCACGATGGCGCGAACGGGAAAGCGGCCGAGTACAAACAGATTCGCTGCATCAATCAGGCCAAGCGGGGGATGATTGCGCCCAATGTCGAATGGGTGGGGATGGGGGCAACTGCGTTCCCCTGGCATGGCCCACTACGCCATGAACCAACTCGATCTGTGCGGCACCAGCGGGCTGGCTCCCTTCTATCTGTCCATGAAACGGGGCCTGGATATCTTGCTGGACCATCCCAACGCAGACCCCCAGCGTGTCGGCGTCGCGGGACTGTCTGGCGGAGGCTGGCAGACCATCTTCATCAGCTCGCTCGACACGCGCGTGACGTTGGCCAACCCCGTGGCTGGCTACTCGAGCTTTGTCACCCGAGCGCGGCATTTCAAAGATCTTGGGGATTCCGAACAAACGCCCAATGACCTGGCCGCTTTTGCAGACTACAAGCACCTGACCGCCATGCTGGCCCCTCGAGCCGGCCTGTTGACGTTCAACAAGACGGACAATTGCTGCTTCGAATCGACGTACGCGCTGCAGCCGTTGTTGGACGCCGCGCGGCCGATCTACCAGCTATTCGGCCAGGAGAGCCGGCTCCGTTCGCACGTGAACGTTGACCCCGGAACACACAATTTTGGCCAAGACAATCGTCAGGCACTCTACGCGATGATTGGGGATCATTTCTTTGCCCAGGACAATTCGTTTCAAGTGGCTGAGATCGAATGCCAAGACGAACTCAAGACCAAGGCAGAACTCACGGTCCCAATTCCGGACGACAACGCAACGTTCAACAGCCTGGCGGTTGCGTTGACCAAGTCACTGCCGCACGAGCCGCGCCTGCCGACCGAACGGGACGAGGCAAAACGTTGGCAGCAATCCAGCCAGAAAACGCTCAACGAGATCATTCGCTCAGATCGTGCGGACTATACGCTAGCCGCCGAACAACAAGATTCGTTCACCAGAGACGGAGCGAGAGTAACGTACTGGCGGTTGAGAATCGGCAGCAACTGGACCGTTCCGGTGACCGAGATTGCTCCACCGGGGGCTCAGGCAACATCGCTGGTCATCAGCGACCAGGGACGTGCCAGCAGCAGCCAGACCGTGAGGCGATTGGTGGCCGACAACCAACGCGTCCTGGCCGTAGACCCGTTCTACTTCGGTGAGTCGCAGGTTTCGCAAAAAGACTTTCTCTTTGCGTTTATGATTGCCACCGTAGGGCACCGCCCTTTGGGAGTCCAAGCCAACCAGATTGCTGCAGTGGCGCGTTGGTCTCGCGAGACGGTGAAAGGGCCGGTGACCTTAGTGGCCGATGGTCCCCGCACCAGCATCATTGCTTTGATCTCAGCCGCGATTGAGACCGATTCAATCGCCGGAGTCGAACTGCATGAATCGCTGGGCAGCCTCAAAGAACTGATCGAAGCGAATCAGTTGGCCAATCAAACGCCAGAGTTGTTCTGCTTCGGTTTGCTGCAGCAGTTCGACGTGCTGCAGCTAGCCGCGCTCGCCGCACCACGCCCAGTGACCATCTTCGATCCGTCGGACCGAGCAGCCACCGAGCTGAAGCCGCTCGCTGGTTGGTATCAGACGTTTGGCCAGAAGCACAATCCGCTGAACACGGCAAAGTAGTCGTCACGCTCCGAAGTAGCGACTGCGCTCCCTCAGGGTTTCTAATCAATTTGTGCCGGAAACGTTGTTCTTGGTTCGTGAACAGTTGAGACAACTGTTCTACATTCCGGTTTCAATTCCACGTCAGCTCTTCACTCAACGTGTTCAAGTTGAGGCAGCCGTCGGTGGTAACGACCACCATGTCTTCGACGCGCACGCCTCCCAGGTCACGCCGGTAGAGTCCTGGCTCGATGGTCAAGGCATCTCCGACCAGCAGCTGCGGGCCGCGAAGATCCAGCAGCGGCGGTTCGTGAACCTCAAGGCCCACGCCGTGCCCGGTGCCGTGTGTCATGGCGCAATAAGAGTCCGGAGCACCTTCCGGCGGCAAGCCGACGCTATACCCATGTTCGGCAATCACCCGGATGGTTGCTTGATGCACTTGCTCGCCGGTTACGCTGGGGGCCACGGCCCGTTCGCCTGCGGCTTTGGCTTGCCGGACCGCCGTATGCGCTGGCCTGCACTTCGCTGGGGATCTCGCCATGCACGACCGTTCGCGTACAGTCTCCCCAGTACATGGTGGCGCGACTCCGCGGGAAGATATCTACAATCACCGGCTGACCCGTCCGCAGTTCACCAGATCCGATGTCATGGCAATCGGCACCCTGAGGGCCACCCGCCACTATGGATGTTGGGCTGGTGAAGTCCAAGTCCATCAGGAAGTGGTCAATCGCCGTACGAACTCCCTGCGACGTCAGCGGCTGATGGTCATGGTAAAGCACTCCACCGGCGCGCGGTTCGGCACATGCAATTCGCTCGCAGGCGAACCGCATCGCTTGCTCCGTGATGTGCTGCGAACGGCGTAGATGTTCGATCTCTTCGTCCCGCTTCTGCCGTCGGTCGGCCACCCAGAGTTCGGTGTCGCAGCGTACCGAGATACCAGCGCGCGTTAGAAATTCGGCGAAGATCAACGGCAGACTGCGATCCGCCACCACGCTGTCAACTCCCGCCCGGCGCAGGCACTCGGCCGCGGCTTGAGCGGTGGCGGTTTCGCGATCTCCGGAGAGTCCTCCTTCAGGAGCAAAGTCGGCCGGACAGGCGACCTGATCCGCGCGCGCCTTGCGGCGAGCCCGCTGCATCTCGATGTCACGCAGGATCAAGGTCGAGCGGATGCGGCCAGCGTCCGGCACTTCGAGCAGCGCCACTGGGTCACCCACCATGAACCCGACACGCCAGAACAGCGTGTTGTTCACAGCTGGCACTCCGGCGCAAATCTTCGCCACGCTCGGGTCACTCATCGGTACAACTCCAGAGTTTTGAATCGCAGCTGCGCTCTATTGATCCTACGCTGACTTGCGGTGCGGCTCTTGCTGCGTGGTATCGTCTCGACGGCATTGACGGAGCGTGGCCTCGTAGACCGGTTCGACTTCGATTCCGGTCATGCAGGCTGGCGGGTCGTAGCCGAGGTGGCATTTGCGGCCATAGCAGGGTGCGCAACTCATCCCGGTCCAAAACACGACCGCATCGCTGGCATAGGGGCCTGTCCAGGTGGGGTTGGCCGGACCAAACAGGGCAACCACGGGACGCCCGGCGGCTACCGTCATGTGCATGGGACCCGTGTCCCCGGTGACCAGGCAGGCACTGCGTCGGAACAGTTCGAACGAAGCCAACAAGCTGAGTTTGCCGTCTGCCCTGAGCACTCGAGAGCCCAACGGCGCGGCAATCTCATCGCAGAGCGGAGTTGCAATCGGACCGCCAGAGACGGCGACCTTGATACCAGGCTGGGTGAGCAACCGCTCGGCCAACTGCGTGAAACGTTCGGCAGGCCAGAGATTGGCAGCTTTACGACAATGGGGGTTGAGTACCACCAGGCGATCTGAAGAGAAGTCCACGCCGGACTCTTCCGCCCAGCGGTCCACTGCCGCCACATCAGCCGCACTCACGTGCAGTGGGAACAACCGAGGGCCTGGACTCGTGGCCAGCGGCGACTCACCCTGGAGGTAGGGACGCGGGATTGGAATTTCCGTCAGACTCCCGCCGCCGAGGTGCGCCCCGCCAACGAATGATAATGTTCCACCGCGTGCCAGGTCCGTGGCTCCAGCGGCAAACGTTCGTTATAGAACCAATGGGCTTGTTCTTTGAGCGGACCGTTGCCAATCCGCCGCTTCGCGCCACTGAGCCAACAGGTCATTCCGCTCCGCAGCAGACCTTGCAAATCGACGGCAATGTCCCAACCCCCTAGCCGCAGTCGCCGCACAAAATCCCAGCTGCCGCGCAATCCGCGAGATCGATCCCAGACCACCACTTCGTCCAGCCAGGGCTGATCATTGAGCAGCATTGCGTACGATTTCTCCACGGCCCAACCCAAGTGCGCCTGCGGAAAGGCTTGACGAATTGCCTGGGCGGCTGGGAGTGACAAAATGACGTCACCCAACGAACTGAGTTTGACAATCAAGATCCGCTGGGTCATCGCTTCACCTACCGGGGTGCTCAACGCTCAAAGTCCTAGCATTCGCACCACCAGCGCAAGCACAAATGCTTACCCAGCGACACGACACCGTTGTGGGGCGGGCATTCTAAACAGGGAGACGTCGATGACCCAAGGGCAATGCGAATCACCCACTGCTGGCCCCTGGCGTCACTGCTGGCGGGGGCGAATCTGCAACACCACGCTCTCGCTATAGGTGCCGGGCAAGGGATAGCTAGCAAGTCGGCGGAGTTCGAGGTGTTTCATCAGCCCCGCCTCACGAGCTTCTTGGCGTTCGTCCACCCACTTCGGCCCTTTGAGAACAAGCAACCGCCGGAAGGACCCCCAGTGCGGATCGAACCAGGTGAGCAATTTGCGCAGTGATGCCACTGCGCGCACGACGAGTGTGTCGTACGAGTGATCATCATCCAGCAGGAGTTCTGCCCTGGCATGGTGGACTGGGACGTTGATCTCAAGTTCGTCCACAATGCTTTGGACCGCTCTGGCTTTCTTCTCCACCGATTCTGACAACGAAACCGAGACGTCCGCCCTCAACATGGCAATGATGATGCCGGGAACGCCTCCGCCGGTTCCTACATCGAGCACGTCTTCGCCAGGCTCAAGCAAGTCCGCGAGAACCTTGGCGTCCACCACGTCTCGGCTGACGAACTTCTCGAAATTCGTATGCCGGGTCAGGTTCAGTCGCTCGTTCCACGCCCAAAGCAATTCCCGATAAGCGTCCAGGCTGGTGATGGTAGCAGGGGGGAGTTGCAGATTGTGCCGTTTGAGAGCATCAAGCAGGGAATCGGATTCGGGAATGGAATCGGCCGGAGTATCTTGCATGGATCACTTTTGCTGTAAACCGAGTGAGGGGCCACGGTTGGCTCCTGCGAGCGTGCCCACCAATATAGAAAGGCCCTGCTTCGGCGACAACCGGTATGGGCGCAAACATTTGCGATTCAGGATGTTACGGCATTCGAAGAGAGCAGGCAACGGGTAAACGAATCATTGACAGCCGATGCGTTTCCCCGCTATACTTTCTTACGTAGCACATAGCCGCAAGTCCCCTTTTTGGGAGTAAGCCAACCATGCTCGTTGTGCCTGGACAGGTAAGTAAAGACTCCGATACCCACCACCTCGTGTTCTCTCTTCTTTTCTCTCAAATCTCTCTTCCAACTCCCCCCGCTGCCCGCTGGCCCCACCCCACCTCTAGTTCCCCTTTCTTCACTCAATTTTTTTAACCCTCCCCCCCAATTTCTCCCCCCCTCTTGAGTTTTCTCCTTTCTTCACTTCAATTTCTTCTTGACTCCCCCCTTCATTGCAAAGCCAAGAGCGTGATTCTGCTCTACCTGCAGGGCGGGCCGAGCCATCTCGATCTGTGGGATCCCAAGGACAGACGTGCCGGACAACGTGAAGAGCGTCTTCAAGCCGATCGACACCAAGATGCCCGGCGTGCAGTTCACCGAACTGCTGCCCAAGCTCGCGCAGGTGAACGACAAGTTCACGCTGATCCGCTCGATGAGCTACACGCCGGTCGGGCTGTTCAACCACACGGCCGCCATCTACCAGATGCACACCGGCTACACGGCCGACAAGGTCAGCCCGTCGGGCAGTTGGAGCCGCCGAGCCCGAAGGACTTTCCGAACTTCGGCTGCAACATCATCCGGCTCAAGCCGCCGGACGAGCCGATGCTGCCGTTCGTGATGATGCCGCGGCCGCTGCAGGAGAGCAACGTGGTCGGCAAAGGCGGCACAGCGGGCTTCCTCGGCAAGGCGTACGATCCGTACTACCTGTATCCCGTCCGGCGACGACATGGACATGAACAAGATGGACAAGATCAAGGTCGACGACCTGCAAGCTTCGTCCCGAAGTTTCCAAGGTCCGCTCGAAGCGCCGCGCCCCGCTGCGCGACCTGATCAACGAGGGCATGCCCGCCGATCGACAAGGCGGTCGCCAAGTACGACCTGGACGAGTACTACGACCAGGCCCTGAACCTGATCATTTCCGGCCGGGCGCGCGACGCGTTCGACCTGAACAAGAAGAAACCCGATGCGCGACCGCTACGGCCGCAACACGTTCGGCCAAAGCTGCCTGCTCGCCCGCCGATTGGTCGAGGCCGGCACGCGCGTGGTGGAAGTCATCTGGCCGAAGGTCGCCAATTCCGACAACCACTCCTGGGACGTCCACACCGGCCTGACCAAGCGGATGAAGACCAGTCCGGCCCCATGCTCGACGCGGGCCTGTCCGCCGCTGATCGCCGATCTGGACGAACGCGGCCTGCTGGACGAAACGCTGGTCGTGGCCGTCGGCGAATTCGGCCGTAGCCCGAAACGGGGTGTCAGCACCTCGGGCAACTCGAACAGCGACGATGGTCGCGACCACTGGCCCTACTGCTACACCAGGCATCGTCGCCGGCGGCGGCGCCGCCCGCGGCTTCGTCTACGGCAAGAGCGACAAGACCGCCTCCGGCCCCGCTGGAAAACCCCGTCCATCCGACGGAACTGCTGGCTACCTTACATTCCCTCCTTTTACCCTCCACCCCTGTAGTGAATCTCTCACCTATTGGCTAGCCCCTAGAATCCCCTAGACGGTTCTGTTTTTCGGCCCCCTTTCTTTTACTCATCACCTCTCGTCCGCCTCTGACATTCTTGACGCTCGAACACCACTCGATTTCCCTGGTCGTAGCTCGCCATGGCATCGGTTACCACACAGAGTGCCCGATAGGCATCTTCCAGGCTGGTGGTTCGCCGAACGAGACTTGTGACATCACGATGGAACTGCACGAGCATCTGTTCGTCGACAGGGCGATCCTGATCCAGTGATTCCATGTGTCGGCCGGCACTATCGAACCAGATCAGGGTGTTGGGAAGGTCCACAAAAGCAATGCCATGTTCGCAGGCAACCTGGAGTGCCGCAGGAGGGCGAAACGAAACCGCTTCGTCCCAGTCACCTGGCACGTAACGGCCGCAGCTAATCTGCGATGTTACCAACCGGTCGCGTTGTTCGGGGTCCACAAACTCCAAGCTCATCATCTGATAATCGGCTCCCCCAGAGCCGTCAGGATGGTTGACCCCAACTACCGAACTCGGCTGGTGCCCTACGACAAACGTGCACCAGTCCACCAATTCCACCAGGTCATTGAGCGGCGTGCTGGTCGTGCGAAAACAATGGTGGTTGAGCCGGGGCTTGTTGGTCGGAATTCGCATGTGGCAGAAGAGCAAACGAGGGCGGCCGAGCCGAGTTGCCATGAGTTCTTTGAGCCGCAGGGTTGCCGGAGCATGGCGGCGAGGAAACTCGGCCATGAACGAAATGCCGGAGGACTCAATCTGGTTCTTGAGATTGTTGGCCTGAATCAAGTCCCAGTCCAAACCCGAGGCACAGTACACCGCTTTGCCGGTTTCGCAAGCGGCCAAGATCGGGAGCATACCGAACCACTGCGGTGCCAGCATCAGCAAGGCGTCAATATCGTCACGCCTGGCCAGCGACCAGAATCCATCGACCGCCGTGCCGCCAAACTCTTGGGCCACCTGATCCGCCCGATGAGCCACCTGCTCGCACACGGCACGCACTTCGAATCGATCGCTGAGCGCCCTGAGAGCCAGACGCCTGCGAGTTTCCCAGGTTTCCCCTAGCCCAACCAAACCGACGCGAAGTTTCATGTGCTGCCATGCAAATTGAAGAAACGAAGAAGCCAAGGAGAAGCCAGACAGAAGCGTCTGCGACTACCCGAGAATTATAGCGTTGCTGCCGCAACCATGAAACGACATCCAGCAAACAAACAAGCTAGCATTCCTAGCCGTTGACGTTGCTATTCAAACCCAGTAGTCTTCTCCCCCAAGTTGTCCATTGGGAGGAGCGGCTCAAGGAGGAAATGTGCAGAAGGTGTTTGGTGAACTACCACGATGGATTCGCACGGTGCGCCACTTGCGCAGTTCGCAGGTCGTGAGCCGGACCGGCAAGTTGCTCAAGCGCCGGCTGCGGCTGGAGCGCGGGGTCCCTCTGCCAGCAGCAGAGCGGGTCACGTCCGCCGTGGTGGCCGAGGAGGAATTTCCTGAGATTCCGCTGCTGCATCTCCCTGCTCCTGGTAACGAGCAACTCTTGGATCAACTCTCGCGCGGGATCTTCGAGCTGAATAACCAGACTCGCACGCTTGGCATGGCACCTACCAATTGGCTATTGGGCCCGCAGCGAACAGATCGTTTGTGGGCGATCAATCTGCACTATCAAGCCTGGGCGTTCCGGCTCTCGCAACAGTTGGCCCATGGAGACGCCCCTGCCGAACGGGCCGGTGTGTTGCTCAAACAACTGTTGGATGACTGGTTCTGGAACTGCCGTCCTGATGATCCACAAGCCCGGCACCTGGCGTGGAATTCGTTTGCCGTTGCCACGCGGATTTCGTGGTGGATTCGCTCGTTGCGGATCTGGCCAACAGCCTTTCGCCAGTCGCACCCGCAATTGGAACGAATGCTGCTTTGCAGCCTGTGGCAACATGCTGAGTTCTTGTCACACCATTTGGAGTGGGATCTGCGCGGGAACCATCTCCTCCGCGATGCCGTAGGGCTGGCTTGGGCAGGCCGGTTCTTCCGTGGACGTCGGCCCTCGCGCTGGATGCATATGGCATCGCAACTTGCCGACAGTCAAATGGACGAACAAGTACTATCTGACGGAGGGCACTTTGAGCGCAGCCCGATGTATCACGTTCACATCATGGAAGATGTACTGGCGCTCTACTTCCTGATAGAAGACCCACCGCTCCGCGCCAAACTTCGCGCCAAATGGGAACAGATGGCAGACTGTCTCGCCTGGCTGCGTCATCCTGACGGGGAAGTTCCCTTGTTCAACGATGCGGCGATGGATGCCGTGCCGCACCCCAACGCCATGCTTCGCGCGGCACCGCACCTTGGGTTGGCGCGTGACACGGAGTTGCCACGGGGAGGTCGGCACCTCGAACAGTTCGGCATGGTGGTCTGGCATGGAGAGCCATGGAGTTTGTTCTTTGATGTCGGTTTTGTCGGTCCAGACTTCCAACCAGGGCATGCTCATGCCGATACGCTTTCGTTCGTCGGTTCTTATCGGGGAATGCGATTGTTCGTTGATCCCGGCACGCATAGCTACGATCACGACCAGCGGCGAATGTACGACCGCTCAACCACCGCCCACAACACGGTGGCCATTGACGAGCAGCCTTCGAGCGAGGTTTGGCATATCTTCCGCGTCGGGCGAAGAGCCAAGCCGCTGGAGGTCAGAACACACTTTGACGATCACTCGTTCGAGGCTTCGGCAGGGCATGACGGTTACGATCACCTTGCCGGTCGTCCGCGTCATCACCGGACCATACAGCTTGCTGAGTGCGGCAACCTGCAGATCATTGACCATCTGCAAGGTGGCGGCACGCATCAACTCTCGGGCGGACTGTTGGTTGCCCCGGGCTGGAACGTTCAACAAAGCGGCGACACTTGGCAACTCGAGCAGGCAGGACACTCGCTGCGTGTGCGAACCACCACCTCGGTTCCCGTCGAGTCTCTGACCGAGTCACGGCCGTATCATCCACGGTATGGAGTGGAAGAGATCGCGCAGCGACTCTCGTGGCGCACCTGCGGCCCGCTCCCGATCACCGTGACAACAACCGTTACTCCCTTGAACTAGAGATGGCGCTCGGCGCTCGATTCGTACATCATGCACATTCTCTATGTCTCGCACTACTTTCCGCCTGAGATGGGTGCCCCGGCGGCGCGTGTTTCGGAACTCGCCCGGCATTGGGTAGAGCGGGGAGAACAAGTGACCGTGCTGACGGGGTTTGCTCACCATCCCACCGGCGTCAAAGCGCCGCAAGACCGCTGGAAGTGGACGCGGCGCGAAACCTACCACGGCGTGGATGTGGTTCGTTCGTACGTGTACGCCACGGCCAACTCAGGCACGGCCCGACGGATGCTTTCGTTCGCATCGTTCATGGCATCCGCCACGGCGATTGGTTCGATACGCGTGCCACGTCCGGACATTGTGATCGGCACCTCACCGCAGTTGTTGTGTGGGTGTGCCGGATACGCGCTCGCCCGACGCTTTCGCGTTCCTTACGTGTTCGAAGTCCGGGATCTATGGCCGGAGTCCATTGCCGCGGTGGGGGCCATGGGAGACAACCTCATCATCAAGGGGTTGAAGCGAGTGGCCCGCTATCTGTACCACCACAGCGAACATCTGGTGACGGTAGGCCCAGGCTATCGCCGACAAATCGCACAACGATACCCGGTGCCAGAGCAACGGATGGCCGTGATCCCCAACGGTGTGGACATTGAGCGATTTGTCCCAGGCCAGCGGGATAACGAAGTCCGCCGCCGGTATGGCTGGGGCAATCGTTTCGTGGCTTTGTATCTGGGAACGCACGGTATGGCGCACGATCTGCGCGTGGTGCTTGCCGCCGCCGAACACCTCCGGCATCGTGACGATATCCGCCTGGTGCTGGTCGGTGACGGGGCGGAGAAGATCTCGCTCAAGCGCGAAGCGGCCGAGCGAGGTTTGACCAATGTGCAGTTCATTGATGCCCAGCCAAGGTCCCAAGTTCCACTGTTCTACGCTGCCGCGGATGTTGGCCTGGTCACGCTCCGCGATACCCCGTTGTTCCGCGACGTGCTGCCTTCCAAAATCTTCGAGTACCTGGGCATGCAGCGCCCCATCATCACCAACGTGCCTGGTGAAGCGAGCCGAGTGCTGCAAGAGGCCGCCGCCGGTTGGTGCATTGAACCGGGCAGTCCAGATCGGCTGGCCGAGAGTATTCTCACAGCCGCTCAAGATCCCGCACGGCTCGCCCAACTTGGGCAAAACGGACGGCGGTTCGTCTGCGAGCACTACAACCGTTCGCACTTGGCAGACTCATATTTGGAACTGCTGGGGAGTCTTGCTCGCTGCCAGTTGGCCAGGTCAGGCAGTGCCGAATCTACCAAGTTGCCGCGCCGCGCAGCCTGATAAGCGTGTGCGTTACCGCCGCCGGTTTTCTGTGAAAGACGAATGCGAACCTTTGTTGAATATTCGTGAACCGTTGATGAGGAAAAGGGTGCTGGCATCTGATATTCTTAGAGTATGATTTTCCCCTACTCAACCGATGCACCGGTCTACCATTTTCCGTTCGCCACGATCGGCCTGATCGTGCTCAATACCGTTATCTTCTTCGCGTCCGTCAGTGGAGTGGATGATGTCGATCTCGAGACGCCGCCGCTGGTGGAACATTTCATCCTGCACTTTGATACCATTGCTCCCTGGCAGTGGTTGACCAATAACTTCCTGCATGCGGATCTGTTCCATCTGTTGGGCAATATGGTCTTTCTGTGGGCGTTTGGTTTGATTGTCGAAGGCAAGATAGGTTGGTGGCGGTTTCTCGCACTCTATCTCTTCGTTGGGGTGGTCTACGGTGCGGTGATTCAGATAGGGATGCTGATGTTCTCCGACGGTGAAGGAGCCGCGTTGGGGGCCTCCGCGGCAATCTTTGCTTTGATTGGGATGGCCGCCATTTGGGCTCCCAAAAACGACCTGCACTGTGCCACCTGGTTCTGGATGCCACGGGTCTACGAGATTCCTATCCTGACGTTCGGCCTTGGCTACCTGGCCTTTCAACTGGTCTTCCTGACATTGAAAGGATTCTCCATGTCCTCAGAGATGCTCCATGTGGTGGGCCTGTGCGTGGGTGTGCCGCTCGGAGTACTGGCCCTCAAGGGAGGCTGGGTCGATTGCGAAGGGTGGGATCTATTCAACGTCCTGGCCGGTACCGAAGGGGAAAAGAATCCAGCCGAGGAACGCCAGTTTGCCGAAGGCAAGGCAGCCAAAGAAGAGGCATTGCGGATGCGGCGAAACGCCGTACTCGAAGCCATGCAGGCGTCCATCGCAAGTGGCAATCCACAGGTGGCTTTGAAATTGCTGGAGAAACAGCAGGAACGCTTTGTCGGAGAGGACGCCTTGTCGAACGAGGTGCTGCTCAGTTTGATCCAGGGCTTGCATCGGCAGAAAAAGTGGGAAGCCTCGGTGCCGTTGATGACCCAGGTGCTGCAGCAATCGACCGGCCCAGAAACAACCATCCGTTTGCAGCTGGCGCAGATCCTGATTCAAGTACTACACAAGCCTGGAAAAGCACTCCGGATACTTCGCGAACTTCCCCAGGATCTACCGGACCGACAAGCCGCACAATGCCGCCGCCTCACGACATTGGCCGAAGCGGCGCGAGCGAGCGAAGACGCGGAACTTGAGCTGGAAGACGATTAGTCAAATGCCTGATCGGAGGGCGCTCGCCGATCGCAGTCACGCCAGGGCCACTCCTTCGCCGGTCTTCCTGATCTCACCTGTTCGCCTCATGCTGCCCTTCTTCCCGCCCCTGAATCGTCCATCGAGATAGGAACAGCCCGCAACGCAACCAACGAGATGGCGGCAAGGGCGTCCTGCACAAACATCGAAACCTGGGTGGACCCCCTTGATGCAAACTGATAGATGATCGACGGCAAAGTTTGCGCGTGTCAAAACGAATAGGGATTTGGTTCATGGATGTGACAAAGCAGCGTCAAGAGGACGCCCCGGGGACGAAGCAATCAGCCTGCTGGCATTGCTGTCTATTGGCGGCCTTGGCGGTTGGATCTCTTGCCAACTTGCTGAACCTGGCTGCCGCGCAACAGCCCTCAGGGGGTTTCCCTCCTCGGCCGGCCGAAGTGCCCCAGCGCGTCAATCCGTTGCGACAAGCCTCGGCCCCGCCGGCAGTGGTTCCGCTTCCTCCGACCGAGGGCTTTCCGCCGCAGAACTTTGCCCCCGGTTACGAATCGCCAGGACCGGTGATCCCTCCCCCCAGTCAGTACTCTGGCGGCGGGGTTGAAATTCCGCAGCCGGCAACTGGTCAACCGTTGGTTGGCTCGCGATACGGCGCGCCACCTTCCGGTGCGGTGCCAGCATCGTCAGAGACTCCAGTCGCCAGCGGCGCGGCGGTGAAGTCGGCCAGCGAGATTCAAGAATCTATTAAAGCAATTGACGCTGCGCCTGAGATGGATGATGCCGTCAAGGCGGCTCTCAAGGAGATCTATCAACAGGCGCTCAAGGAACTCAGCAACGCCGGAACGGCGCGTGAGCAGGCGACCAAATTCCAGCAGTTCGCCACCAGTGCTCCCGAAGAAACGGCCGCGGCCAAAGAAGAACTGAACGAACCGAGCGAAGCCGCGCGGTTGGTTCCCCCGCAAAACGCCGAGTTGAGCCAATTGCAGGAACTCACGGCCGAACGGCAAAAGCAACTTCAAGCGACCCAACAGCAGTTGGCCGAACTGGAAATAGTGATCATGCGGCGAGGCGTTCGCAAGCTCGAACTCCCCCAAGCCATCACCGAGGCCAAGAGTCGGGTCGCCGAAATCGAGCAGCGGATCAAGGCTCCCGCCCCCACCGGTGAGTCGGCCGCTATGCAAGCCGCGCGGGAGACATTGCAAGGCACCCGGTTTGCCGCAGCGACCGCGGAGTTGGAGTCGTTGCAACGCGAACTCGCAGCCTACGAAGCGGAGTCCGAGCTGCTTCCGTTGCGGCGTGACCTGTTGGTGCGGCAAGCCAATCCGCTCGAACAAGATGTCCGCGATCTAACCAAATTGGTGAATCAGCGGAGAACCGTCGAAGCACAGCAACAGGCCAAACAGGCTCAAGAAGTGGCTGATCAGGCCTGGCATCCCGAACTTCGTCCGGTGGCCGAGGCCAATGCCAAGCTGGCTCAGCGACGCACCGAACTGGCAACCCAACTAGCATCGCTCACCAGCCAGTTCCAACACACCACGCTCGACCTGCAGAAGCTTGAAGAACAGTTCCAGCGGACCATCGCCCGGGTGGATACCGTTGGGCTGACCACCAGCATTGGGCTGCTGTTGCGAAAACAACGCGCCAATCTGGCAGACATGGCCCACCTGCAAGATGAGATCGCGCAGCGGCAACCGCAGATCAGAGCAGCCCAAGTGGAACTCTTCGATCTGGACGAGCAGCGTTCGGGGTTGGCCGATATCGACGCCAAGCTGCAGGGCATGGTGGACGATGTCGATCCGGACGTATCGCAGCGAATGCGAGATCTACTAATCTCTCAGCGTGACTATCTCGATTCGCTCATTACTGACTACAGCCGGTACTTTGATCTCTTGGTCGAGGTCAACACGGCCCAACAGCAAATGGTGACTCAGGCGGAAGAGTACGCCGAATACGTGGACGAACGGGTACTCTGGATTCGCAGCACCGGCATGCTTGGCTGGAATGACTTTCCTTCCGCCTTGGAAGCCTTGACGTGGTTGGCAGATCCTCGCCAATGGACGAACTTGGGCCGAACACTGGGGGCTGACATTGTCGAAAACCCCACGATGGCCCTCTTCACGCTGTTGCTGTTCGGTTTGCTGATTCGATACCAACGGCGGATGCGAGCGGCGCTCAGCGAACAGGGGCGCGATGCCGAACGCCGCAACGCGCAGCTGTTTCTTCCCACGGCCAAATCGCTCGGCTTGACCCTAGTGGTCGCTGCGTGCTGGCCCGGCCTGTTGTGGTACTTGGGGTGGCGGTTGCAATCGGTCCTGGCTCCCAGCGAGTTTGTCAGGGCATTAGCCTGCGGCCTGCAATCCGTGGCTGCGCTGTACCTGCCGCTGGAACTGATGCGGCAAGTCTGCCGACGGCGTGGGCTGGCCGAATCTCACTTTGACTGGTCCGATTCGGTCTTGGGAGTTTGGAGACGTAATATTCGCTGGATCATGCTGCTGGCCCTCCCCTTGGTGTTGATCACCGGAGCCATGCAGGGGCAATCCAACGAACGTTGGCAAGACTCGCTCGGGCGAATGGCGTTCGTCGGTTCGGCGCTCTTGTTCACCACCTTCGTCCAACGCCTGGCTCGCCCTGAGAAAGGTGTACTGTCAGGGCTGCTTTCCCGATATCGCGATGGTTGGTTGGATCGCTTACGTTATGTTTGGTACTCGCTGATTGTGGTTGGCCCCTTGTCGTTGGCCCTGCTGGCGGTAACCGGCTTCTACTTCACCGCGATGCAGCTCTCGAGCCAGTTGTTGGTCACCGCGCAGTTTGCGTTGTGCACGATGCTGGTCGGTTCCAGCTTGCTGCGCTGGCTGCTGATCAGCCGCCGCCGGTTGGCCATCCAACAAGCTCGGGAACGTCAGGCACAGATGCAGCAGGTTCGCGATGATGGCACTCCTGCCCCGCCTGAACCCAACGTGGCGGATCTGGCGGCCATCAACGCCCAAACATTGCAGCTCATTCGCAGCTTTCTTGTGGTGGCTGCCGTGGTTGGCATGGCCATCATTTGGCGAGACGTCTTGCCTGCCTTCGGAGTCTTCGATCGGGTGACGCTTTGGTATAGCGGAACCGGTGACGAGCGTGTGGCCGTGACACTTTGGCACCTCTTCTTGTTGGTACCCGTCATGGTATGCAGCGTGATTGCCGCGCGAAACGTTCCTGGTCTGCTGGAGATTGTGCTGCTCGAACACTTGCCGCTCGAGACGGCGGTGCGGTACGCCATCACCACGCTCTCGCGCTACGCCATCACCATCATCGGCCTGCTCGTGATATGTGCCATGCTCGGCATCACCTGGGGCTCCGCGCAGTGGCTGGTAGCCGCCTTGAGCGTGGGGCTCGGCTTCGGGCTGCAGGAAATCTTCGCCAACTTTGTCTCCGGAATCATCATCCTGTTCGAACGCCCGATCCGCGTCGGCGATGTCATCACGCTCGGCGACGTCTCCGGCGTGGTGAGTCGAATCCACATCCGTTCGACCACCATCACCGATTGGGATCGTAAGGAGCTGATTGTTCCGAACAAGGACTTGATCACCGGCCGGTTGTTGAACTGGACGCTCAGCGACCGGATGAACCGCGTGGTGATCAACGTCGGCCTGGCTTACGGAAGCGATACCGAGAAGACCACCCGGTTGTTGAAACAGATCCTCTCAGAGCACGCCCAGGTCCTCAAGGATCCTCCCCCCGTGGTCACGTTCGAAGGGTTTGGTGACAGCACGCTCAACTTTGTGGTTCGCGCGTATCTGTCATCTCTGGAATTCCGCCTACAAACCATTCACGAACTGCACTCGACCATCCACGAGGTGTTCGGGCGTGAGGACCTCGAGATCGCCTTCCCGCAACGAGATGTGCACGTCAAGCTCGACAGCGCCATGGCCTTGGTCGAACAATTCCAGCGTTTCAAAGGCCAGCACTCTGACAACCAGAATGCCGCATAAAGCACCGGCTACCCTTAGAGAGATCGAGGCAAGGGGCTTCAACGAGGCCGGCTGTTCTGCCTCGGAAAGAGTGTCGCAACGTGTGGGGCGTGACATTCTTGTTGATGCCCGCCAGCTTGGCTGCCGCCTTGATCGCCTTTTGAATCGAAGTCGCAGCGTAAGCCCGATCGGGTGTCTTGCCTGGGAACAGATAGTTGGTCGGGCGATACTCTTTCCAATACGTCCGCAACTCGGTCAAGAGTCTCGGCGCGAGGGGGACCAGGCGCTGCTTGTTGCCTTTGCCGGCGGCGACGTTCAACTGCATGCGACGGCTGTCGATGTGCGGGATCTTCAAGTCGGCCGCTTCGGACAGCCTTAGCCCGCCCGAGTAGAGCGTCATCAAGAAGGTTCGCTGTTTGAGATTCTTGGTGCATTGCAGCAACGCATCGACTTCTTCGACACCCAGCACGGTGGGCAGCCGACGAGGCCGCTTGCCAAAGGGGATCATGGCAATCGGCCAGGGTCTCGGGAGGGTGGTGGAGTACAGGAACCGTAGTCCACAAACGGCCTGGTTGAAGCTGCTCCAACCAACCTTTCTCTCTTCGATCAGATAAAGCTGGAAATTTCTCACGTCTTCAGCGGTCGCGTCGCCGATCGGCTTCTCGATAAAGTCAGCGAAGCGACCAACGTGGTACGTGTAGGCATCGATGGTCGCTTGTGCCAAATTCCGAATCTTCATGTCGCCTGCCATGCGGTCCGTGATCGGCGAGAGTCGTTTTTGATAGGGTGTCATCGGTGGGAAAGCTCCTGGGAGAGTGAACGTGAGATGAGCTGGATCACCACATGGGATCAAGCAACCAACTCCCAGCATGCTTGCGCACCGCAAAAGCGCAAGTCCTTTTAATCGAAACGTTCGTTACAACCGGACCTTCACCAGCAACACGTCGCGCAGGCCAGAACCGCGCAGCCACACACGCGTGTCAATAAGAAGAAAGCGGGCAGATGATCGACCTGAAAGAGAACCACGCTGCGCGTGGCGACGCAGACGACGCGACGAATAGCAATTCGATTAAGTTCAACGTCCGGCATAACCGGGCCGCCGTTCGCGGCTCCATTGATAACCGCGCCCGCCCCCCTTCACTTTTTCCTACAGTACGGACACCACGGCAGCTCCATAAACGCCCGCTCCGCGTTCATGTGGTCCATTGGCACTTTTCCTAACTCCGCAGGTTTCCAGCGTCACACAAGCATAGCCTGCCAGTCCCCCCCCCCCCCGGTCTCCCTTCTCCCGCGTGGATTGCACAAGTAGATCGAACATCCTCGCCACCAGACGTAAAACATTCATTCAGGAACTGAATGCACCTTAACCCGGATTATTCACCGCGCCGGTAGAAGATTTTTGAAACCATTGCGTGATTTCCTGGGTTTCATAGGGTAGATGGAAAGGTCCCTTGGACGCGGAAGGATCACGCAATGGGTGAAGCTCAGGGTACTCTGTTTGAGCCGGAGTTCAATCGGTCGGTGAAGGTGGAAACTTCGCAGCAGCGGATCACTTCGCATGCCGGAGCGGTGCTGCTGCGGGAGCTGGATCACAAGCTTGGGCTGGTGGAATCTCTGGCCTCGCAGCTGGTTGATCCGCGCGATCCCAATCGGATTCGCTATACGGCCGTCGAACTGCTGCGGGAGCGGATGTACGCACTCGCGATGGGCGAGGAGAACCAGGACGACTTGGACCGCCTGGCCCACGACCCGGCTCTACGAATGGCCGCCTGGGACCGACCGGGCCAAGGCGTTCTCGAAGAACGACTAGCCAGCCAGCCGACGCAGTCGCGGTTGCTCGCCTGGCTGGCCAAGGCTCCCCAAAACCGCGAGGCGGTGCGGCACGCGCTGTTCGATTGGACTCATCGCCATCTGCGGAGCACGCGCGGTGCCAGAGGTCGGGCCGTCAACCGCGCGACGGTCGACATCGACAGCTTTGCCGTGCGAGTTCACGGCGAGCAACACGGCGCCGGTTACAACGGCCACGTGCGTGAGGTCATGTACTATCCGCAGGTGGCCAGCTTCTCCGTTGAAGGAGACTACGACAGCACGATGCGTGGCCATCGGCTCAGCAACGGCTTCATCCACGCCACGCTGCGGCAAGGCCAGGTGCACACCGCGCAAGGGTCGCGACGTTTCATGCGACGCGTGGTGGAGCATGCTCGCCAGATGGCGAGGAGCTTCGACCTGCGGTTGGACGCTGGCTTCACCATCGGTGCGGTGCTGGATGACCTGAGCGATCAAAAAGTGCGTTTTTGCGGGCGTTTGAGGAAGAATCCGGTTCTGGATCGCTTGGTCGAACCGCATCTTCAAAGGCCCCCAGGTCGTCCGCCGCGCGGCGGTTATGAGAAAGTCATCGAACTCGGAAGCTATCGCGCCGAAAGTTGGCAGCACTCGCAGCGGTTGATTCTGGTGGTGGTCGATCAGCCTGATTCACGCACCGGGCAACTCAACTTGCTGCCGCGTTACTTCTTCCTGGTGACCAACTGGCCACGCACGCTGCGCAGCGGCGAAGACGTGTTGGCCCACTATCGCCGGCGCGGCACGTTCGAAGATCGCCTGGGAGAATTCAATGAGGCAATCGGTCCACATCTTTCGTCGCGCGGATTCGTCGACAACGAAGTCACGCTGCTGCTGGCCTTGCTGGCTTTCAACCTGGCCACGATGCTCCGCAACGAACTGGAAGACGAGTTAGGCGGCTGCTGGGACCTGCACCGATTTCAACGCACCGTGCTGCGGGCAGGCGGCCGCGTGGTCAAGCACTCGCGCCGCTTGTGGCTCCACATCGAGCAAGGTCTTTCGGCTCTTTGGAGCATCGTCGCCGCGCGGATCAGCCAACTCCGCTTGCCTGGCAACTGGCAAGCGCGCGCGCGGTGCTCGTCATCGCGAATGGGTTCCCCCACCTCGGCACGCGCACCTGGCGTACGTTCCACGCGACTGACACCTCACCAACTCTTCCCATCACCAACCGCTGCCCCTGGGGGAAAGGGGGCGGTCTGCGCTCATTCAACTCGCCAATCCCCAACCAGCAATCCCAGCCGCCCGCAGCACCTTGAAAAACCGCGTGGTGAATAATGCGGGTTTAAAGACATCGTGGTCACCAGATGATTGGCTTTCGACCACAAATCGAGAAAAGTCATCCATCAGGACGTATGGCAACAATTCATCGTTATCTTCCAAATGCGCATCATACCGGGGTGCAAATTCGGGGATAACGCCCAGCAATTCGCGAAACAAGTGTTCGGCATTTGTGGGTTCGTGAGTCATCGTTAATGGCCAGCCAGCGCATTAAGTAGATCGTCGAGCATTCCTTGCGCCGCAGTGATATCGGAAGATGACGCGCCAGGGTTTCTTCGGAGCCAACTGCGAAGGGCATTAACGTACTGGGGGCCTTTGTTGTTGAGATGATCCCGTCCATGAAGTCGAAACCCGCCACCCATAATGCGTTCAAGACGGGCGGCGTCCGCAGTGCTGCAAGTGCCGATCACGCGGGGCATCCGATCACCCTTATAAAGATCATTGACCAGATTCTGAAAGCGGGAATCGGATACCGTCGGACGTCGTATGCGACCGATTCCACTGTTGATATGCCGGTAGGCATCAGCTGCTTGCCGTCGAGAAGTGAAGATGCCTCTGGTGGCCTTTTGGAAGTCGTTCCAGCAGTTGTTATGAACGAGAATCGCAAATTCAGTAACTTGGTAGACGTGCTCGTTAAATGTCTCAAGGTTGTAGAGCATCTCGCCGGGACGAGGAGCTCGTGATTCAGTGCGGGTGATCTCCGTGACACCGTTGGCGTCCTTTACGGAATCGCCTTCCTTCAAGTCACCGATTGCCACGAAATCATTGTGATCTACGGACCAGAACGGATGATTGTCCGTGACGCCTTTGATGACCGCACCGTTCGAGAATTCAACGCGGAGGATTCGAGTGTCGGGATCGGCTTCGTGCTCGAATACGCCAGTGACGAGATTTCCGGGACCAGCCTCGAATTCTGGGGAAGGAAGAATGGCTTCGATGAAAGCGTCGCCGATTGCGCCCATTTCCGGAAGATCAACAAAGATCGTTTCACCCTCGGACGCTCCAATTGTGTTGATCCATTCAACTGATCGAAGCAGCTTCATGCGAAGGATTCGACCGCTCTCTTTCGTCATGCGCATGACGAGCTTGCGTGATGTTTCTGGGTCTGGTTCGCGCAGACCTTCGGCTACCTGTTCGCGAAGCGGATTGCGCCCTGATGCACGCATGCCGACGTCGAAGTCTTCAATGTTGCGTATGACTACGCGCGGCTTCGTTACCACGTTTCGAACTGGCTGCGCGACTGGATGATCGCGAAGTGGCGACCACGAGAAAACGGTCAAGAACAAGTACACACCAAAAGCGAAGCAACCGACAGCGACGAATCGGAGTAACCAATCGACCCAATCGGCTTTCGCGTTTGGTTGATGGTTACGAGGCCGAGGATGGACGGCGCGAACCGATGTCGAGCGAATTGGACGCGCTGTTGATGGCGTCACGGAGTCACGAGATGGCTTCGCCGCGGGCGTCGTCTTTTCGCCGATGGAAGCGAACAACTCGTCGATAGCGTCGGCGTCAATCGCGGTCGTGCGGTCTTCTGTCTTCGCGGTGGACATTGTTGTGCCTCCCTATTGCGTTGCGTGTTGCTTGTGTGCCTAACGGGTTGGCGGATGAGCTGCCGAGCCGGAGGCTCGTCCTTGTCCGAATCGCGCGGTCAACTCGATCCGCCTGTTCATCGGCATCCGTGCGCGAAGAACCCAGGTCGCGAATCCATGCGGCCTGCACGTGGGTAGGAAAACATCGACATGGCGGTTCGCCACATCGTATCAAGGTCAGCGACTCATCCGCCAACCCGTTTATCGGGCAGGATGCCCGATGAACGTCAGCAATCACCGGGCCGCGACGAGTGATTGTCCATTTGAAAACGCCCGGCTTCGCGGCTCCGGTGCATTGCATTGTTATCCGCCGGTTTCTGTGTCCGTCAGTCCGCGAGGGGTTGAGCCAACACGATCAGGTTGTCGTCCGGATCGTTGAGACGAACGATTCTGACGGCGTCACCGTGTTCAATCTCCCGAGGCGCCAAGTTACGGTCAACCATCGCTTGTCTCCGGGAGTCAAGGTCGGAGACGATCAAAGTTACGGTTGATTTGCCTGCCGCTTCTGCGTCGAGAAATAGTTGCAAACCAGTTGTCGGACCATGATGCCACTCATGCAACGTGTCCATTGGTGAAACATCGTGCTCGCGCCCGAAAAGGCGTGAGTACCAAGAGGTACTCTTTTCGAGGTCCGAGCAGGAAACATGCGCAAATATTTTCTCGATGCTCATCGGCAGGAAACCGTCACTCGCTATGATGCTGGATTGGGAAGTCGCTCGGAATTTGTGAGTCGCATAACGGGTTGGCGGATGAGCTGCCGAGCCGGAGGCTCGTCCGTTGTCCGAATCGCGCGGTCAGCTCGATCCGCCTGTTCATCGGCATCCGTGCGCGAAGAACCCAGGTCGCGAATCCATGCGGCCTGCACGTGGGTAGGAAAACGTCGACATGGCGGTTCGCCACATCGTATCAAGGTCAGCGACTCAGCCGCCAACCCGTTTATCGGGCAGGATGCCCGATGAACGACGGCCGTAACGGGGCGGCCGCCGTAGACTTTGACTTCAGAAACCGCGTGACCGGCCGCTCCCGTTCACGGCATGGTTATTTGGCTCGTCACGTTTGACGTTCCATCGGTATTTGCTGGCCGCGTACATCGTGAATTGCCAAACCTACTTCTCAGTTCGAGCGCGGCGTTTCGCCGCAATGTTGCACCTACGGTCGAGTTCATCAAGGTCATCACATGCCTTTTGTGATTCTCGGTCGAGTTCTTGGGCGAGCGAGTGATCGCATCGTTCGGGTCGAAAGCCGGGCCAGTTTGGACATTCGATCCGCAATTGATCCCACGGTTCGCGCAATTCATTGCGAGGCACGCCACGAATAAGTGACGCGCGGTATCCCATGACGTATCGGAACGCCCAATTGTCGGATTCGACACAGATTCGGGAGACATCGAGGAGACATTCGTCGGACCAATGGAATCCGCCGGACAGGATTTCGTACGAGCGTGTTGCATTTGCCGACCAGCGAGCGTCGCGGAGTATTCTGATTGCGGCGTCGGGAAACAGCATTTGTGTCACGGGATTTCTTGCCAAATAACGACTAAGTTCACGGGGCGGCCGCGAACGATTCACAATTCAAAACCGACGCCGACGGCCGCTCCCGTGGAACGCATGGTTAGGCCCGTTTTATTGTCTCCACGATGGGTATAAAACCCTCGCCTTCAGGCGAAACCTTTAGGTTCTTCGGTTCTTGGCTAGAATGCTGGCATGGAGAACTACCGTACCAGCGCACACAGTCGATTTGACATCAAGTACCACTTTGTGTGGGTGACGAAGTATCGTAAGGGAGTACTGATAGGAGCTGTCGGCAAGCGGGTGCGTGAGATTGTGAGGGAAGTTTGCCGTACGCACGACATCGAAATCCTGCAAGGAGCCGTTTCTCGCGACCATGTGCACGTGCTGCTGTCCTGCCCGCCGAATCTGTCTCCCAGCAAGATTATGCAGTACATCAAGGGCAAGAGTTCGCGAAAGCTCATGATGGAATTTAGGCATATCGAAAAACAGTATTGGGGCCGCCACTTGTGGGCACGCGGCTATTTTGTGGCGACCAGCGGCAACGTGACTGACGAGGTGATCAAGGAGTACATCCGTCTGCAGGATGGAACGGAACCGGATGATGGTGGTGACAACTTCAGCGTGACTCCAGCGTGAGCGAAGGACTTCAGTCCGTAGCTCACAAGACCCTTCAACCTACCGGCTTCAGCCGGTAGTAGTTTAGTTGGGACCAAGGTGCGGTACGCGGACGTACAAAACGGTCCACGCACGCCGCGAGGCGGCGTGAGACTCTTTTCACGGATCGTTTGCAACTTCAATCAATTCACCACCGGCAGCCGACACCTGCACAGTTGTCTTGCCGGCATTCGGGCCAACCCCTTTTATGACCTCAATCACCGGATTCGCCAGATCACCCCTCAGCGTGGTACGGAACTTGACCGTCTCGCCAACCGTCGCGATGCCCCAGCCACTTTCTTCATCTCTTGTCGGCCAAATAAAAAGGCGGTCGAGCATGAATGTGGACCCATCGGCAAAGTTGAGTTGCTGCGGAGACATCGCAAGTTCGATTGAAAAGGCTGATTCGGGCGTGATTCGTCGATTAATCATGGATATTCTACCGATCCACACGACCTCCATACTTTGAAAGCGTTCGACTAGTTCTTTTGTGGATGCGCCTCGCGCGAGGTTTGTGGAAAGTTCTGAAGTGAAGGCCTTCCAATCGTCAGTAGGCTTCGTTGTCCCTTGCGCTATTGCAGGTGCAGGGTTGTCCGGTTCAGTGTTGCCGCCGCATCCGCTGATTGCCAGACAACACAGCACTGTGACCATGATGATAACAATCGACTTGAATTGCATGGAAGTGCGCATAATCTTGAGCCTAACGACTATGCTCACTTGCCGGACCGCCTCCAAAACCGCCATGTCGCGCGAAAGCGTAATGGCGGCCCGGTCAAGTGCAGCAGTTTGTTAGCCATCACTCCCGCCGGCAAACCGCTTGATGCACGCAGCGAAGTTTGCCGCGTAAGGCTCGAAGAAGTTGCCCTCATGCTTGTAGAGCACGACGTCGAACTCCTTCTTCCCCTTCTGAGCATCGAAGCAGAAGCAATCCCCATGACCGGTTGTCGCAAAGATTACTGCATTGACTGCCTTCGATTCTTCATCTTCGAATTCAGCGTATCCTGCTTCGATTTCGAGTTCGTCGGGAGTCAGGACAGAAGCGGTAAAGCCTTCTTGCTCATCGACATTGTCGAACGACGTTGGGCCAACGGCGCTGATGAAATCCAGATAGGACTTTGGGAGCTTTGTTTTGACACGTCGCTCAACAGCCTTGTTATCCCAATCAGATTTCACCTCGTGGGAGTGAGTCTTGATGTAGCTGCGCAACCACTTGGCATCTTTCTCCGACAATGCTCCCTCGGCGTGAAACGGGATGCCGGCCATTTCAAGTACCTGAAGCTTCTCATTGATCCATGCGGATTCGTCCGTGTCTGGAGAAATAGGCTTCTGGCAAGTTGCCTCGTGGAACCCCTTGGCCTTGATCTTCTTGAGAAGATGAAGAAGGCGAACCGACAGATAGAGATCGCGGGAGATCCACTGGTCCCATCCCCGCTCGGACGAACCCCACGTGGACGATTTCAAGACATCATAGTCCGAATCGGCAGTCCATCCTTCTCCAAACGGTTGGTCGCGCGGTGGCCTGCCGAAAAGAGACTCGCTCCATTGTGTGCCAGGATGCGCTGAACGCGGCTCGCCACACGCCTCGCAGCGAGGGATGGATGGATTGACTTCGGCCGTTGCAACTTGATGGTTAGGGACCGAAAGGAGCCAAGGTGTCCTTGCGGATGTTCCTTTGTAGGTCGTCGGGAAGTACGTGCACTGGCCCGGAGCCAGAATGTCCAAGACTCTCCGTACACGCTCGCGAATGAAGAAGTTGCCGTTTTCGCCTCCAGCCAACTCGTTCGGGCTCATGGTGCGGCTCTTCACCAGGAAATAGGGCTGAGAAACGTGGTCGAGGTCCGGAAAACCGCACTTGGAGCATTTTTTCGGAAGAGGGTTGATTGGATCGTAGAACATGTCCCGGCAATCCATGCGGTCGTCAGAGGTAGAGATTTCAACGCACCGCATGAGAGAAACCTTGATGGCTAACTTCCAATTCTCCGAGGTCAATAAATGGCACTTTTCCATTATTGACCTCGTATAACACGCAGAAACGCTCTGCGTGGGGGCAATCGTTAAGTCGTTAACTGGGAACCAGTTGTTGCCAGTCTTCCCTTGGTGTCCTCTGGTGCTTGCCGCATGTTATACGGGCGCGTGCGGCTGGCGCGGCGGGACGCGGGTGTGTTCCGTTGCGCAGCTCATGCGCTCAGCGGGAGCACATACCCCGTACGAGTTTTGGCGGAGCATGTGTGGGCTGGGGGAGTTCGAATGCAGGCCCAGAGGCCGACAGTGGGAGGTCGGGGGCGTGTGTACTCGCGCTGGAGGTGGTGGCATGGCGATTGCCTTTTCGCAAGGTGCCAGGATCGCACAGGACGCTCCATCAGAATCCATGGAAAAGTGCATCATGCACTGGCTTATCGATATCCGAGATCGTTTTCGATGTCAACCAAACGCTGTACGAAATTGGAAGTGTGTTTTTTTTGAAGGGCAAGTTGCTGCCGTGTCGTTGGCGCACGAGAGAAGCCTGGCGGGTTAGTGCCAGGCTTTAACTCGTGAGCAGACTATCGAGGGTGACCTTTCCCTTACGGCCAGCGAGGGCCGAAGCTCGGTTGGCGGAATCCGCCATGATGATGGTGGTGATGGTGTCCGTAGTGGCTCGGGTAGCTGGGACCGTACGAGGGTCCAAACGACGGGCGGAATGAAGGACCGAAGCTAGGGCGAAAGCTGGGTTGTCCGAATCCACGCGACTGGCCAACGCTGACTCCGAAACCACCCCCGCCGGTTCCCACTCGCAAGCCGCCGACCCGCAGCCCGGTCCCACCAGAGCCAGTCGCAAAGCCAAAGCCTGGGGTTGAGATTCGCACTTGAGCTTCGGCCGACTTCGCACCCGTCAGGCTCACCAAGGCTGCCACAACCACCGCCACCAGCATCATTCGAGTCGTCTTCATTTCTTGTCTCCCGCAAATGTTTGAGTCTTTGTGAGTTCCGGCGAGCCCTTGCCGCCGCGAACACCCTTGACTCGCAGAAGGGGACAACGACCCGCCAGCAGAAGAGATGTTTTTTTTCAAGCGCTTCGAACTGCCGCAACCCGACTCATCGTCACAGTTCAGGGGCTTGAGGCGTGACTTCCCGCCTGAAATCGTTCAGGCGGCTGGCGGAGTCGTTCGTTTTTTCGCCTAATCTGCCTCGCGCTGCGGGGCGGTTGTGTTTCACCATTTACCTTCACTGGCTGCTGGCTTCACTGTTCACTGACCACTGACGACCACCATTCGTTGACAGCGGTGCAGCAGCGTTTTAGACTTCTAATCCTAACAAGTTGATGGGTACGCAGCGGCGTGCGGTCTCATGGCACGCTGCCTTGGTGGCTGCTTGGCGACATGCCCCTTGGGGATTCGTAGCAGGATATTCTCGTTCTGTATCTCCACCTTGAGCCTGATTCGTTCAGGTCAGGCGAACGCCCAGCGACGGCCAATCCATGGCAAATCGAATAAACTTCCGGCAATTTTTTGGAGAGAGAATCCACAATGGCGGACCACACCGGCGACCAGGCGACCCAAGAACCGATGCGTTTTCCGCCACCCGAGGCGTTTTCGGCACAGGCGGGGATTGGTTCCATCGAGGCCTACCAAGAGCTCTGGGATGCCGCCAAGGAGGATCCCGAGAAATTTTGGGGAGACCGCGCGCGCGAAGAACTGCACTGGTTCGAACCGTTTCAGTCCGTGCTCAATTGGCAGGAACCGTTCGCCGAGTGGTTTGTCGGTGGGAAAACCAACGTCAGCTACAACTGTCTCGACGCTCATCTCGACGGGCCGCGCCGCAATAAGGCGGCCATCATCTGGGAAGGCGAACCGGGGGACACCCGGACGCTGACCTACTTGCAGTTGCATCGCGAAGTCTGCAAGTTTGCCAATGGGCTCAAGAGCCTCGGCGTGACGGCCGGCGATGTGATTTCAATCTACATGCCAATGGTGCCTGAGCTTGCCATCGCCATGTTGGCCTGTGCCCGAATCGGCGCTATCCATTCGGTGATCTTCGGTGGTTTCTCCAGCGAAGCGATTGCCGACCGCAACAATGATGCCAGTGCCAAGTTGGTCATCACCGCCGACGGCGGGTGGCGGCGCGGTTCGCAGCTGCCGCTCAAGGTCAACGTGGATGACGCCTTGGACAAGTCTCCCACGGTTGAGAAGTGTATCGTGCTGCGACGTTGCGGCAATGACGTCAACATGAAGGAAGGACGTGACGTTTGGTGGCATGACCTAACAGACAACGCTTCGGCCGACTGTCCCGCCACGCCACTGGATAGCGAAACCACGCTGTTCATCCTCTACACGAGCGGTTCGACCGGCAAACCCAAAGGCATTCGGCACACCACCGCCGGATACAACCTCTACGTGAAGAAGACCTTCGAATGGGTCTTTGACCATCGCGAAGAAGACGTGTACTGGTGCACCGCCGATTGCGGATGGGTCACAGGGCACAGCTATATTGTCTACGGCCCGCTCTCGGCAGGCTCCACGGCTCTGATGTTCGAAGGGGCACCCAATTGGCCGGACGAAGGCCGATTCTGGGAGATTGTCGAAAAGCACCGCGTCAATATCTTGTACACCGCACCGACCGCCATTCGCGCCTTTATCAAATGGGGAGACAAGTGGCCGGAGAAGTCCGACCTGTCCAGCCTGCGCCTGTTGGGCTCGGTCGGCGAACCGATCAATCCCGCCGCCTGGCTCTGGTATCATGAAAAAATTGGCGGCGGACGCTGCCCCATTGTCGATACGTGGTGGCAGACCGAAACCGGCGGCATCATGATGAGCCCGCTACCAGGGGCCACCACCACCAAACCAGGAAGCTGCACCAAGCCGCTGCCCGGCATCGTACCGAATATCGTCGATGAGAAGGATCAATCGGTCGGTGCCGGTGAGCAAGGGATGCTACTCATCACCCAACCTTGGCCAGGCATGCTGCGTGGCATTTGGGGGGATGACGAGCGGTACAAAGACCAGTACTGGAGTCGTGTTCCCCACAAATACCAGGCGGGGGACAACGCCATGTGCGATGCCGACGGGTACTACTGGATCTTTGGGCGGTTGGATGATGTGCTCAATGTTTCTGGACACCGGCTCAGCACCACAGAGATTGAAAGTGCTCTGGTCAGCCACGCCAAAGTGGCCGAAGCCGCTGCCGTGGGGCGTCCGCACGACCTCAAGGGTCAGGCCGTTTCGGTATTCGTTACCATTCACGGTGCCGAGCCCACGGACGAGTTGCGGGCAGAACTGAAGAAGCATGTTCGGCAGCAAATTGGAGCCCACGCCACGCCGGACGACATTCGGTTTGCGGCCGCGCTTCCTAAGACTCGCAGCGGCAAGATCATGCGGCGTTTGCTCCGCGACATTGCCGCCGGCAAAGAGACGGTGGGAGACACCACCACGCTCGAAGACTACACGGTGCTTGCCACGCTTCGCGATCAAGAAGAGTAACGGGCGGAACGATAGAAGCTCAGAAGGTAAATCGCCCGTTGATCCGTTTCTCAGCGTGCAGCCTTGGGTGGTGCGCGGGTTTCGCAAGTTCGTGATTGGATGGATACGTCACGCATCGGGGATCGGGGGGGCTGCATGTTCTCAAGCGGGACACGAACTCCTATAATCGGTGGAGTGCAGCTTTATTCCATCCTGTGCAGCGACCTGCAAGAAGGCCCCTCTCGAATGTCCGACCGAAAAAGCCGTATCCTGATTGCCGACGACAATCCGACCAACGTCGAGCTGTTGGAGGTTTATCTCAACAACGTCGATTGCGACATGGCCGTGGCCATCGATGGCCGAGACACGCTCGAAAAGGTGGCCGAGTTCAAGCCTGACCTGATCTTGCTGGACATCATGATGCCCAAGCTGAGCGGTTTCGAAGTCTGCAAGCAGCTCAAAGAAGACCCCGCCACCAAGGACATCATGATCCTGATGGTCACCGCACTCAACGAATTAGGGGATATCGAACGAGCGGTGAGCGCCGGCACCAACGACTTTCTCAGCAAACCCGTCAACAAACTGGAACTGCTCAAACGGGTGGAAACCATGCTCAACGTCCGGCATTTGAAGGACGAAGTCGAACGACTCCGCCGCTACATCGAAGAGATGGAAAACAATCGGTAGCCGAGCCCCCGTTGGAGTTTCGGCGACCATTCAAGAGCCAATTCCAGATGGTCGCCAATGTAACGCACGACAACTTCGGGTTTGAACCGGGAAAACAAAGTTTACCGCAAAGATCGCGGAGGTTTGCAGCGAGAGATGCGGCTACCGTCTGGCTTGTCGAAGAACAAAACCCACTCCAACACGGATTGCCGAAATTATAGAACTCTTGTCTCGGCGCTCTCCGCGGTGAGTTAAGCTCTGACATATCATTCCGGTTGGCGGTCGCAGCATCGCTTAAGCATCTCCGATTCGAAAATGCGTAAGTCTTTCTTCGCCGGTTTCTAAGAACTGAGAATTCAGGATATCGTTGGCATGCAGTTGTTGGGCAAGTTTCTCCAGCACGTCGGATTGGTACTCCCCCCGTTGGGCATGGTGTTGCAACTCACCAACAGCATCAATCTAGGGCAGATGTTGCTGTTCCTGGTCACCGGTGTCCTCGCCTTTCTGGTGGGACGAATGATCGAAGGGTACAGTGCTGGTTAAGGCCAGGAGGTTTTGCCAGGGCGAGCCTTCGAACGCTTGCCAGTCGCATGGACGCACCCTCATAACGCACTCACCGCTGCGATCACAACTCGGAGAATGTTGGTGGATACCATTCGACAAATGTTGCTGCTCTTGTTGATCCTGCTGGGTGTGCCGCACGCCTGGGGAGAAGAACCTCCCAAGCAGGCCAACTCCAATCCAGAGCCTGCACCGCTCGATGGCCGCGACGGCCGCAATCTGGCGTTGGACAATTTTCGACCTCAGTCCATGTTGCAAGTCCCCGAGCACCATTTGACCCAGGCAAAGTTCCCCGTGGTGGACGTGCATACGCACCCACGGTATCGGTTCATGCATTCCAAAGAATTGCTGCACGATTTCATCAAGGTGATGGACGACCACAACATTGCCATGTGCGTCAGTCTCGACGGCCGCCTGGATGAGGACTTCGACGAACACTTGGATTACCTGGGAGAGCACATCAATCGGTTTGTGGTCTTTGCGAATGTGGACTGGCAAGGCAGTGGCAAACAAGAGGACCCAGCCACTTGGGCGTGCAACCAGCCCGGTTTCGCCAGGCATACCGTTGAGCAACTTCGCCAGGCCAAGGCCAAGGGAGCCTCAGGGCTCAAGGTCTTCAAGCGGTTTGGGCTCGAGTACCGCAACGCGGACGGTTCGCTACTCAAGATTGATGATCCACGCTGGGACCCCATTTGGGATGCCTGCGGTTCACTCGGCCTGGTGGTGCTGATTCATACTGCCGATCCGGCCGCATTCTTCTTGCCAATTGATGAGAAGAACGAACGGTGGGAAGAACTGCACCGGCATCCCGACTGGAGTTTTTACGGCGACGAGTTTCCATCGCGCCGCGAACTCTTGGATGCGCGAAATCGCGTGATCGCCCGACACCCCAAAACCACCTTCATTGGCGCTCATGTGGCCAACAACCCAGAAGACCTGGCCGCGGTAGGCCAGTGGTTGGACACGTACCCAAACCTGTACGTGGAAATTGCGTCGCGAATTGCCGAACTGGGGCGTCAACCGTATACCGCCCGCCAGTTCTTTTTGAAGTACCAAGACCGGATCATGTTCGGCACCGATGGACCTAGGGCACCGGGGCGACTGTTCCCACATTGGCGATTCCTGGAAACCCGGGACGAGAATTTCGCCTACGCGGAGAACCCTTTCCCACCGCAAGGACTCTGGAACATCTTTGGCCTGGGGCTGCCGGATGACGTTCTCAAGAAAGTTTACTATGAGAATGCGGCTCGCGTCATTCCCGGCGTGAGAGAGAAACTCCAACCGCTGTTGAAAGCCCGAGCGGACGAACCGTAAACCGGTCGTCAGGTCACAGTACCAACGAACCGCGGGAACTTTCACGAATCAGGAAGCCGATGGCAACTGCAGATGATCACTTCCGTGCCGAACTCAAACGGCGGGGGATCGCCTACACGTTCACGTTCGAAGAGCTGTACCAGGTTGAAGTCCAAGGGCAGACTATCATGGTCAACCTGGATAACATCCGCCGCAACTACGAGCGCGATCAAGACCCCGAGGCTATCGTCCGGTTTGCCGAACGAGTGAGCAATGTCTCGTGCTCGGAGGAACCTGCCTGGGAAGACATCTGCGGTCAGGTACGTTATTCGCTCGAACCCGCCAACTATGAGACCGGTTTTGACGGCGTGCTGTTGGATGCCGTCAACGACGAACTGAACAAGGTTTTCGTCTACACGTTGAATGACGGGGCGCACATTGCTTGGATCACTGAGTCTTCACTGGAATCGTGGAATCGCACCAGGGCGGATGTTGCCGATCAGGCCGAACGGAACATGACGGCCCTGATCGATCAGACCCAGTTGGAAGTCGGCGAGGCGGATGGGTTCAGGCTGGGAATGTTGTCGCTGGAAGAGACTTCGTTCAAGGCCGCGTTGATCCTCTCGCCTGCCTTTCGCCAACTGGTCGAACCAGCCCTAGGCTGGCCGGTATTCGTAGTGGCTCCGTGCCGTGACTTCGCGTATGTCATTCCCCACGATCAACGCGAACTGCTCGGTCGGTTGGCACCCGTGGTGGTACGGGAATTTCGCAATTCCGGCTACCCGATCACCAAGCATGTGCTCGAACTCTCCAACTCCGGCATCAAAGCGATCGGCACGTTTGCAGTGTAGAACAGTTGTCTCAACTGTTCACGAACCACAAAGGATCTTGCGTCCCCATACCAGATTTGAGGCAAGATCATTGTAGCCGTGCCGGTCTCATGGGAAACTTTGGTGAGGTTTCCTTTTCACTGCCGACTGCCAGACTTCGAATCGGTCGTCGAGTCCCCGACAAAGGACGGTTGACATGCCCCCAATAACCCGCCGCCGATTCCTGCACCGTATTGCCACACGTAGTGCCACATGCAGTGCCGCCTGGTATGGACTTTCGTTCCTAGGCAGCGACGCCGAGGCAAGCCCTCCGGTCATGGACATGCAAACCTACACGTACAAGAATGTCGCTGGCCACGAGATCAAGGCGGACGTGTACCGCCCAACCCGGCAACCGTCCCGCGCAGCGGTGGTTTGGATTCATGGAGGCGCGCTGATCAATGGACATCGGGCGGGGGTCAGCAATCGCGTGAAAGAGTGGGCTCTGGGAGCAGGGCATGCGCTGATTTCCATTGACTACCGCCTGGCCCCGGAGACGCAACTGCCGCAGATCATTTCGGATGTCGAAGACGCCTTGGCTTGGGTTCGGCGCGAAGGCGCACAGCGTTTTGAGTTGGATCCGGGCAAGATTGCCGTGGCCGGAGGGTCCGCCGGCGGATACTTGACCTTGACCAGCGGATTCCGCGTCCAACCGCCACCCGCCGTGTTGCTGTCGCTGTGGGGATATGGCGATCTGGTCGGCCCTTGGTATAGCAAACCGAGCCCTCATCCCAGGCATCACCAGGTGAACCTAACTCAGGCCGAGGCCCAGAGCCAGGTGAGCGGACCAGTCATCTCAGATTCGAGACAGCGCAAAGGGGACGGCGGCGCGTTCTATCAACACTGCCGCCAGCATGGCAGTTGGCCGCAGGCCGTAAGTGGCTGGAATCCGCTGACCGAGCCGGAGAAATTCTACCCCTTCATGGCAGTCAAGAACGTCACCGCCAAGTATCCTCCCTGCGCTATGATCCACGGCACGGTAGACACCGACGTGCCGTATGAACTCTCCGAGCAAATGGCCGCGCAGTTCGCAAAACACAAGGTTCCCCACAAACTCCTGACCATCCAGAATGGAGAACATGGTTTGGCCGGAGCCGACCCCACAGCCGTTGATGCGGCTTATACTCAGGCCTTCGCGTTTGTCGATCATTACCTGCAAGGGAACCCATCGTGACGAAAACTCCCGCCTTGTGCGGTGGAGCCAACTGATGTTTCAATGGTTACTTGCCCGCTACATCCAACAAGCGGCGCATCAGAAGGTGTACGCAACGGTCGAAGAGGCCGTGCGGCAGCATGTTCAAGGTGCCGACGAACAAGGTCCGGCCTCGCCGATCGAAAGTGATCTGGCCGTTGTCTTTGCCCTGGATGTCGAGGCGGGTGGGTTCGTCGATCTGCTGGACGAATCTCGCAGCAAGTTGCAGGGAGCCGGCTTCACGGTCCAACACGCCACCTTGGATGAGCGGGCACTCGCGCTGGTGATCTCGGGAGTGGGACCCGCCGCTGCCGCCCAAGCAACGGCCGCCGTGATTGACGCCCATCAGCCAGATTGGGTGGTCTCCGCCGGATTCGCAGGTTCGCTGCAAGCGGACATTCCGCGCGGCGCGATCCTGATGGCAGACGAAATTGTGGACGGCAAGGGGACCGTCTTGCGGATTGACTTCAAGATTTCTCCGGAAGTGGTGGCCAAGACTCCCGGCCTGCACGTCGGCCGTTTGCTGACAGTGACCGAACTGGTGGGAGACCCTGACGCCAAACAGGCACTGGGCCAACAACACCGCGCTCTGGCAGTGGACATGGAAAGTTGGGCGGTGGCCGAAGTTTGCCGACAGCGGAAGGTGCGGTTTCTCAGCCTCCGGATCATTAGCGATGGTGTCAACGACCGCCTGCCGGACGAAGTCGAGCGACTGTTGAAGCAAGAGTCCACGTCCGCCAGACTCGGCGCGGCGCTGAGCGCCGTCTGGAATCGACCTGGCAGCGCCAAGGATTTCTACCAACTCAAAGAACGCGCCTTGGTCCACTCGGACCGCCTGGCAAAATTCCTCCGAGGGGTGCTGGTCCAACTTCCCCCACGCAGCACCGGTTCGCAGGAGTCGCTCGGGGATCAGACAGAACCGGCGTAGGCTACCACCTACTGTTCGATCCTGGCCGGAGTGCGCACGTCGAGGCGTTTCTTGGTACGCGTCCTCGCCGACGCTTCGGGTTGCAACAAGGACCTACCACTTCCACCCGTCGCGGACCGTCTTGTTGATGACGCATTCCTCAGGCCAGCGGTTCTGGAAGAGGTTGACAATGCACTCGGCCGCCATGTTGCCCATGGCACGCTCGGAGTCAACGTCCAGGCCGCCGAGATGCGGCATCAGCAGTGCCGTGGGGCACTGGAGCAAGGGACTGGTGAGTGGGAGCGGTTCGACTTTGAATACATCCAGGCCGGCACCGGCAAGGTGGCCGCTTTGCAAGGCCGCGGCGAGTGCGTCTTCGTCCACCAATCCTCCGCGAGAAGTGTTGATGAGGACGGACCCTTGCTTCATTTGGGCAAGCGAGTTCGCGTTGATCAGGTCAGCCGTCTCTGCGGTGGCGGGAAGGTGCAGGCTGACAATGTCTGCCGAACTCAAAAGCTGGTCCAGGCTGGCCGGCTTGACTCCTGCCTGACGGCAAAAGTCTTCGTCGATGTAGGGATCGTAAGCCAGCACGCGGAGTCCCAAGCCCAAGGCTCGGGGAACCATCGCTTTGCCAATTCGCCCCAGTCCTACCAGGCCCAACGTTTGACCGGCCAGGCGGGGGAGTTTGCGTTTGGTCCACTTGCCGGTGAGGACCTCTTGATACCGCCACGGCAGCCCTCGCGAAACTCCCGTGATCAGCGCGATGGCCATCTCCGCCACGGAGTGTTCGTTGGTACCAGGGGTGATGGTGACCACAATTCCGTTTTCCGTCGCCGCGTCGAGATCGACGGAGTCAAAGCCGACCCCCATTCGGGCAATCGCCTTGAGTTTGCAAGCAGCCAACACCTCGCGAGGGTACGGTTCCACGCTGGCGACCACGGCGTCAATTCCGTCGAGCTCGCGGATCAACGTCTGCGGTTCGAGAACGGACTCGATGCTCGAAGGGTACACCACCTCCAGGCCAGCCTTCTCGAGAATCTCTCGGTAGGGTCCATCAATGTGGAAATACACCGAAGGGGTAACCATCACACGCGGCACGGCTCAACACTCCAGCAAGAGTATCCCCAGCAGACCCGATTTCCTACGATCGAGGTGCTTGGGGAACGAACAGGATGTGTTGTTTCTAATGTACCAGGCGCGTGGTGTACAAGGGTCTGCTGCGGAGCCGATGGCAGATGACCCGTTGCTTGAATCGACTCCGTTGGCGAAACTCGCAAACTTACGAATGCTCGATCTGGACCAGACGGGGCGTCCGAGACCTGCCCCCTCCGCGATCTCTGCGGTGAGCTCTGTTTCTCCGGCTCAAACCCGAACTTGTTCTCCGTGCGTTACGATACTATTCGCCTTTGTCGGCTGGCGGCTCGGGGGTGACGTCAACGGTTTCGCTGTGGCTGAGGCGTTCGTACTCTTTGCGGATTAGCTCAGCGCCGTGTTTGCGTTCCAGGCGGCGAACGGTGAAATGCCCTCGGGCCATCTCCTGGTAGTGACTGATGAAGAGCAGGTTGACGGCGGCCCCGCCTGCGGCGCCGATGGCCGGTACGGATTGGGCGGCAAACTTCTGCGAGACCGAAACGCTGAATCGCGAGGCGATCTTGGCAATCAACCGCACAATGGCCGGGGCTCCTTCTTCTACCAGCCCCTTCTTGGCGATGAACTGCGCGGCTTCTGACACCGCCCTGGCCAACGCCGTCCGGGTGGCGTAGTACGCCGTGTCACTGCTGGAATCTGCCGATGATCTGCTCCCCAGCGCGAAGACCTCAATGCAGGCCAACTGCGCATCGGCGGTATGAATGTCTTCCCCTTCGCTGCGGGCAATGTCTGCGATGGAACGCAGCATGATCGTGGTCGAGACCGGCAGTTCGACCGCGAACGCAGGCAGCCCAAACGCTCCCCCGACGGCACCGCTGAGCGATGAGAGAAAACGGTGCATGCGGGCAGCGGGGCGTTTGCCAGCTTCCTTCTTGCTCATGGTAGCCACCGCCATCCGCAGCGAAACTCGCAGCGCAGACTCCGTGGCCTCTTGGATACCGCGGGCAACCGACTCCGGCAACTTCGACATAGTGAACTCGATCGGCTCGCCCATCACGTTGGCAATTTGAATCGCCAGGCCAGGGTCTTCGAGTCGTTCGACCGCACCGGTCAGTTCTTCGAGTTCATTAGGGTCCAGAGACATGATCGGCCCAGTGTTCAGATTCAGAGGGGTTAGTGAACAGCCGGGAATTATACGCACCCTGGCCGCACGCGGCGATTCGTCAATCTTTGAGGAGACCGAAAAACCGGCCGCAAGATTTTTCTGTTTTGTGCGAACCTTTAGCGGACTCGTACGTCTAAACGTGCAGACAAACGAAACATTGCCGTGGGGGATTCGATCCCGAACACCCCGGCAGAGGCCGCAAGCTTACTGGAAACGGAGCCATGAACCTTCACTTAGTCAACGCGAACGAACACGCAGTCAACGAGCAAACGGGCCACCCCATGGCCGTGGCGATCTGGTTGCATGCACGTCGCTGGTGAACTGGTTGCTTGCTGAGCTGTAGCTCTCAAGGCCCGGTGTCAGGTGCGACACGGGGCCTTTTTTTATGTCTTCAGTATGCAGTGCACTCACTCAATTGCGTCCATGATGTAGCGGTAGCCTACTGCCTTGCCATGGCGGATGTGCGGGTTCGACTCCCGCTGGACGCTCTTCGTTCAGAAGAACCTTGGTCCCGTGGTCCAACGGCGAAGACGTCTGTTTTACACACAGGAAACGGTGGTTCGATTCCGCCCGGGACTACTGCCAGAGAAGTTCGAAACAAGCCGCCCAGATACGCCAACAGGTAGAGCGGTCCGGTTTAAACCCGGGAGGCTGCAGGTTCGAATCCTGTTCTGGGTATTTGAGGGGACATTTGGAATCCTAACCCGAAGCGTCAGTGAGGAAGCATGACACGCGGCGTCGCCATCTGTGTCTCGTCGCTCACGCTTCGGGTTGTGATTCCAAAGATCCTGCTACGTTGCGAGATGACACGCCACGGTTGTCATCACGACGGAGCGTAATGACTACTTGTCCGACCACGGCGCGGTGCGATGTTGGTTTTGCAGCGAGACTTTCAATCTCGCCTACGCGGGTTCGATTCCCGTCCGTGTCACTTGACGAACAGCGAATCGGTAAATCGGAGCGGCGAACTCTCACAGAGCGGGTGGGCCAGTGCTCATTCGGGTCTCATAAGCCTGAACCGCCGGGTGCGACCCCCGGACCCGCCACTTCTTCAACACGGCGAAAACATCGGGCTGACATGTTCCTTGGTGGCGACTGACTCTTGCAAAGTCGGTGAGTTGGGTTCGATTCCCATTCAGTCCACTCGATAGCCGACTTGCGAACCGACGATTGCTATTGAAGCCAGGTTGGAGTCACTCGGATATGATTTCACAGTTTGAAAGTGCCTGTTTTAGTTTATTGAGTTGTTGTTCACTAAACTGAGTTTGGGAGAAATAAAGCCCCGCTCGGTTCTTGAGATTTGCCAACAACAACAGAACAAACGGATGAAGGCGAGCGGGAATAGGCCGGGCTGGCTCGCTTCGCTCGGTAGCGTCAACTCCCAGCCGCGCTATCCGAAACGTTCGTCCACTTTTCATTCGTAGGAGTTGTGCAATGCAGTCGATCCGCCTTATGTTTCTCGGCTTCATCACCGTTGCGTCCGTTACTCCGGTGGTTGCGCAAGACGTTAAACCCGAAACGCAAAAGACACTGGAAACCGCTATTCCAGAGGGGGTTCGCCTCTTGGAAGCGAAGGAGTACCAGACCTTCGTTAAGAACTTCGCGTCTCCTGCCGACCTCAAGAGGATTACAGAAGAAATGTCGCTGGAGGAGTTTGCCAAAACGTTCGGCGAGCGGAAAGCCCAGCGATTGCTCCAAGTTCTCAAGGAGATCAAGGATGCGAAGCCCGACTTGGATGACACCGGAACGAAGGCCACTTTCACTTTAAAGGAGAGAATAGACGGGGGGAAATCGATCGAGTTCATCAAGATCGAGAAGTACTGGTACCTCCAAAACTGAATGCCAATGATCGAACTTGGCTACATGGCGAAACGCCTCGCCACCGCAGAGCATCCAAGCGTCCTTTCGCAACACGTGCATCACCGGCTGACCGAGCTGGAACCGCACCATCGCACTGCCTTCTTTGGCGATCGAGCCTGGTCGCACCTTTCCGCCTGAGTTGCGGCAGCCAGGCGTCAGGTGACGGGTTCTGACAATGGTGGTTGGCAATAGGCTGGAATGCGTTGAAGTGTTTCGAGCTCTTTCTCCGTGCCGAGCGCGCGGATGTCTCCTGTAGACCCATCCTGGGCGAGCAATCTGGGTGCCTCAGATTCTCCGAGGCAACTGCAATCGTGCCTTCGCCGAACGTCAAACTGTTGGACTTCCGACTGCGCGTTAAGGAAGATGGACGCAGGGCAACCCGCATTTCTAAGGAACAGATCCATGTCCACGCAGTTCGCACGTGCAGCTTTCGCCATCTTGGCACTCTGGGGGTGGATGTCCCCTGCCAGCCGCTCAGGATCCTCCCAAGGCTGAGGCAGAAGTCCCGATTCCTACTATTGCTGATGAACCCAAGACGATTGATCCTGCCAGCTTGGTTCCGGCCAAGTTGGCTGCCATGGCCACGCAAGACTTCTCGGACTCATCGCTTCGTGAGGTGGTGCAGTGGCTCCAGGACAAACAGCAGCCGGTGGTGCTGGTTGACAAGAACGCGTTGGCGAGCATCGGCATCTCGACGGCCGAGCCGGTTTCGGATGCCCTGAACAACGCGCCCATTTACCTGCTACTCAACCGCTTGAGAAGGCTGGGGGTCGATTGGTACTACCAAGATGAAATTTTGCATCTGACTTCCTTCGAAGAAGCCGGAGAGACCGAAACGACACTCCCTTACAACGTGGGAGATCTGCTGGATAGCGGTTATGAGATGGATCAATTGGTCGATATGCTCGCCAGCACCGTGGCTCCTACCACTTGGTCCGAAGTGGGTGGCCCGGCCGTTCTCAATGCCTTGGGCGATGTGTTGATCGTTCGCCAAACCGGCGAGTTGCAGCGTCAGGTGCAAGGCGTGCTCAAGGTACTCCGGGCTCACGCCCGACAGACCTACGTGTACGATCCTCCCCAGCACCTGGCACTCCGGCAGAAGTTGCAGGAGGACGTGAGCGTGGAGTTTGTGGATACGCCGCTTGAGATTGCCATTCGCGAACTGGCCGCGATTGCCAAAACTGACATCCGGCTGGATGTTGCCGAACTTCGTGAGCAGCGGATCCGCGAACGCGAGCCGGTGACGCTGAAGCTGACCCAACGCAAGCTGGAAACCGTGCTGCAAGCGATGCTGATGGATCTGGATCTGACTTGGATTCTGCGAGACGGTCTGTTGTGGGTGACCAGTGTCGAAGCTGCCGAGGCGTTCTTCAAGACCGCCGTGTATGACGTCCGCGATCTGTGTCGCAACGCGGACGAGTCTGACGCCCTGCTCGAAGCGGTCACCGAACAAACCGAGCCAACCTCTTGGGACGTGGTCGGAGGTCCCGGCTCCATCAGCTTCGCCAAACCTGGCACCATGGTCATCTCGCACCAAGAGGCCGTTCACGACGAAGTGCTCGAACTGCTGGAGACCTACAGGGCTGCGCTTAGGGCATCGAAGCCGAGAAAACGAGACGAGCAGCGCGCGAACGAAATCATCACCGTCTACTACCGGATGCACGAAAACGTTGCCAGAGACCTTGCCAAGCTGTTGCCCAACCTGGTATCGCCGGACTCTTGGAAGAGTGAAGCCAAACCTCAGGCAGATGGTCAGGTGACACTTGTGGCCTCGGCACCGGAGATTCAGACGGTCGGGAAGCCTGCGGCAACCCCTCAGGGGACTCCGCCGGGCGGGGCAACCGTGGTCGTACCGCGGGCCGTACTAATCATCCGCCAAGCGCGCAAGACCCATGACGAAATTGCCGATGTGATTCGCCGCGTGGAGTCCGGAGATGGAATGACAGGTGGTGGGTTTGGCGGCATGGGCGGTGGAGGCTTCGGCGCAGGGTTCTTCTCCGTTCCTTCACGCAATGCCAGGCAGCCCAACTAACCAGGGAGTACAACATTGCCAGCAGCGCGCATTCCACGTAGCATCACCTGTAGGACTACATCGCGCAACACCATATTCTTCAATGCAGAGGGTAGGAGATTTCCAGATGGCATTCTCAAAGAGTTGGTCGGCAGGGGTCGTTATCTTCTTAGCCGCAGCCGTCAATCTGGCGCAAGCCGAACCGCTGTTGGAGTCGGCGAAGTACGTTCCCAACGAGTTCTCGGCGCTGGCCGTCACCCATCCGCAACAGATCATGGCAGACCCTGTTGCCGAGATGATGCCATGGGAAATTTATGACGCCGTTTGCAAGAAGGTCTTGGGCGTGGAGCTGAGTCACATCACTGAGGTGGTGGTGGTTCAGCGTGTGGAAGTAGCCAAGCAGGACACTCAGGCAGTCGTCGTGATTCGGCTCTCGCAGCCTTATCCGGCAGAGAGCGTGATGCCTGAGACTCGCCCCTTTTGCGATCTCGTTCGTGATGGGGACCGAACCTTTTGGCAAGGTAGAGATGACGTGACCCCCAACTTCGGCATGCCAGACGACCGAACGCTGCTGGTCGGAGCTGGAATGTTGTTGAAGGAAATGTGGCAGGCCAACGGAAACTCGGAGCAGGTGAATCGGCTCCTCACGCAACAGCGCGAGGGAGACATTTACTCGGTGGCAGATGGGAGCCTGATTGGTGAAGCACTGACGCCGATAGAACCTTTGCTGGGACAACTCCCCCCGCCGTTGGCCAATCTCGCCAGAGCTGCCAAGTCGATTACGCTGGTTGAGACGTGGCTTTCTATTCGCCAGATGCTGGATGCACCTGTGAAACTCAAGTTGAAGCTGCACACGGAGAAAGCGGAAGATGCCCAACAGCTGGCCCAAGCTTCGGAAGCGGCCATGGATTTTGGTTTTCAGCTTCTGCAATCGCAACTATCCCAATCGTTCGATCCTGAAGATCCTTTGCAAGCTGCCAGTGGGCAATACACCCAGCGCATCTTGCAGCAGATTGCCGGCCAGTTGAAGCCGACCATTGTGGAGGACACGGATGTTCAGATCGAAGGTTCAGCCATGGGACAGGTGGCCACCAACGGAGTCATGGTAGCGATGCTGCTCCCTGCCATTCAGGCCGCGCGGCAGGCCGCTAGAAGAGCGACGTCCGCCAACAACATGAAGCAGCTGCTATTGGCCATGCACCTGTACGCCCAAGACCACGGGAACCGCTTCCCTGCGCCTGCCAACTATGACGCCGATGGCAAACCGCTGTTGAGTTGGCGAGTGCATCTGCTCCCCTACCTGGATCAGGAAGCGCTCTACAAGCAGTTTCATCTGGACGAACCTTGGGACAGCGCCCACAACCGTACGTTGATCCAGCAGCGGCCCGGCGTGTTCATGAATCCGATGGCGCCCGAGCCAGGCAAGTCGGTCTACATGCTTGTCACGGGGAAGAACGCTCCCTTCACTGGCAAGCAAGGGCCGGCGCTGGACGATGGTGTTTCGCGGCGCGTGGTCTTGGTAGAAGCGAGCGAGGAGAATGCGTTGGTGTGGACGCAACCAGGCGATTGGAAGTTCGACCCAACCAAACCGATCGGCGGCTTGGGGACGTATTGGAATGATTCCGTCCAGGTCGGCAACGGAGACGGATCGATTCATCGCATCCCGCTGGATGGCGATCCTGACGCTGTGCGGACCAGGATCTTTGGCGATCAGTAGTCTGAGAAATGGCCGGCACAGGTGCTAAAATCAGGCCAAGGTGTCCAGACCTTGCCCTTTGCCAATGGCTTTACCGAGACTCGCGGCGTCTTGCAGAAGTTGGTTGACGGCGTCGCCGGCAGCCTGTTGGGCGTCGAGCGATTTTTTGGCAACGGCAAAGCCAATCTGGTTGTGCACGGCCGATTTTTGCGCCGCGAGCAAACTTTGGATGGCCGCGTTGGCCGAGACTTCGGTCATAGGTTTCCCCTCTCGCAATTCAAGAGACAGAGCGAACGAGGTAGAACCTCGAACCAACTTTGAGCTTCCGCTCACCTGCCAGCACTCGCTCCCGTTGGTCATTTGATTTGACTGATGAGGAACAAGTACTTGCCGTCACGGAGGCCATCATCTTCTGCAATCGGCATCGCTGGCTGACCGGCTTGCGGCAAAGTCAAACAGGGCAGGCTGTATCAATTTGGCCGCCTGGTGCACGCCCCCCCTTGAGAGGAGGCGGTCCATCGCCAATTCGGAAGAGACCTTGTTGTCCAGCCCGATCAGGCATAGACTTTCCCTTATGTGTTTTGGTTTGGATGGTAGAGAATCCCCCACGAGATGCGACCGATGCTCAAGATTCTGGACCCGGTTGATAAGTCACAGCCAATGTGCGATGGCATTTCGCGCCGCAACTTCTTGCGCGTGGGAGCTCTGGGCGCTGCAGGGCTGACGCTTCCTCAATTGTTAGCCATGGAAGCTCAGGCGGGGATCTCCAATTCCAAGAAGGCAGTGATCATGGTCTACCTGGTCGGGGGACCGCCGCACCAGGACCTCTTCGATCTCAAGCCCGAGGCACCGGTTGAGATTGCCGGCCCCATGCAGCCGATTGCTACGAATGTGCCAGGCATCGAAATTTGCGAACTGTTGCCGAAGATTGCCGGCATGATGGACAAGTTCACCGTGATCCGCTCGCTGTGCGATGCCCAGGCTGGCCACGATGCCATCCAGTGTTACACCGGGCGTACGCGGCAAGGTCGGGTTCCTACCGGGGGTTGGCCGCAATTGGGCTCAGCCGTGGCCAAGGTACTCGGCCCACGGACGCTGGCCTCACCGCCGTTTGTGAGCCTTTGCTATACCTGCACGCACGGTCCCTACAATGAGTCCGGTCCTGGTTTCCTAGGGCATGCCTACAACGGATTCCAGCCGTTGGGCCAGACCAAGAACGACATGGTTCTCAACGGGATCACGACCGACCGCCTGGCAGACCGCAAGAGTTTGCTGGCCAGCATCGACCAATTCCGCCGCGATACGGATGCCAGCGGCATGATGGCCGGTATGGACGCCTTCAACGAACAAGCCATGGGCGTGCTCACATCCAGTCGATTGGCAGAAGCCTTGGATCTTTCGAAAGAAGATCCCCGCGTCGTGGAGCGGTACGGCACCGGCGACCCAACCAAATTCATGGACGGCAACGGTGCTCCTCGGGTGCCGCAAAGTTTCCTGGCCGCCCGCCGCTTGGTGGAAGCGGGAGCGCGAGTGGTCACGGTCAATTACAGCAAGTGGGATTGGCACGGCGGCAACAACAATTCCATCTTCAAGCGCGAAGGGGAAGACTTCCCTGTCTTTGACCAAGGGGTTTCTGCTTTAGTCGAAGACCTGCACGAACGGGGCATGGACAAAGACGTGTCCGTTTTGGTGTGGGGTGAGTTTGGTCGTACGCCGCAAATTAGTGCCCGCGCTGGTCGTGATCACTGGCCGCGCGTTGCCGGTGCCCTGTTGGCAGGTGGCGGAATGCCGATGGGACAGGTCATTGGTGCCACCGATCGGATGGCAGGCGAACCGGTCTCGCGCCCCGTCCGCTTCCAGGAAGTCTTTGCCACGCTCTACCGAAACCTTGGCATCGATACCTCGCAGGCCACCATCCTTGACCTGCACGGCCGCCCCCAGTTCTTGGTGGATGACGGGGTCGAACCGATCCACGAATTAACCTAACGTATGTCGTATGTCGAACAGTTGTCCCAACTGTTCACCTGCGGAAGGATCCGATACGTTTTTCTTAGTCCATGAACGGTTGAGACAACTGTTCGACATTGCCTCGTCCGGCAGCGTGCATGGCATTCGAACCATGGGCCGATTGACCTTCACCCGAGGTTGCTCATGCGCACCATCTTCTGCCTGGCAATTCTGGTAATGTTGGCGAGCGATGCTCCCGGTGCGGAGCGCAGGTTCACCGTGGTTCCGGACTTTGTGCAGTTGCCAGCAACGATGACGTTGGGACCTTGCGCCGCCGTCTCGGTCGATGACCAAGGGCAACTGTTTCTCTTCCACCGAGGTCAGCATCCCATTGTTTGCCTGAGCCGTCAGGGAGCGTATCTTCGGTCTTGGGGAAACCGCGAGATCAAGACCGCACATGGGTTGCGAATCGACGGCAGCGGCCATCTCTGGGTGACGGACATGGGTGCCCATCGGGTGTTGAAGTTCAATCGCCAAGGCAAGCTCTTGCTGGAACTCGGCACAGGCAAACCAGGCGATGGCGATCATCAATTCAACAAGCCTACGGACGTGGCGTTTGGCCCCAACGGCGTGTTCTACGTGGCTGATGGGTATGGCAATAGCCGAGTCCTCAAGTTCTCGCCCAATGGCAGTTTGATCGGCAAGTGGGGCACACGCGGCAAAGGGCGCGGAGAATTTCACTTGCCGCATAGTATCCTCGTCGATGGCACCGGGCGTGTGCTGGTGGGTGATCGCGAAAACAACCGCATTCAGGTCTTCGATGCCGATGGCAAACTTCTCGACATTTGGAGCGGATTCGCTCCCTACGGAATGGCAATGAGCCCCGCCGGCGAACTCTACGTGGCCGATGGACGTGCGAACCAGGTCCTCCGCCTGAATGCCGAGGGCAACGTCATCCAGCGCATCGGCAAAGAAGGAACCTCGCCCGGCGAGTTCAAGATGCCGCACATGCTGGCCTTTGATGCGCAAGGCAATCTCTACGTGGCCGAAGTGGACGGACGCCGGCTGCAAAAGTTCTCACAGAAATAACACGCTGCCCAATGACCACACTGATTCGGAAACAGCTGGGACGCACAGGTTTGGACGTTACCCAACTCGGCTATGGCAGCATGGGGATCCGCGGCCCGCATACCTGGGGAGTGCGCGACGTCAGCGAACCGGACGCGGATGCCATTCTCAACGCGGTGCTGGATGCGGGAATTAACTTCATCGATACGGCACCCGACTATGGCCTGAGTGAGGAGCGCATCGGCAAGTACGTTGGATCTCGCCGCCACGAGTTCTACCTGGCTACCAAATGCGGGTGCGCTTACATCCAGCATGCGGATCATTTGGAAGTGAAGCATCTGTGGGAAAAGGAGGTGGTCCAGCGGAACCTGGCAACCAGCCTCGAGCGTTTGCAAACGGATTACGTTGACATCCTTCAGTTCCACGGTGGTGACGCCGAAACTTTGCAGCGAACCGGCCTGATTGATCTGCTCTTGGGCTTTCGCGAACAAGGGATGATCCGGCATCTTGGAGCTTCGAGTTCTTTGCCAGAGTTGCCGGGTTTGATTGACTTGGGGGTCTTTGACGTGTTCCAAATCCCCTATTCCTGCGTCGCCCCACAGCATCATGATTTGATTTGCAAGGCTGCCGAAACGGGAGCAGGCATCATCATACGCGGCGGCATTGCTCACGGCGGTCCGGAGGCCGAGATCCAGCGTCCCGCCTTAAACGAAGTATGGAGCAAGGCGAACCTGGACGAACTACTTCCTGCCGGGATGAAACCGGCCGAGTTCATCTTGCGATCCACGCTCTCTCACCCCGGCTGCCACTGCACCATTGTCGGAACGGCAAACCCATTGCACCTGGCAGAGAACCTGGCCGCCGCCGCCAACGGCCCTTTGCCAGCAGACGTCTATCAGGCAGTTCGCGATCGCGTGGCTCAAGCAATGTAGAACAGTTGTCCCAACTGTTCACGGACTAAGAGAAACGATTCGCGCGCTTTTGAAAATGAACAGTTGAGACAACTGTTCTACATTGCATCAGAACGTCTTGACCAGCGCCGCGGCTTCTTTACCAGCTTCGGTATTGGGCCAGTTTTTCATGATCTCGAGCAGATACCGTTTGGCAATCTTGTCCTGCTTGCGTTGGATGAAGACTTTCGCCAGAGCCAGTTTGCCGGCGGCGCTTCGTTCGTCGGTGGCGTTGCTGCCACCGGCGGGAGTGGTGGCGACTGGAGTGCGTGGTCGAACTCCAGGCCCTGGCTTGATCCGTGTGGCTCCCGAACTTCCTGGTGAGGCAGAGATGACAACGCCGCTTCCCGTACCCCGACCCGACCCTGCCGTGGGGTCGTCTTCCAAGCTCATACGTTCGAGAACGAACTGGACTTGAAAGGTTGTTCCTTCGCGTCTGCGACCTTCAATCGTGGTGGTTCCTTCAGGAAGTCGGCTGGCGGCTTCGCGCAGTGCTTCGAGATGATCACGTTCCAGTGAGTATTCCAGTCCCCCGACTCGGGCTCGGACTTCGTTCGCCACGACTAGCTCCAGGAACTCATCGATGGACAGCAGGGTCATCATGGTTTCGGCAATGCTACCCCGTCCGGTAAATTCCATCTTGTGCACGGGGCTGGGCATCAACGAAGTCTTACCGTCCACGAGCAATTGATATCGCAACCGGCCGGTGTTGAACACCGGTGCCCTGGCCGTGGTGGTGATCTCCCAGAAGACCAACGGGAACGCGCTCTGTTCTCGAAAATTAAGGGTTACCTCCAACACGCAAGAGTTGATCCGCTGGTCCTTGAACTTGACCGGCATGATCTGCGTCTTGAGTTCGGTGGTCTTATCGAAATCGTCGAAGTCCTCGTTGAAGCGATACCGATGGTTGAAGCGGCGTACGGCGGGGAGCTTGCAGACAATCTGCGCGCCCGAAGGCGAAACGCTGCTGGTGGATTCGCGCTTGACGGAAGTCAGCTTGTCCATCCGGTCGTCGGATGACAGCCCGATCACGTATTTGATATCCGCCGCACAGATGGCGAAGTTGACGTTCTGAGCATCGGTGTGGGTCTTGGCGTTCGCCCCGACCACTTGACCGGCGCGATTCAGCAACGGCCCGCCGCTGCTGCCAGGCGAGATGGGCGCGCTGGTTTGTAGCCAATTGCCAGCCACCGTGATTCCTAACTGGTCTTTCATTTCGGCCGCACTGCGTACGGCACTGATAATGCCTTCGGTGGCCGTGAACGACAGACCTTGTGGAGACCCCAGCGCCACAGCGCTTTCTCCCTTCCGTGGCAACTCGACCGCTAGCGGAAGTGCGGTCAGGGCGTGGTCCGTGCGAACTTTGATGACGGCTACGTCACGCAACTTGTCGGTGGCCAAGACCCCGACAATCTCCCCTTTAGCACCGTCGCTAAAACTGACCTCACCTGACAACGCGCCGGCAATCACATGGTGATTGGTGACCACCCAACCCCGCGCGTCCACTACAAAGCCACTTCCTTGGCTGGTGCCATTGGAAAGTTTGGTGTCGATCCGCACCACGCAGGGCTCGGTCCGCTCGATCAAATCGGCCAGACTCAGCTCTTGGGCGGAGACGGAGACAGGACTCGCTGTCAACATCCCGGTCAAAGCCAAGCACACCAGCATGGCCGCGCTAGCGGATGAATAGAGACGTTGCCGCATGGTGATTTTCCCCCGGATCAGAATCGAAGCGAAGTGGCGTGCGGTCGAATGCCCGAGATCGGTAAGAACTGCCCGGATCCGGTTGCCACCCCCAACATATTCAATTCTCGAACGTTTCGCCAGGAAATCTCCAATGATTCACGCGCGGCATCTCCCCAATCGGGGGATCCCTTCAGAACGTACCAACTGCGGTACTTGAAGCAGTTTTACTCCAACATTCGCCCAGGCCGAACCATTGTCTTTGCGAAATCGGGGGGGCATGACCAGCAGCGTCTATTCGATGGGCTCTATACAGCCATCATGCCAGACTCGTTGGTGCGAATACGGAGAACTTCGGCAATGTCAGAGACAAAAATCTTGCCGTCACCAACACTGCCGGTTTGAGCTGCTCGGACAATGGCGTCAATCACGTTGTCCACCTGGTCGTCGTTCACAATGACTTCGACCTTGCTCTTAGGCACAAACTCCACGGCAAAGTCGGTTCCCCGATAGGTCTCGCTGTGGCCTCGCTGGCGGCCAAACCCCCGTACCTCCGAGATGGTCATCCCGCGGATGCCCGCCTCGATCAGGGCGAGTTTCACGTCTTCGAGTTTGAAATGCCGAACGACCGCCTCGATCTTCTTCATCACAGAAACTCCCTAAAGTGGCTTCGGAAATTGGAGAAGGCTGCCAGCTGCAATTGATGTACCGACCGCACCTCCCGATCTGGCAGAAAACTCCTATCTGCCGAACATGCAGCAGGTTACGAGAATAGTACATGTAACTTATCGAAGTACA
>CALOEH010000030.1:0-6521 GCA_942492195.1 uncultured Planctomycetia bacterium | reverse complement strand
CATGCGCCCGTTCAGTTACGTGTGCCAAAGCGTTTACGCGAAGAACTCGATGGACTACTGGATTAATTCTTGCCATTTTATGTAGCGTTTTGACTCGCTGATACGTAGCCCGCTTTGAAGGGAAGTCTTGCCGCGGCCAACTGCCAAGCTGGAGCCAACCCAATGCCTCAGATCACTTGCCCCGACCGAGAAACGTTGAGCCAACTTCTGGGCGGAACACTACCCGACAAAACCGTCGAAGAGCTGGAATCGCATCTGTTTGGCTGCGAGCATTGTTTGCAAATAGTTGATACCCTGGCCGATCTCGATCCATTCTTCGATCCTCTGCGGAGCAAACCGATCTTACCTACGGACGAAGAAGTCCCGTCCGCCGCGATCCAGCGGGCGTACGCACTTCGCGGCCAGGCCGAAACCGTCCAGTCTGAAGAAACCCTGGCTCTGGGCGAAGAGCACGAGATTCTCTCGCACGACGAAGCCGACAGCGCCATCGACCCTCTCAACGATGAGCCGATTGACTTTCTCCACCCCCCGCAAGCACCGGACGAGATCGGACGCCTGGGCGGGTACCGCATTCTGGAAGTCATGGGCGTCGGCGGAATGGGGGTGGTTTTCAGGGCCGAAGATCCCCAGCTCAAGCGGCAGATCGCGCTCAAGGTGATGAAGCCCTCGGCCGCTGCCAGCAAGTCCGCCAAGGAACGGTTTCTGCGCGAAGCCCAAGCGGTGGCCGCCATCGAACACCACCACATCGTCTCGATCTATCAGGTGGGCGAAGACAGCAACGTCCCCTTCATAGCCATGCAGTTCCTCCGGGGTGAGTCGCTGCAAACCCGGCTCAAACGTGAGCGGAAACTCGGCCAACTGGAGGTACTGCGGATCGGGCGCGAAGTGGCTTCCGGTCTGGCCGCCGCCCACGAGCAAGGGCTGATCCACCGTGATATCAAGCCGGACAACATCTGGATTGACGAAGCCACCGGTTGGGCCAAGATCCTGGATTTTGGTCTTGCCCGGACTGCCAAAGATGACGCCGGGTTGACCCGCAGCGGCGTCATTGTCGGCACGCCGCGGTACATGGCTCCCGAGCAGGCCCATGGGGAAGAAGTTGACCACCGCTGTGATCTGTTCAGCCTGGGGAGCGTGCTCTATCACCTGGTCTCTGGCCGTCCGCCGTTCAAGGGCAAGAACGTCACGGCCACGCTGATCGCCGTGGCACACGAACAACAGCAGCCAATCGCCAGGCTCTGTCCGAATCTGCACTCTGAGTTTTGTGCCCTGGTGGACAGCCTGCTAGCCAAAGATCCTGTTGGCCGACCGCAGTCAGCGGCAGAAGTCGCCCAAGCGTTGTTGGCGATTGAGCACAGGCTCAAAACCGAACCTGCCACGGGCCCCCCCGAGATTCAACCGAAACCAAGTGCGGACAACAGTGACGCGAATGCAGCGGGACTTGCGGAAACACTCAGCACGTCTCATGCAGTACCGCCGCGGCGCCGGTTGCAGCCGTTGCTACTTGTTTTGGGGGCTGCCGCGCTGCTGATCGCTGTAGCGGTGATCTATATCAATACCGGCGAGGGCGTGGTTGAGGTCACCGTCAACGAGCCGGATGTCAAGATCCAGCTCGATGGCAAGGAGATTCGGATTAGCTCGCCCCGTGACCAGATCACGGTCAAGGCAGGCCGACATGAGATGGAAATCACCAAAGACGGCTTCACTAGTTGGACCCAGCGATTCCAAATTCGCCGCAACGACAAGGTCGAACTTTCGGCCGTGTTGCATCCTCGCGACGCGGTTCCCCTCGCGACGCCAGTTGATCCAACGCCTGTCGAATCCAGCCCAGGTTCAATGGTAAGTCCAGATGTCCCGCCTGTGGTAGCCGGCCCCACGATTGAGCCCGTTCGAAGCGATTTCTTGCCAGGGTTGGTTGCAGATCCAAAAAGAATCCCTGGCGTCCGCCGCTGGCAAGCGGAAACCTATTTGCCGCGAAAGAAAATCACTGCGGTTGCTTGGAGCCCTGACGATCGGCGGGTTGCAGTTGGGACGGGGACCGGCGAGATCCGAATTTATGATGCCCAATCGCACGAACTCATCGATCTACTGTTAGGGGATACGCAGGAGGTAACCGATCTCACCTGGCATCCACGGACCGGTCTTTTGGCATCCGCGAGCTACGGAAAGCGTATTCATGTCTGGTCGATCGGCACGCATTCCATGAGAGTGTTGCCGTGTACGGGTATGAGCGACATCGCTTGGTCGCCAGATGGTAACTTCCTTGCGACTGCTACCGGAAACATCATGGTTTGGAACCGTACGAACGATTCAATAACAACGGTTCGTTCCAGCCACAACGCACGATACGTTTCCTGGAGTCCTGATAGTCAGCAAGTTGCTGGATTGGCCCACGATGGGACGGTCGCCGTATATCACTTGAACGGAAACTTAATCTGGGAAAATGATTCGCACAATCGCCACATGGCGGGGATCGCTTGGAGCCCTGATGGGAAATGGATCGCAACGGGAAATTGCCGTGGACCGATCGAACTGTGGCACTCGGATGGCACGAAGGGTGGGACGTTGGAGGGGACTTTACCAGAGTGGTATGACCTGGCCTGGAGTCCCAACAGTGATCAGCTCGCCGCTCCAGCGCTGACCCCAGGATTTGCATGGCGAATTTGGAAGGTAGGGGAAGAAACAAGCGTGGTTGCAACCGGAAAGACCGCGAGTCTTCTCCGCTGCTTGGCTTGGAATCATGCGGGAGTCGCACTAGTCACTTCTGGGAATGCAGGTGGGGTCCAGTTCTGGAAGTCAAGCGGGCAACCAACGTCTGAGTTGAAGGGACGTGACCAACTCCATTTCAATGCCGCCTGGAACGCGGATGGCTCTTGTCTAGCAGCCGGAGATGGCGAGAACCTGGATCAGAAAATGCGGGGAGTGCACGTGTGGAATCCGTCAGGCGAACAATTGAAACCCACGCTGGTGAAGGGGCTTAAATGGTCGGGTTGGCATCCCAGTCAAAACAAGTTGTTGTTTAGAAACCAAGATGGCATCGAGATCTGCGACCTGGAAGGTGACGTCATTGACCACTGGAACATAACGCAGAGTGGCGCAAACGGCATGTTTCATTTGGAACCTCGACGGCAGTAAAGCGCTCGTTCCGCAGGATTGGAATGTCGCTTCTCGAATTGTCAATGCGGATGGTTCACTCCATGCGACGCTGGAGTCTTCCTTTGGGGACCGTTGCGCTGCCTGGAGCCCAGACGGCAAACGCGTGGTAACTCTCGGATTCAACGATCGCGTTGGCATCTGGAGTGAAGATGGTCGGCAATTGGGAATGCTTGACGAATCTGTTCATGGAACCCAGCCCTCCTGGAGTTCAGACGGAAAGTGGTTCGTGAACAGCGGGCGAGACAAGGAGTACCTTGCTTGCCAACTATACGCTCCCGATGGCTCAACAGGGCAGGTTCTCGGCACATTTGCCACCCAGGCCACCGACTTTGCGCCGCACGAGAATCGCTTGGCCGTTGCGTCCAATCCATCACGAGGACAAGATCTGCATCTGTTCCGTGGGAACCAAGATGGCTCATGGCGAGAGACGCTCAGGCGTTTCAGTGGCCACGATAAAGTTACTTGGATGAAATGGGATCCGACCGGCAAGTTCCTAGCAACTACCGGCGGTGACTGCACTCTAATTGTTCGCAGCAACACTGCACTCGAACCGCTCTGGCGCGCCGTGTTGGTCGCGCCAGACGCCGCGATCACGCTGGCGGCCAACGGTGACTTGCTCTCCGGCGATCCCGAGATCGTCGAGAAACACCTCATCTACCACGTCGAATACGAAGACGGCCGCGTCGAACTCCTCCGCCACAGCGAGTTCGACAAACTCCGCACCGCCGCCGGCGTGCTGGAATCCGCTCGCGTGACGGCACTCAATACCAAACCCATCATCCCCAAAATCGTCGCCGAGATCCCCAAGTTCGATCCCTCGCCGCTGCCCAAACTCGGCACCTGGATACCGTTCGGCACGGCGGATAGGGGCAAGATGTTTCCTGGCTCTCTCGATTGATGGCTCCAATTTGCTGGGCGTCGAAGCGCTCCCAGGACTCGCCATGCGACCGGCGAAGTTCCCTGGCATCAAGCGCTGGAACGTGGATACCCGCTGGCCACGCGGTCTGACCCCGATGGCTGAGTTTAGTCCCGATGACAAGCTGTTCGCGGTCGGTTCCCAGGATAGTAATACCAGGCTGTATGATTCCCAAACCTTGGAACTGAAACAGATGCTTCCCGGCGTGAGAACTCCCCGTTTTTTCTCTTGGCATCCTGATGGCAAGCGGTTGATTGTCGATGGAGCGTGCTGGAGCGTGGACGGGAGATTGCAAGCCAATCGCCATACTCCAAAGGGTGCCCCAGATCCTGTATCTGTTTACAGTCCCGATGGGACGATGGTTGCTAGTTGCTCTAGGTCGTCGCTCCTTTGTCTTCACGATCTGGCCACGGGCAAGATCATAGAGATTCCTCTCGAACCAGAAATGGGACTATCTTCCGCCGCCCCTGTTTGGTCACCCGACAGCCAGTTGTTTGTCACCCGTCACCAAGACATGTGCGTCCGCATTTGGAATCGCCAAGGGGAATCGCAGGGAGAGGTCGAAGGCTTTGCAGCATTCAAACCATCCTTCGGGATTGACTGGAGTCCCGATGGAGAGTGGATTGGTGTGTATGACGGCAACAAACCTCGGGAAATTCAGCGGATCAAACCGAATGGAGAGCGGGGGAAACCGATCCAGGTAGCCAATTATGGCGTAATCTCCGGGTTCCATTGGTCGCCCGATGGCAAACATATCTATGCCAGCGGACCGAACACTTTGACCGTCACTGACCTGGAAACAGGCATGATCACTCACCAGACGGAGAGAGAGAATTGGGATGGCCGAATCAGCCACGAGTACGCCCCCGGTTTGGATCTCAGCTCGGATGGCACCCGTATCCTCTCCATCGAGCCCAACCTTGCTGTGTTGGATGCGAAACTGGGCCTTATCCGGGACAATGGTTTCACGCAGACTAGCTACAAGATCCCCAGCGTTGCCTGGATGTCCACTGGTGACGGCTTGATCACCAACAACATTGGGCAATGCGATCTCTGGTCTGCGACGGGTGAGCATCTAAGCACGTTGGCCAGTGTAGATGTGAGCGACAGGAATGTCGGCTTTGAGGCGATCGCCGCGAGCCCAGACGGCACGGTGGCATTGAGCGTTCAGAACAAGAACAACTCGGGCATCCTCTTGGGCCAACCTGGGCAGAAACTCAAACGCATTGGCACTGGAGGCTACCGAGAACTCGGTTGGAGCGGCAGCGGGAAATACCTGGCGGCGGCAACCCAATCTCGCGTCGACATCTTTGACCAACACGGCAAGTTCCTGAAGCAGATCAAGCACAGTCTATACGTCAGATCATTGGACTTCGCTCCGGGCAGTGATCTGTTGGCCGTGTTGGCGGGCACAAATGGGGAGACTCATCTTGGACTTTGCTCTCTCGAAGAGGCTTGGCAGTTTCATAGCATTGAGAAGTTTGACAAAAGCATCCCGACTGTTGAATGGAGTCCAGATGGGAAGATGCTCAAGGTTGGAGTAGGAATCTACAAATATACGAATGGCAAACTGACTCCGATATCCAGCGTTGATGGTAATTCTATATGATGTGCCAACGCGTGAAAACTCGTCACGACCGGGGACACTGTTGTTCTCTAAATACCGCTTGCGAACGATGGATCGATGCTGAAGCACTTCCAAACAACCGCACATTCTATGGCGAGTCAGTATGGTGGCACTGCCGTCTGCCCGGGCCGCAACTTATACACTGATGGCCACACCGACTCCACCTTCATGACCTGGGACATGGAAACAATGGAACCTTATTGGCGAACCGTGATGCTGCCCCGCAACAAGTCGGTCACACTTACCGCAGCCGGCCAGATCCTGCACGGCGACCGCGACGGTGGTGGATGAGCATCTAGTCTACTACTACGAAACCGACGACGGCCGCATCGAAACCGTCACGCCGAGCGAGTTTGAGGAACTCATCGGCCAGTCGCTCTTCGTCCCCGAGACCAAGGACTAGCCGGCTCGCCACGGCTTGTCGTGTTCCCCGATCGCTAGCGCGGCCGATCCGAACGGCGCATGCCACAGCCCAATTGTCGCAATAATTGCCGGCAAGCGATTTCAACGATGATGATGCCTTGTCACAGACAACGAGATGCACAGAACCGGTGCCTAGGGATATATCACTTGGCTAAACCCGTTGGTCGTTTTCCGCCGGGGCTGCGGTTCGGTGGGCTTGGCGCATTAGCTGCATTGGCAGCCACGATTCGTCTTTCCGGCCTGCAACTCACGCTCGAAGCCACTCTGGGCGGCCTCCCTGCCGCCACTCGTCAGCGTTCCGGTCAACCGAGACCCAACCAGTTCGAGTTCAACCACTCCCGCTCCGCTTCCAGGGCTTCCGTCCTTTTCTCAAACGGCCCCAGCTTCGGCCCATTCACC
>CALOEH010000029.1:0-44452 GCA_942492195.1 uncultured Planctomycetia bacterium | reverse complement strand
TTCTGATAGTCAAAACCAATTTTACTATACCCTTTTTGCCGAAAATGAGCATGTAAAAGGAAACGACTCTCTCAATTTTGCAGTGCAGGTCATCAAAGATGAATACCCTACAATAGAGGTTGAAGAATTGGAGGAGGAGGTTGTTTACGGATTCAAATTTTTTACTGGGATCATCGGTGATGACTATGGATTTAGCTCATTGAATTTCTATTACAGAAAGGATAGTGTTACCGAACTTCCATGGGACAAGAAAGAAATAGTTATCGATCATGAAATACCCAGTCAACTTTTAGCTTTTCACTCCAAACACGGGCTTTTGCGCTTCAACCTGGCGAGAGCATGAGTTATTATTTTGAAGTACGCGACAATGATGCATTGAATGGATATAAGGCAGCAAGATCTGCTACATTCTATCTTCACTTTCCCGATGAATCTGAAATTGAGAAAAGATTGACCAGACTTCTGATCAGATCAAAGAAGAATTGAAAAAAGCGATGGATGAACTTGACCTGGTCAACCAGCAAATCGAAGAGATGCGCCTCGCATTGTTTGAAAAAAAGGAATTGAACTGGCACGATAAGCAGCAATTGGGAGAGATGCTCAAGTCGCAGGAGGAACTGAGACAAAAATTAGATGAGTTGATACAGATGAATGAAAATCAATTCAATGGAAAAAAAGTTCTGAAACAGAAACAGATCCCAACGAGGAAAAACTGAAGCAGCTCGAAGAAATGTTTGACAAACTCAATGACGAAGATTTCAGAAGGAGGAAATGAAGAAAACACGGGAGGAAATGGATAAGATGGATAAGGACAAACTTGACGATTTCCTTGAGAAAATGCAAAAAAACGACTGAGCAATTAAAGAATGATTTGGATCAGAACCTTGAATTGTATAAACAGCTTGAATTTGAAAAGAAACTTGAAGCAGCATTTGAAAAGCTAAATGAACTGGCTGAAGAACAAAAAGAGAATTTGGCTGAAAAACAAGTGAAAAAACAATTGATGAGAAAAAGTCTCTGGAAGAACAGGAGCAGATCGGGAAAGACTTCGATGAAATAATGAAGGATTTCGAAAAAGCTGATAGTTTGAATCAAAGACTGGAACAACCTTTCGATTAACTCAACGGTGCCGGCCAAACTACCGACCAACCTGAGCATCAGCCAGCAACGACGCGCTAATGCGGTCCGAACGGTCGTAGTGCGACGGCTAGCGATCGGGGCATTGCACGCAATCGCCAATCACCCACAACTGGATCTCGCGGCAGAACTGCAGAACCGGTTCCGAGTCGACCAGCCCGAGGATCTCTCAATTTCTGAGGCATCCGAACTGATCGACGCCATCAAACCCCAGGAGAGTACCAACGGTGGGCGGCGGTGATTGCATCCACCAGCACTGCTCATCCCAACGACGCAGCCCAGCGACTCACTGGCCGTGACTACGTTTCGTACAGCGCTCACCAGCACCGGTGCGAGCTTACCGCTAGTTGCGGTACTTCTTTGGATGGGTCGCCGGTTTGCCGGAAGGAACAATCTCATCCAGCCTGGCCTTTGGCGGCGCGATTCATGCTGCAATCGAGCTCTGGTTCAACGAGCAGATGGCAGGAGGTCCTGTTCCCGACCATGACGAATTGCTGGCTGCGTTCTGGGAGTCCTGGCGACAGCGCAACAAAGGGGTAGACCTCAAGTTCAGTAAGGGTGAAGACCTCAGTTCGATTGGTCATCTGGCTGACAGGGTGCTTCTCGCGTTTCGGGAGAGTGAGCTGTCCCGGCCGCAAGGCACCGTGGTCGGCGTCGAAGAACAGCGCCGCGGCGAGATCGTTCCCAGCATACCTGACCTGCTAGCCCGCATCGACTTGCTCGTGCTAACGAAGGACGCTTTGGTAATCACCGATTTCAAGATCTCCCGCAGTCGCTGGAAGGTAGGGCAGGCCCAAGACCAGGGGGAGCAACTGTTGCTGTACAGCGAGCTTGTCCGACAACTTGCTCCGGGCAAACAAGTAAAGCTGGAGTTCGCCGTCATCAGTAAGACGAAAAGCCCGGTAGCAGAGCGCCATCCTGTGTGCGTCGGTCCGACCCGGATCGCCCGCACCAAAAATCTGGTGCAACGCATTTGGCAGGCGATCGAAGCAGAGCACTTCTACCCAGCACCCTCGCCAATGACCTGTCCAGCAGTCCGTTTCGCGAGCCCTGTCGGAACTGGACTGGCTGAGGCTGCTGTCCGGGCAAACTAAACCGAAACCTGAAACATCCATATCCAAATAGGAGCTCCCATGGATTATCTCGTTGGCCTTATGATCTTGGCGGCCAGTAGCTACTTCAGCTACCAACTCGGCCGCCAGGATGTGAAAAATACCCGAAACAATCCTCCCCGGTTTCGACATCGCCGTCGGCGCTGACGAAACGATCCCATCAACGTTCGGATTCGTCGCCCGGCTCATGGTAGCCGGGCGACGAGGAACTTTTCTTTAACTGGTAGGAACGGTTGGCTAATGAAGACGTCACCAGTTGCATTTGACATCGACTGTGTTCTGCTGATGGATGCCGGAACTGGGATGACACGGTTCCCCACCAATCGCGAGCGGGCTGACCGCTAAATGCTATAAGACAACTGGCCGCCCTGCGTGGCAGCCAGTTGTCTTTTTTTTACATATCAGCCGTAGCGGACAATCAGTTCACACCTTTCTGGGGGACTTGCCCCAGAACTTTACAAGGTATGACTCTGGTGTCCTGAGAGACAAATCAAAGCGGCCCCGGAACGGCTCGGCCGCTCAGGAGCTCGTGCGCTTGGGCGCACCATCGATCCGGCTATTCCTCGGTTGATTGCGTCCCCGCGGAACCAAACTCCGCCTCACCGGCCCCCAAAAATAATACCAAATCTGCGAATTCCAGCGAAAAACTGTTGACACGTTCAGAGGTAGCAATTGCAGGGTGTGTTGGCCGCTCAAACGGCTCGAACTCTGTCGAGGGGCTAAACTGCTCCACTGAATCGGGGTGAAAATGGAACAGATGCGAACGCTTGGGGCGGCTGAAAATGTAGTACCGAACCTTGCCCTGTGTTTCCCTGCCGTCTCTGCCATGATGGCACTGGTCAATGGCAGCGAAGTCCCCGGCAAGCCCCATCAAAACTCGACTTCCTGACCACATCCTCGCCCTCGCTGAAAAAGCGCTCAAAGCTATCCGAATCCAATGCTAGCGTGATCTAAACCTCCGTGAAACGAAACGTCCGTACACGGAAAGGGGTTGGTGCTCACCTTCACTTCGGCAACACTACCCGAATGATTCTACTGATCACTTGATACGATCACCGTGGTGTTCTGTGGGCAGAGAAAAGGATATTCTCACGGCAAATTGATCTAAAACTGAAACCGATTAGTGGATGGATTGCTCGATACTCCGAGGAGTTTGATCTTCTTGGTGAATCCGGCGATGCTGATGTCGCGATCGGCGCCGTTCTGGGTAAAGGTCAGGTCACTGAAGTCGATGCCAAACGCCGTGAGATCGAGCGTGTCGGTCGTAAAGTCGGTGATGGTATCAGTGGAGTTGGGGTCGTTGCTAACGATGATCTTGTCTCGACCGCTGCCGCTGGTGATGGTGTTGTTGCCTAGGCCACCGACCAGGGTGTCGGTACCGCTGCCGCCGTCGAGGAAGTCGTCACCGTCGCCGCCGAAGAGGTAGTCGTTGCCTCCCATGCCGTAGAGGAAGTCTTCCCCTTCGTCACCGAAGATATAGTCGACGGCGTTGGTGCCGGTGATGGTGTCATCGCCGAGCCCACCATGGATTTCCGGCGTGTTGTAGAACACCAGGCCGAAGAAGTTCAGATCGTCATTTCCGGTGGTGCCGTTCACGTTGAAGCCGGCACTATCCCAGCGTTCGATCTGGCTAGTCGCAGCGTTGAAGGTATCGATCATGATCGGCCCGGCACCAACATTCAGAATGGTGTCGGTGTTGGAACCGCCGAGGATCGTATCGCCGATGGCTTCACTGCCGGCCACCTGGAAGGTGTCGTTGCCGCTGCCTGCGTCGAGAACATCCGTGCCGGTTCCACCGCGGATAGTGTCGTTGCCTTGGCCACCGGTGATGGTATCGTCTCCATCATCGCCAAACAGCGCGTCGCTGCCGTTGTTGCCATGAATGGTGTCGTTGCCGCTGCCGCCGATCAACACATCGTCGAACGAACTGCCAATCAGAGTGTCGTCACCACCTTGAGCATCCACAAACGCCAAGTTGACGGGATAGATACCGGTCAGGTCGAAGGTGTTCGCACCGCCGTTGCCGAGGATGCCTTGGCCGTTGCCGAGGATCATCTCGAAGTTCATCGCGGGCGAGAATCCGTTCAGTCGGACGGGACCCGCTCCGATGATTTCGAGGACGTCGCCGGTCGGAGCACCAGCATCCATGGTGTCGAACTCCGCTTCGTCGCCTTGGACCTGGAAGGTGTCGGCGTAGTCACCGCCGAGCACACGGTCCACGCCGGCACCGCCGTTGAGCTTGTCGTTGCCGGTACCGCCATCGAGCGTATCGTCACCGTCGCCACCAAGCAGCGTGTCGTGACCTCCTTCGCCGAACAGCATATCATTGCCGGAGCCACCGTCCATGAGGTCTTCGTCGCTGCCGCCGTGCATTTCGTCGTTGCCGGCACCGCCGTACATTTCGTCGTTATCTTCATCACCGGCCAGATAGTCGTCGCCGCTGCCGCCGAGCAAGATGTCCTTGTCGAGTCCGCCGCTGAGATTGTCATTGCCGCTGCCGCCGACGAGCAAGTCCTTGCCATAGCCGCCGGTGATGGTGTCATCGTCGGCACCGCCGAAGATGCAATCATTCCCTTGACCGCCGTCGATCACGTCGTTGCCGCCCTGGCCAAAGATCAAGTCACCGAGTGATGTTCCGGTGATGGTGTCGTCACCCATGGTGCCGATGATGATCTGATCTTCGCTCACGATCTGCAGGATGCAGTTGGTGATGTCGATGATCACGCCGTCGTCGTACACGGCTAAGGTGGCGGACTCGAAGTTCGTGGCGGTGAAGTTGCCTTTGAGTGGATCGGACGTGATGTTGAGCGTCTTGCCGGTCGGATCCAAGAGGTAGTCTTGAATGATAAAGATCTCGGCCGTGGTGAACTGGCCCAACTGATCCGGCGTGAAGACCAGCGTGACGTGATCCGTATCCGCCCCGCCGTCGTAAGCTACTGCCGAGGCGTTGTTGTTGTCGTGCGAAGTGGTGACATCATCGTCACCAGCGCCGCTGTTGACCGCCGGGGTGTTGGTGAGAATGGTAAAGCCCAGGTGCAGGTCGTTGGCACCGGCGTTGCCCAGCAGATTCTGGCCCGCACCCAGATACTCTTCGATGCTGTTGTCCCAGACATCGAAGGCCGAGTTGAACATGTTCAGCGTTACCGGGCCAGCTCCGATATTGATCACCTGATCATAACCAGACCCACCTTGCATAGTATCGAACTCCGCTTCGGCATCCTGCACCTGGATCGTGTCGTCACCATCGCCACCGTTAACGTTGTCGGTACCCGCGTTTCCATTGAGGGTATCGTTGCCGGTGCCACCATTGAGTGTGTCGTTGTCGGCGTCGCCGTTGAGCGAGTCGTCGTCATCTCCACCATCAATCGTGTCAGCACCCAGGCCGCCAAAGAGGGTGTCATTGCCGGTATCGCCGAAGAGATTGTCACCAGCATCGGTTCCGGTGATCGTGTCATCGTTGTCACCACCTCGCACGGCGGCGACGTTGCTGAACGTCAGGCCGGCAAAGTTCAAAGCGTTGGCGTTGGCGTTGCCGAGGATGTCGAATCCAGCGTTGTCCCACTCTTCAATCAACTGCGTCGCCGCATTGAACTGGTCAACAACGACATCGCCGGCACCGATATTGAGAATCTGATCGGTATCCGCGCCGCCGTCGATGGAATCGAACTCCGCTTCGTTCCCGGCAACTTGCACCGTGTCGTTGCCGGCACCAGCGGTGATGGTGTCAGCTCCCACGCCACCGTTGAGAATATCCCCACCCAGACCGCCGATGAGGGTATCGAGTCCAGCATTGCCGAACAGCATGTCGTTGCCAGTTCCACCGTCGAGCGTGTCGTCGTCGTCACCGCCATTCAGCTGATCATTGCCGCTGCCGCCGGTGAGTACGTCTTCTCCGAGTTCGCCGTTGATCGTGACATCGTGCGTCACGGCGGCCATCACGGTGACGGTGTCATCGCCATTCCCGGCGTTGATTTCGACTACGGCGGCACCGGACAGATCGGCCAGTGAGGTGACGTCAAACGGCACTATCCGTGCCCAAGTTGACAGTCAACGAACCTGTTGGCGCAAGGAAGTCCGTTTGTTCGAACTGATTTGTCGTACTACGCAGACGAAGCGTGTTGTTGGCCAGCAGGCCATCGTCTTCGAGGACTGCCTGATCGTTGGTGCCAGGCAGGTTGAACGTCATGTTGACCGCGTCGCCAGCATAGGCAAGCGGTTCCAGACCGGTGTAGGTGATCACCGTTCCATCTTGATCGATGGTGCCGGACTGGGCGTCGGGGTTGCCAGTGGCTGAATCGTAGTCGAACACCACGTCGGTGAACGTTCCTCCGGCAACTGACATGCTGTCGGAGTCATCACCGCCATTGAAGGTGATCGGCAGGTCGAAGAAGCCACCGTTGTAGTTGTAGTTAACGAGCAGGGTGTCCGCACCGCCCAAGGCATCGATCGTATAGGATGAGACCGAAGCGAACGGTCGTGAATCCACTACGATTCCACCGACCAGCAGTTGGATCAAGTCGACACTACCGGTTGTCTCGCGGCGAAGTTCGAAATCCTCCGCTGCGCCCGTGGCGGTGAAGGTGACATCCCCTTCGACTGCGATCACGAAATCGTTGCCGTCGTTACCTTGATACGTGGCGTACGCATCGATGCCGCTACCTAAGAAGTTCGTAAACAGTTGCCCTTCGGCCACATTGTCGAATGTGCCGGCAATCGCGTCAGCCAAGTTGTTGTTGATGAGCACATAGGCGTCAGCCCCAACAGGCACGTAGCCGCCAAACGAGGCAGCATCAAACTGGGCACCGGCGTTGATGGTTACCGTGCCGGTGACGTTCAACTGGTTGTGGAAGGCGGTACCGTTTCCAGCGGTGGGTCCACCAATCACGGCCGAGAAACTAGCATTCTCATTGAAGATCGTATTTCCAGCCGGAAGATTCCTGGGTCCGCCGTGCCTGGCGTGAGATTCGACGGGTTGGAGAAGGGCGGGCAGTGCCGAGATCGTCCACGCGGAGCGTCGCGGCAATACTGCCGGTTCCGCCCAACGTTCCGGCGTTGACGTTCGTGTCACCCGTGTAGGTGTTCGTATTGTTGAGCAGGAGCGTTCCTGCTCCGATCTTGGTGAATTGCCGCGTGCCGGACTGACCAACGGCACCTTCGATAATGGCGGTCGCGTTGGGATCCGCCACGAAGAATGAGCGGTCACCGGTCAACGTGAACGGCCCGGACATTGTCAGCGTGTTGGCACCTGTAAACTGAAGAGTTGTGCCTACTGAAACCGGATTATTCAACTCCCGATCACCACCAAAGGCACGAAACGATGCGGCCCCAGTGACCGTGAGCGTGCCAGTACCTGCCGCGTTGTCGTCGCCGATAAACAAGTATCCGGCCGAGAAGGCTGTGCTGTCGAAGTCATTGGCACTGTTGTTCAGGAGCAGGGCACCTGTGCCGGTCTTCGAGAGCGTCGGTGAGTTGGTGGCCTGAGAATTGAGTGTGAGTTCGATGGTCTCGAAGCCATCATGGCGAGTGGAAACCGTCGGGGCGCCTCCGGTCAGGCCGGATCCGTCAATCATCAACTGGGAGACATCGGCCCTGCCTAAGCCATCGTGGAAGAAGACATAATAGACTCCAGGCGCGGGGCTCAAGACGGTCACGTTAGCGCCGATGGTGTTGAGTGCGCGGAGTGCGGTCTGGACCGTTGCAATGGGCGCGTCGAAATCAATGTCCGCGCTGGTGTGGCCTTCGAAGATAATGTTGAAGGTGCCGGCCGTGGCCCCGCCAAGATCGATCACCTGTAGCTCATTGGCGTTGTCCAGCACGTTGGTCGCACGGCCGTTGATGGCGAGTGTACGACTGCCGCCGAGGTCCAGGACACCGCCATTGATGATGGCGCCGGTTTCGATGATGCCAGCACCGGAGTTGGTGGTTAGCGTGCCACCCAGGGCGAGTGTGCCAGTGGTTCCCAATTCAATATGGCTGCCAGCGTTCAGGCTGGCCGCTGTTGTGAGTGCTCCGATCGCGTTGTCTGTGTCCGTCAGATCAAGAAAGCCGGAGAATTGGACGGTGGTGGTACCGGTTCCCGCCAACTGGCCTGTGAAGAGCGACACGAGCCGGTCATCGTCTTGTTCACCGATCGCGTTTCCAACGGTCAAGGCTCCCGGGACGGCGATAACGTTCGTTCCCTTATCGAGCACCAAAGTTCCTTGATTGATGACCGTCGTTCCGCCGTAGCTATTCGCGGTGCCGCCCGTAAAACGCATCTGGCCAAAACCGTTCTTAGTGACCGCACGCAGTCCGGTCGCGGCAATCGCACCGTTGATAACGAGTTCTTCACCAGCGGGACTGTCGGCCACAGTAAAGACGCGGTTGGCAGCGCCTAAGTTGTAATCGGCCACGATTGTGACCGGAGCCGATAGTGCATTGGCACGGCTATCTACCGGCACAACGAGCGCTCCATTGACCGTGATCTCGCTACCGCCGGTGACCGAGGCGCTGCTGTTTTCACCGAGACCAAGGGTCAGTGAGACGACGGTTTCCGCGAAGCCGTTGAGATTAAAGGCACCATTGTAATGCACGATGAGTGCGGCCGAGTTTATCACCTGTTCGTCTTCATTGAGGACTACTGTGTCGGTACCGAAGCCATCGCCAACCAGCAGCGTTCCGTTGACGGCGATGAAGCTGACATCCTTATCGAGGACAAGGGTGCCTTCGAGAACACTTGTCTGACCTGTGTAACTGTTGCTCGTCGTGCCTGCGAGGGTCAGGGAACCTTCCCCGAGCTTAATGAGTTGATTGGTGCCGGTGAAGACGGTTACGGTTGCACTACCAATGACATTCGCATTGAGAACGAGAGAGCTGGCCGCATCGACGAAGATGTCGGAAGTTGCGCCGCCCAAGCGGAATTCCGTTGCACCAGTTCCCCACGTGTTGTTCCCGGTCATGCTTCGAAGCGAACCAATGCCTCGAAGAACCTGGGTGCCGGGGACGAACAGATCTGAATCGGTGGGGAAGCCATCGGTGAATCCCTCGTTCTCCGAGTTCAACAAAGCTGTTGTCAGGTTGATTTGAAGGAATTCGTTGCCGACGTTGATCCCGCCATACAGTTCCAATGAAGAATTGGCGTTAACGACTGTCCGACTGAGCGTGGATCCTACGTCGCCGAAGATGCCAGCGTCACTGACACGCATGATTCCCGTCACCGTCAGCACGCCAGAGTGAGAACTGGTGCCATTGGCAACAAGGATACCGTTACCACCTTTGGTGAGCGTGGTGGCGAGATTGAGGAAATCACCTTCGAAGGTGGTGATGTTGCCTGCCGGTGTGCTCGCACTTCCCTGTGTGTTAATGGTCAAGATGGTACTATTGCCCAGATCGATGTCTTGCGTAAATGTCGTCGCGCTGTTTTGAAGCGTGAACGTGCGTGCCAGGGTATTGGTGTTGGTGACGGTCCCAGTGAAAGTGATGGGTGCCCGACCCTCAGCGTTGCCAACGGTGAACGTGGTTGCGGCGGCCGAGGTGAACTCGATGGCGTTAGCAATGGTCCTCAAGGTGACATCGTCATCGCCTTGAATGATTGCCGTGGCTGAGATGGTGACAATGCCGGTTCCGAGAGCCCCGTCATCGCCGACAATCACGGTGCCGCCGTTGAGTTGGAACGCAGACATACCCGTGTTGTCCGCGAGGAGGGCCAGGCCGCCGGTTCCGCTCTTCTGGAACGCACCAGAAAGCAAGGCTGAAATCTCAAAGTCCGACGCCCCGGCGTTGGCTGTGATATTGAGAACACCATTGGTTCCACCAGCGGTCAACGTGCCGTTGCTGATCGTCGCAGGAGGGGACGCCGTAGAGGATCCGCCCAAGAGAATCGTCGACGTGAGAAGCTGTCCCAACGGTTCGTTACGGGTGAGCGTCAAGTTGGCCCCGTTGAGATTCACATCGCTGCTATAGTTCGGGCCAACATTCATCACCAGCACGGTCGAAGCTGCCACTAGATTGTGGGTCAGCGTGAAGTCGTGCCCTGCCAGATCCCAATAGCCAGAAGGCTGAATCGTGAAGGTACGGTTTCCGGCGACTGTCGCTTGACCGGCGCTTCCGAGGACGAGGCGATCCGCGTTGTCGCCGCCGAGACCATCGCCGATGGTTACGTTACCGACGGAGGCCGCACCCAAGGACTTGTTCAGTCGCAGTGTGCCGTCAAAGATGGTTGTCACGCCGCTTGTAAAAGTGTTGTCGGTACTGCCGCCGAACTCGACCGTACCGCCGCCGACGATGCCCACGGTTTGAGTCGTTCCGGTAAAATCGCCTTGGAGGATCAGCTCACGACCATCTTCGACGCCAATGAAGAGATTGCCAGCTCGGGCAAATCCCGTGTCACCGCTACCCCACGTGGTATCGCCCCCTCGGGCTTGAAGGGCACCGGTCTGGTTGCCGAGAAAGCCAGTGCCAGAGATCGAGAGATATTCGTCGGAGATCGTGCGGTTACCTTCGAAGACCAGATAGGCGCGGTTGACTACCAACGTTTGCGAAGCAACTGCCGGTGTTCCGGCCCCCAAAGCCAAGTCGCTGGCAGCGATGAGTCCGCCTTGATTCACGCGGACTCGACCGGTGAACGCATTCGTGCCGGTAAGAGTAAGCTCGCCGAGTCCCGACTTCGAGAGCGATTCGGCGCTGGTCGTGGCAATGTTGGCGTTGAGGGCGAGATCACTATTGACAATCACGATGCCAGCGGAAGTGCCGGTGGCCCCGAATCGCAAGTCCGTAACGGTGACGTCATTCGATCCACCTTCCGCGGCAATGTAGCCGGAGGAGATGGTGAGCATGTGGGCTGCGTCTTCGCTGACATGTCCGCCATCGACTAACAGCAAGGCGTTGATGGTGTTGTCCATGGTGAGCTGTGAAGTGCCGCCGACGATCTTGACGTTGCCACCAGGCGTATTGATATCAGTCGCGAAGGGGGCCACGGTGATTGGGGTGCCAACACCGGCGTGCGTGGCGAAGTTCACTCCGGTACTATCGATAACGCGAGCTCGACTGACAATGCCGCCAGTAAGAGTAGGAGCTGCGGTGAAGATGAGTTGGTTGTCCGTTCCTGCGTTTCCAATCGTCGCGCCCGTACTACGGATTGCGAGCGACTCACGGTCTCCAATCGCATTGGATGTGAGCCCGGAGAAAGTGAGCGCGGATCCACCCCCTGCACTTATTAGGTGCAGGGTGCTATCGAGGTCGCCAGCAATGGTCAGCGCACCGAGCGTTTCACTTGATCCGGCAGCGTTGGCCAGATACTCAAGGTGCGCGTTGGTGAGCGTGACTAACACCGAGGGAAGGCGATCGCTGTTGTCGATGGCCGAATTGTCGATCTGAATCGAAGCCCCGTAGGCGGCTGTAAGTGCGGTAATCGAACCGAGTGCGCCGTTGTCGCGGAGCATGATTGTGCCGAACTCGCCTGCCGTGGCCGTACCGGTACTGGTATTGGTGCCTTCGAGGATCAACACACCGCCGTTGGTGCCTACCGTGGTGACTCCCTGATAGGTGTTGTTGCCTTTCAAGACGAGCGTTCCACGGCCACTCTTGACCAAGGCGCGGCTCACATCTTGGGAGATCGGGCCGTCGAACGTCAACGTCGTACCAACATTCAGCACGGTGTAGGTGCGGGCCTGTGTCAGTTCTAGGCCACCGGCACTGGTAAACTGCAAGTCGTTAAAACCGCCGAACGTGAGAATGGTAGAGGTATGATTGCCGGTCAAAGTAATCGAGTTGTCGACGGTTCGCGCTGCGCCCTGGGATTGCAGGATTAGGTTGTTGCTGTTGGCAATGGACGCCAGCGCCAGTGTGCCGGTTCCGAGTGCGGTGTTGGAGCCAATTGCGGTAGTGCCAACACTGCCAGACATGCTAACGCCACCATCGAACGTGTTGTCTCCGGAGAGCAACAGGGTGCCGGCACCAGCCTTGATGAGACCTTGGCCGACGCCGGTGATGTCTGCAGTGATCTCGAGGTCGTAGGGGATCGCCGCGTTATTTGCGACGGTGACCGTAGTCGTGTTGGAAAGATTCAACATCCCGGCGATTCGGGCAAACATGGGAGCGCTAACGGATGTGATGGCGTTGCCGCCAAAGTTAATGGCGCCCGTACCGGTTGAGATGATCGAACCACCGGTGATGGAGATCGTGCCACCGATGTTGAGATCCGCATTCGTGGCGACCACTTCACCAGCGGTCATAGTAAGATTCGTGAACGATACGTCCGCGTCTGTGCTGATCGAGCCGGAATTGACCGTGATGTTGGCCGTATCCGCAATCTGTTCGTTACCACCAGAGATCACGAGCGCGTCGCGGGCTCCGTTGGTGTTCCCCAGCACAATGTTGTTGCCGACGGTCACATTGCCACCCGCGATAGCCAAGACACCATCGTCTTTGGCGAGGATGAGCGTGCCTTCGTTGACCGTTGTGTTTCCGTCGTATGAGTTGTCAGCGGAACCGCTGAACTGCAGGGCACCCGCGCCGGCCTTGATCACGCTGATCGAGAAGGGGTTGGCAAACTCAACACCAACCGCGGCGCTAATGTCGAGGTCCACTGGGTTGGTGCCATCGGCAATATTCCAAGTGCGACTCAACACTGCCGTCGTGGTGACTCCTAGTGACAGCGTACCATTGCCGCCGATCGAGGCGGTGGCGTTCGCGCCTGGCAGCAGGTCGACGAAATTGCTCGCCGCCGTAAGGATAAGCCGGCCGGTGCCGGTATCGACCTGGGCGGCCTGGCCGTTGCCAATTCGCATACTGAGCGTGGAGATGGCATCTTCAAATGAGCCGAGTGAAAGCAGACCGGAGCTGCTAATGGACACAGTTCCGACAATCTGATCACTGTTGGCAAGTTCGACGACGTCGGTTCCAATGTCATCACCGATGACCAGCGCGCCCGAGAAGGCGTTGCCAGCGGTTTTGGCAAGTCGCAACGTTCCTTCCTGGACGTAGGTGACGCCAACGTAGGTGTTGTTGCCACTGCCGCCGATTTCGACGGTACCTTCGCCCAGTTTGAGCAGTGTCGCAGCAGTACTGCTGACAGCCGTGATATTGCCGGTGATGGTGAGCGTACGCCCAGCGGCTGCGGCAACACTGCCAACACTGCTGTTCAGGATTGTGATGTTGCCGGACCATGATGAATCACTTGCGCCCGACAGCGCGCGTACCGTGCCCAAAACCATTCACACCCGTGCCGACGAGCGACGTGAGACTTTGGCCGACAACATTGACTCCGTCCAGTTCGAGCGTGGCTCCATCACGCACCACAGTGCTGCCGGTCGCATCGCCCAAAGCCGAATCATGTGTGATCCGCAGAACACCTTCGTTGACACTGGCGAGACCTGTGAAGCCGTTATTTCCACCGAGCACGAGCGTGCCGTTGCCGCTCTTGGTGACTCCACCGGTTCCAGCGGCTGAAATGATGGCATTGATCGTCGTGGTGGATGACGCGTCAAAGGTTGTCACATTGAACGAGTTGGCCGCCGAAGTCACGGTACCCGATCCGCCGATGACGTTGTCGTCACCGGAGTCCAAGATCGTTCCGGAAGTAATCCGCAGCTCAAAACCGTCTGTGTCGATCGTGATATTGTCGCCATCGAGAAACAATGAGCCGATGGTTGTATCGGAAGTGAGCGTGTAGGTTCCGGAGGTGAGGCGAACCGTGGCGGTGATTGGAACTCCGAAGAAATCAGCGGGTGGATTCACCACGTAGTTCTCGAAAGCGATGATGCCGAGAGCCGCATCGAATGTTGCAAGCCCTTGCCCACTGGAGTCCGCAACAAAAGCCCGATTGAGGGTGAAGTTCGTGACGCTAGTCGGTGTGGTGATGAACCGAATCTTTGCTTCGTCAGAACCGAGATCGGCACCATTGCTGCCATATTCGATGGTGCCACCCTGGCTAAGGGTCATCGAAAGCGGATTCAGTTCGACGGTTCCGCCTGCACCAGGCGTGACGATCAGCTGGTTGTGGCCAATTGTTGAGTTGATAGCGCCCGTTACCTCGCTGGAATGGGTACCAGCCATACCAATAAGCTCGACGCGCGCGCCGTTCAGCCCAATGGCGGCATCACCCAGGCGATCGGTAAGGTTCACGGTTGAGTTATCGAGAGTCAGGCTGGTGTCCTGATTCATCGTAATGGCACCAAACTCACGAATGGTGCCTTGTCCGGACACGACCAAATTGCCACCTTGGACGAGTACTCCCAACTCTTCGACCGAAGCAGTAGGGCCTAGAACTGTATTGGCACCGATAGTCAGCGTGCCAGTGGCTGTAACGGGTGCCGAGACGACGAACGTTCCCAGCCCTCCCAAAGCCAGGCTGCGGAGTCCCAACTGTTCGCCAATTCCGCCGGCGAATTCTGTGACCTGTCCGACTTGAAGTGACCGGACGGTGCGGTTGCCGGTCAGGTTTGCCGCACCGGCAAACGTTAGATTGTTCGTGCCAGCGATGATCAACGTGCCGTCCAACGAGACTTCGTTGGCAATGACTCGGTCGCCCCCTTCAGCAATCACGGTGGTATTGCCAAGCGAGAGCAGGCCTTGCCCTGCGGCGGTATTGCTGCCGATTCCTAGTCCGCCTGCGGCGAAGAGGTTACCAGCGAACGTGTTATTGCCACTTAGTGACAGGTAGCCAACACCCGCTTTGATCAGGTGAATGTCCGCATCGGCACCGGTGATATCCGCGCTGATGACTAGGTCTGGCGAGATTTGGGCATCAGCAATGGTGCGGGTGTCGTTCACCGTGAACGTGCGCGAGCGGCCACCTAAGTCGAGGTTGCCGCTGATCGTGGCCGCAGGCGAATTACCCGTTGAGCCATGCAGGGTACTGCTGACCGTCACATTACCTTCGAGGAAGAGCGTACCAAGCCCCGAAGTAACGGAGCCAGCGGCGTCAAAGACGCGATTGAAGGTGATAGCACCTACGGTTTCGTCGAAGTTGCCGAGGTTAAGTTGGCCGGAGCCATTGATGACAAGGGTCCGGTTAACCGTCTGGGAGAGATCAAGATGAGCAATCTGCTCGCTTGCGCCGAGTTCAACCACGTCCGTGCCGACATGGTCACCGATGATCAAATTACCGGTAACGGCCACAGCTCCGCCGCTCTTGCTCAGGCGCAGAGTACCTTCGTTTACCGTCGTAGTACCGGAATAGGTATTGGTGCTGGTGCCGCTGAACTCAAGAGTTCCTTCGCCCACTTTGACCAGATTGGCCGCACCGCCCGTGCTACTGCTGATCACGCCGCTGATGTTCAGGCTGGTATCGGCGTCAACGCCAAACAAAGCAGTCGTAACGATCGAAACATTGCCTGCCCAAGAGTTGTCGCCTTCGATATTCCGTAGCGCACCGGTGCTGAGGAACTGGTCGTTGACACCGTCGATACCACGACCGGTGATTTGCAGAACTTCAGCGCCGACGTTGACACCACCCAGGGAGCCATCAATCTCGAGCGCGGCGGCGGCATTGACAATAGTTAGCGCGGTATCAGCCCCCAACGCATTGCTGTGCCGAATTCGCACAACGCCTTCGGTGATGGTGGTAACGCCCTCGTAGGTGTTATTGCCAGAGAGAACGAGCGTCCCCCCACCAAACTTGGTGATACCGCCGCTTCCAGAAACGACGCCCTCAACGTTGAGGTCTCCGTCGCCATTGGCCGTGAGCAGAAACGAACTGCCTGTGTCAATGCTGCCCAGCGTTAGGGTAGAGCCCTGGTTGGCTGAAGCAAACGTCTGTGCGCCGATCATCTCGATCGGGACGGTGAAACTGTTGTTCCCCGAGGCGTTGGAGGTCAGGCCGCCGGTCAAGATGATCGAGCTTGTTCCAGAGATCGAGTACCCGGCCCCTGTGAATGAAATGGTTGTAAAAACCGTTCCGTCCGCCAAGTCATTGACGTTCGTCTTGTTGAACGCGGACTCGGCAAACACCAACTCGTCGTGGGCCAACGGCGCCACGTCTCCCACCCAGTTCACGGGATTCGACCAGTTCATGTCGGCATCACCGTCCCAGACCCGAACGGCCAGCAGCAATCGATCTTCTAGGCACTCAAGTTGCATCCGGCGACTAGCGCGAACTCGACGGGACTGCCGAAGGAACTCTTGCTGTTTGCGCACCTTCTTCCGCCACATAGCCATGTTTTGAACCCTTAGAAGAGATCGTCAGACGATCCGATGGTGAGACGTCGCCGGGGAGGGATAAGAGGCGCGGAGGGGCTGGTAAACCAGAATCCGCACTCATGCGAGTACTTATATTCTCGCCATAACCCCTTGTCTAGCGTCGATTTGGAAGAATAGGGAAAATAGTCACAACCGGGACAACCTGCCCTTCCTGTTGGATAGCAAATACTTATGCTGCTATTGGTTTTTCTTATTCAGAAGTTCTCGCAACCGAATTTCTTGTATCAAGAAATCTGATGCAAGACGGCCAGTTGGATTGATTGCAAGCAGATGGAATGCACTGAGGCCCGCAGGTACGAGCATCGATCTCAAGTCTTTATTCCGCGATACTTTTAGCCGCCGATTTGCGTGCGTGGCGTCGGCCATACGTGAATGTCCAAGGTCTCAATAACGAGGCTGCAGCACCTTGACGCTGGATTTCCTGAGAGTTGGTTTTTGTAATGACATGGTTGGAATGTCCTGCCTCTCTTGGAACTGGAATCCTCGCCCGTGGGAGTTAGCATGGCTCTTACGGAGGCCCTTTCCATGAGCGAATCGAAAGAACAGAAGGCGCGGCGGCACTTTGGTGACGAACAGAAGGCGGTGATTGTCCGTAGGCATCTGGCAGACAAGGTGCCGGTCAGCGACCTGGCCGACGAGTACCAAATCCAGCCGAGCCAGATCTACCTGTGGATCAAGCAAGTACTGGAGCAGGCAGAACGGGCGTTTCAGCAGAGCGGCAAACGTGGTCGGCCCCGCAAAGATGCCAAGGACCGCAAGATCGTAGAACTGGAAGCCCGCCTTGCACGGCACGAAGCCAAGCTGGCCCAGAAGAATGAAGTCATCTCGGAACTCATGGAGGAGAACATCCGCGCAAAAAAAGCAGATGGGGAACTTTAAAGGGACGCTGGGTTCCCCATGATACGCGCGACCAGGTGGTCGATTACGTGAAGTACTGGACGGACCGCGCCGAACTGCCGGCGAAGCAACTCCTCGGTTGGCTGGTGCTTTCGCCAAGCAAGTTCCATCAATGGAAGCAGCGGTACGGCAAGGCCAATGAACACAACGGCCAGGTGCCGCGTGACTGGTGGCTGGAGGACTGGGAAAAGCAGGCCATCCTCGACTATCACGATCGGCATCCGCTAGAAGGCTATCGCAGCTTGGCGTTCATGATGCTCGATGATGATGTGGTGGCGGTGAGCCCTTCGAGCGTCTATCGCGTGCTGAAACAGGCAGGCCGACTTGATCGAAAATGGCAGAAAACCTCGAAGAAAGGGACCGGTTTTGTACAGCCACTTCGGCCGCACGAGCATTGGCATGTAGATATCTCGTATATCAATATTGGCGGTACGTTCTACTTCCTCTGTTCTCTGCTCGACGGTTGCAGTCGATACATCGTGCATTGGGAACTGCGGGAAACCATGAAGGAGTGGGAAGTCGAAACGGTCATCCAGCGCGGCTTGGAAAAATTCCCCGGCACGTCGCCGCGAATCATCAGCGACAATGGGCCGCAGTTCGTCGCCCGAGACTTCAAAGCGTTCGTTCGTTTGCATGGTATGACGCACGTGCGGACGAGTCCCTACTATCCACAAAGCAACGGAAAGCTCGAACGTTGGCACGGCAGTTTAAAGCGAGAGTGCATTCGGCCGGCATGTCCCGCATCGCTCGATGAGGCGCGGCGGCAGGTGCAAAGCTATGTTGACCATTACAATCACGTGCGGTTGCACTCTACGATCGGTTACCTTGCGCCGGCTGACAAACTCAATGGGCTGGCGGAGATGATCTTTGAGGATCGTGATCGCAAGCTGGAAGCAGCGCGTGCGCGTCGGCAGCAGAACCGGCTTTCTTCACGGGAGGTTGCCTGAGAAACCCCTGCGCGGCTACAACTTAGGATGACCTGGACGGAGGATAGGGCAACGCAGAGGTGCGACCCGAGCGCCGACTCAGGGCCAAGACCGAAGGACCGGCAGTTCTCTCCGAGGACTGCCTCCTTCCTTCACTCCTTCGGGATTGGCTGGAAAGCGATAAACCTTCGCGGCACGATGCCGCGACTTTCCTGACAGGATGTCCTGATTAGTCGCTAACGCCTACAGGGTGAAATTCCAGTTTCCGCTGAACCAGGACAGGAAGATCAGTTTCGCGACGCATCTGCCCGATTGGGGGAAGAAAAATTTTCTGGCTGGAGCCGTTTCGTTCCCATTCCTGCGCGTCCGCGCGAATGTCAGTCCATACGACGCCAGCCCGAACCAGTTGAATGGTTGCGTCCGAGCCTTACGATTGCTTAGCTTAAGAGAAGTGTGAAAACCGCGGCTGGTTTCAGAGTTGAACTAGGCACTATCCCAAAACCCGTCGTCGAGCCAATAACTCTCCGGAAAACGTAAGCTAGCACGACGTTTATTGGCCTTTTTGGGACAGAGCCTAGTGGCCTCGTGTTGGCTCCTTCACTCCCGCCCCAGTATTCGTTCCCCATGTCATTTTTTCAGAGACTTCGTTGTGTCTAATTCTTTCGAATCTAAAGCTCCCGGTGATGTTGTCAAAGTGGGGCCGTGGGGGAGTTTGGAACTTGTGGAGGTGGTGATTGCTCCGCCAACACAGTTCATGCCAGAATCCATGGTCGATGAGTTCATGTTCGTTTGGAATTTGGACAGTGAGACTGAAGACCAGCTACTGGTCGTTCTCGAGGGCGCTGGCGTCAGCGCGACGATGTGTGAATCCCTGATGGTGAACGCCCAACGTGACGCGAATGGCGGTCTGCAACTGAGACCAAGCCACCAGTGGGTGCGAGACCTGCCCGACGAAACTCGCGTACTGCTTTACACGGCGTTCGCGTCCCATTATCCACGCAGCCCTCAAGCAAATTCGCTCCGCTACTGTGGTGCGAGCGTGGACGAATGGCTGGGCGATGCGAACCTACAAGCATCGTCCGTGGAAGCGGTTCGTCCGTATGTGTTTCGACGAGGGGCATTCCTGCTATTTGCGGACCTCCCTCTAGCCATGGCTGGAATAGGCGATCGGGAGGAACGAGTTCGGCTGGCTAAAGCGCTCTCGCGCGAAGTGACCATGCTGGTCAAGATCCAGATCCATCCGAATTCGGACATCGACGAACTTGAGACCTATTGGGGGGTCGGGCGTCGAAATAAGGACTTGCGTCCGATTTTGGAATCTCTCACTCGGTTTCGCGACGGCCAACTGATCGACATTGTTCATATGCTGCCGCCATTTGCTCGACGACTGCTGTACACCTATCCGCAGCCGCCCAAATCCCCCGAAGACAGCGCGAGAGATTGTCACTGGACTTCTTTGAATTTCTTCAATGAAATCCCCGATGACCGGTATCTGGAACTCGCTCACGTGGTCAGGGCGGTCGAACAGGAGTACTACCTCCTGCACGAAAACCCTCGCTTTGGCGACCTCGTGTTGTTTTCCGATTACGGAGGCGAAGTGTTCCACACGGCCATCTATATCGCGGAAGACATCGTGTTCACCAAGAATGGTCCCACGATCACACGTCCCTGGATGTTCATGAACCTGTTGACGATGCGGGACTTTTATCCGCGGCAATTGCCGACGCAAGTGCGGTTTTTTCGGCGACGCGAATTCGCAAATTAGCTTCAGACGGAAGCGAGAACCTTGCCAGTCCGGGATTGCCAGTCCGGGATTGCCAGGTATTGGCAATCCCGGAGGCGGGGCCGTGTGGGTCGTTCTAGTAGGTTAGAATTTGAACCGGCGTGAGGAGGGAGTGCTCGATACGCCCAGGAGTTTGATCATCTTGGTGAAGCCGGCGATACTGATGTCACGATCGGCTCCGTTCTGGGTAAAAGTCAGGTCACTGAAGTCGATCCCAAACGCCGTGAGGTCGAGGGTGTCGGTCGTGAAGTCGGTGATGCTGTCGGTCGTGCCAGCTGGATCGTCGGTGATGATGATCGTATCCCGGCCACTGCCGCTGGTGATGGTGTTGTTGCCTAGGCCACCGACCAGGGTGTCGGTACCGCTGCCGCCGTCGAGGAAGTCGTCATCATCGCCGCCGAAGAGGTCGTCATTGCCTCCCATGCCATAGAGGAAGTCTGCTCCTTCGTCACCGAAGATATGATCGACGGCGTTGGTGCCGGTGATGGTGTCATCCCCGAGCCCACCGTGGATCTCCGGTGTGTTGTAGAACACCAGGCCGAAGAAGTTGAGGTCGTCGTTCCCGGTGGTTCCGTTCACATGGAAGCCAGCACTGTCCCAGCGCTCGATCTGGCTGGTCGCGGCGTTGAAGGTATCGATGACGATCGGCCCCGCACCATCAGTTACAATGTAATCCGTGTTGGAACCGCCGAGGATTGAATCGCCGATGGCTTCACTGCCGGCCACCTGGAAGGTGTCGTTACCGGTGCCAGCGTCGAGATCGTCCGTACCGGTTCCGCCGCGGATGGTGTCGTTGCCTTGGCCACCCGTGATGGTATCGTCTCCATCACCGCCGATCAGCGTGTCGCTGCCATTGTTGCCTTCGATCAAGTCATTATCGCCACCGCCGATTAGCGTATCGTTAAACGAACTGCCGATCAGCGTGTCGTCGCCACCTTGGGCATCCACGAACGTCAAGTTGACCGGATAGATGCCAGTCAGGTCGAAGGTGTTGGCATTGCCATTGCCAAGGATGCCTTGGCCATTGCCGTGGATCATCTCGAAGTTCATCGCGGACGAGAATCCGTTCAGTCGGGCGGGGCCCGCTCCGATGATTTCGAGGACGTCGCCGGTCGGATCACCGGCGTCCATGGTATCGAACTCCGCTTCGTCGCCTTGGACCTGGAAGGTGTCGGCGTAGTCACCGCCGAGCAATAGGTCCACGCCGGCACCGCCGTTGAGCTTGTCGTTGCCGGTACCAGCGTCGAGCGTATCGTCGTCATCGCCACCAAGTAGCGTGTCGTGACCTTCTTCGCCGAACAGCATGTCATTGCCGGCGCCACCGTCCATGTAGTCTTCGTCGCTGCCGCCGTACATTTCGTCGTTGCCGGCACCGCCGTACATTTCGTCGTTATCTTCGTCACCGGCCAGAAGGTCGTTGCCGCTGCCACCGATCAGGATGTCCTGATTGAGGCCACCGCTGAGATCGTCATTGCCGCTGCCGCCGACGAGCAGGTCTTCGCCGTATCCACCGACGATGGTGTCGTTATCGGCACCGCCGAAGATGCAGTCGTCGCCTTGACCACCGTCGATCGTGTCATTGCCGTCTTGGCCGAAGATCAGGTCGCCGAGCGCGGTGCCGGTGATGGTGTCGTCACCCATGGTGCCGACAATGATCTGGTCTTCGCTCACGATCTGCAGGATGCAGTTGGTGATGTCGATGATCACGTCATCGTCCAACACGGCAACCGAGGCGGACTCGAAGTTGGTGGCGGTGAAATTGCCCTTGAGCGGATCGGATGTGATGTTGAGCGTATTGCCGGTCGTATTCACAAGGTAGTCTTGCAGGATCAGAATCTCGGCCGTGGTGAACTGGCCCAACTGATCAGGCGTGAAGACCAGCGTGACGTGATCCGTGTTGGCACCGCCGTCGTAAGCGACAGCTGAGGCGTTGTTGTTATCGTGCGAAGTGGTGACATCATCGTCACCAGCGCCGCTGTTGACCACTGGTGTGTTCGTGAGAATGGTGAAGCCCAGGTGCAGGCCGTTGGCACCGGCGTTGCCCAGCAGATTCTGGCCCGCACCAAGATATTCTTCGATGCTGTTGTCCCAGGCATCGAAGGCTGAGTTAAACATGTTCAGCGTCACCGGGCCAGCACCGATATTGATCACCTGATCATAACCGGACCCTCCTTGCATGGTATCGAACTCAGCTTCGGCATCCTGCACTAGAATATCATCGTCACCTCCGCCACCGTTAACGCTGTCGGTACCCGCGTTTCCATTGAGGGTATCGTTGCCGGTGCCACCATTGAGTGTGTCGTTGTCGGCACCACCTTGAAGGTTGTCGAGTCCGGCACCTCCGTTGATCGTGTCGTCGCCGGCGTCGCCGTTGAGCGAGTCGTCGTCATCTCCACCATCAATCGTGTCATTGCCCAGGCCTCCAAAGATGGTGTCGTTGCCGGCATCGCCGAAGAGATTGTCACCACCATCGGTCCCGGTGATCGTGTCATCGTTCGCGGCCCCACGCACGGCCGCCACATTGATGAAGGTCAGACCAGCGAAGTTCAGGATGTTGGCGTTGCCGTTGCCGAGAATGTTGGAACCACCTCCATCCCATTCTTCAAACGATTGGCCAACCGCGTTGAACTGGTCAATGGTGACGTCGCCGGCAATGTTGACAATTCGGTCTGTGTCCGCTCCGCCATTCATCGAGTCGAACTCGGCTTCGTTCCCGGCAACTTGCACGGTATCGTTGCCGGCACCAGCGGTGATGGTGTCAGCTCCCACGCCACCGTTGAGAATATCCCCACCCAGACCGCCGATGAGGGTATCGAGTCCAGCATTGCCGAACAGCATGTCGTTGCCGGCTCCACCGTCGAGCGTGTCGTCGTCGTCACCGCCGTTCAGTTGGTCATTGCCGCCGCCACCGGTGAGTACGTCTTCTCCGAGTTCGCCGTTGATCGTGACATCGTGCGTCACGGCGGCCATCACGGTGACGGTGTCATCGCCATTCCCGGCGTTGATTTCGACTACGGCGGTACCGGACAGATCGGCCAGTGAGGTGACGTCAAACACCGCACTATCCGTGCCCAAGTTGACGGTCAACGAACCTGTTGGCGCCAGGAAGTCCGTTTGTTCAAACTGATTCGTTGTACTACGCAGACGAAGCGTGTTGTTGGCCAGCAGGCCATCGTCTTCGAGGACTGCTTGATCGTTGGTGCCAGGCAGGTTGAACGTCATGTTGACCGCGTCGCCAGCATAGGCGAGCGGTTCCAGACCCGTGTAGGTGATCAGAGTTCCATCTTGATCGATGGTGCCGGACTGGGCGTCAGGGTTACCAGTGGCTGAATCGTAGTCGAACACCACGTCGGTGAACGTTCCTCCGGCAACCGACATGCTGTCGGAGTCATCACCGCCATTGAAGGTGATCGGCAGGTCGAAGAAGCCACCGTTGTAGTTGTAGTTAACGAGCAGGGTGTCCGCACCGCCCAAGGCATCGATCGTATAGGACGAGACCGAAGCGAACGGTCGTGAATCCACCACGAATCCGCCGACCAGCAGTTGGATCAAGTCGACACTACCGGTTGTCTCGCGGCGAAGTTCGAAATCCTCAGCCGCGCCCGTGGCAGTGAAAGTGACATCCCCTTCGACTGCGATCACGAAATCGTTGCCGTCGTTACCTTGATACGTGGCGTAGGCGTCGATACCGCTACCTAAGAAGTTCGTGAACAGTTGCCCTTCAGCCACATTGTCGAATGTGCCGACAATCGCGTCAGCCAAGTTGTTGTTGATGAGCACATAGGCGTCAGCCCCAACAGGCACGTAGCCGCCAAACGAGGCAGCATCAAACTGGGCACCGGCGTTGATGGTTACCGTGCCGGTGACGTTCAACTGGTTGTGGAAGGCGGCACCGTTTCCAGCGGTGGGTCCACCAATCACGGCCGAGAAACTAGCATTCTCATTGAAGATCGTATTTCCAGCCGAGAAGATTCCTGGGTCCGCCGTGCCTGGCGTGAGATTCGACGGGTTGGAGAAGGGCGCGGCAGTGCCGAGATCGTCCACGCGGAGCGTCGCGGCAATACTGCCGGTTCCGCCCAACGTTCCGGCGTTGACGTTCGTGTCACCCGTGTAGGTGTTCGTGTTGTTGAGCAGGAGCGTTCCTGCTCCGATCTTGGTGAATTGCCGACTACCGCTGCTCTGGCCTACGACCCCTTCGATGGCAGCGGTTCCGGCGGGATCTGCCACAAAGAACGTGCGGTTGGACGTTAACGTAATTGGCCCGGAGAATGTCAGCGTATTGAGTCCGGTCACCGCCGGCCCTGTGCTGCTGATCGTCAGCGGGCTGTTCAGTTCGCGATCACCGTCAACGGCGCGTAGCTCCGTAACGGTGCTACTAATCGTGATGGTGCCAGTTCCGACGGGGCTGTCGGTACCAAGGAACAAGTAACCTTGAGTAAAGGTGGTGTCGGTAAAATCATTGGCCGCATTATTGATACGCAAGGCACCGAGGCCAGTCTTTGTGACCGTGGGCGAGTTCGTGATTTGCGCATCGATGGTCAGTTCCGTTGTTTCCGTTCCGTCGTGTCGAGTTTCGACGCTGGCTACCCCGCCAACCAAACCAGTGCCGTCGATCGTCAATTCGGAAACGTCCGATTTTCCTAACCCATCGCGGAAGAACACGTAGTAAATACCCGGCGTGGGCGATTGCACTGTGACATTCTGACCAGTGACCGTTTGCAACTGACGCAGGGCCGTTTGGACAGTTCCCGTGGTCGCGTCGAACGCGATGTCAATGGTGTTATGGCCTTCGAACGCCAGGGTGAAGGTTCCGCCCATAGCATCGCCTAAGTTGATCACTTGGAACTCGTCGAGCGTATCAAGCGTAGCCTGACGTGCCACCACGTTGAACGTCCGATTGACGCCGCCCAGGTCAAACAGGTTCCCTTCGATGCGAGCGCTGGTTTCGACAGGTCCGGAAATCACATTGCCGGTCACGTTGTTTGCATTGACGGTCAGCGTTCCCGTGCCAATATCAACATGTCCACCAGATACGAGCCCTGCATATAGTTGAAGGGCATTGAGCTGATCGCTGGCGTTGACGAGTTGCAAGAAGCCAGACGCATGGACCGTGGTGGTGCCAGTGCCGATGATCTGATCGTCGTGAAGTGAAATCAGCCGGTCCGAGTCCTGTTCGCCGACGGCATTACCCACCGTCAGGAGGCCCGGTATGGCAAGCACGCTGGCTCCCTTGTCGAGCACGATCGTGCCTTGACTGATCGTCGTGGTTCCATCGTAGGTATTGGCGGCAGCACCCGCAAAACGAACCAGGCCCCAGCCTGTCTTACTAATTCCACGTGCGCCGCCGGAATCGGAAATGGAGCCCGTGATCACGAGTTCCTCGGCACCGGCACCATCGCCAATGCGGAACTCGCGATTGGCGGCACCAAGGTCGTAGTTGGCATTAATCTGAGCGGCGACCGAACCTGCCGTGTTACGGCTATCGACGGGCACGTACAGCGTGCTGTTGGAATTGAGTTGTCCGCCACCGGTGACCGATCCGCTGGACGTTTCGCCTACTCCTAGAACGAGAGCTGAGAAGGTCTCCGTGAATCCATTGAGCTGGAACTCGCCCGATTGATTCGCAATGAGGAGGACGTTGGGCATCTGCTCGTCAGCATTCCAGACGACAAGATCCGTACCGATCCCATCACCCACAAGCAAGGTTCCTCAGAGGGCGTTTAAGCCTGCTGCCTTGTCCAGAGACAAAATTCCTTCGAGCACACTGGTCTGGCCGGTGAATTCGTTAGCAGCCGTGCCTGAGAGGGTTAGTATGCCTTCGCCAAGTTTCACTAGCCCTGACGTGCGGCTTGTCGTGGTTCCGCCAAGGATCGTGGTATTGAGTGTGAGCGAACTGCCAGCGTCAACGAAGATGTCGGACGGGTTAGCTCCCCACCGCAGTTCAGTGGTCCCAGTTCCCCACGAGTTGTCTCCATCGATGTTTCGCAATGAACCGACGCCGCGTAGGGCCTGAACTCCAGGGATTGCGACATTAAAGCCGTCCGGGAACCCATTAGGGAAACCTTCGTCGGTGGAATTGTAGAACGCCGTGGTACCCGAGATTTGCAGTACTTCGTCACCGACATTTAGATTGCCACCATTGCCATCGAGCTCAAGCGAGGCATTCGAGGCAATGACCGTGCGATTGGCAGAAGCCCCGGAGGCTCCCTAAGCCTCCAGCGTTCTGAAGTCGAAGAATTCCCTGACTGACATTGGAAACACCAGTATTGTCGCTGGTGCCTTGCATGACGAGGATACCACGGCCGGTTTTCGTGAATGTGGTGAAACTGGAAAGATCCCCGGAAATGGTCGTCAGGTTGCCTGCAGGAGTGCCCACGCTGCCTGCCGTATTGAAGGTCACCGTCGTTGCACCGTTGAAATCAAGATTGCCCTGCAAAGCTGTATCGGAGTTTTGGAAGACGAACGTCCTGTTGCCAGTCGTTGTCGCGGAAAAATCGCCTGTGAAGGCAAGTGGCGAGATGCCTTGGAATCCACCGATCGTGAAGGTTGTGGACGACCCGCTAAATTGGAAGTCGTTAGCAATGGTACGGAGCGTGTTGTCGTCGTTGCCTTGAATCAAAGCGGAGGTTGTCGACACATCGATCAGCCCGGTACCCAACGCTCCGTCATCACCGACAATCAGGAGACCTCCGTTATGTCGCAAACTACTCAGCAGGTTGTTGTTGGCGAGTAGAGCCAAACCGCCGGCACCGTCTTTTCGGAAGTCTCCTGAGAGCTGGGCGGAAATTTCAAGATCGTGCATTCCACCAGAGTCACTGACCGTGATGATCTGATTCGTGCCCAGTTCAACAATGGTCCCGTCGGAAATGGTGGCTGCGGGAGTATTGGTGGTGGTGACACCAAAATTTACGCTGTTGTTGATAAGCGAACCATTGGCCGTGGAACGCTCCAACGTCAGTGTGCCGCCACCGAGATCGAGGTCACCGCTGTACTGAGCTCCGCTATTGATTAGGAGCAGGTTGCGGCTTGACGACTCATTCGTAATAGAGAGTGAGTCCCCATTGGTCTCCCAGCGACCGGACGAATTGATGGTAAAGGTGCGGTTGCCGGCCAGGAGCTGAACTTGCCCCGTTGAGGCATGCACCAATTGATCAGCATCGTCGCCACCCAGTCCGTCGCCAACGACGATCGTGCCTTGGATCGCCAAGACGCCCGCGTCCTTATTGAGCCGAAGCGTACCGTCCGCGATGGTGGTGGTTCCGGAATAGGTATTCGCGGTTGAACCGGTGAATTCCAATAATCCGCCACCGATCTTTGTCAGGCTGGTGCCGCCTCCGCTGATGACACCAGCGAGTACCAGTTCGATTCCCGCATCGACCCCGATGTAGTTCGTACCACTGCGGTTGATCTCAGCAGTACCAGTACCCCAGGTGCTGTTTCCGCCGGTTGCGCGGAGGGCACCTGTTTGGTTGTTGAAGAAGCCTGACCCGGAAATGGTGACCCGCTCATCACCAATCGTTCGCGCTCCATCAAGTAGTAAGAACGCGCGCGATTGGCAATGATGGTTTCGTTAACGCCAACTCCGGCGACTCCGAGCGCGTCATTGTTACGTAGAACCAGTCCACCTTGGGCGATACGCGTTCGACCCGAATAAGTATTAGCACCTTCGAGGATGAGATTGCCGAAGCCGTTCTTGGCAATTGACTCGGTGTTTGTCGAATTGACGACCGTATCCAGCGTCAATGAACTGTTCGTGACGATCGTTCCTCGGGCGTTGGCGGTAGCGACGGTGCCGAAGTTCAGGTTAGATACTTCGATCTCACTGTCGCCCCCTTCCACACCGATGAAACCACTATTGATGGCAAGGATGGATGCAATGGATTCCGTGATGTCGACGTCATTGGATAAAAGCAGAGCGTTGACATCCACGTCTCCACTAAGAATGGTGACCTCGCCACCGGCACCGGTGAGCTTGACATTGCCACCGGCATTGATGTCGTTGTTGAACGGTGCCGCAACTACAGGAGTCCCGCCGGTCGCCGTGGCAAAGTCGAGGCCGGACCCGTCAATGATCCGTGCCCGTGGCATGATGCCACCAACTTGAACAGGATTTGCGGTGAAGATGAGTTCGTTGCCGCCGACACCAATCTCAGCTCCAGTGCCGCGAATCGCTAGGGCTTCCCGATCACCCAAACTGAGGGCGAACGAGGTCAGCGTATTCACACCCACGCCCGTATTGACCAGATGCACCGTACTGTCAAGATCGCTTCCGATGGTCAATTGTCCAATCGATTCACTGGAACCGGCAGCGTTGGCGATCATCTCGAACTTGGCGGCAGTGAGGGTGACCGTGACGTCGGGAATTCGATCGGCGAGATTCGTGCCTGAATTATCAATCTGGAGCGTGCCGCCGGTGGCCACTGTCAGTGCGCTAATTGAACCAAGCTGGCCATCTTCTTGGAGAACAAGTGTGGCGAACTCGCCCACGGATGCTGACCCTGTCGAGTCATTGTTCCCTTCGAGAACAACGATACCGCCGATGCTGTTAACGATAACCCGTTCGGTAAAAGTATTGTCCCCTTCGAGCAGGAGTACGCCGCGACCGCTCTTGGTTAATCTGCGGGCAGTTGCATCTTCAGTGAGTGGTCCGGCAAAGGTCAGGGTTGCCCCGGCGTTTAGCACATTGAAGGTGCGGTTTTGCGTGAGCTGCAACCCGGAGGGCGTCGCGAATACGAGCTCGTTGAAGCCCTCGAGGATGAACTGATTGCCCGTGTGCGCACCTACGATGGAAATATCATTGGCAAGAACATGAGGTCCCCCGACGGATGCGAACCGGAACACTTGGTTATTCGCGCTGGTAGTAAGGGTGATAGCTCCGGTTCCTAGAGCGGTATCGCTGCCGACTGCGATGGTGCCCAAGTTGCTGAGCGAGGTCACTCCGCCATCGAATGTGTTGTTTCCGCTGAGAAGTAGCGTTCCCGTACTGGCTTTGGCGATCGAGGCGCTAACGCCTGAAATGTTGGCAGCCGATGTTGAGGTCGTAGGGGACAGCGTTGTTGCTGGCCGCGGTGATGGTGGTGGTGCCGGCAGGCAACGCCAGGTTACCGAGAATCGTGGCTTCGAGAACCGTACCGACCGATGTAAGCGAACCGGCAAGGGAGAGAGTTCCCAGGCCAGTGCTGATCAATCCACCGGTCATGCTGAGATCGCCGTCGACGTTCAGATTGCCGATCACCGAGATCACGTTTCCAGCATTCACTGTGAGGTCGTCGATCGTTTCTGTATTCGATAGCCCCAAGACCCCAGACGAATTGACCGTGACGTTAGCCGTATCGACGACCTGCTCGTCGCTGCCCAAAATAACCAGCGAGTCCAAGAATCCGTAGTTTCCAGCGACGATGTTATCGCCCACCGTGACGACTGCGCTGGTGATTGCCAGGCTGCCTGGATCCTTAGCAAGCACCAAGCTGCCCTGCGTAATGGTCGTGTTGCCGGTATAGCTATTGCTGGTGCCGCCGCTGAACTGCAAGGTACCGGCACCGGTCTTGGCGATACTCCGATTGCCACTGATCGCCGCGCTGATATCCAGATCCACCAGGGCAATACCATCAGCAACCACAAACGAGCGGTTGGCGGCTCCCAGGTCGATATTACCACTAATCACAGCCGTGGAATCGGCCCCAGGGAGCGAATCTACTTGCACGGTGCTGGCCAACGTGAACAGGCCCGTACCAGTGGCAATTTGGCCCGCTTGGCCTACACCGATCCGAAGATAGGTGGCACCGCCAGCGGTTTCGGAGAAGTCGTTCAAATCAAGCAACCCGGAACTGCTCACCGTAATGATGGCACTAGTCGAGTTGAGGATCTGATCGTTGTTCATGAATTCGACGACGTCAGCACCGGGCCCACCCATATCGTCGCCAACGACAAGAGCACCTTGAATCGCGAGAATGCCCGTATTCTTGTTCAAACGCAATGTGCCCGCGTCGACGTACGTTGTGCCTGTGTAGACATTGGCACCCGAACCGGTGAATTCGAGGATACCGTCACCCATTTTGACGAAGTTCGCCGAACTACCGCTAACGACTCCGGAAAAGGTCAAGGCGCGACCTGCATCGACCGCGAATGTTGAAAACCCGGAACTCGGCATCACTACGTTGCCGGACCAAGACGAATCGCTGGCACCAACCGTCCGGATCGCGCCACTGCCGCCGACCCCGGTTCCGACGACGATTCCAAAGTTTTCACCGGTGATGGCGACGCCATCCAGTTCTAACGTAGCTCCGTCTCGGACGTTGGTGCCTTGGGAGGTTGCCCCCAAGGCCAGGTCGTTGGTGATTCGCAGAATTCCACTACCGACTTCCGTGTTGCCAGTGTAGGTGTTGGCTCCCGAAAGCACGAGCGTGCCGGCACCGTTCTTGGTAACCCCGCCGGTCGTCCCGGTCGAAATCTCTGCGCTGATCGTGGTTGTGGAACCAACATCGAAAACGGTCACATTGACCGAGTTGGCACCCGAGGCGACGGTCCCGGTTCCTTCGACGGAGTTATTGTTTCCAAGATCGAGAATCGAACCGGACGTGACACGGAACTCAAACCCATTGGTGTCGATGCTGATATTGTCCCCGTCAAGAACCAGCGAACCAATCTGAGTATCGGCGGTGAGGACGTAGGCACCGCTGGTCAAACGGAGGTTGGCGTCGTTGGGTAGACCGGTCAACGTGGCGGGATCGACAATGTAATCCTGGAAGGGAATGATTCCCTGCACGGCGTCGAAAGTAACTTTGTCCGCTCCGCCGGAATGGAGAATGAACGCACGGTTGACGGTGAAATTGGTGAGCGTCGTGGGGGAGGTGAGGAAGCGAATTTTGGCTTCGTCCGATCCAAGATCGGCCCCATTGCCACTAAACTCGATCACGCCACCCTGGCTCAACGACAACGAATTCGGATTGAGTTCCACTGACCCGCCTGCACCCGGCGTGACAATCACTCGGTTGTGCCCGAGGTTGGACGAGAAAGTACCCATCAGTTCGGTCGAGTGCGCGCCGTCCATGCCGATGTATTCAAACGTTCCGTCTTGCAGGGTGACGGTGCCATCGCCAAGGCGGGTGGTCAAATTGACCGCCGAGTTGTCGACCGTGACGGCTCCTCGAACGACCGTCATGGCACTGATCTGGTTGATCGTCCCCGTGCCCGAGATTTCCAGATTTCCACCTTGTAGCGGCGGGGCGCTGACTCGATTGGAACCGAGTGGCCCCAGAATGCTGTTGGTGCCAACGGTGATGGAGTTGGTGAACGTGTTCTCGCCTGAGAGAACTAGCGTTCCTTCACCAGCGACCGAGAGGCCACGGGTGCCCAGTTGCTCGCCAATACCCCCAGCAAATTCGGTACGCTGTCCAGCCTCGATAATGCGAAATGCGCGATTAGCCGTGAGGTTGGCTTTCCCCGTAAAGGTGAGGTCGTTGGTGCCGATCACCGTCATGGTGCCGTCCAGCGAGATCTGATTGGCGATCGTCCGGTTGCCCCCCTCGGCGGAAACAATCGCATTCAAAGACACAACGCCTTGACCTAGGGCAGTGTCACTTCCGATGCCCAGCCCACCTGACGCGTAGAAATTACCCGCGAAGTTGTTGTTGCCGGACAGGGACATATAGCCTGTGCCGTTCTTAATCAGATCCACGCCAGCGGCACCGGAAATGTTTGCCGAGATTTCCAGGTCAGACTGGAAAGCGGCATCTGCATGCGGATCCGTATCGTTGATGGTAAAGGTTCGAGAAACCGTACCCAGATTCAGATTGCCGCTGATCGTCGCGGCCGGCGTGAAGCCGCTGGAGCCGGTAAATGTCCGATTGACCGTGAGGTTACCTTCGAGTGTCAACGTACCAGCGTCCGTGGAAATCGACCCGGCGCTGGTCGGACTGCGGTCGATAGTCACGATGCCGACCGTCTCATCGTTGCCGTTCAGATTGAGGGCACCGGTGCTGTTGATCAACAAGGTTCGATTCACCGTGCCGGTGAGATCGAGATGCCGATTTTGTTCGTTGGACGTGAGTTCGACAACGTCGCTACCCGCGGCACCGTCATGGTCACCGATGATGAGGTTGCCGACAATGGCTTCCGCGCCACCAGTCTTACTGAGACGGAGCGTGCCTTGGTTGACATACGTGGTACCGGAATACGTGTTCGATTCGGTTCCGCTAAACTCAAGAACCCCATCACCAGTCTTGATCAGGTTGCGAGCTGAGATGCTCGTAGCGCTGATTACGCCGCTGAGATTCAGGTTGCCAGAATCCACCCCAACGACGAGTGTGCTGGGGAGGGCGATATCACCGGACCAGGAGTTCTGGCCGGCAAGGCTTCGCAGCGCCCCGGTGCTGCCGAACTGATCGTTGACGCCGTTGATTCCTCGACCGTAGACCTGCAGTGCCTCATCGCCGATGTTGACGTCGCCCAGCGTACCATCAATCTCAATCGCGGTCCCAGGACTGACAATCGTTGGCCCAGTATCAGCCCCCAGGGCCGTATCGCTTTGGACGCGAATCACGCCTTCAGAGATGGTGGTGACGCCCTCGTAGGAATTGTTCCCCGCGAGAACCAACGTGCCAGCGCCTCGCTTGGTGATTCCGCCGGTGCCGGAGACATCCCCATCAATTGCAACGTCTCCATCCCCATTGACAGTGAGCAGGAACAGGCTGCCGGTATCAATGTTTCCAAGTGTCAATGTGCTGCCGGCGATATCGGAACCAAATGTTTGGGCGTTGATCATCGTAATATCGACGCCAAACGTGTTGTCCCCCGCGGCATTCGAAGTCAAACCACCGGTGAGGATGATGGAGTTACCGTCAATGTCGTAGTTGGAGCCCGTAAAACTGACGGTGGTAAAAATCGTACCGTCCACCAGATCGTTGGTGTTTGTCTTCTGCAGGGCGGCATCGTCAAAAATCAGGTCATCATTGGCTAAGGGGGCAACGTCGTTGACCCAGTTTTCAGGGGTTGACCAATTGGCGTCCAAACCGCCGCCGTCCCACACACGCACGGCCAGCAGCAACCGATCTTCCAAGTATTCCATGCCTCCCCAGCGACGCGATTTACGGAGCGACATTTGTTGCTTGCGCAATTTTTTTCGCCAGATATTCATTGCTGTGATCCCTTAAAGCGAGGTTGGAGAATGTTTGACTTGGATTGCGGAGCAACGCAGCTGGCGATGCTTAAGCTAGACGCTTAGCGACATGGGAGCGCTAGCGCGCTAGCGTCCTGTCTTCTGATTTGAAGATGCGCGATTCAGAAAGAAATCGGCAGAGCAGAGAAAGATAGGATCAGGCGGTGCTTCGTTCCGCTCTGAGAAGTGCGCATCGCTCGGCCACAGCGGTCACTCGGCGATAGTGGAAGCCTGTGAATGAGCTCTGCTTTAGACCCGCCACAGCGGATTTTCAGCTTCAAGACGGTATGCATGATCAGACTCAACTACAAAATACACCCCTCCCCCCCGATACCACCCTTTCTTCAGACTGAGGAAATGATCCTAATACTTGTGACGATTGTGTCAAGCAAAAAGTTTGGGCAAACTGCATAACCAGTATGACTGCCGCTGCCACCCTCAATTTCCGGTGCCTCAGGGGAAATAGTGGCTCGTTTGGCTGAGCAGCAGGCTGAGTTTTCCGCAGTCGAAGAGAATCTGGATGCGGCACCTGCAAACTATTACAACCAGGCATCTTTTCATACACACGTTTTCATCCACACGCAGGAAACGGCAGAGCCTTGTCAATTCTCACGAGCAGAGCTGGTGGATTATCTTGAATTTAGGCGGGTTTAGCTCTCAACATTGTGCAGGAAAAGTGACGAGCCGTAGGGCGGCCGCGAGCCGCAATGCGCTGAGAAGTCTGTCTGCGGCGCTGATTATTCTGGCGAGACCGGAGTCGCGTTAGGGGAATTTGCCTGATTGACATCGGGTGAGAGGACTCCGCCGGGGCGATTCTCACGCGTGACAAAGTTCCGGAGTTCCAAGGCCGCAGGCCCAAGCAGCAGGATATAGATCGGCGGGGCCAGGAAGAGCACCACGGGGAACAGCAGTTTGACAGATGCCTTGTTCCCTTGTTCCTCGGCAAGTTGCCGACGTGTGCGGCGGCTACTATCAGCAAAATCGCGAAATGCCCCCGCCACGTTGCCACCCAGGCGTTCCGCCTGACGTACCAGGGCCGCCAAGGCGGTCACCTCAGGCACGTCGACCCGATTAGAGAACTGCCGCAAGGCCTGTTCCATCGATCCGGTTTCGGACTGATGGTGCAAGATGGTGAGTTCGCACGCCAGGTCCTTGTGCGTGCCAGCCAGTTCCTGCCCCACGCGTTCAATCGCTCTCTGCATGGGCACGCCGCCGGTCATGGTCATGGTGATCATGTCCAGCGCGTCAGGTAGCGCTCGATGAATCCGCCGTGATCGGTTGTTGGCCTGCGACGACAAAGCAAGACGCGGAATACTATAGATCATGATCAGCACGGCGCCCCCCATGATCATGAACTGCGATACGTGTGGGCTGCGCGGTTCGAGGGCCGTGACCACAGCACTCGCCAGAAAGATAATCCACGCCGTAATCGCGGCATTGCGAAAGCCCACGTATTCAGCCAAGGCCTTGCGATGGTAGTAACCAGCGCGCACCAATTCCTTCTTCAACTTGTCACACGTCGCTTGTCGCATCGGAAAGATGCCCGCGAACGGTTCCGTCAGTGGACCGAGCACCAAAGGGCGTTGACTACCAATCGCGTCATTCGCACGGTTCCGCCCGCTTCCCAGCAGCAGTCGGCCGACAACCAGGATCACCAGACCAATGCCGAAGAACGCCCCGCTAATAAGCAGGGTTGGGTTCAGCGCTCGCAACTGCGGAAACAAATTGAACACGTGTTCCATGACAAGTCGCTTTTCTAGAGGTCACTCTTGACGAGTCGCGAAACCCAGAACAAACCAACCAACTGCGAGACCACCGCATAACTCAACATCAGTTGCCCAATACGGTCGTTCAGCAGTCCTTGTCCATACTCAGGCTGGAAAACAAACATATAGGCGAACAGCAGCGGTCCGAGCGTGGCAATAAACATCGCACTAAACCGTCCGGCTCCCGTCACGCTCTTGATCTGCCGTTGGAAGGCACGACGGTCGCGAATGACCTCGGCCAAACGCTCCAGCGTCGTCGCCAGGTTGCCGCCAATATCTCGATGCATCGAAAGCGTGTTGGCAAAAATCCGTACGTCCACCAAATCCATGCGGCGCGTTAGCCCTCGCATGGTGGCCGCTACAGAGAGTCCCATTTCCAGGTGTCCCGCACATCGCCGGAATTCCGTCGACAACGGCTCTCGCGAACTCTCACCGACCAGATCGATCGCTTGTTCCAAACTCTCTCCCGCACGCACGGCCCGGGCTAACAGGTCCAGCGAACCGGGAAACTGTTCGAGAAACTTCCTGACCCGCCGGCGTTGAGCAAGCACCAGAGCCACCATCACGGCGGCAAAGCCAGCCAGGCCGCTGAGGCCGGTCAGCAACAGGTTCTCGGTCAGCAAGAAGACCAGCCCCCCCACGCACAAGGCCACAAACAGGTGCAGCAGTACCGCTCCCATGGGACTCAAGGCCCAGCCTGATTGATACAACGTGCTTTCGAACCACGAATCAAACTGACCAATGCTGCCAGCCTCGGCGGACTCTTCCAAATGCCGGGGCAGTCGGCGCAGGGTCGGCCCTTCGGCAGTCCGGCGGGGTCCGACGACGTCGCGCAGTCCCAGCAGCACGGCGCCACAGCCCGAGGCTATGGCCGCAAACGATAACAGCGAGATCAGTTGCGCTTCCACCTAGACAACCTTTGATGAAAAAAAAATTTCGAACGTTGCATTCGCCCGCCCTTGCCTCATGACTTGCGGAGCACGCCGACTGGCAATTCCACACCGCACTCGGTCATCCGCTCCACGCAGCGTGGCATGTAGCCCGTGCAGTAGAACTCACCGCGCGAGCGTCCCGCGTCGTCCAGGCCCTGCGGTTTGAAACCAAACACGTCTTCGAGGCGGTACTCGCCGTTGGCGACTTCCACAATTTCAGAAATCCGCATCACGCGCCGCACGCCCCCCTTCAACCGGGAGACATGTACCACCAACTTGATGCCTGCGGCCACATACTGCCGGACCACGTTGATCGGCAGTTCGAAACCGGACATGGCCACCATCATCTCCAAACGAGCCAACGCGTCGCGTGTGTCGTTGGCATGGATCGTGGTCAATGAGCCTTCGTGGCCAGTGTTCATGGCTTGCAGCATGTCCAAGGCTTCCGCTCCCCGGACTTCGCCCACAATCACGCGGTCCGGCCGCATCCGCAAACTGTTGCGAACCAGGTCCCGTGCCACAATCTCGCCGGTCCCTTCGGTGTTGCACTGCCGTGTTTCCAGTCGGGCTACGTGCGGATGCTGAAGCGTGAGTTCGGCCGAGTCTTCAATCGTCACAATCCGTTCGTCGCGGGGGATCGAACACGAGAGCGCGTTGAGCAAGGTCGTCTTGCCAGCACCCGTTCCGCCTGAGATCAAAAAGCTCAATCGGGCCGCAACCGCCGCTTGCAGAAACTCCGCCATCTCTGGGGAAATGGAACCGGACTCAATCAACTGCGGCAGTTGCAAACGGTCTTTCACAAAACGACGAATCGAAAGCTTCGGACCATCCAAGGCCAAAGGGCTGACCACGGCGTTCACACGCGAACCATCAGGAAGCCGGGCGTCGACCATCGGGCTGACTTCGTCAATCCGCCGGCCCACCCGGGCCACTATGCGTTGCACAATCCGCAGCACATGGGCATCGTCCGCAAAAACCACCGGCGTCAACTCCAGGACGCCCCCCCGCTCAATGTAAACTTCATGCGCGCTGTTGACCAAGATGTCGCTGATCGTGGGGTCGTGCATCAACGGTTCGATCGGCCCCAAGCCAAACACTTCCTGATCCAGTTCCTCGCGCATCCGCTGGAGTTCTTCGGCATCCAGCTTGAGCTTCCGCCGCTTGAGAATCTCAGCCGTGAGTTCTTCGACTTCGGCCCAGAGATGCTCCTGGGGAATCTTGCCCGCTGCGGCCAGGTCGAGCGACTCCACAATCTCCGAGTGGATCGACGTCTTGAGTTGCTGGAACTTGATCTTGTCGCTGGGGGCAACGAGATCCTGGGTGGCCAAAATCATTCGCTTCACCTCAAATGCATGCGCCGGCGAAGGGTCGAAATGAGTACCCTCCGAATAGAATCGATGTGTATCGCTGTGCTGTGCTGTGTTTCTTAATCTGGGATGCCAGGCCCAAATATCACTCTTCGCCCGCTACTGTCTCGATCACGTTCGTTGGCGGCTTGGCCGCAACCTTGGCGGAGTTCTCCGCATTCACTATATCTTCAGCCGTAGGGCTGCGACGCTCGTTCTTGCGGAAGTCCACACTGCTCAAGCTGCCACCGCGATACACCTCCATCCGCCAGCGGGTGTAGGGTCGGTCCAGCACATCGTGGATCGTGCTGGGGTGATCGGCGGATATGGGGGTCGCGTCGTTGGGATTCCGCAGTACGAGCGAAAGGCTGCCACGCCCTTCGACCACCCGCAACGCCGAGGCCTGTTCGGGCCGCACGGCCAGCGTCACTGCCATCTCCATGTCTCGCAGGCGGTCTTGCGTCGACTTCGAACCTTCGAAGGTCTGCTCGTCCAGGGCCAGCACCTCCACAGATTCCACCAGCGTCACGGTCAACTCGGGCAGGTCAGCGTCGTCATCCTTGTCAGCGCGAAAGAGCACATCCACCCAAGATCCAGGACGGGCAAAACCAGAAACGGCGGCCGGACCTTTCACATGCACCGTCGCCGCGCGAAAGCCAGGTTTCAGGCGGTCGGCCGGGTTGGGGTACACTCCTTCGGGATAGAGCATCTCCATGTTGAATGTGCTTCCCCGCACCACGTCTTGTTTGAGTACCCGGCCAATGATCTGGGTAGTGCGGGTCATGAAATATCCGCTGATGCCAGCGCTCTTGATCTGTTCGCGCGTCATCTTGGTGACCGCAATGTCTCCCAGCGTGATGACCCGCCCCGCCACCAAGTCGCTGCTGGCCATAGGGACCAGTTGTGTGCCGGGAGGATCTGCCTCGGGCACTTCGGCCACTGGTTTGGGGAGCAATTCGAGACGCACCACATAAGCTCCCAACAATCCAAACAGGACTGCCACGATGCCTAGTAGCAAGGTTCCCGGACTTAATTTCAACATCTGACCGTCCTTGTTTGACTTTGCCCGTGTCTTTCGTTCTTGCGAAAGCTGACCGGCTAAGGAGTGCAATTTTTATCTAGAAACGTTTCCGCTATTTTGTTTTGGTATCAGGTCCAGGCGATCATCATCTTGAGGGCCACCACAACCCAGGTGGTGATGGCCACCGGCACGGCGTAGGGAATCACGCGTCGCGCGGCGGTCATTTGCCCTTTGGAATGATTGCCGTTTCCGCCTGCTCCGGCGTAAGCAGGCTGGCCCGCGGCCCGTCCGATGCTCTGCCACATCATGACAGCCAGCATCATCACCAAGGCCACAAACGCGCTGCCTAAAAACACAACCAACGTGAGCGTGGCGCCCAACCAGGCACCCAAGGCCCCCATCAGTTTGACATCACCACCACCACCACCACCAATGATCCAGAGGACGAACAACAGGCCAAATCCGGTGGCGAATCCGGCCAACGAGGTACCCAGCCCTGCCATTCCTCCCACCACAGTGTGGAACACCAGCGCGGCCACGAAGGCACTGACCGTCAGCGCGTTGGGAATGCGGCGGGTCCGCAAGTCCCACACCAGCGCGATCAAGGCCACCACGGCGGTCGCTATCAGGGCAAGGAGTGTCGGTGTTGTCATCCAGCTTGCTCGATTCGAAAAACCGTGCTCAAAGTACCAACGTGGGCCAGGCTTCACCTTGCCTGGTAACTTCCAGAGTAATCCGCCTCCCCCACGCAGCAATCAAATGTGGGTGAAAAGTCCGGTTGCAGGGCACCGCGTGCCGCTGCAACCGGACTAGCGTTACAACCAGACCAGTCGCACCACAAGAGGTCAGCAAATCAGCCAACCCCCCAGCAACGGAAACAACTAGTTGCGGGCACCAGCGAAAGCGCCGTCTTCTTCAACAATCGCACCGTCAACGGTGATGCAGTTGTCATCAGCAAGTGTGGAGTCATCATTGCTGTCGCAGAAGTCGGTGTCGTCCTGGAAGTTGAACCCGGCAGTGGCGGCACTGTGGCCAACCACACCGTCGATGTCGTAGGACTGGTTCACATCCTGAATCGCACCGCCGACGTCCGAGAGTTCAGCCGTGATGGCGTCACGCACGGAAGCCAATCCAACAATCAGACCGATGACCGCGATGGTCGCGATCAAGATCAATTCGGCCGAGACGATGAAACCAGCATCATCTTGCCACAAACGTTGTAGAACTCGCATCGAAACACCCTTTCTTACTACGCGGTAGGATTTAGAAAAAAACAACACACACACACAAATTCCGCATTCACCCGCCGGCCGTCTCATAGCTACCGCTTACCATGTTGTATTCCGGTCGGTACGGATCAATTGCAACCCTCAAAACTTCAGTGACTTCGCGTTCTGACTTCTCATGATTAAGGTGGTGAAGGGGATGGCGCGCCGGAGCCTTCGGCCGAGGCGTCTACAAACGTCAAGCACGCCGGAGCTTCGCCGTCTTCATCGAGTAAGTCGGTTCCTGGATCTTCGTAAGAGGTGCTGATGGTCACATCAGCCACCATGTCATCATCCGTATCGATCTCGATGGTGTAGGAGTAACTCTGGTCGAGGTTCTCAATACCCACCGCCATGTCACCAAACTCTTGGACGATATAGTCACGGATGGTCGCCAGGCCGACGATCGCGCCGATGCACACGATCGTGACGATCAGGATCATGGCCGCTGCGGAGATCTCACCGCGGGTATCACGCCAGAGTTGGTTTAACCGTTGCTTCACAACAAAGTTCCTAAAACACCATGGAAAACGTTGGATACGAATTCAAACCGCACGATGCCCGTTACGGACCATCAATGGGATCCCCTTCGTTGATGATGGGTCCATCGAACGAGATGCACGCAGGAGCTTCACCCGCCATCTGTGGCGTGTCTTCGCAAACGTCCAGTTCGTCCGCGTAGAAATAGTTGTTGAAGGTGGAGGTGACCGTCACGGCGGGGAACGTGCCCGTGATGGTGACTTCACCACCAGGACCGCCCGGCGTGATGACGATGTCCGTGGTGCCGGCCCCCGAGATTTCGACCGAGTACGATTGATTGAGCGCGCCCACGGCGGCGGCCGTGTCGCCAAGTTCCTGCACAATCGAATCGCGGTAAGCGGCCAGGCCGACGATCAATCCAATGACCACAATGGTGGCCACCAGGATCAATTCGGCACTGATCACAAAACCCGCATCGTCCTGCCAGAGACGAGTCAAAACCTGGTGCATGGCGTCTATTCCTTGGACGGTTGGCTATGTGCAGTAGATGTATAGAGATTCGCTGGTACGTCACCACGCCACAGGGCCAGAGCCCGACCGATGTGACTGAGGAACGTGTAGTTGTCATCGACACTGGTTTCGTCGAGTTTCTCGACCTCACGCACCAACCACTGGCTGGCGCGAATGACGACTTCGCGCGGCGGTTGGACGGAGGGAGGAGCGATGGCCCACCATTCCAGGGCATGTCCGGTGGCGAGCAGCCTGCGCGAGACGTCTCCCCATTTCTGACCCGCTGGGACCGGTGCGCCATGGGCCCAATTGGAATCCCACCAACCCTCCGCGTGCTGCGTTTGTGTGAGCCGGCTGGTAGCTTCCAGCAGGTGATCTCTAACGGCGGCGGCTGTGTCCGGAGTGAGAATCGAGTGGCTTTCGTCCACCTGCAAGAGCACGGCCAGCGTGTACAAACGGTGGTTGCCGTAGCAGACCCCTTCGTCGTAGCTTTGCCGCATGATCCGCTCAGCCAGGAGGTCGAACGTGATCCGCTGCCCTTCCTTGGTGGTCCAAGGTGCTGGCGTAGGTGCGTAGAGGGCCAGCACGAGCGCTGTCCACTCGTATTCTTGCTGATTGAGACTGAACTCCCGCAATGCCTGAGCGAAGATGTTGCGAACCGAACCGGGTCCGGTGTTGGTCAGCACGGGATAGTCGAGCGGGGTTCCCACTTCGGCCAGGGTGGCCAAGGTGTGGTCCACGTGGCTGGCGGTTGCACTGCCTTCTTGGGTCCGCACGGCAATACCGTGGGCTTCGCGATACAGCAGCGGCCGGGCATCTTCGCCCCATAGAGACGCATAGCTTTGGTGGTTGAGCAGCACGCTCCGCATCTCAGGGCCGGACAGGCAGGACTCATCCGCGAACGAAACGTCCGCTCCCCAGCAACGCAATGCGTGGTCGAGAACGCTGATCTTGGGCCGCGGCTTGCGGAGTCGAGGACGCAGCTTCTCCAGCACCAGGGCCAGTTGCTGATCCGTAATCACGCTGGGCTCGTTGTAGCGAGGCGTGACCGTCAGCGGTTGGTTCTGGACGGTCGGCAGCGGTGGCGGAACGTCCAGACTGGTGGCGCGGGCCCAAGGGAGCACAGCGAACGTAGCCATGATGGCCGCTTGGCTGACCCAAAACAGCAGGGCACCGCGTGACATTCCGGAGTGGGAGGGGGTCATGAGCGACTCACCTCGGCCGGCGCGGCCTGTTTGACGACGGTTGGCCGGGCCGTTTGGCGGCGAAGGACAAGCGCCTGATCATCTTCGTAAGCGATCGCCCAAGGAGCGTCGGCTCGACGGGCTGCCGTGACCATCCGCCCGTGGCGGGCCTTGTCAATGACCAGCAGGTCCACAGCGTAGCGGTCAGCCAGCGACGCCCAGTTGTGACCTTGCGAGATTTGCAGATTGTCGTACCGAACCTGATCCGGCAGAGCCACGAACTCGCTGCCGGACAGGACTGGCACACCGCGGCGAAACGCCAGGAAGTCTGACCAATCGGGAGCGGACCAAACGAGTTGCGGAGTGGCCTGCTGCTCCAGCCATGCCGACACGCCCAGCGGAGTTTGGTTGCCGAGTAAACGGTCCAGTTGCCGAGCCTTGCCGCCAAGCAGCGGCGTGGCCAGGGGGCTGAGCGCGAAACCGGCCCAGATCACCAGCCCGCAGATGAGCGTGAAGGCAAATTGGAACTGCTTTGGTTGGGCGACCTCTTCAGGGTTGTCTTCGCGAGTTGGAAGTTTGACAGGTGATGTGTTTTTGGCAGGTGATACGCCGAGCGCGGCGGCCAGGTGTGGCACAAGAACCAATGCCGCGAGTGGGGCGAACCACACGAGCCAGGCGGAATTCCAACAGGCTGCCCCGGCCGTGACGACAAACAGGAGGACTTCGGCCGAAGTCAGCGAGCGAGGACTCCGTCGGAGTAGCAGGCCCGCAGTGAGGCAAGCGCCGGCAAACAGGAAACCCGACAAGGAGGCCAACACCAGCGGACCACCGAAGGCCGGCACCGAGCCCAGGCTTTCGGTCGCCATCCCAAGCGTGGCAAGCCACAGGTCGAGCCCAAGCGGATTGAACAGCGTAGCGAGCAGGGATAATTCCAAGACAACCAGACGCTTCTGACTGCCTGGATCTTGCAACGCTTGCGAGAATCCTCGAGCGCGGGCCTGATCGACCAGATTACCAATTGACCAGGCCGCCAGAATGATGATGCCCACGACGAACGAGCGGTCGAAGTTCGCCCAAAGGGCCAGCACCAGCGGTACCCCGATCCAAAGCGACCAGGACAGCCAAGCTTGCCGGGGCTGGGAGGATGCAGGCGTGACGGGCTGCCAGCGGGAATCAGCGGACAAGAGAGCCAGCAAACCGGCCAGGCAGACGAAACCGAAGGTTTCGGGACGCAATACGGTTAGCCATCCCCAGCCCAAAGCGACGGTAAACAGCACACCCGCCACGGCAAACCGTTTGCGTCGGGTTTGCCGGAAGTAGACTCCGGCCAAGAGGACGAGCGCCCCGGTGGTGGCCAAGGTGAACAGGCACGAGAGCGCCGACAGGCCTTCCCAGCGATACGTGGCAGCGAGCAGGACCTCGGACAGCCAGGCGGTATCGGTAGCGGGCCTTCCCACGGCCAGTGGCAACAGCAAGCTCTCTTGCGGGAGCGTGTGCCGCGAGAGCATAAACTCGCCCGCCGCCAGATGACGCCACAGTCCACCTACCGGCAGCGGTAAGTAACTGAATGCCAAGAACAAAACCGCGAACACCAGGCACACCCCAACATGACCGGGCTGCAACACGCAGCGCTCACTGAGCACTGGCGTTAGCTGGCCCACATGGGCGCGCGGAGCTTCCGCAGTTTCGCCGGCCAAGGAGAGTGTGGATTCGGTGGTGGACGCCACAGAGAAAGCCTACGTGAGTGAAAGCCTACGGGAGTTTCAGGCCAATGGGGACGGATAATGTTGGAACATCAAGGGCAGAACGTGTGCTATTGCCTTTGAGACAAGGCGCTGTACCGGAGTCGTTTTCCACTGAAATCGATTCCGAAATAACCGAGCATGTTGGGAACCATGGTTGCCGTGTAATTGACCTGGACGGTGACACGTATCTCGTCTGCATTCAAAGTTGCTACGGGAGCCGTTGTGAAACTGATGGCTGTTGGGCTGGGAACGGACATGTCTCCACGTGTTTCAGTCATTGGAACGATGGATTGTTCGACATCTACGCGCACTCCAGTTGCCCCGCCCACGGTGAGACCGAAGGGGCTGAGCATGGATTCAACAACATCGGCAACGTCATCCGCATTCGCCCCCTTCGCGGCTTCTCGGGCCGCCTCATCGGCGGCAGCTCCCACAGCTTGCTCGAAGAGGATGGTTTGCCCGTACTGAACCGCGGCAAGCGAAACGAGGACCAGGACTGGAAGGGCGAGAATCGCTTCCAAGACGATGGAGCCCTGACGCTGTGGTCGGAGCTGTCTGGTCATTTCTTACCCCCTCGGTTTCTGGACGTGACCAACCTCGTTATGGCACCAGATTCACAATTGCCTGGGCTAGTTCGAGCAGTTCGTTGATCAAAGCACCTCGCACTGCCGCCAGACCTGCGATGCTTCCGATGCCAACGATGGTCAGCAGGAGCAGGTATTCCACAAACACCGCCCCAGATGTCTGCCGGGACAGTCGGCAAACCAGGTCGAATATGTGCTTTAATGGTGACATTGCCAATTCCGTTGATATTGCCTGTTGAGTCATTTGAGTTGTTTGAAACGATATGCTAGCTAGGGGGAACACGCGGTCAACGAATAAGTCGGCAATTTGGAAAATTTAAGAAATTTCAGATGTTTGAGTATCCTTGGCGATTGAGGCGATTTATACTCCGAGCGCGTTGGATGTCCCTTTTTCATGCATTTCGTTCTATGAATCCGAACCCACATCTTG
>CALOEH010000028.1:0-42783 GCA_942492195.1 uncultured Planctomycetia bacterium | reverse complement strand
CAGCAGCGCTACGTTCGGTTACGCGTATTGTATTCAGACGACTGAGGTCGTCTTGGCTCTTTGCAGTAGTTGTCGCGGTAGAAGGCGGGGACACAATTCGCGGCGGCACGGCGTGTGCGTCCTCTTGCGAAGTCTCAATCGCCAGGTATCCATTCGCGATTCGAATTGCCTCGTTGGCGTCGCGAGCGGCAGCATCGGCACCCACGCGTCGCCACAAGAACGGGTCGAGATTGAACGGATAGCCCCCCACCAGGATCCTGACAGTTTGGCAATCTGAGCGCCGCCGCAACGAGGAGATCAAATCGGTGAGTGCGACTAAACCACTACCGGCTGAAGCCGGTAGGTTGAAGGTCTTGTGAGCTACGAGTATCGAAGTCCTTCACTCACGCTGGAGTCACGCTGAAGTTGTCACCACCATCATCCGGTTCCGTTCCATCCTGCAGACGGATGTACTCCTTGATCACCTCGTCGGTCACGTTGCCGCTGGTCGCACAAAATAGCCGCGTGCCTACAAGTGGCGGCTAATGCTGTTTTCGATATGCCTGAATTCCATCATGAGCTTTCGCGAACTCTTGCCCTTGATGTACTGCATAATCTTGCTGGGAGACAGATTCGGCGGGCAGGACAGCAGCACGTGCACATGGTCGCGAGAAACAGCTCCTTGCAGGATTTCGATGTCGTGCGTACGGCAAACTTCCCTCACAATCTCACGCACCCGCTTGCCGACAGCTCCTATCAGTACTCCCTCGCGATACTTCGTCACCCACATAAAGTGGTCACTTGATGTCAAATCGACTGTGTGCCTATGGTACGGTAGTTCTCCATGCCAGCATTCTGGCCAGGAACCGAAGAACCTAAAGGTTTCGCCTGAAGGCGAGGGTTTTATACCCATCGTGGAGACAATAAATGGCGGGTCATGGTGGTAGAAACGGCCAGCACGTTAGCCTGGCAATCGAGCAGGGACTTGGCCACGTTGTCAGCGGGAACATTCGCACCCAGATAGATGGCGTTCCAACCCTCCATCTCAAAAACATCGGAAACAATCCTGAGTCCGACCTCGTGGAGTTCATCTCCTACGCAACACGCCACGAGTGTCTTAGGACATGGCTTCTTCTGCAAGAAGTACGGTTGTAACTGCGACATCACAAACTGAGTCGCCGCCGTGCAGTAGTGCTCCTGGGCAACGGAGATCTCCCCAATTTGCCACAGGCGCCCGACCTCTCGCTGACTGGGTTGCAGCACGTTCAGATAGAACTCATTCACGCTGATGCCGGAGTGAACAGCTTCCATTGCCAGGCGGAGCGCCTCGCTTCGGTTGGTGTCGAGCAGTGCCGCAAGATACTCTTGCTGGATGGGTGCCAACGCGGATGCTGGCCCCGACTCAGCAGGCGTCTCGTTCGGAGCGCTGTGTAAGGCAGATTGGATGTGACGACATATCACGTCGCTTGGCTCACTGGGTAACTCAAGCCCGGCCACATGCTCCATCGCCCTGAAAACCGCTTCTACCTCATTGGCAAACACGGGCTGGGCATCGTACGTGAGACCTCCCCAGCGAACGTAATCTGCGCTTAGCAGCGGGCTCGCAAACTGAATGCAGGCTGCCAACGTTTGGAGATGCGTTTCTATTTTCGCAGTCCACTGGTCGAAACTGCTGGAAGAAACCTTCCCGTGTGCGGAAAGAGTTGGCTTCAAGCGGTCCAACACCAATCCTGCAATGGGACTGCGATCCTGCTCCAACAGATATGCGGCAATCTGAGCGGGTGTTGGCATTAGAAGCGAGGGAAAAGGTTTCATCGACGTTCTAATCTTGAGTGTCCATCCTACCACGTCTCTTCCTCAATCCCAGCGGAATGCGGGAACGTGCGATTTGCATTCAGCTCGCTGTCTCAGGTTGCAACCTATAGTTGTCCATACGGGAGCGTTGATGGTATGCGCGGCGATCCGCCCAACCCCCGTCAGGCACAGTCGCGCTGGCCGCGACAGCTACGTTTCTCCTCTCGCAAGCGAACCCCACGATGGACTACGAAAGCATTTGGCGCGAATACTTCACCCACTGGCCCGCCGAAATTCCTACACGTGGCGTGGTGGTGACGACGACCGAACAGGTTCCGTTCATCAGTTTTCTCTCGAACGAGCGGATTCTGATCCTGGAACGAATGGCGCCGGATACTTCGGGTGCCCGCCGGGTGATGGTACCGTTCGCATCAATTCAAGCGGTTAAGCTGACCGAAGTGGTGCGGGAAAAGAGCCTTCGCAATGCGGGATTTGTGCGGAGCGTGGCCCCTCAGATTAAATCTGCTCAGCCCCAGCCTCATTGAGCGTAACGCTTTTGGCTGTAGCGTGTTAGCCTCACTCAGGGATGAGTTCGGGCGGGTGCTTTCTGGGCTCAAGTGGTGTTTCTAAGCCACCGGGGGTTGGTACTTTGCCTGGAAGTGGTGAGCAAACCGTCGGCAGGGGGAACTTCTCAGGGATCGCGTGCGTCCAAACTTCGCAGACAATTGAGTCTTGAGCGATACCACGGTTGCGGTTATTACCGAAACCGGTTGGGATCCCGGCGTGTCGGATTGTAGTCTGGCATGCGGTGCTTGAACCCTTTTTACGAAGAGGATTGCGACAAACCGATGAGATCGATGCCTCGTGAAGAAGCCATCGCCGCCTATCTGGACGGCCAGTTGAGTGCCGACGAGCGTCAGGCTGTTGAGCAGATCTTGCTCGATGAGCCGGCCAGTCGCCGCTGGTTTGCGCAGATGAAACGGATGCGAGAGCTGCTTGGCGAGCTTCCCCGTTACCGATTGGAAGAGGACTTTGCGGAAGGGGTGCTGCGCGAAGCGGAACAAGCGATGCTGCGCGAGTCTCGTCCGGCTCCTGATCCTGCCGTCGATCAACGGCCGCCCAAAAGCCAACCGGCTTCTAATCTGCCGTGGCTGGTTGGAGTGGCCACCTTGAGCATGGCCACGGCAGCAGCGCTGCTGGTCGCATTGGTACTTCCTCAGTTCAAGCAACCGGCCGGCGTGCATGTCGCGGAAACCGCGGCATCGCCCAAACCTGCCACGGCTCATGCGCCGGCGGAGCCACGCGCACCAGAGGGTGAAATGTTGGCTGTCGCTCCGCAACCGAGTCAACCGAGTAATTCCTCAGACGTTAGGTGGCTCGCTCCAATCGCGAATAGCGAGACGGCTGCGGAAGAGCCCGCCCCCGCCCAAGCATTGCGGAAGTCGTATCGTCGCGTCGATTCGGTTACGGAGGCCTTGGGTGACGCAGGGAACCAGGACAAGGACCGTGCCGAGCAATTCGGTAGTGAATCGCGAGATCGGTTGGGCCGAAACGGAGCACGACTGCCCTCCAGCGGCGAAACGATCCCCGCCCCCGTCGTTCCCACAGATGGACTTTCTGCCGGCGACGCACTGGTAGAACGCTTTGCGCACGCAACCAATGCGGGGCAAGCCGGACTGCTGGATGGTTCCGGCCCGTTGCTGGCCGCTAACGATGTCTTTGTGGTCTGCGATTTGAACCCGGACACGACGCTCGAGGCGGCCTTCGCCAAGTTTGGAGACTTGCTGGATAGCCAGCAGATTGCCAATCAAGAAACCATTGGGCAGTATGCCAACGCGCGTTCCAACCAGAGCGCAGCAGGTTTGGCACCTGGGAACGGGCAAAAGCGAGTTCTGCAGCAAGCCGGTCCGGCTGTGGCTGCCGCGCCGCCCAAGCCAGAGGTTGCTGCTACACCTGAGGGGCTTGGCGACCTTAAGAACGGTGTGCAGAAGCAAGTCAATCAACTCGGGGAGCCAACAGGCAGGACCTCCGGCAATTCTGTCAGCGGGAACTTGGAGGAGACACCTCGTCAGGTCCAGAGCGTGTACGTCGTGAATGTTTCTCAGCAGCAGTTGCATGCCATGCTGGACGCTATGGCGGATCGCCCCGAAACCTTCTTGACGGTGCAGTTGGTGGATCTTGATTCGGTGGCCGCCACGTCTGCCAGACGGTTGCGCGAGCAACAATTGGCGGAATCGGAATTGGGCCGCAGTAGGCAAGATGCCCGGCGTGTGCTGGGGGTTGAGCAGGCAAAAGCTCTCGCTGAGCAAGGGGCCAAGTCTGATGCGAATCGCGAGATTGCACCGAGCGGCACACCGCTGCCACAACCGGCGGCATCAGCTGACCCGTTAGGTCTTGGCAAACCGCAGCAAGCCGCGACGAAATCAGAATTCAACCAGCCAGAAACTCGCGAGAACCAGGAATCGCAGAAACAGATCGCGTCTGGCAAAGCCAAACTGTATCAGTTCGAGATTGACCGCAATCAGGCTGCCCCGCCAGGGTCTGGTGAAGAATCGATCTCGGCGGTGCCGGGAGAGACGAAGTCAGGCAAGAAAGCGCAAACGCCCACGGCCAACGAAGCCTCCCCGGACGACGATAGCGACGGTGAGCAGAACAAAGTCGTTGAAAAGGAAGTGCTGTTGCGCCGAAGTAGCGAAGAGACACCGATTTCCGCCCGAGGGCTCATGGCCCAAAACCCGCAACCAGCTCCCCAGCAGACCAGGGCCCTGTTTGTGTTTCGGGTTCCTTCCGCCAATCCGCCTGGGGTTAGCAAACCAGTTCCCCAGGACGGTTCAGGTTCCACAGGACCTTCTCGCTAAAGATCGAAGCAGGCAAGCGTCTTAGTCCAGCGGTTTGATACGAATGTTTCGCCAGGCGACTTCGTACGGTCCAGCGCCCCGTTTGATGCCATGGACCTGCAAGGCAATGAACCCACGAGGATGAGTCTTGTAGATGTCTTCGTCGGTCAAATCAGCGATGGGGGTTCCGTTGATCCAGGTTTGAATGTGCGCTCCTTTGGCCACCACGCGGAACGAATTCCACTCACCATCCTTGAAGTGCTTGTGGGGCTTGAGCTTGTCCGCAGGAGTTAGCCAACCCCGGCCGGTTGCTTCGCCATAGATGTAGCCAGCCTCGGCACCCTTGTTGCCGCTCGCTTCGATCTCCACTTGGGGACCGTTCACACGACCAAACTTGGCCTTGTCATCGGCACCAAGTTCTTTGGTTTGCGAACGGATCTGCACGCCTGAGTTGAGCGAATCGTCCACTTTGACCTCAAACTCCAGCTCAAAATTTCCGTACTCTTGGGCGGTGCAGAGGAACGAGTTAGGGCTCCCTTCATTCGTCTTGCCCACCACCGTCCCATCCTCAATCCGGTACGTGGCAGTACCATTCTTCTGGATCCAGCCATCCAGAGACTTACCGTTAAAGAGCATCTTCCATCCATCCTCGGCAGCGGTCGCCGTGTCAGACAGGAGAGCCATCAGCGCGAGGCCGAGTGCGGCAAAAAATACAGGTCGCAAACGCAGGGTAACCATTGGACATTTCTCCAACATCGTTGAAAATTCAAAGGAGCTGACAGTGTGCGGCTTTGGTGCCTTGCCTGATATCTTGGTCGCTGGAGCATCCGGGTTCAACGGGGAAGCGGGAAGATTGGCAGTTCGGCGATTCATCGGGGGCGGAGGGACATAAATTTCGCCCCCCGAATCGCCCCCGCTGCGATATGATAAACCTTGGGCCGAGGCTCGGGTGATGGACAACCTCGAGTGACGAACAACATCGGGATGTGAAGACGTGGAAGCTATCAAGGACGAATACGCGTATCTCACCATGACCGCCGGCGAGGTTGCTGGTGCGCAGTATCGTCTTGACGAGTTCGAAGAAGTGACCATCGGCCGTGGGACCGATTGCTACATCGTCCTCACCGATCCACTCTGCTCACGAATCCACGCGGTGCTGGTCTACGTCCGAGGGCAGTGGTGCGTTCGGGACCAAAGCCGCAACGGCACCTACGTCAATGGACAAGTGGTCGATGATGCCGTACTGGCCGACGAACACCGCCTTCGTGTCGGTTCTACCGAGTTCCTCTTTCAGATCAGCGATCAGCCACCCACAACGCTCGTGGCGCGGTCGACTGGCGTGGCAGAGACTCTGGTGCAAGACGCCCTGGTGGATTCGCATGATTCGCTGGCCCTCTCGCGAGAGCACATTCGCAAGTTCGAACACACCCAAGACCTGCTGCTCCTGCATCAACTGACGCTCAAACTCTTGGCACAAACGGATGCCAATGATGTGGTTCACGAAGCCATGCAGGTTCTTAAAGATCGAACTTCGGCCACCGTGGTGGGCTTTCTTTCACTCGGCGACGATGGACAGTTCAAGCTGAAACTGGTCCTGCCAAAACGGTCTGCCCAACACGTTTCGCTCAGCAGTGGGCTTACCCGCAAGGTTCGCGAAGAAGGCAAAGCGGTTTGGATTGCCAACCAAACCCCCGGCAAGGCCATTGACTCACTCGAACATTTTGCAGATGCGTTGTGCGTGCCGTTGCTGCACGAAGGCAAGGTCCTGGGGGCCATCCACGTCTACCTGCAAAGCGGCCGATTTCGTCCTGCTCAATTCGACTTTGCCATTGGTGTGGCCAACGTGACATCGGTGGCTTTGGTTCGGGCGCGGCGCGAACAACGCAATGTCATGGATCTTGCCCGACTCAAGGCAGACTCTGGCCGCGATGGCATCGTGGGAGACAGCCCCTCGATGCTGGATCTCAAGTCCAAGATCGAACGCGTTGCCGGGGCTTCGAGTTGCGCACTGATTCGTGGGGAAAGCGGTGTCGGCAAAGAGTTGGTCGCCAGAGCCTTGCACACGGCAAGCCCTCGCGCGGACCGCCCCATGATCTCCGTCAACTGCGCGGCGATTGCCGAGAACCTGATGGAAAGCCAACTCTTTGGGCATAAGGCCGGTTCGTTCACCGGTGCTGATCGGGACCATGCTGGGTTCTTCCAACAGGCCGATCTCGGCACGTTGTTCCTTGACGAAGTCGGAGAACTCACCCTGCAGGGGCAGTCCAAGCTGCTCCGGATTCTCGAGGGGCATCCGTTCATGCCGGTCGGCTCCACGCAGCAAGTGCAGGTTGATGTGCGTGTGATTGCCGCCACCAACCAAGACTTGCAGACGTTCGTTCAACAGAAGCGGTTTCGCGAAGATTTGTACTACCGCTTGAGCGTGTTCGAGTTGTTCGTCCCTCCGCTGCGAGATCGGGGTGACGATGTCCCCCTGCTGACAGATTTTTTTCTGGATCACTTTCGTCAGCACCATGGTCGCCCGGCGCTAGAACTTTCTGAGGCAGCTCGTGCCAAACTGCTCAATTACACCCTGGCCCGGCAAATGTTCGGCAAGTGCGGCAATGTGATGGACAGCGCGGTGCTGCTGGCCAGCGGGGATCAGATCGAGGAGCAAGATTTGGCACTCCGCGACACAGGGGGAAAAGAGTTCGAATCCCTCAGGCTCGCTGATTGGGAAGAACGCCTGATTCGCGAAGCCTTGCAGCGAACCGCAGGCAACGTGGTCGAAGCCGCCAAACTGCTCGGAATCGGCAGGGCAACGCTGTACCGGAAACTCGACGAATACAAGATCCCCCGCTAGCGAGGCAGCCGGTGCCAACTTTTCGCCTGTCAAACGCCGCGCATCCATTTAGAATGGCGTCATAGCCCACGCACTCCCTGGCCATGATTTCCACACCAACTTCATCACTCGTAATACCAAGACGTGCCAAGCGGATTGGTCACCGTCCCGTTTGAGGATACCGATACCATGCGAATCGCTCGTTGGTTAGGACAAGTTTCAGGCTGCCTTGTGGTTGGTCTGCTGTTCGTGCAGATGCCAGCTGTCTCGCTCGGACAGCAGGCTCCAGAATTGGGCTACATCTACCCCTGCGTGGTCCCATCCGGAACCTCGGTCGATGTCATGTTGGGCGGGTTCAACTGGACCCCGGACATGGACATTCTGGTCTTTGACGACCACACCCCTGCCGTCGAGATCGAGATCACTGGCGAGCAAGGGCCGGTCATCGTCCCGCCACCGCCGTACTGGTTCGGAGCACGAGGAAGGGAACGTGCTTTCTTGATGCCCAGCGAGACTCCCGCACGAATCCGCGTCCCGGCAGGACATCCGCCAGGGCCGGTTCGCTGGAGAGCGGCCAACGTGAATGGGTTGACCAAAGAAGGAACCTTTTACGTCAGCCGACATCCCTTGACCTTGGAAGATCCGCTGGCCGAACTCAACGCACTGACCATTCCCGTCGAGGTGGGAGGACGAATCTCCAAGATTGAGGAGGTTGACCAGTACCGGTTCACGACACCTGAAAAAACGCTCGTGCATCTGGAAACCTTTGCCGCGCGCATCGGTTCGGAGGTCACCTTGCAGGTGGAAGTTCGCGACAGCCAAGGGCGGATGGTGATCGACGGCACCGACACGGCGGGGATTGATCTGCGGTTGAGCTTTGTCTCGACCGCCGGGGAAACCTACACCGTGCGGTTGCACGATATCGACTTCCGCGGAAATCAGGCCTACGTCTACCGACTCGAAGTTTCCACCGGCCCGAAACTGTTGGCCACCTTGCCTGCCTTCGGCAAGCGCGGCGCTGAGCAAGCAATGGAACTCATTGGCATCGGGCTCACCAGCGGGACCAATCAGCTGGAGCGAATTCGCCGCACGGTCAAGTTCCCTACGGACGCAGCCGCACAAGAATTCCGCATTGCCTTGGATCCAAAAGTCAAGCTTGCCGCTGATCCCCTGGCCGAACAGATTGCGGTCCGGCTCAGCGATCGCGAGGAGTTGACAGAAAGCCAGCAGGCTGGAAAACCGCTGACCGCAGGCGTTTCGATCACCGGCACACTCGAGCAGGCGTTTGCGGCCGATCGGTATACGCTGACTGCGACGAAGGGAGACAAGCTGCATCTCGAAGCCAGCAACCTTCGCCAACTCGGTGCGCTGGATCTTACGCTGACCATCTTTGATGAGACCGGTAAGCAGGTGGTCACCAACGACGACATGCCAGGGGGCACCGATGCCGGCGTGGACTTTACCGCTCCGGCAGATGGCACGTATACGGTGGAAGTGGCGGACGTGGTCGGTTTCGATGGCGACTCGACTTGCCAATATCGGCTGACCGTCGAGACGTTCGAGATTGGGTTCGAGGTGGATACGCCGGCACCGTTCAGTATCTTGCTCGGCCACCGGCCACCTGAAGAGGAGACCACTGCCAAACGTCGGGCCGCCCCTGGTGACTTGACCGTCCGGATCAATCGGCTAGGTGGATATCGGGGGCCTGTTCGAGTTCGCATCGAAGGCCTGCCGCGCGGAGTTACCTTTCCTGGCGATCTGGAAATCCCCGCAAATCAGGTTCAGTTGTTCGTGACACCAACCTGTGCCGATGATGCGCATGTCGGCGTCACGTCGGCTCAAATCATCTGTGAAGCCGACCTCACCGATGACGGCAAGACCAAGGGCGAAGTTCCTCAGATGGTTGAACGGCGGAGTGAGAAATTCTTGGTTCCTATCTTGATGAAGCCAAGGGTGAAGTTCACGCCGGTATTGCGCGAAGCGGCCTCGACCGTCCACCGGGGGACCACCTTCGCCGCCGAGGTTGAGCTCGAACGCCTGGAAGGGTACACCGGAGAGATCTGGCTCGACATGGCCGCCGCGCAGGGACGGCATCGCCAAGGAATCCGCGGGCCTGTGGTGCAGGTGCCGGCGGGCGTGGACAAGATTTTCTATCTCGTCTTCTTGCCGCAATGGCTGGAGACGAGTCGTACCTCACGAATGGTCCTGGTAGCCAGGATTGTGCTGCCTGACCCCTCTGGCAAACCGCGGCATTTGCTGGCTCCGATGGACAACCGGATCACCATGTCGGTGGAAGGGGCCCTGTTGACGCTGTCGCACGATGATCAAGCCGAGTACGAACTGGCACCCGGCGGCGAACTGGCGATTCCCTTCGAATTGGCACGTTCTCCCAAGTTGCCCGGCGCGGCCACACTGGAACTGGTGCCCAGCGAGGCACAAGCCAGGCTGTTCGACGCTGAGCCGGTCGACATCGGGGCGGACGAGCAAACCGGGGTGTTGCGGATTCGCTCCCGTCATGATGCTCCCTGGACCGGTCCTGCGGAACTCACTGTGCGAGCTACGATCCTTCGCGATCAACTGCCGGTTGTTTCGCAAACAACGGTCAAGATCTATGGACAGTAGAGGCTAACAAGGGATACCCCTTTTTCCATCACAACCCGCTACATTGCGCGAGATGACTATCTTCTCCTACAAGTTGTCTAACAACCATTGGGGCTCGGACTCAATTGAGTCTGTGTAGGACAGTTATCCCAGTTTTTTAATATTGATGTGCCTGAATCGTTTCTTGGTTCGTGAACAGTTGGGACAACTGTTCTACATTGACGAGTCAATACCATCGGCCAAGCGCGAAAACGGTTGACGCCTGTGCGTCGGTGAAGTCTTATAGAGAGAGAGTTGGTGGGCAGCCCGCCTCGATATTGATCCTTCCCGACTACACGATCCACATCGTCCCCCTCCTTGCAGATCTCACCGATACCGGTGGGGTCATTCCCAAGAGTGTTCGGCATGAGTGGCGTTCAACCTACCTTCCCGATAAGACTCCCAATGGCATTCGTGTGTATTTTGGTCTGCTTGACTGCGCTGGCGGGTTGCGGTTCTCCCGAGGTCCCAGCAACCGAGAACAAGGAAGAGTTGGCCACGCTGTCTGCCGAGGTGATTCAAGTAGAGCCTCGATTGTGGCCGGAAATTGTACGCACTCAAGGAAGCCTGGTGGCAGATGAAGTCAGCGTGGTGGGGTCACGCGTGACCGGCCGCATTGACCAGGTCCACGTTGATTTGGGAGATCAGGTCCGCGAGGGGGATCCCCTGGTTACGTTGGACCGTGTCGAGTTTAAGCTCTTGGTCGACCAGGCCGAGGCACAATTGAATCAATCGATGGCCTCCGTGGGACTGGAACCGGGGGGAAGTATCGGAGGTCTTGACCCGACAAAAGCGCCACCTGTTCGCCAAGAACAAGCGCTCTGGGACGAAGCCATGGCGAACTTGACCCGTGGGCAGCGCCTCTATGCGGACAAGATCACAACTCAGGCCGAGCTGGATCAGTTGGCCGCCGCCGAACGTGTTGCCGCCGCACGGTATGCCTCAGCCTTGAATGGGGTGCAGGAAAAGATTGCCATCATTCGCGTCCGCCAGGCTGAGTTGGGTATTGCCCGCGAACACTTGGAAAACGCGGTACTCAAGGCACCGTTCAATGCTTTGATTCAGCAGCGACAGGTAGCCCCCGGCATGTATGTGCAGACAGGGGATTCTATTGCCACCTTGGTGCGGATCGATCCCTTGAGATTTCGAGGAACCATGCCAGAGCGGCACGCGCAGCAGCTCAAGTTAGGGCAAGAGGTCGAGCTACATATCAAATCATTACCTGCCCCAAAGACGGTGAAGATTACGCGGATCAGCCCTTCGCTCGACTTGCTGAGTCGGGCGTTGATGTTCGAAGCCCAAGTTGCGAATCACAACGGCAAATTGCGGTCTGGTCTGTTTGCCGAAGCCAAGGTGGTTCTCAACCCCCAGGCAGAGTCAATCGTTGTTCCGCACTCGTCGTTGGTGGAGTTTGCCGGCACGCAGAAGATTTGGAAAGTGACGGATGGCGTTGCTGGCGAACTGGAAGTTCTCATTGGTCAACGCCGTCCCGAAGGAGTCGAGATTCTCTCCGGACTTTTCGCAGGTGACGTGATCTTGCGCAACGCCAGGCAAGGGAGAGTGGCCAGAATCCAGCCTACGCAGAATTCTTCCAGCCCAGCGACCCAGCTGACCCGCCGCGATGGCTCAAGCGAGTCCGACGGCAATCCCCAGGTTGTTCAGGAGGCTGCGTTGGGATCGGAGTCGGGCAGCACAAGTCTCGAGTAGCGGGATATTGTCGCCAGTTCGATTGCTGGCAGGTCGCAGCATGAGATCATCGATTTCCACCGCTGCCAGGAGTGTCTTGAACAGGGAACGCTTGTTTTGTATTGGCTTGCTGAAATCTGTGTACGCCGACCGGTCTTCGCCTTGATGCTGATCATGGCGTTGGTGGTTGCCGGAATGACGGCCTTTCCGCAGTTGGGAGTGGATCGCTTTCCCAACATGGATCTGCCTCAGATCTTTGTCCAGACCACCTACACCGGTGCCGCCGCGCAAGAGGTCGAATCGGAAGTCAGCGCCATCATCGAAGACGCCGTGGCTACGGTGGCTGGCATTGAAGAACTTCGTTCGATCTCGCGCGATGGCAGGTCGTTTGTGATTGTCACGTTCCAACTTGATCGGAACGTGGACGCTGCCATTCAAGACGTGCGTGATGCCGTGGCAGGCACGTTGAACCGTTTGCCTCCTGGCATTGATCCGCCGGTTGTGCAGAAGCGAGATCTGGATTCGTCCCCAATTCTGACGCTGGCCGTCTCAGGTCCGCGAACGCCACGTGAGCTGTTCGTGCTGGCTGATCGCTACGTGAAAAACGTGATTGAGTCTTCGCGAGGAGTTGGCGAAGTGTTGATCGTGGGTGCTGCCGATCGCGCCGTGCAGGTCAACATTGATGCCCGCCGCCTGGCCGCGTACGAGCTGTCCATTCTACAAGTTCGCGAGGCCTTGGTGCGCCAGAACGCAGAAGTGCCAGGTGGACGGATGGACGAAGGAATGCGAGAGCGGGCTCTCCGTACACTCGGCCGGGTTTCGCACTCGAGCGAGTTTCCGGATTTGGTCGTTACCTACGTCAATGGTACACCTATCCGCCTGAGCGACTTGGGCGAAGTGCACGATGCCACCAAAGAAGTCCGCACGCTGGCTCGTCTCAATGGTGAGCAAGCCGTGGTTCTGCAGGTTCAGCGGCAATCTGGTGAGAACACGGTGGCGGTGGTGGACGCAGTGAAGGAACTGTTGCCAGAGTGCGAAGGGTTGCTGCCGAACGATGTGGCACTGTCTGTGATTCAGGACCAGTCCCGCTACATCAAAGCGTCCCTGCATGAGATTGAAACCCACTTGATATCAGGGAGCATCTTAGCCTGCATCACGGTCTTGATATTCATGCGTTCGTGGCGTTCGACTTTGATCGCTTCGGTGGCCATTCCGGCTTCAATTATTGCCACGTTCGCCTTCATGCGATGGCTGGATTTCACGCTCAACAACGTCACCATGTTGGCCTTGGTGCTGATGGTAGGGGTGGTGATCGATGACGCCATCGTGGTGTTGGAGAATGTCTTTCACTGCATTGAAGAGAAAGGCATGTCGGCCACTCAGGCAGCCATTGAAGGAACCCGCGAAATTGGTCCGGCCGTGTTGGCCACCACGCTCTCGCTGGTGATCGTCTTCTTGCCGGTCTCGTTTCTCTCCAGCGTGACGGGGCGAATGCTCTACGAGTTTGGATTGACTGCCACGGTGGCCATTTTGGTTTCGCTGCTGGTTAGCTTCTCGCTGACTCCCATGATGTGCAGCAAGCTGCTAAGGCCGGGGGATACCAATCCTAGCGGGCCTAGTTCTCGCAAAGGTTTCTATCATTGGATCGAAACCGGCTATCTCTGGATGTTGGCCAAAGCCATGCGATTTCGGTTGGCCGTGCTGGTGGTGTCTCTGTTGGTCATTGCCTCGAACATTCCCCTGAGCCAACTCGTCAAGCGAGATTACATTCCGCTGAACGTGGACGAATCGGAGTTTGAGATCCGTGTCGAAGCTCGCCAGGGCGCGAGCTTGACTTCTATGCGGGAGACCATTGACGCCGTCGAAGAAATGTTGATTGAGGTGCCAGGCGTCGAAACCGTTTTGACAGCTGTGGGGACGCGAAGCTTCGGAGATGTGAACCGTGCAGAATTGTACGTCAGACTCCAGGATAGCGAGGAACGAACCTTCTCATTCTCTCGCTGGGTGCGTGGATTGCTGGCTGGCGATCCTGGCGAAGCCTTTCGAGATAACTTCACACAGCGCGAGAAGATGGCGGAGATTCGCCGTCAACTCAATACCTTGCCGGATCTGCGGATCTCGGTTCGAAACCTGACGTCGCTCCGGCAAGGTGCCCCGGTGGATATTGATTTTTCGATCACCGGCCCAGAAATCAATGAACTGCTGGCCTTTAGCGACCAACTCCGTGAGAAGGCCAAGACCCTGCCGGGCGTGGTCGATGTGTATTCGACACTTCAGATTGATAATCCGGAACTGCTGGCCAACATTGACCGCGAACGCGCTGCGGCGTTGGGAGTCGAAGTCCGAGAGATTGCAGATACGCTCAGTGTGGCCGTGGGAGGAGACGATCGCGTCTCGCGGTATCGGGATCAGTCTATCGACGATGCCTACGATGTGGAATTGCGGTTGGTAGGCATTGACCGCAATGATGTGGATGCCATTTCGCAGTTGTATGTCCGTGCTCATCCCAGCCTGGGGTTGACGCTTCGTCCAAGACTGGCAGACCTGGAGATGCCTGAGACGGTATTGACCCGAATCGACAACGTTGTCGGTTTCGAGTACAGCACGGCGGCATCACGCATTGACCGATTGAGCCGACAGCGGATGGTGGCCGTGCGCGCCAACATTGCCAACGGCTACTCGTTGAGTGGCCGGATCGAAGCGCTGAAACAAGCGGCTGACGAGATTGGCTTGCCTCCTGGGTTTCATATCGAAATCCTTGGTGGCGGCCGCGAATTGGAACGGACGCTCAGCGACTTCGGTTGGACGTTCTTGATGTCGTTCGTGTTCATGTACATTGTTCTGGCCGCCCAGTACGAACATTTGGTCCATCCACTGACCATCTTGTTCTCGCTCCCGCTGGCGGTCCCCTTCGGACTATTGAGTCTGTACTGGGGAGGCGAAACGCTGAATCTCTATTCGGCCCTAGGCATTCTCGTGCTTTTTGGCGTGGTGAAGAAAGCGGCCATCTTGCAGGTCGATCACACCAATGCGCTGCGCGCAAAAGGCATGGAGCGGCATGACGCTATCATGCAGGCAAACCGCGATCGGCTCCGTCCGATTCTGATGACCACGCTGTCGTTCGTCGCGGGCCTGATGCCACTGTTGATTGCTACGGGGCCTGGAGCTGAAGAACGCCGTTCGATTGCCGTCTTGGCCGTGGGAGGGCAAACGCTCTCGCTGTTGCTGACGCTCCTCGCAATCCCCGTCCTCTACAGCTACTTCGACGATCTCGGCAACCTTGGTAAGTCCATCGCCACCTGGCGAGTGCGTCCAGGCACCAGCCACGCCCCACCACCAGTCGAAGCCCCCCGCGGCAACGCCAACCAGCGTGAGTTGATCGAACAGTCGAAGTTCGCGAGCAGCATTCCGCGGCAACCCTTGCACTCCTCTCGCAGCGCGGGATGCCGCACTCGCAGTTCTAGGACCGCTGAAATTCAACCGGATAGCCGCCGGACTGTCAGCGCAGTTGCTCCATGGCTTCCTGCTCGGTCTCGCAGGTATCCAGCACGGCGTTGAGGCCGGTGATGTTGAAGATGTCTTGCACCTGCGGCTTGACGCAGCATAGCACCAACCGGCCGTCGCGGTCCTTGAGTCGCTTGTTGAGCGCCAGGATCTTGCCGATGGTCAGGCTGTAGAGGTAGTCCACGTTGCTCAGGTTGAGCAGCACCATGTGGTTTTCGTCCTCTTCGACCAACGCCAGCAGGTCTTCCGAAAGCTGCTCGGCCATTTCCGAGGTAGGGCGGTTGGAAACCAGTCGAGCCACAGCGACATCGCCCTGTAGATCCACGATGAGTTGGCGATATTCATGTGCCATGATCAATTCCCTGAGTAACGGTCTGCGGTTCCGTGCTGAACTTGTCTGCGGATAGATTGGCGGTAAGAACGAATTTGGTCAACGGGAGTCCGTGGCCAAAATTTGAACGGTGGGTCGAATCGGTCATCGACCTCTGCCCCGTCATCACTTTCGGACTTGCTCAAAGTAGAACACGCCGCGCTTGTTCGAGGTGACCACATCCAGCAGGCCGTCCCCATTGACATCTGCCACTTCAAACTGGGTCCCCATCCCGCTGGAGTCGTCAATCTCATGACGTTTCCACTCGGGGCCGGTGCCGGTTTGCTTCAACTCGTACCAATACAAGTAAGGGGTATCGTTGCCGCCAGGATCGTTGCCGTTGTGAGCCCACCAGCGTTTGCCGGTGATCAGGTCCGGGAGTTTGTCGCCATTGATGTCCGCCATGCACATGGCGTGGGTTTGCGAATACGACTTGTCAATCTCGTGCGACTTCCAACCGTCGGCGGTTTGCTCGTGCCACCAGACGCCGTAGGCGTGGGCACTGCTGTTGACCACGTCTGAGTCGCCATCGTCGTCGAAATCGTAAACGTACATCTGGCCACATCGACCGCCAAAGCTGACCGGGTTGAATTTCCAAGGTCCGGTCGCTTTCTTTCCTGGCGAGGTCAACCAACCGTCGGCAATCAGTACGTCCGTCTGACCATCGGAGTCCACGTCTCCAATGCCCAGCCCATGATAAAACCGCCCGGTGTACTTCGGCATGGATTCACTAATCCGGGTGATCTCCCACAACTGGGTGGGGTCCTTTTGGGGGCGAGCGATGATCATCCACTCGGCGGTGGCACAGAGCAGTTCGCGACGCCCGTCGCCATCGACATCCAGGTAGACGGCGCTCTCGTTGTTGGTTTGCTCAATACACACGTGCCGTTTCCAGGGCTTGCCGGAGTTCTGCGGATTCTCAAACCACCAGGTCTCCTTGCCGGGAAAGTCCACGACAATCAGGTCGGTCCAGCCGTCTCCGTTCACGTCGTCTGCGTAGTTGCAGAAGGTGTTGCTGTAACCTTTGGGATTGAACTTCTGCGGCTCGCCGGCGAAGGAATGCTGTTTCCAATCCGGGGCGGTGAAGTAGACACTGCCGGCGGCGATGTCCATTTTTCCATCATGGTTGAAGTCTCCCACGGCAGCCCCTTCGCTGCGAAAGACGTCATCCAGTTGGGTCTTTTTGAACGAAATCTCAGCCGCGGCAGCTGGGCCCTGCCACAGGGAGAGGACCATCATCATCATCAGAGAAGCAGTTCGAACGAACACCATCACGGCTCGCCTTATGGCTATTGGTCAGTGAAATGTCACTGTCTGCACCAAATTCTCACCCAGGTGCGACTCCCACAGTTTACCTGCTGGGCGAACCGTTCAAAAGGAAAAGTAGGACAGTTGTCCCAACAGTTCATCTGCAGCTGGCTCGTGCAGTGTTGGCCCTGGTTCTGGAACTGATGAGACCCTGGTTCCACGCAGTTTGCCGGTTGGCCTTTCCCAAACGGCGAATGCTTTCTAAAATTTGCTTCAACAATGGAGGCCCTTCAAACGTCGCCGTCCCCGGCCCTGCAGGCACTCACCAGCTTGCTGGACGACCGGGAAGACTTTAGCGCCGTCGTGGCCGCCCTCGCGAGTGGGAACGCGGCCACCATTGACGGAGCATGGGGGTCATCGTGCGCTGGCCGCGGCATCGCTCCTGGGGCATGCCCCCCAAGGTCTGGTGGTTGTCTGCCCTCATGCCGGCGATTTGGACGTCTTTACCGCTGACTTTGCGTTGTTTCATGATCGGCCGATGTGGGAGTTTCCGGCCTTCGAATCCCCCGGTTCCAAGCGGTTGGTGGAGACTGAGATCTTCGGCAGCCGGATCGAAGCGCTCAAAAACCTGCGCGCCGCCGGGAGCCAACATCGCCCTGGTTGGGTGATGGTCACCAGCATTCAAAGTCTGCTGCAGCCGGTGGTCTCGCCCGATGTGCTGGCGGCCCATACCCGGACACTCACGCTTGGCCAGCGGGTGGATCTCGAAGAACTCCTGCCCTGGCTGCTGGAGTTTGGATTCCATCGGACCAGCGCGGTCGAACTCCCTGGAGAGTTCTCCCTGCGCGGCGGGATCTTGGATCTGTTTGCTCCAGACTGGATCACGCCGGTCCGCGTCGAACTGTTTGACGATGAGATCGAGTCTTTGCGAAAGTTCGATGTCGCCACACAGCGGAGCATCGAAGCCCTGGATCAGATCGAACTCACCGGTTTGACGCCAGAGGACGCGGTGCGAGAACATGCCGATCAAGAGAATCGGGCCTGTTTGACGGACTACGTCCCGCCGCAAACCTGGTTCCTGATTCTGGAGCCGGCAGATTTGGAAGAGGAAGGGCGACGGTACTTGAGCCGGCTCGAGCGACCTCAAGACCAGCACCGGCTGCCAGATGTCTTGCAGCGGATGTACCGCTTTCCGTCGATCCTGGCTGAAAGTATCTCGGCTGGCACGCTCGAGGCATCCTGCCACTTGAAGGTGGAATCGGTCGAGCGGTTCAGTGGCGAAGTGGCACAATCTTGCCAAGAACTCGAGTCGGCCGCCGTCGGGCATGATGTCCACTTGGTTTGCCAGACCGAAGCCGAGATCCAGCGGCTGGCCACGTTGTTTGAGAATTCGACACTGGTGGCCGATGGGCGTTTGCACTTTTGCCGTGGGTTGCTCAGCGCCGGATTTCGCCTGGTGAGAGAACGGATCATCGTGATCAGCGGTGATGAGTTGTTCCAACGCCACGGAGTTGCCAGACCGTCGCGACGCCGGTTGGGCAAGGTGATTGATAGCTTTCTGGATCTCCGCGAAGGGGATCTGGTGGTACACGTCAGCCATGGCATTGCCCGCTACCTCGGTCTGCGGTTGCTGGAGAAAGAGAACCAACAAGAAGAACACTTGGAGCTTGAGTTTGATGCCGGCGTCAAGGTTTACGTGCCGACCACGCGGATCGAACTCGTTCAGAAGTACGTCGGAGGTTCCAAACATCGGCCTCGTCTGGCCAAAATCGGCGGCAAGACGTGGGTTCGGCAGAAGCAACGGGCACAGTCCGCCGTACAAGACCTAGCCGCAGAAATGTTGGAAGTGCACGCTCGCCGCGATGCCCAGTCTGGGACGAGCTTTCCGCCTGAGTCCGAGTGGCAGCGCGAGTTTGATGCACAGTTCCCTTACGACGAAACGCCGGACCAGTTGGCCGCGATTATCGCACTCAAGCACGACATGCAGTCCAACCGGCCCATGGACCGCCTGATTTGTGGAGACGTCGGCTATGGCAAGACCGAAGTTGCCATGCGGGCAGCGTTCAAGGCGGTGGATAGTGGTTATCAAGTGGCGGTCTTGGTTCCGACCACGGTCCTGTGCGCCCAGCACGTGCGGACCTTTCAAGAACGGATGGCCGAGTATCCGTTTCAGATCGCTTCGCTGAGCCGATTCAACAGCAGGGCGGAGCAACAGCGGACGCTCAAGCGCTTGGCCACTGGCGAAGTGGACCTGGTGGTGGGGACCCACCGCCTGGCGCAAAAGGACATTCGCTTTCATAATCTCGGTTTGCTAATCATTGACGAAGAGCAACGTTTTGGGGTGGAGATCAAAGAGCGGCTCAAGTCCATGCGTGCCACGGTCGAGATGCTCACCCTCACGGCAACTCCGATCCCGCGCACGCTGCACATGTCTTTGCTCGGTTTGCGAGATATCTCGAATCTCGAGACGCCGCCGGCAGACCGACTGGCGGTCGAGACGCGAGTGACCCGGTTCGACGAAGACCTGATCCGCAGCGCCGTACTGAGGGAGTTGAATCGAGATGGGCAGATCTTCTTTGTCCATAACCGCGTCAACGATATCGAAGCGGTCGCGCAGCGCCTGCAACGGATTGTGCCTGAGGCGCGGATCGGCATTGGGCATGGACAGATGCCAGAGGGGCAGCTCGAAGAGATCATGGCCCGATTCGTGCATCACGAATTCGACATGCTGTTGGCAACCACCATCGTCGAGAGTGGGCTGGACATCCCCAACGCCAATACCATTTTCATTGACGAAGCGGATCGTTATGGACTGGCCGACCTGCACCAACTGCGCGGTCGCGTGGGGCGATACAAGCATCGCGCGTACTGCTACCTGTTGGTCGATTCGAACAAGTCCCTCACCCCGACGGCATCGCAGCGGCTCCGCGCCATCGAAGAGTTCAGTGATATGGGAGCGGGTTTCGCGCTGAGCATGCGAGATCTAGAGATCCGCGGTGCCGGCAATATCCTCGGCACCGAACAAAGCGGCCACATCGATGCCGTGGGCTACGAGCTTTACTGCGAACTGCTGGAACATGCGGTGCGGAAGCTCAAGCAGATGCCCCCCAAGATGAAGATTGATGTGAATCTTGACCTGCCTGGCGAAGCCTATCTGCCCCGTCACTACGTGCCGGACATGCGGAACAAGATTGACATTTACCGTCGCCTGGCGCGTTTGGAAGGTGAGTCCGACTTGACCGATCTGGCCACGGAATTGTTGGACCGATTCGGGGCTTTGCCTGACCCCGTGACAGCGCTGATTGAGCGGATGCGTCTCCGCCTGCTAGCTGCTGTCTGGCAGATTGATACGGTGCGGATTGAGAACCAGTATGTGGTGTTTGAATACCTGGTCCGCAGCCGGATAGATCAACTGGTGACCAAGAGCAATCGCCGCTTGCGCGTGGCCGATGCGCGCAGTGCCTACTTGCCGCTCCCGGAACTGATGAACGATCCGGAAAAGCTGGTCGCCGAGCTACAATCTCTGTTGCATTGACAGGACGAAGCGTCCTATACTCCCGCCCCCTGTGGTCGGCAAACCAGTTCTCTTTTTGCCGATCGGGTGCCATGCGTAGGCATGCCGAACTGCGGTTGATTCCACTCGCACTCCAGCATGCCCTGGCAAAAGCGAGCAAATTCTTTTCGCAGGGGTCTTCGGCCCAACTCTATCAATTCGAGGAATTGCGGCCGACTGCGTGTGAACAACCGTCACAACCAATGCCGATGTTAGAGTGCACAAACTCAGCACAGTATCCCCAAAGTGTAGCACCGTGAGCAACACGAACATCAAAACACTCGCCTGGTTACGTTCCTTCTCCCTCCGTGGAATGCGAACGAAGCGATACTTTGCCGCCGGTGGCAGCATGCTGGCACCGACCATCGTACTCGCTTTGACCACCACCGCGCTGGGTCAGGGCACCGGTGACAATCGGTATCCGGAGACGGCACCCGTCGCAGGCACGGCAGGACCTCGCTATCCTAGCGCAAGTTCGCCGGTTCCCCAGGCAACGGCTCCTTCGCCTACGGTTCAGTATCCACAAACCGCTCCAGCGGCGCAGCCTTATGCGGCGCGACCGCGATCTGCGGCCGATGTCGAAGCCGTAGCGAGTCCTTCCGCTGACATCGCTCCAGCAACTCCAGCATCCACTGCCAAACCGAATGGCGCGCCAGCAAGTGTCATGGACCTCTCGCTCGATGGCGAACAGATCCTCGCACGAGTGGGTGGAGATGTCATCCTGTTGGGTGACGTACTTCCGTATGCCAATCAGGTAATCAAAGAGAATGCAGAACAGATTCCGCCCCAGTACCAGGACCGCATCCGCTGGCAGTTGATTCGTCAGCGGGTGGACCAATTGGTGCCGAACAAGCTGATCCTGGCGGATGCCAAACGCACGATCCCGCCTGAAGGGCTCGAGAACATTCAAACGCAACTCAACGAAGCGTTCGAGAAGCACGAAATTCCTTCGATGATGAAGAAACTCAAGGTCACCACACGTGCCGAGTTGGTAGACAAGCTTCGAGAGATGAGTTCATCGCTAGCGCAGCAACGTCGTGACTTTACCGAGCGGACCATGGCCGGCCAGTGGATCCGGCAGAAGATTGACGTGGACGAAGAGATCACCCACGTTGAGATGCTTGAGTACTATCGAGATCACTTGAAAGATTTTGAGTTCCCTTCCAAAGCACGCTGGGAACAGGTTTCGGTAGCGTACGGAGCCAAGCGCAATCGCAACGAGGCGTATCGAGAGCTTTGCCGCCTCGGCAACCTGGTGCAAGATGGATCGGTGCTAGCGGACGTAGCCAAGGAATTCTCCGATGGCAGCACGGCTGGCACCGGAGGAAGCCACGACTGGACCACCAAAGGTTCGCTCGTCTACGAAGAACTGGACAAGGCAATCTTCACCTTGCCGGTGGGTTACCTCAGCCCGATCATCGAGGACCGCAACGCGTTCCATGTGATCCGGGTGTTGGAACGCCGGGAAGCTGGGCGGACGAGCTTTCTCGAAGCTCAGGTTGAGATTCGCAAGCAGCTTCGCGAAGGACGCCACAACGCCGAAGTGGCCAAGTTCTTGGAAAAGATCCGCTCGAGCTACTCGGTTTGGACCATCTTTGACCAATTCAAAGAAGCCGAAGAGGCAGCTGCCAGACAAGCTGCCGCCGCCGAAGGTGGCTCTCCTTTCGAGTAGGCATTGCGGCGGTATGGACAGAACCGTCCTGCCGGATGATGCTAAGCTCTACCTCAGTCAGGCTTTGCAGCCAGGCCCCGGGTTTGCGGGGGTTTGCCTCCCTGGCGCTGGTTTTTCCAGTTCGCATCCGCTTTTGCCTGGCAGTCTGGTATAATTCTCGGTGGGCCAAATTCTTGCGCCGCCCGTCATGCTTGTTGCGCAGATAGGTTTGGCCGCTGGCCAAATGGTTCCGCCTGAGCAACTCCCCTCATGCAGCATCCCCTTCAAGCATCCGTGGCGAGATTACGGCGGAGCGTCCGTCGCCAGATCACCCTGCGGGGTGTCAGCCTGGTCGTGTTGGCAACTTTGACCCTGGCACTGCTGTTGGGCTGGGTGGACTATCTGATCCGGTTCGAAGATCCAGGGCTGCGCATCATTTGCACCACGGTGGTCGTTGCGCTGGCCGCCTGGGTTGGCTACCGCTGGCTCTGGCGTCCCCTTGCCATTCCGCTCGGCGATCTGATTTTGGCGATGCGGATCGAGCGCCGATTCCCCCAGCTCCAAGGCGAGTTGGCCAGCGCGCTGGAGTTTTTGAACGAATCCGCCGACGATGTCACGGCTGGTTCACTCAGTTTGCGGCAGGCGCAGATTGCCTCGACAACGGCGGCCGCTGAACAAGTGAACGTGGCAGAAGTGATTGATCGGCAGTGGGGAATGCGACTTGCCGCCACGACCGCGGGGCTGTTGCTGCTGACCGGGATGTTGCTCTTCTGGCACCCAACCCTGGTAAAGATTGGTGCCACGCGCCTACTCAACCCAATGAGCGAAGTGGCCTGGCCGCAACGTTATCATCTGGCCTTTACCAACGTCGTGCGTCAGTTACCCCAAGGCAATCCGCTGGTCCTTTCGGTGGTGGATGCCGGCGGTCTGGATCTGCCTGAAGAGGTGGCTCTGGAGATTCGCTTTGACGAACCCCAGTTGGTCGAACGCGAACGGCTGTTGCCGATTGGCAAAGAGGTCACCTACCAGCTGGAATCGGTGACGCGGCCGTTGGCCTACCGGGTTTCGGGGGGAGATGACAACTCCATGGATTGGGTGGAACTGCAGGTGGTTGAGCCACCGCAGATTGTGGATCTCAAGGTGGATTTGTATCCCCCCGCTTATACCACCTGGCCGCAGAGTACGGCGGACAAACACATTCGCGCACTCGAAGGAACTCGCGTGGCGGTCGCCGGTACGGCCAGTAAACCGATCCGCTCGGCGGCGCTTTGCCTGGAGTCTGGCCAGCGTTTGCCAGGCAAGGTTTTGGCCGATGGGCGCGCCTTCCAATTTGCCGCAGATGGTCCAAATCCGCTGGAGATTACCGAGTCGGGTTCGTACTGGATCGAACTGACCGACGCCAAGGGATTCGTCACACCGGACCCTCCTCGTTATGAAATTCGCGCGGTCAGCGATCTCTTGCCCACCGTGCTGCTTGAGTCGCCGCAAGGGAATCTGTTTGTCACGGCAGACGCCACGGTGCCGCTGGTCATTCAAGCCAAAGACGACCTGGCCTTGCAGCAAGTGGTGATCAAGTATGTCCGTTCGGATCGATCGGACGAGGGAGAGCAAGAGTTTGTGCTATATCAAGCCGAGCAGCCAGCGACTTCGACCACAGGGCTGGCATCGGCGGCCGGGGAGAGCCGGCGAATCGAACACCCTTGGCCGTTGGCAGCATTAGAACTTCCGCCGCAGACGCAACTGATGCTGTTTGCCGCAGCAACGGACTTTCGACCACAAGAAGGCATCAGCCAACCGCAGCGATTGACCATTATTTCTCGAGATCAACTCAACGACCGCCTGGCTCAACGTCAGGCGTTCATCTTGGGCGAACTGGCGCGAATCCTGCAAATCCAACGAGATGCGCGCAGTCAACTGGGTGACGTGCAGATTCAATGGAAAGAGGTTCAAAAGCTCGCCAAAGCAGATGTTGACCGGTTGCAAAGTGCCGAGTTGCTGCAGCGCGAAGTGGTCCGCAACCTCACCAGTCCCACCGATGGGGTCCGTCGGCACGTGCAGCAACTGCTCAGCGATTTAGACAGCAATCAGATTGATAGCCCTGAGATGCATCGCCGGATGCAGGGCGTGGTCGATGCCGTCAACATGCTTGAAGCCGACGTGCTTCCTCCGCTTCAGCATCAACTCACCACGGCAATGAAGAACGCCTTTGGGATCACCCGCGCAGCGGATAGCCCGGCCCCACCGGCGAGTCCGCAGGCTACGGAGTTGACGGCCCAGCTCACAGCGGCTGGCGAAGGACAAGAGGTGGTGATCCGCACGCTGGAAGAGTTGCTCGGCGAGCTCTCTGATTTCGACAGTTACCGCCGGTTCTTCCGAGATCTAGGGGCGTTGCTGCAAGAACAGGACGACATTCAGAACGAGACCGGCAAGGTGGCCGTTCAAACGCTTTCGAAATCTCTCCGAGATCTCACCACCCAGCAGAAGGCGGACCTGGCTAAACTTGCCCAGCGGCAACAAGAGCTTGCCCGCCAACTGGACAAGATTCAGCAAGGGATGGGGGAGATGTCCCAGCAGATGTCCGAACAAGATCCATTGCCGGCAGACGTGCTCAACGATGCCTTGGACCATGCCCGGCGGACAGCCATCAGCACGGCGATGCGTGAAACCGCGGACCGCCTGCAAGGGAACCAGGTGGCTCAGGCTGCAGATGCCCAAAAGCAGGTGACCGAGAATCTCCGCGAGATGCTGGACATTCTTGCCAATCGTCGTGAGCACGAGCTCGAGCGACTGGTCGAGAAACTTCGCGAAGCAGAAGCGGAGTTGGCCCAACTGCGCGAGAAACAGCAAGGACTCAAGCAGCGGTTTGAGAAGGCAGCCCAACAGCCGGATCCTGAGCAGCGGAAGCGTGAATTGCAACGCCTCGCACGTGAGCAGAAAGCCCTGCAGGCGGAAGCGGAGCGGATGGCTCGCCGCCTCAAGCGTTTGGAAGCCCAGCAAGCTGGTAATCAAGCAGAGAAGTCCGGTCAGAAGATGCAGCAAGCCGGTGGCAATGCCGAACAAGGTCAGGCTGGTGGAGCGGCCGAACAGGCAGATCTAGCTGAGCGAGACTTGGAGCAGGCCCAACAACAACTGGCTCAGCGGCGGCAGCAGGCCGAAGCCGACCTGGCCGTCGAGCAACTCGCCAAAATGCAGGATGCCTTGCGCGGCTTGCGTGAGCAGCAGCAATCTGTCTTGGACGAAACGTTGCGGCTGGAAGCAGTGCGTACGGCCACCGGCAGTTGGACGCGAGGTCAGTTAGTGAGCGTAGGCGATCTGGCCGAGCGTCAGTCTGGCCTGTTCGAACAAACCAGTGCCATGGCGGAGAAGTTGAACCCCGCCCGGGTGTTTCACGTTGCCCTCTCTGGGGCAGCCGCCGATCCTGCAGAACACCCCTGGGCTGGCTTTCGAGCAGCAGACCGGCGCGGCGACCCAGCAAGCTGAGACCTACGCACTAACCCGGCTGGACCAGCTGCTCGAGGCCTTGGCCAACGATCCCCCCAAGCCAGATGATCAACAGCCAGAGCAACCCGAAGGGGGGCAAGGAGGCTCCGGTCAATCGAAACCGCCCGGTGACGGGATCCCTCCGCTGGCGCAGCTCAAGCTCCTGAAGATGCTGCAACTGGAGATCAACGAACGAACCGCAGCCTTGGACCAGAAGCGTCAGGTACAACCAGAACTCACACCTGACGAGCAGGATGCTTGGACCCGCTTGAGCGATGAGCAGCGGCGACTGGCCGACCTGGTTCTCGAGCTCTCGCAACCGACGGAAGAAGACCCGGCTGAGGATCCCACGGACCTCCCTCCGCTGGATCTCAAGGATCTGCCGGAACTAAAAGACCTGCCAGGCGTCCAAGATTTACCGGACTTGAAAGATTTGCCGGACCTCCAGCTTCCGCCTGCCGGCAAGGATTTTGAAGACTCCACCCCGCAGCCCTCGCCGGCTTCGCCGTAAAACGGAGTGACACCCATGATTCGAAAGAAGTTCGAGAGCGAGTTGCAACACATGGCCCGTTGTGCCGTGGGGTTGGGGCTGGTCTTGTTATTCTGCGGCTTGAGCGGTGGATGGCTGGCAGCGCAGCAGACCAAAGAGCCTACCGAGAAGAAGCAGCCAAAGGTTTCCGAACAGCCTGAAGACTTGGACGCGAAACTACTGGAGCAACTGCAGGGAGATTTGCCAGCGGGGCTTGATGACGAACTTTTCCGCGGTTTGACGCCTGGCGATGTTGGAAAGCCAGGCGATATCGGCACGGCGGATCCACTGGAGAAATCGCTGCTGGACCCGCTCAACCAGGGAGAGGATTTAGGCGAAGAGGCAGATCCGCTGTTGAAGCTCGCCCGACGGATGCGCTTGGTGACCGAGCGAATTGAACAACGGGATACCGGCAAACAGGTCCGTCAGGCCCAGCAGGAGATAGTGGACGCTTTGGACCAACTGATCCAACAGGCGCAGCAATCTTCTCCTTCTTCGAGCCCATCGTCCGATAGCAAACCACCGCAAACGGCGGATCGTAACAAGCCGAACCAGCAGCAACCGAGTCAGGGAAACCCCGGCCAGCAGCCCAACAACGAGCCTGCGCGCCAAAGTACGGATCGGGAAGAAAAGGGAGAAGTTGAGGAAATCGATTTGGCACGGTTGCAAGATCTAGTAAAACTGGTGTGGGGACACTTGCCCCCACACTTGCAGCAGCAGATGCAAAATTCGGCTGGGGAGAAGTTCCTGCCGAAGTATCAACTTCAAATCGAACAGTACTTCAAGGACCTGATCCAAGAGCGCAATAAACCCTGACGAGGGTTGGAGTGCCTTGATACAAAGAGATCGTCACGCAACCTTTTGAAGGGAGTGCCATGGGAGCCATCAACCGCCGCACGCTACTTGCTCGCGGATGCGCTACGGCGTTAGCAGTCCCATGGGTTCCCGCACTGGCTGCCGCCCAGGTGGTGGACACCGAGCAGATTACGTTAGATCTGATTAGTCCCAAGACCCAGCACGCCATTGATGCAGGGCTCAAGTACCTGGCTGATCAGCAGCATGACGATGGCTCGTTTGGCTCAGGCGGATATAGCCGCAACGTGGCAGTCTGTTCACTTTCTGGCATGGCTTTCATGTCGGCCGGCAGCACGCCAGATCGTGGTCCTTACGGCATGGTGGTGCAGAAGTGCGTGGACTTCATCCTGGACCATTGCCAGGAGTCTGGTTTCATTGTGGTGCCTGGCACCAGCAGTCACGGTCCGATGTATGGCCACGGCTTTGCCACGTTGTTTCTGGCAGAGACGTACGGCATGACCATGCGGCCCGACATCCGCGAGAAGTTATCTAAAGCGGTCGAACTGATCGTCCAGACGCAGAATCAAGAAGGGGGTTGGCGATACCAGCCACAGCGGCGAGATGCGGACCTCTCGGTAACGATCAGCCAGGTGATGGCACTCAGGGCTGCTCGCAACGCCGGCATTTACGTTCCCAATGAAGCGATCGATCGCTGCATTGATTACGTCAAGCGGAGCCAGAATGCCGATGGCGGTTTTATGTACATGCTGCAAGGAGGACAAAGTGCCTTTCCTCGCTCGGCCGCCGGAGTCGTGGCGTTGTACAGTGCCGGAATCTACGAAGGCCCCGAGATTCAAAAAGGCTTGGACTACCTGATGAGCTACCTGCCGCGAGGCGGAGCCTTTGGGCGCGAGAGTCATTACTTCTATGGCCACTACTACGCGGTCCAAGCCATGTGGCATGCAGGTGGAGAGGAATGGCCCCGCTGGTATCAGGCTATCCGCGACGAACTCGTGGTCCGGCAACGCAAAGATGGGGCGTGGATGGATTCGATTTGCCCTGAGTACGGTACGGCCATGAGCTGCATCATTTTGCAGATGCCGAACAACTATCTCCCGATCTTCCAGCGATGAGTCATGTGGTTCGTTTGCGCCGTGGTAGCCCTCCGTCGTGGGCCCAAAGACTTTGCCTGACCGCAGCTACGGTGTTGGCAGTCATTGGGCCAATTACTGCCGACTCGCTGGCGGCAGATGTTTCTTCAGAACCGACGGCCCGACTGGCCGACGGAAGTTTGATTCCGGCCAAATTGCGGACGGTCAACGCCCGCTGGGACCTTGGCTTTGAGGTCCTGCGGCGCGAAGTTTGGCAGCCTGAGCAGATCGCTGCGTCAGGTCTGGTCCGCTGGGGGCACCTGGCAGAGATCACCGTGCCACAGCGTGCCGTGCCGCATTTGATGCATGCCCCGGCGGTGCTGCTGGTGCTCAATGATGACAGCCTGCTCTCCGGTTACATCTTAGGGCTGGCGAATGACCGGGTTTTGTTCGACTCGGATTTGCTCGGGGAGATCGGCGTGCCGATGACTCAGGTGCGAATCATCGTCTTCAGAGCGGCTCAGCAGGCGGCGCGACGCGATGCGCAGATTGCCGGATGGTTGTCGCCCGATGCTGAGGCCAAAGGGGACCGGTTGATTCTGGCGAACGGAGATCAACTCTCTGGCACGCTCACGGCCTTGGAGTTGCAACGAGATGAGGATCCCAAGCAGCGGTTGCTGTGGAAGGCAGAGCTTGGTCAGGTAGAGATCGCACTTGACCAGGTGGCGGCCGTGGTACTCAACCCGGCACTTGTGGCGAAACCGCGATCGACGGGCCCCAGCGCTTGGGTGGGATTCGCGGATGGCAGTTTTCTGCAGGTGTCAGAAATGGTGTTGGCTGGCACGACCGCCCAATTTCGCAGAGCTGGCGGTTTGAAATGCTCTGCCCGAGCCCGGGATGTGGTGTTCTTGCAGCCCGTGGGTTCTGGCATTCGGTATCTGTCTGACATGGTGGTGGGGGACTACCGGCACTTGCCGTTTTTGGCCATCGCGTGGCCCTACCTGCGCGATAGCAATGTGCTGGGCACCAGCCTGCGGAGCGGCGGCGGCGTGTGGCTCAAGGGGCTCGGTATGCACAGTGCCGCGCGGATTTCATTTGCGCTGGATCGGCCTTACCGGTTCTTGGCCGGAGAACTGGCCATTGATGACGCTGCGGAGAAGCGGGGCAGCGTGCGGTTTCGGGTCTTTGTGGATGGAAAAGCCGCGTACGCCAGCCCCATTGTCCGGGGAGGTGAACCGCCCGTTGCGATGAAGGTGGAACTGGACGGTGCCAAACGGATTGATCTGGTGATCGATTTTGCTGAGCAAGGGGATGTCTGCGACTACGCAGATTGGTTAGACCTCCGGCTCGTGCCCTAGTGTAGAACAGTTGTCTCAACTGTTCACGAACCAAGAACAATGTTTCAGTACATCTATAAGTGAACCGTTGAGACAACTGTCTTACAAAGTGCATCTATAAGTGAACAGTTGAGACAACTGTTCTACAATCTCTTACTCGGTTCGTCTGCCAGGTATCAGCGCTTGGGCGGTGGTGGGACGTTTGAGGGTGAAGCCAACAAAGAACCACCCGTCGTTGCCGGTATGAACAAACTGGCCGGAGGGGAGGAAGTACCGCCTGGCAACCTGGTACTCAGGCAATTTGGTACCATCAATCAACGGCTTCGATTCACCCCCTGGCGCGATCCCCATGGCCATACTCATGAAGCTGGCAAATGCGTCTTGGTTGCGAGTCACCTTGCCAGTTCGGGCGAGGTGATAGTTCAGTTCGAACTCACCACTGCCTGTGGAAAACTGCCGCATGCTGCCGGCGGACCAACCACGCCGTTGCAGTTCGCCGTCAATGTGTTGATTCACCGTGTTGTAGTTGGGATCCTTGGCGAGCGTTCGCCGTCCGCCGGCTTGATTGAGGAGTTTCTCGAGCAGGCTCAAGTGCGAGGCGTGCATCAGGTAGCCATGAGCCACGCAAATTGCTTCGTTCTCTTCACGAGGTTTGCGACCGGCGTTGACGTCCTGTTGTCCTTGCGGACCGTTGATCCGAATTTGAGGAAGATTCGCAGCTTCGGGATCTTCTTCCATCATTTCCCACACGCGAACCCCTTGGATCTCGTGGAGTTTGGAGGTTTCTGGGTCGACCAACCGGCTCAGCGCCGCGTCAACCACCGCAGCCCGTTTCGCGAGGTCGTCAGTCTTGAGCTTCAAAGCGAACAACCGGCGTTGGCTGTCTTCGGTCATGGGGTGCTTGTTGTCGGTCAGGGTGACCACATGGTTGTCCAAGTTGGCCACCACCGCCGTTTGCATATCGACCTTGGGTCCGAAGGGATCGTTCTTGATGCTGTCCAGGGTGGATTCCCAGACGCCGTCATCCCCGCCCCCCACAGTTTGATCAAAGAGCGAACTGAGGTGTTCGAACGCGTTCGCCACATCCACATCAATGACGGAGAAGGTAGCGATGTCCGCAGGCACCCAAGTTGGATCTGCCAATAGGTTGCCGGCGTTGGTCAACTTGAGCATCCGCATGGACCTTTGCCAGGCGGGCTCGTTGGGTGCGTAGATGGCGATGCGGTGGAGCAGGTCATACTTGTCGCTGGCCACGGTGAGCAGTCCGGCCGCGGCGCGAACGCTCTCGAAGCCGGCCTTCTTCAACGCGGTAATCCGATTCGGCCCATCCGGCCGATCGTTGTCGTTCATCTCTTGCAGTGCTTCGGCATACGGGAAGGGGCGACAGAACCAACGAACCGTGTGCGCGGTTCCGTCGACATCTTGTGCAAATCGCTCGAAGACCTTCTGGTACTCGAGGGAGTCAACCAGGCGGCCAGGCGTTGGCTTTTGCAATCGCTCGACGAGTTGCTTGGCGGTGCCGAGATGGGTGGTAGCTCCCAGCACATTACCTCGCAAGAAGTACACAACCCGTCGCCGGCGCGCTTCGCGCGGTCGGACAGGCAGGTCGAAGACGGTCAACCGCGAATCCCCAACGACCACCGGTTGGTAGGGCTGCACGCCGTCCGAAGCCCGAAAATTCTTATCGACTCGCTGGAGTACTTCAGCGGCCTGCTTCTCATGATTGGTCACATCCACCAACAATGCCTGGACCGGATATTGCTCGGTTGCATGGATGGTTGCCATGGCGACTTCGCCCCCGGCGATCAACTTGAGATCGTCGAAGCTGAGGCCCAGTTGCACGCCTGCTTCAGAGCGCCGGCTGGCCAGCGATTTCCAGAAATCGTCCACGAAGGGCTGCATGACCGGATCAGCCAACAGTTGCCCTAGCTCGGTACGATCCCACTTGGCACTCAAATCATGAATGTCCGGAATCGAGATCACCCCTTGCGTTTCGCTGGGGAGGATCTCATTGGCGGGGGGAGCGGCAGCGAAGCAAGACGCCAGGGTCATCACCAACACGGTGGCCTGAGCGCAGAGCGAATGTCGAAGCATGGGGTATCTCCTTGCAATCTCTGGGGTTCCAGGATTGCTGGTGTTCTTCGACTAGAACTTGCGGAAAGTTTACCTGGGGAGCTGGTAGGACGCTAGGTGCGAATAGGAGGTCTGCGTTGAATACAAAGAATCGAGACCATCCCCTCCGCCGGATGGATACCGGGATTCAGTTGAGTATCCATTACAATCGCCCCATCCTGTCCGCCGCCTACCCCCTAGGTTGGTATTTGGCGGACCCCGCCATCAGGTGCCAGCGGCCAAACCCTGTGGTATTTCGCTTGGTAGATCAACGTTTTGTGGCGAATGTGGCCATTCCGTCCGGCTAAATAAACCGGTTCGAATCTGCGGAAAGTAGAAGACGTGCGGACTGAACAATCAGCATTGGGAAAGAAAGCGGCAGCATGCCCACGCTGACGCGAGGGCACCCGTGCCGAACAACAACAATGGCACGCCGATCCAAGAACTGTTGAAGCCGCCAGAACTTACGGCTCTCAGGTCAGGCCGCGGCGTTTCAACTCGGCCACCACGCTTTGGACAATCCGGCCAATGTCTCCCGATTCGGAATCGCGACTTCGGGAATCAGACGAACCAGGTCGAACGGGACAACCGCCGAGCGGTTCGGAGGTAAAGCCTTCTTCGGCCAGCAGGCACTGCAGTGTGTCGCGAATTGCGGCCAGGTCGACCCGTTGATCAGGCGACATCGGCTGGCGACCCTGACCGGTATCAAACCCTCGCAATTGCAAGGCTGCCCTGAATCCTTCAGGGAATTCCGTCGAGTACAGCATGGTGTCGAACAGGTTCAGCAGCTTGTACTGAACCTGACGTGCCCGATCCAACTGGCCCGAAAGTGTGAGGTCGTACAACTGGCGGGTGATCTCCGGGACGACGCCACTGGTGGCGTTCGTTCCGCCGTCGCAACCGATCAGGAGCAGCGGCATCAACGCGGCGTCCCAACCCGTCAGGAAACTGAAGTCAGGGCGGTTGGGACGAACGGCCTGAATCATCCGCATCATGTGCGGCAAGTCGCCTGACGAATCTTTGATGGCCACCACGCGCTCGCACTCTTCGCTCAATCGCTGCACGGTGGGGACATCGATCGGCGAGGCGAACATCGGAATGTTGTAAAGCGTCATGTCGATCGGGCGAGTTGTCCGCGATTTCCTTGAAGTAAGCGTACACGCTGGCAGGACCGAGCTGGTAGTAGAACGGGGCGACAATCGCCACGGCTCTGGCTCGCCAAGAGTGTGGTAGTATTCGCAAGCTTTGATGGTTTCGCGTGAGTTCGCCTCGGCTGCTCCCGCAAGGATCGGAACGCGGCCTCGTGTTTGATCGGTCATGATCTCGATAATGCGACGCCGTTCTTCGGCCGTAAAGCGAGTGAATTCGCCTGTCGAACCGTTGGGGTACAGTCCATGCACACCACGTTCGATCAGCCAGTCGGTGTACCGGCGGAGTTCGGTTTCATGGATGTTCCCCGCATTATCCAGCGGGACAATGTTGGGCGTGAAGATACCTTGAAGACGTTCGGCCATAGTGATTGCCAAAGGGTTGTGTGTTTGCCAGGGCTGTGTGATTGAGGACGCCGCTAGAGACTCGGGTCATTGATCATGCGTGTGGGTGGCGTGAGTGGGCCTCCTGCGAACATCCCGCAAAACCCGCACATTCGCTACTCAGCGGAAAGCACCAAACTAACATAGCTTGAGATCAGGCCGTAAGGTAGCGGTTCTCCGATCACAGAACGCCGGTGATCTGCCCCGAAGCAATGGCAGATTGCGCAGCGAAGATGATCTAGCGAGGTAGGACCTCGAACCCGATTGAGCTTCCGCTCACAGGCAAGAACCTGCAACGCTGCGCGAGTTTGTCATCACGGCGGAGCGTAATGACGACTTACTCCTCAACCGGCGGTGGCTCCGCAGCCATCTCGTAGAGTCGGACGGCACCGTCGTGATTGGCAACGGCCAGAGTCTTTTGATCTTGGGCGATATCAAGATCGAACCCCGGCGCGCGCTCACGGAACTTCACCATGTGGAAGGCCACTTCTTCGTCAGGGACCCAGAACCAGAGGAAGCCGCCGGTTCGACTTCCGCCCGAGCCGACGATGAATCCGTCGGGATGAAATCGCACGCCCCACGCGGTGCAGAATCTCTTCTTTCTCTGGTTTGAGTTCGTTGAGCAACTCGCCAGATTCCCAGTCGATGAGCAGCACTCGGGCGTTGCCACTGTGAGCAATTCGCCTTGTCGCCCAAGCGCAGCAGAATCGGGAGCCGTCCGCGTCGAAGCTCATGCCGCGCATGCCGCCGACTTCTACCTCGTACTTTTTCGCTGTAGGTGTAGAGCAGCCCGGCATCGAACTCGCGAACCAACTTGCCGGTCTCGACGTCCCAATGTTGGACGCGGCCCTGGAGATCGGCGGAGATCAGACTCTTGCCGTCGGGGTGAAAGGCGACGTGATACACATGGCATTCGTGCCCGAGCAGTTCGCGATGCAACTTTCGCCGCGGCTCGGTTCCCCAGATGCGCACCGCACCATCGTTCCCGGCGGTGGCGACTAGGCGCCCATCCGGGCTGACGGAGAGTTTGCGAATCGAACCCTCGGTGGGCGGCGAACGAGAATCGCGGGTTGGGCTTGCCGGTTCGATTTGTCCAGACCGAGACGCCCCCGACGAAATCTCCCGTTGCCAAGCGATCGCCATCGCCGAACAGATGGCCATGCCGCCGACCCAACTCTCATGCCCCGGGAGCGAGTTTCGACTCGGGCGGATCCGCCGGGGCGATCGGGGGGGACTTTGGGCTTCTTCTTCGGATCGAGCGGCGGATCGACCACTGGCGGTTGCGAGCGGAGATCCCAGCGATGCACGAAATAGTCTCGCCCAGGCGAACAGAAAGTCGGCCGCGGAATCATAACGGCACGCGAGAATGCCGCGATCGTGCTTCAATTCGGCGACGAACCGAGTTGCCAACGGATCCGCCCATTGGCTGCGGGGTACGAACTTTGGTTCCGGGGCACTTCTTCGAGTCAGTCTGGGGATCTGCCATTCGAGTTAATCCTCGTTCAATTTGAGTCAAGTTTTGAGTGTGGGGCACCCGCTCAATTTGGTTCGAGGTCCTATTTTGTTAGATGCCTTATCGGAGAGAAGCCGTTCAGTTTGCGTGAAGTTTTACAAACGACGGCTAATGGAAAACAGTTGGGACAACTGTTCTACATAGATATCCTACCTCGTTAGATCAGGAGTTCTTTGACCGCAGATCGTTCTGGAGCGCCGACCGGCACGTTGTTTCCGCCGACCGTGTGTGTCGCGGTCGGGTCAATGCCTACGGCTTGCATGTACGTGTGGAACATCTCGGCGACGTGGACGGGGCGATCCTTGATCTCCGTGCCGTTCTCGTTGGTCGCACCGAGGACGCCGCCCGTCTGAATGCCGCAGCCGCCGAGCACCACGGACCAGTTGTTCGGCCAGTGATCGCGGCCGTTGTCGGGTCGAATTTCCGGCGTGCGACCGAACTCCGTGACGAGCATGACCAGCGTGGACTCGAGCCGGCCGCGATCATCGAGATCCTGCATCAACGTCGCGAACGGCTGATCGAACTCGCCGAGTTGTTCGAGATGGAAGTTGAAGTTCTCCATGTGCGAATCGTAGTTGCTGTGCGTGACCTGAACGCAGGTGACGTCCTGTTCGAGCAGGCGTCGCGCGAGCAGGCAGTGCCGTCCGAAATCGTGCGAGCCGTACCGCTGCCTGGTCCTTTTCCGGTTCCTGCGTGACGTCGAACGCTTCCTTGCTGACGAATCAGCTGGGCCGCCTGATCGTACGACGATTGATAGGCTTCGGTGTAGGCGGTGCGTCGCCGCTGCGAGAACCGCAGGTCGTTGATCTTTCGCAGCCGGTAGCGCTCGTCGTCCGCCGCTCGGTGAACAGACTCGGGCCGATCGACGTTCAGCGGCGGGCGTCCGCCGCTGAGGACCAGCGAGGCGTGCCGCGGACCGAGAAACGCCGCATCCTGCCGCGGGCCCCAGCGGCTCGGAGCGATGTGAATGTTGCCCGGCAGTTCGCCGTTGCTTGTCCAGCAGCTTGGAGTAGACCGGCCCCATCCACGGATACGGACCTTGCTGCGGCGGCCGGCCCGGTGACCACGTACTCGCGCGCACCGCCGTGGCTGCCGGGCACGTTCTCGGCGTACACGCTGCGGACGACGGCCAGCTTGTCGGCGATCGTCGCGGTGTGCGGCATCAGTTCGCAGAAGTGCGTGCCGGGCACCGACGTCGGAATCGAACGAAACGGTCCGCCCGTGTCGGTGTTCGGCTTCGGATCGAACGACTCGAGTTGGCTGAGTCCGCCGTTGAGCAGGAAGATCAGCACCTGCTTCTTCTTCGGCTTCGATTTCGCTTGGCCACGGCGGGATGAACAAGCTGGCTCGACGAGACCGACGCCGGCCGCGCCGGCGAGCATGTTGGCCAGCATGGAACGTCGCGAAACCAGATGGGCGGCGGAATGGCAGGCGGGATCGCGGGGTCCATCAGGATGATCTCTTTGATGGCGTGCGGGGACGCCATGTGTCTTAATGATTCAAACGAAATTCGGCGGAGGCGATCAGCGACCAGACGACCTCGATCATGGCGAGTCGGCGATCGTTCGGCGATTCGCCAGGTACTCGACCGCCGACTTGCGTTCTTCGTCGGTCGGCAGCCGCGAAAGAACGGTGAGATACGCTTCTCGGTCAGCCGGCGTCGTCCTCGATGGCGATCAACTGCGCTCGGTGAGATTGCCGTCCGCCGGTTCGATCCAGGAAAGCACTGATCGTCTTGCTGTTGGCGACGAACAGGGCCTGCGACAGCGATGCCGCGAACTCGCCTTCCGGCTGGCCGGCCTGACTGCCGAACAGGCGTGACGAACTCCGCGACACGCTCGGCCCGCTTCGCGGCGCGGGCCTCGGCCAGCTTCGCTTCCGTCGGCGAGCACTTCCTGGTAAGCGGCCGATGTCTTCCTTCAGCGCTTCTTCGATTTGCGTTCGAACAGCTGCCGGCTGTCCGTGGCTTGCAGCAGGCTGTCGAACAGCTGCTCGGGCGAAAGCCCCTTCATGTTGGCGACCGCGAAAGATTCGACCGGCAACTCGATTCGGGATCGACGTCCTCCGGCAGCAGGCTCGATCGCTGGTACGTCTCGCTCAACGCGAGTTCGCGGAGAAACGCGCGGGCATCGAATTTCGATTCGCCGAGCCGCTTCGCCAGCAGGTCGAGCAACTCGGGATGCGAGGGCGGATTGGCCGAATGGTGCATGTCCAGCGGATGCACGATGCCGCGGCCCATCATCCTGGCCCACAAACGGTTCGCCATGTTGCGGGCGAACTTCGGGCGTCTCGTTGCTGGGCAGCTTTTCGGCCAGCAGTTTCCGCAGGCTGAACTTCGGCACGGCCCGCACGTTCCTCGACGGCTTCTCGACGTACTCCTCGCCCTTCGACGAGTTCGGGCACGTCCATCAGGACATCGAGCAGTCGCGGTCCCGTCTTCTTCGTCGTCTCCGGCTCGAAGACCGAGGCGAACTCGACTTCGCGCGTGACCATTTCCTGCAGGACCATCGTCCCGTCCGGCTGCCGGAAGAGCTTGCTTCCCGCGACGAACACCGACAGGCCGTGGTAGTGATGATGCAGATAGTCGTCGATGTCGGGATGGTCGTGACACTGGGCGCATTGCATGTCGACCCCCAGAAAACAACCGGCCGATGTCGCGCACGAGCGTGTCTTTTTCGACGGCCCGATCGAGAAAGAATTTCGCGGCGGGGCGAGCTTCTCGTCAACGCCGTCGCCTGCTAAGATCTCGCGCGCGAACAGATCGAGCGGCTTGTTCGGCGCGAACGACTTCGGCGAGAACTCGCGCCATTCGTCAGTCGTACGTACTTGTCCGGCCGTCGCTCCAGCGTGAACATCACGTCGAAGACTTCGGCCATGTACCGGGCGAACTCCTCGCTCGCGAGCAATCGGTCAATCAACTTCGAGCGCTTGTCGGCGGCAGGGTCTGCGAGAAAGGGCGCGGGTTGTCATGGAATCAGGGATCGTGCCAACCAGATCAAGATGGATGCGGCGAACGAACTCGGAGTCGGAACATGGCTCGGCAATGTCGCCCCCACTCTGCAAAGCTAGATTCAATCTGCTGATCAATTTGTGTCGGCAGCGGGACATCCGCTGCGATCGCGATTACCGGCGAGGCGATTAGCAAGAAGACTGCGGCGCTGAGTCGCCAGGTCGTTGATGGGTGTTGTAACATGCGAGCAAACCTGCCGAGGTGGGATTGTTTTGCAGGAAGGTGGGAACCTGTTTCTCCGGCGTCTCTCTGAGGAATCGTCAGGCGTCTTTACCGGGAGGCAAATGTTCCATCACAGAATCCATGTGCCGACGCATGGCCGCCTCGGCGGCGTCCGGATCTCGGCAGCGAATCGCATCCACCACCGCTCGATGCTGCATCAGGCTTTCTTGCGGAATACGAGGACCTGTGGACCGCATGGTCGAGGTGATGAACTCGCGTGATAGCTTGAGCGTTTGCAGGATCAACTCATTGCCGGCAATCTCGGCCAGCTTCCGGTGGAAACCGTAATCGGCACCTGTCGCGGAATCGGCATGCTCCGCGTTTCCGATCTGATCACAGCAAGCATCCAATTCCGCCAGGTCGTCAGCGTTGGCAACTTCTGCTGCTTGCCGCGCCGCGTAGATTTCCAAGGCTGCACGAAAACCGGCAAACTGTCGGGCATCATCGGGACAAACGGCCATGGCAGAACGCACGACTCTGGCGTAACTCAGCACGGAGTTCTGGTCGCCGACAAACGTGCCTCCCCCTCGTCCACGGACCACGGTCAGCAGCCCAATCATTTGCAAACGGCCAATGGATTCGCGCACAACGCTGCGGCTCACCGACATCTGATCTGCCAGTTCCAGCTCGCCTGGCAGGCGGTCTCCTGGGGCCAACCCTCGCGATTCAATCAGGCTGCGGATCCGCACGACCACGGACTCAACCAATGTCAATTGACTCTCAGGTGGGATCGTGAGATCAATCATGGGGTGCCAAAGGAAGGAGGTCCGCAGGGTGGGCGCATGGGGTTGGATAAGGTCAGACATTAAAGGAATCGGTGGGCCATGTCAAGCAAATTTGGTCCATGCCCAGCGGATACCAGCGCGCCGGCCGGTCTGCGAAATGGACGCGGCAAGGGTGGAGAACCAGGTCCGCGCCAGAGGTAGGAAGAGACGTCAGAATCTCGAAATCGGCCAGGGTATCCGGAGGGAGTCGAACCCTCACCTCCTGCGTCACAGGCAGGTATGCGTCCCGCGTACACCACGGACACCGTCTCTAACAGCGCGCCGCGACGGGCGCGCGGGCCTAATCACTAATCGAGAAACGCCACGTGACGCATGGCCAATGCCTGCGTCTCGGTATTCAACAGCACGCGACGCACTGGTCAGATCCTCGTACAGGAACGTGGCGGCCGAGGAGACCGACTCCGGCGGCGAACCGCATCCGGATAATTTCTCTGCCCTCTTTATCGATGGCCATGCCCTCCGACACGGAAATAAGACGCTGGTCCGACAGATTGTCTACTCTTAAACCATGGGCCACGCCATAGGTAAAAAGAGAGCGATTCAACCATTCAAGCTTGCTGATGTTATAGTTCTGTTCCGTTTGGAAATCCGATGCATTCAAAAATTCGCCATTGAAATAATGAGTTCTGCTAATAGGGGCATTCATGAGCCATCTCCTGATTGAACCGTGCATCCACCGGGCGGGGTTGCCATCCAGTTAATGGTAACCCTGGCAGGCTTCTCGAGACCATGACCTCCCGGGTGCAACAAGCTGACGCCAACCTGAAAACCTGCGGTGGTAATGGTGCTGAGGGTTAAATTGTAGGCGGTCAGTTCATGGGTGACGGCGGTTGCGGTGACAATGGGTGAGGAAGAAAAAACCTGGCTGTGATTCTTTTTGTAATAGACCTGTTTCCAGGTGGGCTGTCCGGGAAGAATGCCCAATTCAAAGGTGGTGGAGCCAGCCAGGGTCCGGGATTGAACGGGTTGTGGGGGACCTCCCGATGCCGCCACTTTCAAACGTGCATGGGTGCGGGCCAGATTGTCTACATGGGAGATGGAACCGTTAACAATAACCAGGTCGGCAATCTTCACGCCTTGACTATCATTGAAAACAACGGCTGGCAATAAACCAATCGTATTGTAGGGGCCTTTTTGAGGACCGTTGAAAATGGGCGTCTCATTCCATTGCAGGTAAACCCCCAAGATCTGTCGTTCCGTTCCCTCACAACTCCCCCCGTTGGGGATCATCTGGGGCGGCATCTCTTCTGGCCAGACCAGTTGCCTGCCCTCAGAGTCTATGGCCATGCCGGGAGAAATGGTGAAAAAAAGGCCCCCGTCAGAACACACTTGCAACCCAGACGCCACGCCCGGACTGAATAGTGTTTGATTATGATAGGCCATCAGGCAGCTGGTGTAGTTTTGCTCCACATTGAAAAGGTCAGCATTGAGCAGTTGACCATTGTAATAATGAACCTGAACCATTTCCTGTAAATCAGTCACTTCAACTCCTTTTCGCCATGGGGATTCTCGTGTATTAGAGGAAGAGAGGAACCCAACAGGCTGCTTTCTCCCAAACGGGCTGCGCCCACTTCAAGGGTGGGCCGAAATTTCAGAACATAATGACTGTATTCCGGTTTCTCCCGGTCAATGAGCAGGAGAATTTTTTCCACAATTTCATCGATGCGTGTCCAACAAGCGGCACCACAAATCTTCTTTTCGTCCCCGGAATTTTGAGTAAGGCAGAGAATGGTAATCTCAACAAGGAAAACCCAGGGCCGAACGCCTCCCACCAGGGGAAAGCCCACCCGATAGGCGTAGTGAAGGGTGGAATTACATCCCAATTGCCAGGGCGTGGTCTGAGCCAGAGACACTATTTCAACCTGGATAATGGGTTCCCCCTTGTAGTTAAGATCAATGAGTAGATCAATCATGCCCTGCAAGCCCTCTCTCGTGCCTCTTTTGCGGTAGAGTGGCATAATGCGGGCGATTATATTTCGCATTTTGTTCAGATAAGCGATTGGAATATCCGGCGTATGAAGCTCATCCAGAAAATCGTGGTCCAGGTAGAGGTCTACCCATGATGCCATAAAATCCAACAGGCTCTTTAACCATTCCGAGACTTCCGCCTCTGGTTTCGGGCTATTGCTAACGCCAAAATAGTCGTTGATGGTTTGGAGGGACTGTTGATTCAAATCAGGAATGAAGCATGGATTATTGGGAAAGAGGAAAGAGAGCCTGGGGTAGAAGAGTTCGCCAATAACCATAGGTGCCAACATCTGGCCCCACCCCTTGCGACGCTGTAAGAGCAAAGGACCGTCCATGTTGAGGCCCGTCATGATCTTTTCGAATATTTTCAGATAGTTCCCTAAAAAGGGATGCTCCGAAAGAACCTGGGGCTGGCTGTAAATGGCGGGGAGCAGCTTGAGATAAGCAGATCCCTGCTGGTCTGTTTGGGTCATCTCCCATTTCTCCCTCTTTGCAGTTTGTTAAGGGTTAAGACCAGTTTGGGTAGGGGAAAACCGGTGAAACTGTGGGGAATGACTGGAATGACCATACTGGGTTCCAGCCCTGTTATCTGTTGAGGCATGGTAATCTGAGCGTCCAGAACTCGGGTAATATCTGGCATTTTCAACAGGAGGGAAACCAGTTCGTCTGACTGGGGGAATTGGTTGTGAGACCAGCCCTTCCCACTGGTACCGCCCTCTCTGGGATCCAGCCAATTCAAAATGGTCCGTTCAATTTCTGCAGCTCTCATACTCAGATTAGCGCCCGGTTCCAAATAAAGATTAACCACAATTTCAATGGTCTGGAATTGAACACCCGTCACCTTCACTGCCGTTCCAAGAAGGGTTCGCGGTTCCAGATAGTGGGTTACGTGAGTAAGAAGCCGGTCCATTTCCGGGCTGTTGTTTTCAAAGAAGGTTTGGGCATGAACGTGGTGATGGAATTGAAGGCGGGAGCCGGAGTGCTTGGAAACAACGGTTTCAAAATAGCCACCCCCGTTTTTGTCCCAGTCTTTACTTTGGGGAGCAATATACACCGTCACAGTCTCGTTCTCCTCTACGACCACTGCCTTGCTCACGGTCCACTCACCGCGGGGGATGATCCTGTTGGTTTGATAAGCGAGAAGTGAAAAATCCGCGTGGGTGACGGCCAGATAAGGGGCCTGAAAAAAGAGAACAGCGGCTTCGCGCATGTTGCCCACATCGAGCGGGGCATCCTGATTTTGTTGCAGATATTTCAGATATTCCAGGAATTCCCGATAATCCGGGTCGAAAGGGCCCAGAGAAGCCAGACGCTTTTCAATTTCATCAAAGGAAGCGCCGCCCAGCAGGGTCAAGAAATTGGCATAGGTCTCATTGGGAATACGGTTGGCGCGGTATGCCAGTGTCTCACCAATCCAAACCAGCATCTCCACAATGGTAATGCCGGGATCGCTGAAGTTAAAATCGTCCCAGTCTGGCGTGAACTTGGGAATTTCCCGCTCCAGGGCAAGGGTCATCTCTTCGAAGTTTCGAGTGTCAAGGTTGGGGATCTCAATAGCCACTGGTTGAACTCCTTTCCCTGTAGTGAACCGTGACCGTCTCCAAAAAGGGAAGTTGATCCAGTTCCAGGGGGACAAGCTTATTGACTCCGTCTTGCTCAATGATTAGGCCTTCGCTCTTCTCCAACTCATAGTCCGCCGGTGTTGCACTTACGTACACGGTCGGTCACCCGCTGCCCAAATTCGTCGAAGGTGAGTGGACGGTTGTCCCGCGCGCAGGGAAGACGGAACCCGTACTCGACCAGCTTGTCCTTTCGCGAACAGTCCCCTTTATACATCGCGCCCACCTGCGGGATGGACATGTGGCTCTCGTCGACACCAGAACGAAATCGTCCGGAAAGTAGTTGAGCAAGGTGTACGGCGGCTCGCCGGCGTTGCAGCCCGTCAAGGTGGCGTGAGTAGTTCTCGATCCCGGTGCAGGAGCCCAGCTCGCGCAGCATCTCCAGGTCGTAGTTGGTGCGCTGCTCCAGGCGCTGCGCATAGAGCATCTTGTCTGGCCAGGCGAATTCCGCCAGGCGGCTTCCGAGTTCCTGGCTGAATCGCCTCGATGGCGTCTTCAGGGGGTCCGCTCAGTGACGTAGTGGTTGGCCGGGTAGAGTCACCATGCGCCGGGGTTTGCCCAGCACGATCCCGCGCAGGGGATCGATCTCGCTGATCGACTCGATCTCGTCGCCGAACCACTCGACCCGCAGGGCGGTCTCGCGCTCGTAGGCGGGGAAGATCTCGACCGTGTCGCCGCGCACGCGAAAGGTACCGCGGTGAAAGTCG
>CALOEH010000027.1:0-33852 GCA_942492195.1 uncultured Planctomycetia bacterium | reverse complement strand
CAAAGCTGTCCCTTTCGCCACCCCTGCCGGAGCTGGACAGGCTAATGTCAATACGCAGCGGCACCTGAACCGAAACCTAAAACATCCAAACCTGTCAGGAACTCTCACCATGGATTATATCGTTGGCCTCGTGATCTTGGCGGCCACCAGCTACTTCAGCTACCAGCTTGGCTGCCAGGATGCGAAAGATAGCCGAAGCAATAGCAATCCTCCCCGGTTTCGCCATCGCCGTCGGCGCTGACGAACCGATCCCTTCCACGTTCGCCTTCGTCGCCCGGCCCATGTGGCCGGGCGACGAGGGCTTTTTTCTTACCTATTGGAAAGCCGACCGCCACCAGCTTGCCAGCTCTTTGCCGTCGATTTGTCCTGAGTCACTAGTCACTCACTCCTGCTCGGGCTGGCCGCCAAATGGTATCCCGGCGTGATCAGTTGGACTAATACAATTCACTGGACGGAACTGCAGTCGGTGGAATCCACTGCTGCGGCGAACGAAAATTCCGTCGTGCTGGCGGATGATGCATCCGCTGCGAGTTCGACTCGAGCGAAACTGCCACCGGTCTGTGCACGTGTCTTCCACCGACGCGGGTTAGCAAGACCGACGAAGGTGCAATGGGAGTAAGATTCGTGAACAAGTTCGTTTGTCCTTGGCGTCCAAGAAACGCCAGACCTTGGTCAGCAACGTTGGCTTTCCAAGCGGCTCCTGCAATCCAAGCATAGTCGAAGTGTACGCTCCTAGAAGGCACGGCTTTTCAAGTGTGGTTGAAGCGTTCTCCATGGGGTAGGGACTACGGAATCGAATGGCGTGGAACGGTATTGTCAGGTTTTGCTTGCAGCTGTTTGACCACGCGGCTCGGCAAGCGGAATTTGCGAATCGTGCCGTCGCCGGCGACGGAGAGGAGATGCTCCAAATCCGGTGTGATTGTTGCCGCGAACACAGGTAGCGGATTCGTGTCGTGATGCCATCTGCGTACGAGGTGCTCGTTCTGCTGGTAGATTTGCCGCCCCGATTGGGCATCCCAAAGACGGATCGACAAGTCGACGCCACAGGACAACAGGAATCGGTCTTCGTTGAAGAACTGAACGGAACCAACTTCGCGATGTGTGTGGGCGAAGGGGCTGTGACCGGCGAGCGTGACCTTTGTGGATCCAGTCTTGGGGTCCACCAGCTTCAGGTCGGTGCGGTCCCGTATCACAAGTTCCTCGCCTGAGTCAGTACAACCGAGCAACTCGCGCTCGATACTTCCACGTCCAAATTGCAGTTCTACATCTTCGGTCTTCCAATTCCAGACCAAGACACCCTTCTTCATTGAATAGGAAGCCGCCAGCCCCGCGTTGTCGAGAGTCGCATGCTGCCAGAATGTGTCGTCTGCTTCCCGCATGTTGGCTTCGGCCAGCTTCTCACCCGTAGCCAAGTCCCAGGCGAAGCAGTCAGAGCGGTGGCCGCCCGTCAGCAAAACTTTTGAATCCGGCGTAAATGCAACGGGGCCGCTACTGGCAAAGGTATGGAGAAGCCCCTCTGAGAGCTCCCAGACGTAGACCTTCTCTGCGTCCGCAACGGCAATCAGCTTCTCGTCCGGTGCAACGGCCAAACTACGCACGGGGAAGCGAGAAACGCTTCCGGTATGCCCTTGCAACTCGCGGACCAGCGACTGGCCTTCGATGTCCCAGACGCGGATGATCGACGTCTCTTCCTCGTCCTCTTTACTCTGATGGACGGTGACTGCCTGTTCGGCCGAGCGAAGGAGGGTAGCGGCAATTACTTCTTCGTTTGGCCGTTGCCAAACAATCCGTTGGATCTCTCCCTGGAAGGGCAGTGACTCGAGTTCGCTCCCAGGTGGGGGCAGTTTCCAGAATCGAGTGGTCCCGTCCGCGGAACTGTACGAAACAGCTCGTGTTCCCTCTTCGCGGACAGCGAGTTGGTCGATCCCGCGGGTATGACTGTGAAATTCGTAGGCTGGTTGCGCAGCGTCCAAGTCCCAGATTCGCAGCACACCGTCGGCATGGCCGGCAAAGATGCGATCCGCAGCATCGACGGCCAGGCTCAGGGCTTCTGACGAAAGTTCTTCGATCGTCGCCCGTTTTGTTCCGGACGACGGTTCCCACTCAGCAATGGTGCGATCGCTGCTGCAACTGATCAATTCTTCGCCATGGAGCCGAAAAACAACGTCGCTGACCGGACCGGAGTGCGCGACAATTGCGCGGTACGGTTCAATCGGGGACGGGTTCTCAGCCGATAGTGCCTCGCGCCAGTCTGAGGGGATGCGCCATAGGTAGATGAAACCGTTTTCCGTTCCCGCGGCGATGTGCAGACCGTTGGCAGATGCTGCCCGGCAGGTGAGTTTTCCATGAGTTCCGGGGTACACGAGCGCACCAATCGCTTTTCCATCCGCAACCCGGCAAATCGAGGCATTTCCCTTCGATTCAACCACGTCGGAGAAAAGCTTGTCGCCAGCCAGAAACAGAGGTGTGCCGTCGTGAATAAGCCCGCGTGCAAGATTGAACTCTCGTCCAGTCGTCGAATCCGTCAAGATTGTGCCTCCGGGGTATCGACAACGTAGTAGGAATCGCCCATCACTTGAGATCGTGGCATCACGAAGCCCGACCCCGTCGACTAATGTGTCAAATCGGCGAACATATTTTCCTGTCATTGCGTCATAGATCGCGAGCGTTGGACCCACCTCCGTCACAAACCGGCCGTCTTTCGACATCGATGCGCAGCCCAACTCGTCAACATGTGTGCAGCCGATGTCGTCGCCAAAAAGGAATCCATCAGGCGTGGGCGTGCTTGCAGCAACCAGGGGCACTGGCCGGGGGCAAGTGGGAAGCCGAAAGAGTCGCAGGGTGGGTCGGTCGCCAAATTGTGCGTGTTGATGACAGAGAACAAAATGGCCATCGTGCGACATGCTGATATCTTTATAATTGTCCAACTCGAATCGTCGATTGTCAGTGAAGGATGGCTGAATTCCCTTCCAATCTGCGCCAGACTGAGGATCGAATATGTAGAGTTTGTTGTAGTAGACGTAGGTGCCCAACATTTGATTATGGGAAAGGGCCGTCGGCCCAAACTCAAACCGGGGTCCTTGTTTCATGCTGTACAGTGCATTGCCAGTTTGCGCCTCATACTTTGTGAGAATCTTGTCGCCGCTGATGTAGAAATGATCGCCATCCGGAAACAGCATTCCGTAGCAAGCATGTGGAACCGACGGCTTGCTGATAATGGCAGCATCGTTTGCGGTCCAGGTAAAGTATTCCGCGCCGCTGCGAGAGACGATCAAGTCACCGCGCTGCGACAGCCTGGCTTGCTGGACCTCGCCGCGGTGGCCAATGAACTGTCGTGGGACAGGGTCGGCGGGCGTGACCAGTTCGAACACGTTGTTCTTCAGCACATTCACACGCAGTACGGCGATGTCGCCACTGGGCATGTAGGTCAATTGCAGGAAACCGTTGGTATGGATGTCGTGCGTCGCAAGCAGTTCTCCTGTCCGCCAGTCCCACTCGCCGACATGTTCCTGGTCGATCGAGGCGGCCATCTTTCGCCTGTCGTGTGAGAAGGCCAGCGGCGGCTGGGCTTTGTCGATCGTTGCCACGACTTCGTGCGTGAAGAAATCGACCATTTGCACACCCCCGTCGGCGGCAGCTATTGCCACATGCGACGAGTCTGGCGTGATCGTGCCGTAATCGGATTGCCATTCGCCAATTTCCATCACTACTCCGCCGTTCTTGACCGCCTCGTCCAGTTGGGCAATTGTCGGCCCACCGGCATTTGAGCCGCCAACCAAGGTTTCTGTGGAGACACGCGTGTCTTCCGTCTCTTCTGGCAAAGGAGGGGTGGACGCTTGGGGAACCGCATCGTTCGCCGCTAGTTTCTTGTCTTGCAGGGTGACCTTGAGGCGAACCTCGTTGCCGCGATGAACGGTAACGCGGTTCTTCGAGAGTTCAAACCGGTCTTCGGCACCGCCAACAGATAGATCGTACTGGCCGTCAGCCAGCCGAATGTTCCACCCCGATTCCTCGTCCAACACGGTCACCAGTTTGCCACCTTGTTCCACCGCGATTTCGATATTTGAATCATCCGTTTCGATGACCAACAGTCCTTCGCGGGTGCGAACCGAAAAGATCACGCCCAGTAGCAGTACCCCGACGACTGCCGCAGCAACGAAATATGGCGTTCGGTTCTTCCGACTAGATTCTGGCTGTGCTGCCTGCGATGGGCCGCCGTGAGTTGCCGTTTCAGATAGACGGTGGCTTCCAACAGGTTCTTCTGCCGCGGAAACAGAGGTATCATCGTGCCGCGGTTGCGATCTGCTGCCGGCGGTGCCCGTCAATGGCGATGAGCGATAGTTGTCCGTAGCGCTCGGCAGGGCAGCGGAGACGTGTTGCGGTTGGCTTGCGGCCGCCAGTTCCCTGAGGTTGTGATCCGCGGCGAAGGGCTCTAACGCTGCAGCCACATCCAGCGGTGTGGCATACCGATCGTCTGGAGATTTCGCCAGCAACCTCTCAACAACCAAAGCCAATTCGGGCGGGACTTCTTCTCGCAGTTCACGAATGTCCGGCGGGGTCGACTTTTGGTGAGCCAGCATGACCTTAAGAGGCGAGTTGAACTGCTGGCGGGAGAATGGTGCGTGTCCGATCAGCAGCGCGAACAGCGTACAGCCCAAGCTGTACAAGTCCGCTCGAATGTCCACTTGATGGGTATTAAGCCCCTGTTCCGGAGCCATGTAGTCCGCAGTTCCCATCACGGTGCTGGGGTTGGAGATCTCGGTCTGGTCGTCTTCACCGGATTCCAACAGCGCAAGGCCAAGATCGAGGATCTTGATTTCGCCAGCCGGTATCAGCATCAGATTTGAGGGTTTAATGTCCCGATGAACCAGGTCGCTTTGGCGAACTGCCTCCAACCCGACGGCTGCTTGTCGGACGATCTCACATGCGTCAGCCACGCGCAGTGGGCCCGCATGCTTGAGCAGCCGCGAGAGATCGGTACCCACCACATATTCCATGACCAGAAAATGGCGGCCATCGACTTCGCCGGCATCGGTGGCGCGGACGATATTCGGATGCTCGATTCTCCCCACTGCTTTCATTTCGCGTTCGAATCGCGCAATCGCTCTAACATCTTCTGTCCACTTTTCGGGAAGGATCTTCAAGGCCACCAGCTTTTCCAGCTTGGTATGCAGTGCCTTGTAGACCCTGCCCATACCACCCACCCCCACTTCTTCCAGAATGCGGTAAGGGCCTATGTCCTCCAATCCGTCCGTATTCGTATCGGCGGGTTCCCCCTGTCGGTCGGTTGTGAGCGGCTTGCCGTACTGCATTTGCTCAACCAGGGCCACAGCACGGGCACAGTCTGCTTCTTGCGCGAACGGGTCACTTGCCGTCGGCTTACGCAGATCGCTGACGTACGTATCGGACTTGGCCTCCAACTCCCGAACGGTCTCGTCGCAAGCTGGACACTGTTCCACGTGATCGGCAACCTGATCCACTTGCTCCTCAGCAAGTGTTCCGAAGACGAACCCTTCTAACTGTCTACGACTGGGATGCACCGTTTGATCCTCCGCGAGTGGAGCAAGAATTCTGACCTACCCCTATACGTGACAAGTGCGCCACACGACTTTTCCAAAGTTCGGAGTACAGGCACGTAAGGTGTGGCAACGTCAGATGTTACGAAAACAGCTACAACAGGTCTTCAAATTCCTGCCGCAATCGCCGAAGCACGCGGTATTTGGCTTGACGAACTGCCTTTGCCGTCATTTGCAAATCGGCGGCGATGTCTGTTGGCGCACGACCATCAATCGTTGCTTGCCAGAATGCCTGGAACGTGCGCGGCTCGAACTCTGTCTGCAACAGTTGCAATGCCCGCTGCAATAGAACCGATCGTATGGCTGCTCCGTCAAAACTGGCGGAATCTGCGGGAAGCCGTTCCGCCCGCTGCTGTAGTTGTCGATGTGCATCCGTTCCTCCGACGCCGTCCGGTTCGGCAGCGCGCTGTCGATAGAACTCTCGCATTTTGTTGCGAGTGATACCCCAGAGCCAACCGCGAAATGCGTCCGCCGTGCCATCCCCTTGATGTTGTTGAATCCGTTCAGAAACCGTTTGGAAAACCTCCTGCACGACGTCGACCGCGTCATTTGACTGCAAGCCGCCTTGCCTTGCCCAACGGTACACAACTGGCCCGAAGAGTTGTGCCAACCGCTGCCAGGCCTCCGGATTGTGTTCCGAAACGCGTCGCAGCAGGGATGACGTGGATGTGGAGCCTGATGTCGGTGGAAATCCGCTCATAGTGTGTGGGAGCGATGGGTGTAGGTCCAAGGAAGATGTCGCAGCAACTTCGACACGGTCATCAACCTACCCCCCCAACGACGGAGTGTCGAGCACCAAGTGGACGTGCAAAAGGACCAGTGATGATCACGGCGCAATCCATAGGAGCAAAGAGTCACGTGCTGTGTTTGAAAGGCGTCTTGGTCTGTCTTCTGGTTGACGACGGTCGAATGTCAATCCACCAATGATGTCGCGGGCCAACTCAAGATGCTCCAGACCACTGTTTCAGAAATGTGGAACAGGACGTCCCGGCGGGCTAGAATTTACGCGATGACGAACGTCCCACCCCAAACAAGCGAATCCACTTCTCGTAGCCTGCTGCGGCGGGCACGTGAACGCGATACAGACGCCTGGCAGAAGCTGACCGCCGTCTACACGCCGCTCGTTTACCAGTGGTGCCGGCGTGCTGGACTACAAGTCAGCGACGCGGCGGATGTGGCGCAGGAGGTGTTTCGTTCCGTGTCGACCGGGCTTGATGGCTTTCGCAAGGAGAGGCCGGAGGACAGCTTTCGGGGCTGGCTTTGGACCGTGACTCGAAACAAAGTCTGCGATCACTTCCGTGCCCGTGCCGGAGAACCTGATGTTCAGGGTGGAACAGAAGCGCAGCAATGGCTTCAGCAAGTTCCTGAGGAAGCCCCCAACGAGCAGCAAGATGTCACCGGCCAGCAGCTGCATTCAAAGTTGGCACGCCACGCGGTCTCGCTGATGCAGACCGACTTTGAGGAAACTACCTGGCGGGCCTTCTGGTTGACGGCCGTCGAGTTGCAGTCGCCTCAGGACGTTGCCGAAGAGCTGGATATGTCGGTGGCCGCCGTCTATAAGGCTAAGTCTCGCGTGCTACGACACCTCCGCGAGGAACTCGACGGGCTGGACCTGATTGACTGATCGCCGGCCGACTTTTCTGGTTCAGCGGATCGAAACCGCTTATCATGGCCAAAGTTACTACGATCTTCTCCGTTCTGGTGCGGCTCGGAAAACTTTACTGTCAGAACTCTCCGTTGAGTAGGTAGCGGGCAGGACGTCCGCACCTTGGCTGACCGAGTCCACCCACCCGCACAGGGATCCAACGGCAATGTCCACCGTCTGCCCAACTTTCGACGACTTGGCAGCGTACTCCCTAGGAATACTCCCCCGTGAGCGCTCTGAGGAGATCGACATGCACCTTGATGAATGCACCGCTTGCCAAGGGGAACTGGAGACTTGCGGCAACGCCGATGATACGTTCCTTTCCCGGTTGCGCGAGCCCGAGTCGTCCGAGGGATTCCTGGTCGAAGCAGAGTGCGCCGATCTCTTGGACCGCGTGGCCGCCATCGGCCGCGAGGCTTCGTTCGTCGCACAACGCAAGCCTGATGAAGCTACCGCCGCTTCTTCGAGCCTGGGGGACATTGGTCCCTATCGGCTGCTGGCTACGCTGGGAGCGGGCGGCATGGGTACCGTCTACAAGGCGTTCCATACGAGGCTAGAGCGACTCGTTGCTCTGAAAATGCTCCCCCCGGACCGAATGCGGGACGAACAAGCCATCGTCCGGTTTGAACGCGAGATGAAGGCGGTCGGCAAGCTCGATCATCCAAACATCGTCCGCGCCACAGATGCCGGCGACGATGACGGTAAACACTTCCTGGTGATGGAGTACGTCGAGGGCACCGACCTGTCAGACCTGGTTCGCCAAAGCGGCCCATTGCCTATCGCCGACGCCTGCGAAATCGTCCGCCAGGCAGCGGTCGGCCTGCAACACGCCCACGAGCACGACTTGGTCCATCGCGATATCAAACCGTCGAACCTGATGCTCAATACCGATAGCACGGTCAAAGTGCTCGATCTGGGACTGGCGCTGTTGCCAAGTTTGGGCGAAGCTGGCCGCGAACTCACCGATACCGGCCAGGCGATGGGCACGCTGGACTACATGGCACCCGAACAAGGTGGCGACAGTCACGATGTGGACATTCGCGCCGACATCTACTCCCTGGGGGCCACTCTCTACAAGCTATTGACCGGTCACGTGATTTTCGGTGGACCCCAGTACCAGACCCAGATGCAAAAATGGAAGGCAGCTTGCCTTACAGGATGCTCCGCCCGTCCAGTCTCATCGCGCAGATATCTCCGACGAGTTGGCAGCAATCGTGCACCGCATGATTGCGAGGGAAAAAGAAGAGCGATTCCAAACTCCGGGCGAAGTGGCCGAAGTGCTGTCCGCTTTCGCTGCGGCTGCCGACCTGGAGTCGCTGCTAGGCACAGTTGTGCCGCAAACACCGGCAATCGTGCCCCGGGAGGAATCTTCCAGCACGACATCCATGCGTCAGGAGGCGTCGGCGCTCGACACTTCTTCGCATGCAGAACCGAGATCCGTTTCCCAGTCCACGATCGACTATGAGGTGTCGCAGCAATCAGACCCCACACGCCGGCGCACGCTGGCCCTGCCCGTACTCGCCGTCCTGGGGTTGCTGGGAGTCTTGATGCTGGGGGTTTCTTCACGCTGCGCACACCCAAGGAACGGTCGTGGTCGAGGCGGACCCCGAGATTGCCAAGGACTTGCAGATCGTCCTGAAGCAAGGGGGAAAGCAGATCGAAGTCATCGACGCGAAGGGGAACTGGACGGTCCACCTCGCCGACGGCCACTATCGTGTCGAGGTTCGAGGAGGCGACGATCGCCTGCAGATCAGTCCCCGCGAGGTCACGGTTCAAAGGGGAGGGAAACAGATCGTCCGCATCAGCCTCAAACCGGACGCGCCCCCTGCCAAGGTTGTTGGGCCAACAGGAGGAACTTTGCCAACGCCGGGTGAAGGTGTAATTGGTGCTCCGACCTTGGCCGAGCTTGATGCGGCAGTTGCGGCAGGCAACGTGATCATGGAGATCGGTGAGTGGGATGGCATTGATGGTGAAATCACGCCAGACTCCAAGCACTTGGCCATCTTTGACGAAGGCGGCGGGTTACGAATCATCGACTTCCTGACGCACGAAGTTGTAATCAGAATCGCAGATGTCCAACCACCCCTCGCCTTCTCGCACGACGGCAAGAAGATGGCCGCCCGCTTCGATGAGAAGCAGGTCGTTGAATGGGATTGGCGCACGGGGGAAGAACTCGCGCGGCACGATATCCACACGATCGGCCTGCTGCAACTGGCCTACCTGCCAGCCGGCGAGTTGGCCGTGCTGCGGCGCAATCTTGTTAATGCGTCAGTATTTGAAATGATCACTTCTGCACAACTCGAACCTCGGCAATTCGCGGGACATGGGGGTGGTGTGGCCCAGGCAATGATGTCGCGGAGTGGCGAGGTGATCATCTCGCGCAGCGGCAATGAGTTTCGCACGTGGGACCCGGTCGAGGTTAAGACCGTCCATTCGGTTCAGTCAGCCTTGGCCTCTCCGAACTTCCGAATGTCACCCGACGGCAATGCATTTTACGTCAACGGCTGGCACACGTCGGATTTCGAGAAGTATTCCACGGAGACCGGTGTCTTACTGTATTCCGCAGAAATCAAAAACGTCAGTTACCATACGGCGATTTCTGATGACGGCAGACTGGGAATCAACGCTGGCAAACAATTATCGCTGTTCGATCCCCAAACGGGCAATGTTTGGAAGCCACTCCGGGACGATTTTACACGGTACTTCACCAGTCGTGGAGTCAGCCTGTCCCGTAGCGGGGAGTACGTTCTTCTCCGAGGTACCGAAGATCTTGAGGGAAGAAGAGAGCAGATCCGCTTGATTCGTCTGCCAACCTGCAAGCAAACATTTCCATTGGTGCTGGGCAACGCAGACGCCGTGCCGACCCACTTCCCATACAGCGACGTGGGCTGCCAATACGCAGCCCGTCTGAACGCCGCGTCGCTTTCGACCGACGGACGTTTTATGGTTGCGGCTCAACCAGGTCCGAATCCTTCAGCGGCGGGATACACTTGCATTCTTGATGCACATACTGGGCGTTGCTTACGAAGATTCGATGAAGGGGTTTTTTCGTACCTTTGGACGCTGCAGGTGTCCCCGGACGGCCGCTTTCTTCTTCAACGGCAGAGTGATGGTTTGAGCATGACAGATGGCCAAGAGGGCCGTCGCCGGACTATCAAATGTTCGAAGATTGGCAGCGATCCACTGTTCTTGGCAGGTGGAGAATTATTCTCGGATCATTTGGAAAACCGTCACGATGCGGAGATTCTGGAGACGGCAACGGGAACAGTCATTGGCAAGTTTCTCAATCGTGGTCAGCACGGGGCCGTCACCTGTCGGGCTGCGTCCGTCGACGGTCTCCACGTAGCTGCCGGTACCGAAGAGGGTTGTCTCTACTTCTGGAAGCTTCCGCATGACTGGCAACAACAACTGACAGCCGAGAACCCCAAACCGATCGCACCCTATCGAGTCATCCTTGCGCACGTAGGGCAGGTGCGAAGTGTCGCTTTCCTGCCCGGGAACGAATTCGTTCTAAGTTGTGGAGCGGACAAACAGTTAATCCAGTGGGAAATAGGATTGGGAAGGAAACAAGGGTCCCTGGATCTCCCCGCGGATCCACACTGTTTGCAAGTTGACGCAACCGGCCGCTCCTATACTGGCGATGCCGACGGAGTATTGCGACTCTGGGACGTCGAGAACTGGCAGCAGGTTGACGAGTTTCGCAGCCATTCCGGCCCGATTGACGAACTTGCCGTTACTGCCGACGGGACACGGGCAGTGACATTGGGCAGGTACGATGGCACAACTCGCTTCTGGCGATTGCCACCGCCTGGAACCGATGCCGGAGCACTGCCGCAATGCGGAGAGGAGCGGCGAGTTAGGTGGACCGAACCGTTCCAACGTGCAGGACAAGCGGCAATTGTGCTGCCGCAATCAGGGTTGGCCGTCACCGTGCTGCAGCCTGAGGATGACGAGCTGGGAGATTCGACCGTGCAATTATGGGACATCGAGAGGGAGATGGAGATTCGTGAACTCTCTGGTCACGAGGGGCGGCTGTGTCCTACAGGGATCGACGGAGGATCGCTGGCGGTGTCTCCGGATGAACAGTGGGTTGCGGCCGCAACGGACAGAAACGTCTACGTTTGGTCGGTTGCCGACGGGAATTTGGTTCAGACTCTTTTGAGCAGCGGTCCGGTTGCCTTCTCACCGGACTCGGAGTTACTCCTTACTGGCGGATGGAAGACGGACTGTTTCGTCTGGAATTGGAAAGCCGGGGATAAGCTGGCGCATCATGGTGAGCTCAAGAATGTCCGGCAGCATCGCCTGTTGGGCCCTCTGGGGTTAGCATGCTCGTTTGCCTTTGACGATAAGGGCTTTTACATATGGGATTGGAAAACCGGAGTTGTGAAAAATTCGTTTAGAAGACATATAGGGAGCTATTGGCATGATGGTCGCTTGCTTGCCACAGATTCCGGAAAATTCGTGCTTATCGGCAATCGAGACAACATTGAAATAGTAAACGCCACCAACGGCATCACGCAGACGCGATACATTGGACACCATTCATTCCCCGCGGGGGGGCGCTTTTTCGGCGGAGATCGATTTGTTGTGACTTGGGGTTGTGCTGGTCACTCAGACGACCAAACGATCCGATTTTGGGACGCGAAGACCGGCGCGGAAATCTACCGGAACAGCGAACATCGTCGTGGGGGCGGTTACCCTGTTTTTTCCGCAGCAATCACGCCCGACCTCGAGCACCTGCTCTCGGTCGCCGGCGACGGCACGATTCGGAGGTTCCGCCTGCCGAGCAAAGTCATTGAGCGGCTGAGGCGCGAACCAGTGAGTAGCGAATCGCCGTAGATCAAGAGTTTGAAGCGTTGGATGCTGCTCGTGGCGAACAGCGTGAGCCATGCGTCACGTACTTGGCGACGACCATGGCGTGATGCGCGTGTTCACGGAGCGACACAGGCCGGCAAGCGCTCTGCCCAATCGACTTGAAACCTAGCCCTGACGTACACTTGTCAATCGGCTAAACTTTCTGTCCATGCGTCGTTTTCTTGATGCATATCAATCGGATCATTCAGTTGCGAGAAGAATCCGTCGATGCTTCGACGTTCCTTCGCTGCACGGTCCATCGCAGTGCCCAGTGCCAGCGTATCCCAGTCAAGATCTGTCCCAGACTCGACAACCTCCCCAGAAACCTCGCCTAACTTCGAGGGCGATTCCGATTCGGCTGGAAATACTCTTTCGGGCAGAAAACTTGGACTGGGCGGATTGAGCAAATAATTGATCACAAGTATTGCATCAATCACACCGAGTTGGCCATCGTTGTTCACGTCCAAGTACGGCTGCGACGTTGCTGGCTCGTCGAGCTCCCGCGGACCGTAGGTCAGCAAGTTGTTAATAACGATCAAGGCATCCACTACGTCCACGTCCATGTCGTCGTCGACGTCTTCAGGACGGCGTTGCTGGATTCTTGTCTGCGTGTCGGCAGCCGGCAGCTTCACCTCCGCGTGCCCGACGCTATCTTGAGCCACGGAGTAGAATGCGTACGTGTGGCCGTCTTCCCCGTCGTACGTGGCTTCCGTCAACGTGGTGTCAATTTGCCAAAGCACAAAAGGTCCGCCATTGTCAGACACGAAGACGTTGTAAGCGGCTACGCCTGATCCGCCTGCGTCGTCCGTACCGGACCAGCTAACGGTAAAGCTGGTGCTCGTCGTGACGGCGGCCAGCGGCGAAACCACGCTGTCCGGCGCGCCGGCGTCAATTGTCACCAACGCTTCCAGATCGGGATCCGTCCCCTGGCTGGGATCGTGAGGATCGACCTGGTTGGTGGCGATAATTTCGCCGTGGTCGAATTGAATGATGGCGACGTTGCGGATCTCCGTCCCCGTCAGGAGCCCGTCGACGAGTTCAATCGTGTACGAGAAATGTCCCATTCCACGACCCGTGCCGTCTTCCGGAGGCAAGAACCCAGTCAACACGTCCGGAGGTAGCTGGGTTGCCGGATCTACAGATTGAAAGTGTGCACTGATCAGACCCGTTTGCAGATCGAGCCCAATCTCAATCTCCACGTCAAACGTCTTATCGTTGTAGGCCATCTCAACCGTGGTGCGAAAGTATTGCCGTCCGGAAGGAATCGTGACGAAGACGTCCCCAAACCCGACCTCGGTGAGTTGGAACGAGTCCCAATCAAACCGATCGGACAGTTGATCCGTGACATCAACACGCTGAGCCGGTGCCGTCGCGGTTTCGTCGTTCTCAAAATCGATGCGGTAAGGGAGCACGCCGGTTGGCCGGACGAAGTGCTGAGGGCCAGCCCCGGATGGCCCGGTCTTTTCATTGGGGTCCATCGAGCTTGACACTCCCCCGTCACCACGCGTGCCTGCCGTTCCGCCTTCGGGAAAAAACAGCGAGTCGAAGTGCCTTTCGATCAACTCTTGCGCACCCAAGTCATTCAGCAGTCCACCGATGTCTTGACCGATCGACAACGCGCCCCAGAGTTCAAGTGCAACGGCGGCAGTAAGTCCCACTGCTACACCTGCCCCCGCGGCCAAACCGAGCCTGCCAATGCCTTTCGTAATCGGAGCGACCACCCTTGACCCACGTGTTACGACGGTCTCATTAAAGTAATAGTGCGTGACCCTCTTGAGTCCTTTGGCGACATGTGCACCTCGTCCTGGATAGCCGCTTGTCGCGGCGAAATGCAACGTTTCACCAGCGACCTTGAGTTGCACCCGAAACAGCCCCTCCCCACCTCTACTTAGAATCTTAACATGCCCTCCATTCCTTGTCCCAATCATAAACAGACCGGTTGGGTCAACGTTCGATATAGGGTTGTTCTCAACGTATCTGTACAGATTCATATCTCCTGCCACGACCCCGATCGGGTCCGGCGAAACGAATCGGCCGAGGTCCGCCGCGAAATACCTGGCACGCATATAATCGAGCCCATTGTTACTGCCCATTACGCCGAACTGCCCAATGTACTCAAACGAGTTATCAATGTTTTCCGTACCGACAGTTCGCGTTCCGAAGGGTGCGTATTGATATTGGTTCACATATGCGCCATCGACACCGGTGACACCGACAGTGGACCCCAACGCATCGAAGTCGTAATGAAAGACATCAGATGACCGAGACTGCGTAGCTAACCCCACGCCATATGTGTAGCGTGCAGTAATTTCCCCGCTGCCATCGAACTCGCCCACGACATCGCCGAATCCCACAGGATCGAGAAAATACTCCGTCCGAACACCATTTTCTATCGAAGCTACACGGTTTCCAAAGGGGTCGTATTCATAGTAGCTGGCAATTCTCTGAAACCGCTCTTGGCAGACTCGCCTGTTTTTGGCCATGATGGGGCATGGATATTGAGCAACTCAGGGACGATGCTGCGGCTGGGAGACTGTCGACCGACAGGTTGATCGACGTCATCGTGATGCTGCACAATCGGATCAATGAGCTTGAGAAACAACTCGAAGAGTTCAAGGGCAAGAACCCGACCGAGCGTCTCGATCAAGCCTATAGCGAAAAAGCGGAGCAACAACGCAAAGCCAAGATCGGCAAACGGAAACGAAATCGCCGGCGTGTTGGCCGAACCAAAACGGCTGATAAAATCAAACAGGCTGAGCGAACCGAAACGGTCCTGCCGCCTGACACGTGCATCGACGACTGCACGCTCTCGCATACTCGTGTCGCGTGGCGGCTAGAGAACGGTCGCGCGGTCCTGATCGCCTACGAGATTTATCGGCGCGGCAATCGCTTCGGAAAGCCCGCCGGCCTGGTCGGCCGCAGCGAGTTCGGAATCGAAATCTTCGTCGCCGTCGCCTATCAGGTTTACCATCTCGGGCTGTCGATCGACAAAGCCTGCGCGGTGCTGTCGTTCTTCCAGGAGTTGAACCTGAAGAAGAGTCAGGCCGATGCGTTGCTCAACCAACTTGCCCGAGGCTGGGAAAGTGAATTCGATTCGCTCTGCACGCTGCTGGCCAACAGTGCGGTGGTTCACACCGATGAAACGTCGTGGAGCATCAATAGCGTGTGGGCGTTTTTGACTGACAAGCTCACCGTGCTGTTTTATGGTGTTCACAAAGACGGTGCCACGCTGGCCAAGATCCTCAATAAAGAAACGTTTGCAGGCGTTTTGATCAGCGACGATGCGGCGATCTACCAGGACTTCAACAAGTCGCAGAAATGTTGGGCACACCTGATTCGCAAGGCGATCAAGCTGACGCTGCAAGATCCTGAGAACGCCGACTACCGCAGCTTTGCCGACCAGTTGCTCAACATCTATCGCACGGCCAAGCGAATCAAAGCGGATCGGCGTCTGAGCGATTCGACACGTGCGGCCCGTGTGGCCAAGTTGGACGACGAACTGCTGGCACTGTGCTTCGAACAATGGGTCGACGACACGGTCGGCGGCAACGAGGTCGCAGATGACTATCGACGTCTGTGCCACGAAATCATGCGTTTGATGTTGAATCAAGAACTCTTCGTGTTCGTGACCGAACCGGCGGTTGACGGCAACAACAACGTGGCCGAACGTCAACTTCGCGATGACGCGATGGCTCGCAAAACGTGTCGTACGAGCAAAACGCCCCAGGGCGCGAAGCGTCGCAGCGTGATCTCCAGCGTGCTGCAGAGCATCGGCAAGCAGTTGCCTTTCACGCTCGAAGCGGTCATCGTTGAAGCGGCGCGATGGCTGGAGGACGGGAGAAGCTGCTTCGCCAGACAGGTCGAATCCCGCGGCCTCGAACACATCGCCACGAAGCTGATCGTCGCTCGGGAGATAGTCATCAATGCAGGGTGGACTGCCCGACTGCCAGTCCGTCTCGAAGCGCATGATCAGTTCTTCGATCACCACTGCCGGGGGGGCGGGGGGCTGTATCATCGTCGCGGGATGTCATTGACTTCAGCTCTTGTGAAAACAAACAGGCTTCTGGCAGCCACAGAAACTGTCCTTCGTAGTAGCACCCCATCCAGCCTACCACCCCCCACATTGAATGCTAACCAGGCTGCTCTGCCGCTCTGCTGGCCGTGACAAGTTTCACCTTCGGTCCCTAGTCTTCTTTGCTGCGTGATGGATCGGACGTCACAGAATCATCCAATCAGCGTGCAATGAATGCTGCCCCTTTTAAACTGAACTACTACCGGCTGAAGCCGGTAGGTTGAAAGGTCTTGTGAGCTACGGACTGAAGTCCTTCGCTCACGCTTGGGTCATGATAAACTCGAAGATCACAAGCCTCTCTTCTCCTTGCAAGCCAGGCAATCGGTGTTGAATGTTACGAAAACGGGGGCGTGTTCCATAGTCATCCATTGCCTCCGAATTTCCGCCGAGAACCGAAGAACCTAAAGGATTCGCCGGAAGGCGAGGGTTTTAGACCCATCGTGGAGACAATCAAATTCTTGAATTTACGCGTCCGTCTGCCGTGGCTCAGTGCATTTACCTCGCAGACCAAGACGATCAGAAACTAGGCTCTGTCCCTACAGGCCAAGAAACGTCGTGCTAGCTTACGTTTTCCCGAGAGTTATTGGCGCGACGCGGACAGAGCCTAGTCAGACTTCTTTCCTAGGGTGCGAATCATGCAAATCATCAGGTTGGATTCGTCGATTTGACACGTCGTTCCCTATGCCGACGCGGTGGATCGAACATCCTTCTCCTCCAAGTGGACCGATCGAAGGTCTCAGTGGAAGGCCAACTCAAGTACTGGGTCAAGCCGATCTATTTAGGATCGCCGCTACTCGTGTCTGTGGACAGTGCGTCAGGCATGGGCACCGAGAACCTGGCACCGGACGGAGAACCAGAGGACGGGACTGACTACACCTCAATCAGTGTGTGGGACTGTGTGACGCTGTAACCAGTGGCCTCCTTCGCGGCGTCAAATCCCGCGAAGCACGTGGAACCGGAAAGCCACCGTGGGGTTGCCGTAGGAGGCCTTGAAGTAGGTGCCTTCCTGAATCGACCCGTTGACAAAACGCTTTCGACCGGTACGCATGGGGTAGGACCTCCCGGTTCTCACTCTAGACCTCAGTCCAAGGGTTATCTTGGCGACCAAAGTGGTTGGTCCATGCGGCTTGCCTCAAGCACTGGTTCTTGCTTGGCGTTCGGCTCCGGCCTTAAGGAATTGAACGCTGTGTCCAAATCTTGACGGAGTGCATCGGCAATCTCTTGAACCGAGAGACGCTCGGCCGCTTGGCGCTGGCTCAAAAGCTTGACCAGAAAGTGCGTCAGTTGGCCGGATCTCTCGGCGCCCCCTTGGCCTGGAAATCGGCGTTCGTAGGCTTGCTGGAAAGACTGGCAGGCGTAGATGCCAGCGAATCGGGCATCTATCGACTTCGTGGCTCCCGCCAATTCCCTCCAAGAGCGTTGGGGCGCCGCTGGCGATAGCTGCTGGTCCAGCGGGAGCGAACGCACGGCCAGTTCGTCTCTGAGATCTTTGGTGCCTGTTCCAGCATGGCAGCAATCCAGGATGACTGTGACTCGTCGGGTGGGGAGTTTATCGAGCCAGAGTGCCAATTCGTCATCGGCCAGCAGATTGTCTCCGTTGGCGGTGGCATCCGCAGGGCAAAGAGCCTCATCTAGACGATCCTCCTCATCCAGCGGACGTTGGTCCTTGCGCTGGGTACCGTGACCGGCGAAGTAGAAAATGAACTGGTCTTCCGGACCCAGTCGTGCGGCTATTTGCTGCCAAGCTTTCTTGATGGCCGCATGCGTCGCCTGAGCTCCGATCATCACACGGACGTTTTCTTCGGCAAGCCCATAATGGCGTTGGAGAAGTTCTGCCACCGCTTGAGTGTCTGACTCTGCCCCACGCAGCGGACGAGGCCGCACGCCACCGGGGAGTCGGAAATCACGGCAATTGTTGACTCCTACCAGCAACGCATGAGATTCAACTGCGTACACAGGCGAAGTCATGCATTGCCCTAATAAAAGCATCGCCAGACTGCGTACCAGGCAGGGCAAGCTACCAAACTTATGGGAAGGGCCGGTCATGCAAACTTGACTCGAGGTAAAAGAAAACCACCTCTCAGTGAGGAAGCTCAAGGAGTTTGCTGCACATGTTGCCTGATCTTTGCCCGAGTGGTTTCGTCTAGACTAGCGCGCTGCAAAAGTCGATTCCATATGGCCAAAGCCTCCGGCCAACGATCCAAGTCCTCCAATGTCATTGCCAGGTTTATTTGGGCAGGTAGGCTCGTTGGCTGCAACGACAAACTCTTTTGAAAGGCTCGTTCGGCAGCGGCGAACTCATATTGCATATACGCTGCCAAGCCGATACCAAGCCAAGCCAAGCTATCGTTCGGTTGGTCCAGGATCACTGCTTGGAAGAGTTCGTCCGCTTGGGCTGGATTCCCCTGCAACAACAGCAAGTGCCCTCGATTCAACAACACTTCGCGAGAGCGAATCGCCTGAGGCGCACGGGCTGCGGACTGCTGGAGATCAGCTGCGCTGGCGGAACTTGCCGATCGGGCAACAATGCCGCCCACGTCGTATCCAAAATGGTTCAACGATCCCGCATGCGCTAAAGACACCAACTGCGGGATCTGTAGAATCGCCTGGGCGTCAAGAGTACGGAGCCGGTCCGAAAGCACGCCTTGAGACTCGGCTTGGGCGACCACTTTTCGCGCTTCGGCGAAATCGCGACTTTGCAATCGCGCGAGAGCAAGGTCGTAGAACTCGGGTTCCGAAGTCCCAAGACTTCGCCAGGCAAGCGTGCCCAGCATGGAGAACAACAGTGTCGCTGCGACCGCGGCCCACACCATCCGTTGCTGATGTCGAGGGCGGATCGAGACAGCAGGCGATTGTGCTTCGTGCGGCGCCCTTCGATCGTCCCCTTGCAGAACCAAGCTCACAAGTTCTCGGCATGCGTCACAATCTGCAAGATGGGCAATCAGTTGATCTCGCTGCGTTGCTTCCAGTTCTCCCTCGACAAACTGCGCCAGAACCTCTTCGTCAGGATGAGGTGTTGAGGTTGCGTTCGAAGGGGTTACTCCTTCTAAAGCAAGCAAGCGGGCTAGGAGTTGCTCAGACGTCGCATGACTCATGGTGTGCGAGTTCCTTCTTGGATAGGCGACGCAGGCTGCAAGCCTTCAGCGAGCAACAAAGCGAGTTCGTGTCGAAACTCGCGATTGTCAGCTCCCAAGAGCACGTCCAGGCATTCTCGAGCCATTCGCTCGCAGCCGGATCTTTGTGCGGCAGAAATCAGGCCATTCCAAATGGACTGCGAAATCTGCTGTCGTCGGCGTGTCACATTGCCTGGGTGAATCTGCAGCACCCGAGCTAGTTGCACCTGCGGCAGGCCGTCAATCACCAACATCTTGATTAACAAGCGATCTGCTGCCGGCACTTGGGCCAGGCTTTTGAGCACGAGTCTTCCTAATAGTTCTTTGCAAGGAGTTTGATCCAAAAAGTCACGCGAAACCGGCTCACTATCTGGAACTTGAGTTACATCCACGGTTGCGGGCTGTTTTCTACGGTACTCTCCTCGGCAATAGTTCACGGTCACCACGCGGAGCCAATGGGCCAGACGGGTTCCTCCTTGGTAACTGGCAATTCGCGGTGGTGCGTCTTCCCTGGGCAAGATCAACTCGGCAGCAAAGTTCTCGACGTCCGACTCTGCTTGAACGCCTGCAGTACGGCGAGCCACGCGTTGCACCAACCCCATGAAATCTCGATCGAATTCCTCCAGTGCTGGGGCAAGTTGCATCTCCATTGCCTCGGCCAAAATGACATCGTGAAGGATACTCGTGCCGGGGACGGACGGAACAGCTTGAACAGACTGGATCTTCGTGAGGACTTGGGCTAGCGGGACAGCGGACAGCGCGCCAAGACGGCACCAGTGGTAATAGATGCAATTCCAAAGACGGCTTACAAAACGCTCAGAATATAGAGATCTATCGGGTTCAGAGAACTCGCAGTTCCACCCACTCAGGCACTGCCAGACAAGCTCGCTCAGGAGCCGTTCTGTCTCACGACACCATGGTTCTACTTGATCGGGAGACAAGGCCTCCTGCTGAACGCACCAGGCAATCTTATTTGCGTTCCACTGCATGTCGGATACCACGTTCCCATCGGTCCTAAGCTGGACGTAGTACATCCAAGGTCTTGCTCCCGTTGATTGCTGATCATGTTGAGCAACAAGATCCAACGGTTGCCGATATTCTCACAATGCGTTGCCGCTGCCGAGTTAGTCTAATCAGCCTGAGATGGTTTCGCAAACCGGGCCTGCGGCGGCCGGCGGCCGAACCCTGTCATGCGTTTGCGAGATCACGGCAATCGTATGGCCGCTCCGTTGGGTGTTCGACCACTTGCCCTGGGTATCACGGCTGCTGGACGTTTCTTGGGAGCGTTGTCATCGAAGCCAATGCGGGAAATTGGCACTGGTCGTCCCGTTGACGATTGTGGTTGGTTGGGCCTGACCGGCTCTGGCGGATCTTCGGGAGCAGGGGCGTAGTCTCGGCCTGAGTTGGCGCTGCTGTTCTCATTACTTCTACGATTAAATTCGCTGCTTCCTCCTGAATTGCGATTGCGAATCTCGTAGATTCTCTGATTGGATTGTTGTTGGATCTGTTGGTATTGCCGGTAGGCCGAGTATCCGTAGCTTCGCCCTACTGGCCGACTCGTATTATTGTAGACGTTGTACGCTCGATTCTGCCGTGGTCGACCATCCCGATAGTAGCCTTGCTCGTCGTAGGTCGAGCGTGGCGAATTAGTGCGATAACCTTGAGCGTCGTACGAGGTCCGAGTGCCGCCCACTGGCCGGCTGGTGTTGTTGTAAGGGTTGTAAACCCCGGTTCTCTCTAGCACTGCCATCGCTGTAGTAGCCCTGCTCGTCATAGGTGGGGCGCGAACCATCCGTCCGGTACCCCTGCTCGTCGTAGCTAGGACGCGAGCTGTCCGACCGGTTTCCTTGTGCATCGTATGTGGGTCGGCGTGGGCCAGGAGCATCCCAGTTCTGTGCGCCGTTGGCGTCTCCCGAATTACGCTGTTCCGAAGGAGGATTGGCTTCTGGCGATTCGCCACGGTAGTCCTCCGCCGGACGGCGAATTGCCGGGCGACTTTCAGCGGTTCCTTCATTCTGGAATGAGTTGCGGCGACGCTCCATCTCTTGTTGGAAATCTTGCTCGCTAGGGCTGGACGGAACTTGCGATTGTTCACCAGGGCGGACAACGGGAGGATCGTAGCCAGGGTTGCCGTCATTGGGGGCTGATGCAGAAGGCTCTGACTCGTTGGCAGGAATTCCGCCACCGTCATTACCTGAGCCAACTGATACCGTCGCCTGTGGATCGGCACCTGGACGATGGTCTCCAACTTCGGTCTCACGAGGAATCTGAATCTGGTCGGCTACAGGCACATGACGTTGGGTAACGCCTTCGTCGTTGCCGTACGGATCGGTGCCGCCCGAACTTGGAACGGCGTTAGACTCTGAGACCTGCCCGTGCTGAGGGATTTCGGCGTCGGATGGTCGGCTGCCTTGTTTCGCAGTGTTAGGTGTCTGTTGCTGTTGCGCCTCAACGAGGTTAGCTTGAGCGGTGGGAGGCATGGATCCAGCATAAGCCTCCTCGCCAAAAAGTAATTTCCCCACTTCGCGCCCGATCCAGGCGAATGCGGACTCGGACTCGGTCGATGGCGGCGCAGACTGAGGTGGTGCTTCACGACGTTCTAAGTTCGGTTGTGGGGTGGAAGGGGACGCCGGGTCGGGCGATGGTGAAGGTTCAGGTCTAGTAGGCTCTCGAGGTAGCGAATCAATGTAATTTTCAAACTGGCGAGCTTTGGTGGCATCATCCATGGGCGCAGTGGAACTCGTGGGTACGCTGTTCCAGTCTTGATCGCGGACCTCGAAATGCACATGGCTGGGGGATTTTTCCGGCACATTGCCTGTTCTGCCGACATTGGCAATAAAGTCCCCTTTTCGGACATAGGTTCCCTTCGGCGGGAGAGAGCCATCCTGGAGATGCATGAACCGGTACGTCTTCCCATCCTCTGCGATGATCCGAACTTCGTTGCCGGCGCCACCATTGTTGGGGATCGGGATCAACCAACCTGAAACGTTCGCACGAACTGGCGAACCTTCGGGAGCTGTCAGGTCTACTCCATGATGCTTCTTGGGCGTACCGTCCGTGTTGGTCCGGGTGTAGCCGTATTGGCCATCTCCAGCAATGTGTGGGACACGGTGATTGACGCCACCGTGGGTTCCAGGCACGGGGTTGTCGACGCTCTGGTCGCTGCCGACCTGGATGGGCGGAGCGATCCTGCTTTGGGCAGAGGTGGCAAGCGGCGGCCCGCTCGGATCAACGCCGCGATGATGCAAGAGAGAGGCCATTTGCTGAAGATGTCGGGTCGCATCTACTGAGTATCCCCGAGAAGCTGGAACTAGGGTATCAAGCCACGCCGCCAGCCGGCTACGCTCGCCTACCAACCTCCTAAGATGCGAGGGGGACAGAAAGTTGCGCAAAAAAAAAACGGCAAACAATCTAAATACGAGGGAAGAAGAAGCTTTTGCCGCTAAATTTCGCGGAGAACTGCTTGCTCGCCCCCCGTCAGCGAAGATAATGGCGGGAATCTGACCCATTTCTGCATCTAGTTCTTAGACCCCCTTCACAGGGCGATCATCTGCTCGCCCTAGCATCAGGGTTTCGTGCGTCCACATGTAACTGTACAAGCCCGCCAACGCAGCGGAATGGCAAGCTGATGACTCATCCAATCCAACGGATTCTAGTTTTGGCTGCCCTCTTGGTATTCTGCTGCGAGCAGGCAGGCCAGGCCCAGTCACCATCGGTTCCTGCCAAACCTGCCACGCCCGAGGCAATCCGTCAGACGGACCCCAGTTTCTTCGTCCGGGTGTCGCTCGATCGGGCCAGTGGAATTTATCGCGAACGCGAAGCGCTATCCATCAAGATTGCCTGCGAGGAAAACGCGTACATCTATGTCCTGTACAAGCAGGCGGATGGTCAGGTTTTTCAAGTGTTTCCCAATTCCATCCAGCAGGACAACCGGTTGCTTGCCCGTCAGGCACTCCAGATTCCCTCTGTCCGAGACCGGTTTGAGTGGGTTGTCGGCCCTCCTTTCGGCAAGGAAGTCATCAAGGTCCTGGCTTCCAAACAGCCAATTGCAGGTTTGGACGATCCGAAGATGCGGGCACGGGTTTTCAACCCGGTCAAAGAGCAGCAGGTCAAAGCGTTGCTGATCGAGATGCGTGATGAGATCTCCGCCAACTGGGCCGAAGATCAGGTGGAACTCACGACCTATCCCACGAGCCAACGCGTCGATCTCGATGTTGGGCGTCGTTGGGGAGCGTTCTTCGGCGTCTCCAACTATCTATTCAACGCGGAGAAAGAAGCTGCCAGCGAAGGCAAAGATACGTTGACGGTCCCCACCCCGCACCGCGACGCGCGAGAGATGGAGAGGTTCTTTCGCACCACAGGGCAACTTGCCGACTCGCAGGTATACACCAATGAGGAAGCAACTCGCGCGAACATCAAGAAGGCGATCACCGAGTGGCTGCCGAGTGTTTCTCGACCAGGGGACACCGTATTTTTGTTCTTTGCCGGTCATGGAATGCAGATCCCTGATGATGGCCGCGATGAATCCGACCGCCAGGACGAGGTGATCTTGCCGTTCGAGTACCTGGATGCCGCCATGCTCCAAGCGGCATTGGAGAAAGTTAAGGCTGACCAGCAGCTCGACACCGCGGCTGGCCCTTACTTGCAGGAAGCCGTCAAGCGTTTAAAAAGTCTCAAGCCTAACGAAGACGCCAATCTTGCCATCGCCCGGCATTTTTCGATCAGCGATGATCAGTTTGGTCACTGGCTGCAGCGGCTATCAGGCCGTCAAGTGGTTGTGATTCTCAACACCTGCCACTCCGGGGGATTTGCGGCTCAAGAGAAGGGCCTGCGAGCGCCCCGCCGAGTAATTCCTTTTGATTTTCTTGATGGTGAGTTGGGCCGTCTCAAAGACCTGGGACAGCCCGAACTGGCACTGATGTCCGCCTGTAGCGCCAGCGAAGTGGCTCGCATTCATTATAAACGAGATCTCAGCGTCTTTCCTTACTACCTGCTGGAATGCTTAGAGAACAGTGACCGCTCAGTGACGCTCGACGACGCATACGGGCATTGCCGCAGCGGTATGGCGTCGTATTTTCAAGCAATCAACCAAGCACTCCGCGAAGCGGGGAAGTCCCCGATTACCGGCCACGAGCCGCTTGTATTCAACCACTGCACGACACCGATATTGCTCAAGCCATAGCAAAGTTGTGCCGTGTGAGTCACAGTCGCCTCAGCGAGTTTCCACTCTTTCACCTCTCAACAAGCGTCTACCATCATGAACGCCGCGATTCTGTGCCTTGCCGCCTGGGTGACCTGCACCCAAAATGCTCCGCCATTGCGTGAGTTTCCGGGGGCTGAAATATTTAACCCTCAACCCCGTTTTGCCACATCCGTGGCGGTCAATCGGGCGGACGGTGTGTATCGAGAACGGGAAGAGTTGCGAGTCCAGTTTGGCTCACACCTGCAGAGCTACTTGTATCTGCTCTACCACACCGCGGACGGCAAAACGAGCTTGATGTTCCCCAACGGAATCGATTCCACGAACCGCATTGCAGCCTCCACGCCGGTTGAAGTCCCTCCGGCAGATGGCAGCTATGTCTTTCGTGTCAGCGGCTCCTTTAGGCTTGAGGTGCTCCAAGTGGTTGCGTCTCAGCATCCGCTTGAAGAGCTGGATGAGTTGCTCCAGCCAGGCGGCCGTGCCGCTGAGGTTAGCCAGAGAACTTTGTCCCGGCTCCAAACTCGGCTTCTCAAGAATCCAGGAACTTGGGCAGAACACCGACTCCCAATCCAAACCATCCGCCGCGGCGACTCCGCGCCTGCAGCACGCCCCGCGAATCGCGTGGGCTTGTTTATCGGAATCGGCAAGTATCGCGACCCGGAAATCTCTCCCACACATGACGAACTGCGCCAGTCTGCAGTAGTACTGCACGACCTGATGGTCCAGCACGGGGGACTTGCCAAGGAGCAAGCCAGACTGGTAGTTGACGAAGATGCCACGAAGGCCAACCTCCGAGAGCAGATCACCGAGTGGCTGCCCAGCATCACCCGACCGGGCGACACCGTCTTCATCTACTTCTCGGGACATGCCGCGCGACTCGAAGATGGCGACCCCAGCGAACCGGACGGCAAGGACGAAACCATTGGCCCCTACGACGTTGACGCTGGCCCCAAGGATCTCCCTCAATCAGAGCGATTGCGTCGATTTCGCGAAACAAACATTGTGGATGACACGCTGGCACGCTGGCTGCAAGAGCTTCACGGCCGGCAGATTGTGCTCATACTGGATACCTGTTGGAGCGGCGGATTTATCCAGAGCAAAGGACTATCGCAACTGCTGACCAATGAACTCGCCCGTACCAAAGATCTTGTACAGCCAAACACGCTGGTGCTCACCAGTTGTGCCAGCGACGAGCAGAGCCTGTTTGAAGGAACCCGCAACAAAACCATGTGGTTTACGTACTGCCTGACCGAAGCGATCGAACAGCGCAAAGTCGAGCGTGCGTTGACCGTTCAGGCGGCTTTCCACCACGCACATCGACGGATGCGGGAACTACTGCGCGAAGGCAACGCCGGGCGCGAGCAAGAACCGCAAATGGCGGACAACTTGCTACTGCCCGTCGTGCTGGTCCCTGGCTCCAAGTAATCAGCCAACTCAACGCGAAATAGCCAAGTGTTTTCTTCGAACCTATTTGGAATAAGAATCACAGTCATCCCAATCCATCATGGTTAGACCCTGACCAGCACTGGGGAACGAAAATGATGCTTTCGACATGGACCAAAGCCTGCCTGCTATTCTTGGCAATGGCATCATATGCCCAAGCAGCCGAAACCCCAGGGCGGCAGTTTGCCGTATTGATAGGTGTGGAGAAATACCACCGGGCGGCGCCTTTGCGTTTCACATTGAATGACGTACATCAGGTTTCCAGCACGTTGAGGCAGCGCGGCGACTGGCCCAGTTCTGGCATCTTGGAAATGATGGACACCGCCAATGATCGATACAAGCCGCTGCGGGCCAACCTGTTGGCAGAGTTGCCCAAATGGTTCCAGAAAGCCGGCCCCAAGGACACGATGTTTGTGTACTTTAGTGGCCATGGATTTCGCGACGAACAAGCACAGATGTATCTGGCACCGCAGGACTGTGACCCTGACAATCCCGAACCCACTGGCATTGCCGTGGCTTGGCTCCGCGAGCAGTTGGCAGCTTGTCCTGCCGAGTTCAAGATTCTGGTCATCGACTCCTGTCACGCAGGAAGTGAGAAGGGCGACGAAGGCCCCACAAACCGCGTTGACGCGAACCAATTGGCCGCAACTTTCGAAGACCTGGAAGGCGTGGTCACCATCGCCAGTTGCACGGCGGACCAACGCAGCCAGATTTGGGACGACAAACAACAGTCCCTCTTTACCTATTGGCTAGTGCAAGGTTTGAAAGGGCATGCCGACACCGACAGGAACGGGAATGTTGACATTGATGAGTTGTACAAATACGTCTCGCGCAATGTGAGCCATACCTCGGAAGTTCGCTTTCCGCTACCACAGTCACCGGTGCGGATCGTCCGGCCTGGCACCATTGGCGTGCCAGTCGTCGTACAGCTTCAGCCGCAATCGTTGAAAGGGCTGTTGTCTGACATGGCCGAGCAATTGTCCCTCCGACTCGAAGAACGTCAATTGGGAAAGGTCGGAGTTCTCGAGTTCACCAACTACACACCGCAAGGACCTGCACTTCGCGCAGATTTCGGATTGCTTGGCAGTTACTGTGCCGACGAACTTGAGCGGCAACTCAGCGACTTGGGCACCGGACGTTTTAGCGTGATGGATCGGGCCCGACTGCAAAAGGCTCTCAGCGATGAAGGTTTTGCCGTTTCAGACCTGGGAGACGTGGAATCCATTCGTGAGCTTTCTGACCGTTTGGACGGACTGCCGGTGTTGGTAGTTGGGGCGCTGCAAAGTAGGGCTGGCCAACTGGTCAATCTACAGTGCAAGTTGCTGCAACGTGATAGCGACGAATCGGCCGGCATTGTCGGCGGTACGGCGCACCTGACGGAGAACGAATGGGCTATGCTGGGACGCAGCGTCGCAGTTCAACCGAATGACTACCGCGTTCGTTTCAATTCCAATCAGCCGATCACAGGTAACGGGGGATTGAAAACGACTCGACGACCGATCCGAGGGGGCCTCATCCCACGCAAGATGAGGCCTTTCCGTTTCGTGTCCGAATGACCGTGGACGGCCAAGAACACGCCGGCGTGTTTCGCGGTAATGATTACATAGTGCCGATTCGGGCTGGCGAAGGTCTACGCAATGCTCGAAATCGAGAACCGGGGAAGCCATCACGATCTTGTTCTGATGCGACTTTTGGTCGATGGTCCTTTCAACACGCTTCCGCAACCCGTCGAGACGAAAGGAGTGCGGTGACCATGGCCTGGGGGAAGTCGCGTCAATCATCGGAAATGCACGCCCTTGGAAACTGATTCGAGGACGGGGACTGAAGCAGCAACAGGGAGAAGTATTCAAAGTCCCTGATTCTACTCACAATCGAAGGCACGAAAAGTCAGTACCACGAGTTCAAGGTGGTGGACGCTGCCCAATCTCTGACGGCCCAACAAGAATATACCGGCGATATCGGTCTCATCACCGCTGCGTTCTACGCACGCGGGGCCGCCACCCGAGCGGTCGGCACAGCGGCAGGTGAACGGCGAAAGGATGACGTTCGGCAGATCGAAGATGTTCCGGTAGGCAAAATGCTTGGCGTGGTGCACATCCGCTATGTCGACGCGGATGCCGCCGTCGTTGCTCAACAGCCGTAAACACACCTTCCACCTATCACGACCACTCAAAAACAGTTTCCTACCATGATACTAACAGTCAGTCTCGTTTTTCAGGAGCAGAACCCATGTCCCGTTCCAACCTCCGCACGGCTGCAATCTCTTTGATGGTGCTGGCATCGTGCTTCGTCTTAAACCACGACTTTGCCCTGGCACAGACTCCGCAACTCAAGGCGCTCAACAATCGGATCGAGGCAGCTGAGAAGGCTGGCAATTGGGAAGAGATGGTTCGTCTGATGCCGAGTTGGGTGAACGGAGGGCGTGGCATCCGTACTGCCAACGGACAAAGAGCCGCCAACAAACTCGCCGCCTACTATATGTCTAAGGCCGCTCGCGGCATCCGTAAACAAGGCAAACTTGACCGTGCGCTTGTTATTGCACAAACCGCAAGAAAGTACTGGGAAGCAGGAGGGCGAACCGTCACCTTCTTGACGACCCTGGCAACCGTCCTTGGTGAAATCCACGAAGCCAAGGGAGACTTGGTTGAAGCGGACAAGATGTACCGTTGGGCACTCGCCAACGCGGAAACCAAAGAAGATAGACACCATACGGATGTTGTCGGTCCACTCCGCGATATCGCCGACATCCGCATCAAGCAGAAGAAGTATGCCGAAGCTGAGGCGTTACTTCTGCGCGGACTCGCAATCGAAGAACGCACACATGGAAAGAGCCATAAGTACACAGGCTGGGTCGTGGAAGATCTGGCCGATCTGTACCGAGAGCAAGGCCTGCCCAAAAAGGCCAAGGTCCAACTCGACCGCCTGCTTCCCATCTACCGTCAAGCTTACGGCGTCACAGGGCAGTCAGGTTGCCTGGGTCATGGATGACCTAGGAGATGTCTTTGATGATCTCGGGGAATCTGAAAAGTCTGTGGAGATGCATCGCCAGGGCCTCGCAGTCATGCAGGCGGCAACCGGCAGCGAAAGCAGTGGCACAGCGGCATTGCTCAACAACTACGGCAACCTGCTTAAGCGACTCGGAAGGCTAGAAGAAGCCGAAGAACTTCACGTCAGAAGCTTGGCCATTAAGCGGAAGCTCGAAGAAGGAGATCGCGATAGTCTGGCCTCCAGTCTGAACAACCTAGCGCTGGTCTACACTGAGAAGGACGATTCAAACAAGCAGTCGAAAGATAAAGAATCTCTGCCATCCGGCAGAAACTGCATCCCAAGAACGACCACAAAGCCTTGGTCCTATGCCTCACCAACCTAGCTGAAAGCTACGAAGACTGGGGACGGTACACCGAAGCGATAGACTACCTCGAACAGGCGGTGACTATCTCGGAAAACCTGCATGGGAAAGAAGACATCAACGTCGCAACCGGACCCTGATTAATCTGGCGTTCGTGCACTATCGCAAGAGCCACTACAACGAAGCGGACCAACTCTATCAGCGAGCTCTTCCCATTTTCGAACGTAGTGCCAAGACCAATCCCACGGGGCTGGGTGCCTGTCTCAGCAATTTCTGCCATACTGGATGTTGCGCGGGGACGCTATGCCGTCGCCGACAGGCGATATAACAGAGCGTTGGAGTTGTACGCTCCTGAATCTACAAGGGCCGCAACCGCGATGGCCGGATTGTCCACGGTCTATAGAAATCGAGGCAAAGTTTCCGAAGCTCGCAAACTGCTGGAGAAGTCGCTCGCCATCACCGAGCAAGCCCAGGGGGCAGATCATGCGGACGTCGCATTTCGATTGTGTGGGCTGGCCGGCTTGGAAGAAGAATGCGGGCATTTTCGTGATGCTGAGAAGCTATACAACCGCGCGATCGCCATCCGCGAACGTGCTCTCGGGGGAGATCATCCTCTCTTGGCAGAAACCCTGCGGGGCCAGGCATGGATCTATTACCGCCAGAACCGTTTAGCGGAGGCCGACATGGCAGCTTGTCGTGGGGCAATGCCCGTGCTAGAAGAGCAAGCCGGCAGCGAAAGCTCTAGCCTGGCCTGGGCAATCAATGGTCTGGCGTGCGTTCGCCAAGATCAAGGAGACTTTGCACAAGCAGAGATTCTCTACAAACGTGCCCGCGGCACGCAGAAAGTCATCATGGTCTCGAGAGCGTCGAGGCGGCAACGCTCTGGAACAACCTGGGTTGTCTGTACAATTCACAGGCCGAACCCAGGATGCCGAAGAATGTTTTGATAAGGCACTCGCCCTCTATGCCAAGACGTCCGGCACAGAGAGTCCGCATTACATCCGGACCCTATCGGGGCTAGCCGATTGCTATGCGAGTCAAGATAATCACAAGCTCGCTGAGGTGACGCACCGACGTGTGTTGGAAATGCGTCAAAAGATGTTTGGCGAAGACAACCTCCATGTCGCCGAAACCCTGCAAGAAGTTGGCCTCTCTCTACCGAGAACAGGGAAAACTAGACGAAGCGGAGCAGCACTACCAGCAAGCCTTGGAGATTAAAGAGAAGGTCTACGGAACGGCCCATTCCGCCCTGGCTGGCAATTACTATGGCCTGGCCCGAGTTCGCCAAGACCAAGGCCGGCTTACCGATGCTGGGGGAAACGCTGATTGATCAAGCCATTGATCTTCAGGAAAGAACCAACGGCTCGCCAAGGGTTCACCAGCAGTTGCTACAAACCCCGCGCTCAACTTGCCTGGGCTGCCGACCGGCGCGGCGAAACCATTGCTGATCTTCGCAAGGCCATGTCGCTCGCCGAGACCGTACGGCACGGGGCATCCGGTGCCGAGCCCGAGCGTGGAGGCTACCACGTTCGCTTCGTACAGCGATACTTTCGAACTGATGGTTCGCTGGCAATTCGAGCAAGGCAATCACAACGAAGTCCTCAACGCCATCGAACGCGGCTAGGGCCCGATCCTTGCTGGATGAAATTACTTACTCGGCACGGAACTGGACGTCGGTCTTTCGATTGTCGAGCGAGACCAACGCCGCCAGCAATTAGCCGACTTGCACGCAGAAGTTGCCAAGTGGGAAGAAGCACTCAAGAAGCTTGAGGGCATGCCTATCGCCCCCTCCGAGAAGCGGCATATCGAGGTTCAACTTGCCGGAGCCCACGCTCAACTCTGCGACCAACATGCCACGTCCAAGAGTTCCAGTGCCGTCTATCGACGGTTACTTTCCACAGGCGGTGGCCCACCCGGAATGAGCCAGTTAAAGCGGAGCATCGTGGGAGACGAGAACCTGCTACTCATTTACTTCTTGGGTGAAGAAGCCGGATACTTGCTTGCCTTGAATTTTGACTGCGGCGATGATCTTGACACTTGAAGTGAACCAGGCTCAAGCAGACATCCTGGGGATTCAGGCTGGCCCGTTGACTGCCCAACGTTTGCGTAGTGCACTGATCAACCGTGAGAAGAAGACCGGTGTGCTTCAATTGCTTTCCAGACCCTTCGCTCACCGAGGTGGGTGAATCCAAGCTCGATTCTCTCGGCACACTGCTCTTGCAAAACGATATTGATGTCACTCTGTGATCGCAGAAACGGGTCCTGGTTATTGCCTGACGGCCGCTTACCCTGCTTCCGTTCGAAGCACTACGAGTCACCAGCGATGCAAAAGCGAGTACCTGCTAGATGTGGCGTCGCCCATTCTCCTACGGCCCGTCGGCCACCGTACTGTACAGTCTTGGCCAACGTCGCCAACCGATTCTACAAGACGAATTGCGGATTCTTACCATTGGTGATCCTGTGTACGAAGAACAGCACAAAGAGTCGGTCCCAACAGATGCCTTAGCGTCGTTAGCTCATCGTAATCGGTACGCTGGGCGCTTGAGCGAGGCCTGCCAAGACTTCCCCATTCGTGGATGGAGTCGGAGTGGGTTGAGAAGGCATTTATTGACAGCGGAGCCAAGGTCCAACAACTCGTCCGTGGCGATGCCACTGAGAGAAACATCCGCATCAAGGCGAAGGGAAAACCAGATTCTGCACTTCGCCTGCCACGGTCTGACCGATCAGGAGTACGGCAACTTTTTCGGAGCATTGGCCGTGTCGCAGGATGGCCAGTCCACCGATGATCCTGGCAACGACGGCTTCCTGTCCCTCCCAGAACTTTACGAACTGGATCTCAAAGGAACCGAACTGACCATACTGAGTTCCTGCCAAACCAGCTATGGCCCACAGCAAAAAGGGGAAGGTGTTTGGGCCCTCTCGCGATGGTTCTCCCATGTCTCAGGATCGCATCGCGTCGTGGCCAGCAACTGGCTCGTGGATGACGAAGCGGCTGCCAGCCTGATTGGCTATTGTGACGGCCTGCTGCATGACATCCATGTCAAGAAACAACCCGATTTTGCCGAGAAGCTGCACCTCGCAAACGTTGGGTACGCGACCAAGACAAGTGGTCGCACCCGTACTACTGGGCCTCATTCGTATTGGTTTGCCCCAACTGATGCATAACTCGATACCTATTTCGTAATCCGTACTCTCACAACCCGTTGTACAAAGATCGGGGACATTCCTTCTGCAAATCTCGTTGCCCACGGTCCATGACGCACTCCTTCAACTTGAGGGTCCCAAACCACCCAGACTAAACCACCCAACAAGAGTGAGCGTACGGTGAGTGCATCGTGTCGGGTGGCCATAAGTTGAGAAAAACGTTTGAGCTTACCAACTTCTTGGCGACATGGGTTATGGCGATGTCGCCATCCTCAACCGCCACAGCAGAATCCCCACGCCCAACCTGGACCGGCTGGCAAGAGAAAGCCTGATTTTCACCGACGCCCATTCCTCGGGATCCTACTGCGTCCCCTCCCGCTACGGCCTGTTGACCGGCCGGTATATGTGGCGCACCCGGCTGGGATCGGGCGGCAACCTGGCCAATTTTGCCGGCACCCTGATCGAGCCGGGCCGAAAGACGCTCGCGGATCTGCTTCGGGAGGCAGGATATTTCACCGGATTGGTCGGCAAGTGGCACCAGGGAATCGATTGGAAGCTGCACGATGAAAGCGCGCGGGAGGTCATCCGGGTACATCCCAACTACCAGGATTTTCGAAACATCGACTTCGCCTCACCCGTCCTGAAAGGGCCCAATGACTACGGATTCGACTACTCCTTCGCCACCGCCGGATCGGCGGAGATGAACCCCTCCACCTTCATCGAGAACAACCGGGCCACGGTCATCCCCACCCTCTCCTCGCAGGAAGCAAAGGAAAAGTACGGCGAATGGTATGGCCGGGACGACAACATCATTGCCGAAGGCCACACCATGGACCGCCTCGTCCCGACCCTGTCGAAAAAGGCGTGCGAATTCGTCGAGACGGCAACCCGCACCCGGCCCGGTCAGCCGTTCTTCCTCTATTACGCGATGACGACGCCGCATAACCCGATCGTCCCCAACCGGGAATTCGTCGGGACGAGCCGCGCCGGGGCGTACGGGGATTTCGTCGTCGAACTCGACCACCATGTCGGCAAGATACTGCACAAAATTTCCGAACTCGGTATCGAAAGAAACACGATCGTCATCTTCACCAGCGACAACGGGCCGGTCGATCGCACCAAGGGGTATCGGGCCAGGTGGGTCAGGGGCGACACCGCCATTTACGGGCACGACAGCAACGGGCCTTTCCGCGGCTGGAAGGCGGGCCTGCAGGAGGGCGGACACCGCGTGCCGTTCTTCGTCCGCTGGCCCGAAAAAATCAAACCGGGCGGGAGTTGTCCAACGACGATCGTGTTCAATGATGTCATCCCAACCCTGGCGGAGATGTTGAACATCAATCTGGACAACCACACCGCCGAAGACGGCCAAAGTTTCTTCAGGGCGCTGACGGGAGAAGCGAGCCCCGGGTCGTTTCACGAGGCGATCGTGCACAATCACAGCAATGGTACCTTTGCC
>CALOEH010000026.1:0-32821 GCA_942492195.1 uncultured Planctomycetia bacterium | reverse complement strand
GCGCTCTCGGTAGCAGGCCAGCTCAGAAAGGCAGTCGGTTTTCGTAATATCGCCGTACACAATTACGAAGCGATCAATTGGTCCATGGTGCATTCGATTGCCACGAACCAGCGCGACGACTTTCGGCGATTCGCGGAGCGGACGGGACTCGAACCCGCGACCCCCGGCGTGACAGGCCGGTATTCTAACCAGCTGAACTACCGCTCCGGAACAGTGAAAACTGCGTGCTGGATTGCAAACATGTGGTGGGTGTTGCAGGGGTCGAACCTGCGACCTACGGCTTGTAAGGCCGTCGCTCTCCCAACTGAGCTAAACACCCAATCAATGCCCCGATTAAGGGAGAGCGAATTGTACCGATTCCCCCCCTCTCAGCCCGGCATGGTCTTATTGTCCGCTCTTGCTTAAGCGTAAGTCAATTGAAAGGATTAAGGATCTTCGATCGTAGTCGAACGAATCGACATTGCTGTCCATCTTGAGATAGTCAAAGCCAACACCAAGCCCCAACCACTCATAAACTGCCATTTTGGCACCGACACCAAAGCTGTATCTGTTGTCCTCACGAGGTCACCCACGTAATCACTGTTACCCCACCCAAGATTGGCGTTCGTGCTGATTTTGCCCGTCCAACTATGATTCCAGCCAAGCTGGTAGTCAGCGTTGTCAATCGAAGACCCTGTTCCGTTCGTTTCCGCTGGCGCTCGCATCATTGACAGCGACAACACCGAATAGCTTCGCAGCTGATAATTTAGTCCGACATTCCAGCTGCCCTGTGTGCTATCTGCCCGCGAGGCAGCATCAAAATCCTTCTCGGTCTGACCTACCGACGCGCTTCCCGTCGTCCGGTCCGTAACATCCCAGGCTCATCCCAACCGACGTACGGGTTTCTTCACTATTCAGGGTGTCGCCTAACGGTGGAAGCACGTCGTAGCTGATATCTGTCCGGTTCTGTTCAACAAAGGCCCTGACGGTTGGCGCCAGATTGACAAACAACTGGATACCAAAATCATCTTGCTTCGATCCCTGAACTGCGTCTCGATGCAGTTGTTCTGGTATTCAATATCACCTTGCGAACCGCTGATCGTGATTCCGAAACGGGTAAACGGGGAAAACTCCCATGCCCCCTTCACGATGGTTGCGACATATTCATCAGGTTCTGAGCGACTCAGCGGATCTACGCCCTCTGAACCCGCCTCGCCCCGACGGTCATGGTTATTGGCATAGCCCGCACCCAGCGCGATCTTGTTCGGGACCACCGCGGTCAAAATCCCCATCAGCGCTCCACGAATCATCGTAATAGTTATCCCCGGGACTGGTGTTGGAGCACCCAGTGTGCCGCTATACGTTAACGCGAATGTGGCGAGATCATTTTCCCCGATGAGCTGCAACTGTGGCATCGTTTTCGTAATCCACGAAGCCTTTGGGGCGTTCTCCTGCGAGTAGATGTTCATCGCGCGAAATCGACGAGCCAAGTGAAGGGACCAACTTCAAAGGACCGAGTGTTGGCATGCCCCTGCACCCCAAATGCCTCGCTGGCGAGCAATAGCGAACTCACTGCAAACTTAGCCAGATACTTTTTGAACATCATATCCTTGTTACGTACAGGTTCGACTTCCTGGCCGGGACGCATGCTGTCGATGAGTCGCATCAATTGTTCCGGATCGTTCAGCTGCGTTCCGTTGATTGAGACCAACCGGTCGCCCGCGCGTAGGTTGGCTTGATCAGCGGGGCCTGACTCCATCACGTCGGTAACCACGATGCCGCCCCGCTGGTTGTCGCCATCTCTTCTGAATTCGCGAGGATCATCAAATCGACCAAGGGCTACGCCCAGAATTGCCTTAGGGCTCTGCTGGCGATCTTCTGCTTGGTTGTTGCTGTTTGCCTCACGTTGTAGCGGACGAGGTTGACGCTCGTTCGCTGGATTGTTCCCCGCTTGGTTATTGCCTTCTCTGACAGTTCCTCCCTGAGCTCCCCGAATCGCGGAGATAGCCAACGCCTTGCGTGGGTTGTCCGATGGTGTCGTGACTTCGATGTGATCACCTGGTTTCAGATCAGCCAACGTAGCAGGTTGGCGATCAATGGTGATCTTGGTTTCTGCCCCCACCTGATGGGCGTGGTTCTCACCGTTGGCCGTCATGGTCAACGTGTTGTCCCGCGCGGAGACCACTTTTCCGACGTGCGTTGCCGTCCTACTCTGTCCCTGTTGGGCGGCCTTGTCTTGGTTGTCTTGCTGCCTGGTTGCGTCTTGTGGTGGTTGCGTCTGCTGTGCATTGAGGTTGCTGGCCATCAGGCAACAACTCAACAACGCGATACAGGGGGTTAGTCCCCTCATCCAACCGCCCGTCCTGATTCTAGTTCGCATCACAATTCTCCTTTCCAAAATTGATAGAACGCATGGACGAGTGGACATGCGTTGGATCCGCACGCACCCACTCGGCCCTGGCCCACTTGGTTGCAAATCAGGTGCCAGACGAACCAGCCTGGAAAGTGAGGGCAACGAGACGAACATCTCCCGTAGTGCGCACGGGCCGCCTACACCCAGAGCGTCTTGCAACAATTGGTCGAATTCCCGGCCCTGTCGAAGACTTGCCGTGGAGTTGCCGAACCAATTGCCTGATCCAGACGGCAAGTTGGCGGACATGAGCGCGGACCGCACCACCGGTCGCTGGAGAGGAAGCACTTGCCCCGGCCAGCAAAGGTTACGAGATCGAAGACCTGGGGGCCGGCGTCAACGCCGAGACCTGCATGGACATGGGCGAGGCGATGGGGGCGGGCCGATGGTGGAATTGCTGAACGGGACGCGAACTAGCGTTAGCCGAGCAGTTCGTTGAGTGGGCCTTGCTGCATCTCCAGTTTTCCCAGCGCGAAGTCGGGCTGGCCGAAGTGATCTTGCGGGAAACCGGCCACGTGGCACAGCGTGGTGAGCCAGTTGCCAATGGTCTGCCGATGCGAGGCGGAACCGTATCTCGGATAGGCCAGATACCGGCCTTGCGACTTGAACGCGCCGCCGAGATTTCCCAGCACGACCATGGGCCATTCGGTCGCCGACGAATGGTGTTTGTCGGAATTGTCACTGACATACACGATCAGCGAGTTGTCGAGCATGGTGCCGGTTCCTTCCGGAATCGCGCTGAGCTTGCCGGCCATGTCGGCGATCAAGTCGAAGTGGAACTTGCGAATGATGTTGCGGCAGTCCTGCGAAGAAAGTTCTCCGCTGCTGGCACCATGTCCCACCGAGTGCACCTTGGGCGTAATGCCGAGCCCCTGGTAGGACGAATTCAAGTCGTCTGTGTGGATGGTGACGACGTTGGAAATTCCGCTGATGAGCGCGGCCGAGGCCATATCGAAATGGGCTTCGAGGTGATGCGTGCTGAACTTCGACGTGTACTTGTCGGTCACTTCGGGAGCGTGTTGTTTGAGTACGTCCTGCATCGAAACCAGTTTGAGCCGGCGATCCTTGAGTGCTTCGAACCCGCTCAAGTAGTAATCCAGTTTTTCCTTCCCTTGACTCGGCAAGCTCTGCTTGAGCTTGCGAATATCTTCAGCCATTGCGTCCAGCACGTTGCCTGTGCGGCGATACTTCTTGCCGATGTCCCCGCCAGCGGCGATGCTACCGAAGAGGTTCTGAAAAGCGAGCTCGGGATTGCACTGGAAGGGAAGTTGCTGGTTCTTGCCGGCCGCGCTGATGGCGGGATACGTCGTCCCTTGACTGCCGTCTCCCATCTTCAGCCCAATATGATTGAACACACTCGGGAGCAGATTCGACAAATGACCGTCGATGGTGGCTGCCGAGGGTTGCCCTTGCATAGTGGCCTTGTAAGCCCCCAATGCACCATAGAACGAGGAGTGCCCATAGGTGCACATCCGGCCGCTGAGCCCTTGCAAGATGGTCAGTCGGTTCTTGAACGGATCGAGCGATTCCATGCCAGGGGCCAGCGTGCGCTCTGCCAAGGGGGCGTCTACGAGCTGATCGCCGCCATGCTGCAAGCCTTGCGGGTTGATGAACTCCGCCTGAAGCCCGCTCGCTTTGACGACGAACACAAACCGCTTGGGCAACTGCTCTCCGGCATCGGCGGCATCCAACTGGACAAAGTGGTTCAAGAACGGCGAAAGTGCCAGGCCGCCGGCACCGAGGGTCATCCCTTTGAGCAACGTTCGGCGAGTTGTCATGCGTGAAGCCTTGGCTGAATGAATGGTCGGAACGAAGATCTCAATACAAGATGGTACAGTTTGGCAGTGTTTGCTGCAGTGTCCGAATCGCACTCGAGGTCAAGTGAGGGCAGTTGTCCAGGGCCAGGTACTCCAGCGATTTCAAGTGCCGCAGGTGCGCAAGCCCTGCATCGGTAAGCTGTTCGCAACCAGTGAGCGTGAGTTCGGTGAGTGCGGACATTCGCTTAAGACGCAGCAATCCGTTGTCGGTAATTCCCCGGCAGTTGTCCAGATAAAGATGGCTTAGTTGCGTGTGATCTGCCAGTTGCACCAGCGCCGCGTCTCCCACGGAGTAGCAGTCAGCCAGGTTCAACCGCGTTAAGTCTTGGGCGTCGTGCAGTGCAGATAGCCCTGGCCCTTGAATACTTCGGCAGTTCCAAAGATTGACATCAACAAGGGACTTCATCCCGGTCAGGTGCTTCAGCCCTCGATCGGTAAAGTTGTCGTTGTCGCACAAATCGAGATGCACAAGTCCGCTCAGTCCCTGAAGATGGGAGAGTCCTTCGTCAGTCAACGCCCGAATACTACCGAGATTGAGCCGCTCGAGTTGATCGAGATCAGCGAGTGCTGCCAGGCTGCGATCGGTCAGGACCAGGCATTGGAACAGGTTCAAGGTGCGAAGCTGCTGCTTGTCCGGCAGGCTGATGATCGCAGCATCTTTGAGCCGCTTGGACTCGTGCAGGTCGAGATGAGTGAGACCGCCAGGCAGGACGAGCTTGTCCCCTTCGTGCCACCAGCAGAAGGCGATATTGAGCGTATGCAGGTTCGTCAACTTCTGGAATAGCTGGTTGAAGCCTGCGTCGGTCAGGCGGTGGCATCCATACAGATGCAGCGATTCGAGCTTCGCAAGTTTGACCAATTGCTGCAATCCACGATCGGTGATCTGATCACAACTGTTGAGGTTGAGGTGGATGAGTTCAGTGAGCGGCGCGATGTGCTCTAAGGACTTGTCGTTGAACGCTCCCCGTACGCATTCTGCATCCAGCCGCCGAAGCTGCGTCAGGTGCTCTAGACCATTCCCTTTAAAGGTGGAATTCTGGCTGACATCCAGAGCCTTGAGACTGGAGAGCCCTTGCAGATGGACAAGCCCTGGCAGCGTCGAGCTACGCCGTAGTGACAACGTTTGCAGTTGCTTTAGCGTGGCCACGTGCTTGAGTCCCGCCGGTGTAAGCCGACGGCAGCTGTTCAAGTTCAGGCTGCGGAGATTCGGCAGCTTTCCGAGATGGGCGAGCCCTTGATCGCTGATCGATCCGCAGTTCGCCAGGTCCAGACTCGTTAGTTCAGTCGCCGCAGACAACCGTTCGAGGTCTTGATCCTGCAGGCTCGTACCTTTCTCGCGCAGCAGACGCTCTGCCGCATCGAGCGACATCTCGGCTGCCGAGGCAGGCAGAGGAGTGCCAAACAGAAGCGGTAAGCAAGCCGTCAGCAAGATGGAAAGCCAGGTGCGTTTCATTTGCGATACAGGAAGGAGTCAGAGGTCAGCAGGGTTATCAGGGTTTCTTTGAAACTGCCGCCGGAGGCCAGGTAGGTCTTGTCCATTGCGATCAGCGTTTGCGAGTCGCTGAGCAACTCGTTGCGGCCCATCCAGAAGCGGAACATGTGCCGCAGGAACGACTGCCGGACGCGCGGCGATTGGGCCAGCTTTTCCATCATCTCGCGGACGTTGGACACGGGGCCATCCAGCCCTGGCACATCGCTGAAAGAAATCTCGCCGCTCGTATCGACCGGATTATCTTTCTCCAGCGTCCGGAAGCGGCCTACATGGTTGTACGCCTCGAACGGCATCCCGAGTGGATTCATCTTGCGGTGGCAACGCCAGCAACTTTCGACCCGTACCACACTGAACCGTTCGCGGAGCGTCTTCGTCTCGTCGTCCGGGATTTGAGCATCCACGGTAATCGGCACATCGAGCACCGTACCGGCCAGAAGATTCTCGCGAATCCACTTGCCTCGCCGAACCGGATCGTTGTCAAAGTTGCCGCTATGGGCCACCAGCCAACTGGGTTGTGTCAGAACTCCGCATCGCTGGTCAGGCGGAACTTCGAGCGGTTCGTCACGCGGATGCTCATTCTCAAACGGGTTGAGGTTGTAACTCTGCGCGTCATGTGTGGCCATGAACTTGGCCTTGCCGCCGGCTCGCTTGATGGAAGCCTCGTCGTTAGTGCCGCTCCAATAGGAAACGAAGACCTTGTTGGTGGTCAGCAACTCTTCCAACACGTTCTGATCCTGCTGGAGAATGTGCAGAATCAGCGCGTCGGTATCGTACATGTAGCGTATGGCTGAGTGATTATGGAAGTGGGCAAACTCCTTCTCCTTGGCGAACTTGTCCACGTCCTTGAAAACGGTCTCGGCCTTGTGATAGCCAAAAAACTCGCGGAAGAACTGCAGGATTCGCGGGTTCTTGACCGACTCGATCGGCCGGTTGTGGTTGGGGTGAAGATTGCCGCTGCCGCCGCCAAGCATCTGCCGCAGGGCGGCTTCGACATCTTCGCGAGTTTTCAAACCGCCAGACTTCATCTGCTCTGCCAGCCAACCATTCCGGGCATAACTCACGGCGTTCTGTTCGGTCAACGCTTGCTTCACCAGTCGCTCGCTGTTCTTGGTGTACACCTCCTCGCTATCAAAGGCTTCGACGCCGAAGGCGGGCGTGTTGTTCAAGGCGTAGTGCACCGCGTACACGAGTTCGTGTGGCGAAAGCATCCGGCGTCCCGACGCATCCGCGTGTCCGAGCCCCATCTCCATGCGGTACACGAACTCCGGCGAGACGGCCACAAAGATCAACACCGCCTGCAGAGCCATGGTGTTGCCCAATTCGGCATTCTTGAGGAAGACGTCCTGCCAGTAATGCTCACTATCTGCCGCGTTGGGGCTGCGACGGAGGAAGAGATGGAAAGCCACCTCGAGCGCGGCGTCAAAGTCTTCTCGGAGAACCTCCCCTTTGGTTTCCATCACCCGTTGGAAGGCCACAGGGATCTTGCCGCGCCGCTCGTGACGGATTGTTTCGACTCCTCCGACAAAACCGCCGTGGTTGTTGCCAAACCGACTGTCCTTGCTCTTGACCTCCGTCACAACGGTGACGCTGGTTCCAAGCGTGAGGATCTCGGCCATCGTTTCGGCGTTGGTCAGCAGAGCTTCCAGCGAAGCCTGATCGGCCACGATCGTGGCATAGTCCGTAAAGCCTGAGGCATGGTGCACGTACTCGTAGAACGGATTCGCGAACCGTTCGTCGGCAAAGTACCGTCCGGTAATGGTCTTCCCCTTGTGGGGTCCGCGCTGGACAGTGTAGAGATCTCCTTCGCGTTCGCTGCCGCCGATCTTGACAGAAAACCAATGCTTGCGGCCGTAGTGCTTGCCCCAGATCTGCCGATAAATGTCCGGCCGCTGCCGCCACAGTCGGGCGGGCGTGAATGGCTTGTCTTGAATGGTGCCACTGAACAGCAGATCGTGATCCACAAAGTTGCCGTACGCCGGCAAGAGCATCTTCTCGTCGAGATTCAAACCCTGTCCCAAATCGGTAAGTCGGGCTTCAACCAGGCTGACAAACTGCGAACGCTCCGCGGTCGTGGGCAACGGGTCACTGTCCCGCGGCGGCATCTCGGAGAAGAGCACCTGCTCCAGAATCCGCCGCCACATCACGGTGGTGTCGGCATTCTCAAAATCCAGCGGGATATTGTCGAACCGCAGTTCGGCTTCTGCGTATCCGGGCCATGCAGAGTTCGAGCAGAACTTGGACAAGAACGCAGACGCCTGAAGCCCAAATCGCTGCGCCTCGGCAACAGCCGCTTCTGGTGGGGCAGCATCCGCTGCTCGAAGAGTGGATGGCAGGCTGCCGAGCAGCAGACCAATCAAGACCAACCTGCTTGGACTGAGAAGGAGGAAGATGGAATTCAACGGCATAGCTCCTGGACCAGATTAAGGTATATGTAGTCTATCAGGTCGCTCACGTTGCTTCATGGTTTTAATCGGAGCCACTCCCTTAACCCGAAGCGTGAGCGAGGAAGCATGACAAGCGATGTCGCCCCGGTTTTCATCACGACGGAGCGTGATGACTACTTTTCCGCTCAGGGGTCCAACTCGCTACCTTGCCGATCCTCCTCTGGAAGTTGGTTGTGCCGTGGCCGACGAGCGTAAATACTAGGGGCACCATTGGCCACCCAGCACCCTGCAAGAGAGAGAACCACACCATGAGCGGCAAGCTGCTGAAGGAGAAGTTGACGCAAGGCAATACGGTTTACGGCACTCTGGTCCAGCATGCGGTCACGCCGGCCGTGGTAGATTTTCTGCCTCCGGAGTCCTTGGACTTTGTGATTGTGACTGCTGAGCACAACGCCTTGGATATGGCAGACTTCTTGCCGCTGCGATACGCGTTGAATGCCAAAGGGATCGCCTGCCTGGTCCGCACGCACAGTCGTGATGAGGCGGATGTTTCCAAGGTCTGCGACTCCTTTGATGGCGTGGTGGTTCCTTATGTGGAAGATTACGAACATGCCAAGCGGTTGGCTGCCGCGGCTGTCTATCGACCCCTCAAAGGGAAGGTACTCGACCGTGTCCTCTCGCATGGCGAGTGGCCCAGCAAGGCAACTCAAGATTACATTCAGACGAAGAACGAGAACACGGTTTTCATCCCCATGATCGAATCGGTTCCGGCAGTCGAGAACCTCGACGACATCTGTTCGATCCCCGGCGTGCATGCCGTCTTCGTCGGACCTGGTGACCTGACTTGCAACATGGGCATTCCAGGCCAGTACGATCACCCGGACTTGATCGCTATGATCAAACGAATCATCGAGACGGCAGACCGGCAGCATGTCGCCGCTGGCAGTTGGTTCGGCGAGCGACATCAGGCACTGCGAACCATAGGGCAAGGTGCCCGACTCGTGGTGTACGCGAACGACAGCTCGCTGATGCGCGAAGCCATCCACAGTTCGTTCACCGAACTGCGCCGACGTTAAATAACGCGAGAAGAATAACTTCGGGTTTGAGCGGAACCACTCCAACACCGATTGCCGAAATTACAAGACTCGTGCCTCTCCCGGGCGCGGCGTCGCAGCGTCGCTCCAGCATCTCCGATTCGCAATGCGAAAGTTATTCTTCGCCGTCACTTGTTTTGGAAGAGCTCGCTTTGCACGATCTCGTGGATCAGCGTCCGCAGTCCATAGCCACTTTCGCTAATCTTTGTGACGACCGCCTCGACGGCCTCGCGGTCTGACGCCTGCGGAGCCCGGCCTGTGGCGTAGGTGATCAACTTTGTGGAGAGCGATCTGGCCAGCTGCGTTTGGTTCTCCAGGAGTAGCTGTTTGAACTGATCGACATTCTCGAATCGCTGGCCGTCGGCCATCACGTCCGACGGATCGACTTCCGGCCCTCGGTGGTAGGACATCCGGCGGCCATCGACAAAAACGGTTTCGCCACGCCCGGTGACTCGATAATGTTCGCGCCAGCCACCGATCACGTCAAAGCTTTCCAAAGCGAAGCCAGGCGGATCAATCTTGCGGTGACAAACCCCGCACGATTCCACCGAGCGGTGCTTGGCCAACTGCTGGCGAATGGTGGTGGCCCCGCGAATGTCAGGATCGATGGCTGAGACATCATCGGGCGGAGGCGGAGGAGGCGTACCTAGCAGTCGATCCAAGACCCAAGCTCCACGCATCACGGGCGATGTGGTGGTGCCGTTGGCGGTCACCTTCAGCACGCCTGCCATGGTCATCACACCGCCACGGTGGCTGCCCGGCAGCAGCGGCATTCGCCGGAACTCAGAGCCCTCTACGCCTGGGAAATTGTAATGTTTGGCCAACCGCCCGTTGAGCATGGTGAAGTCTGACGCCACGAAGTTCATCAGGCTAAGATTCTTTTTGAGGATTTCGTCAAAGAACAACTCGGCCTCGCGGATCATCGAGACCTTTAGCAAATGGTCGTACTCGGGGTACACAATGTGGCTGGGCTCGGTCGCGTCAATCTCACGCAACCGGAGCCATTGGCCGACGAAGTTTTCCGTCAGCGCAGACCGCTTACGATCCGCCAGCATTCGCTCAACTTGCTGGCGGAGTACGCCAGGCTGGCTCAAGGTCCGTTGTTCGGCGAGCGCGAACAACTCTTCGTCAGGCATGGTGCTCCAGAGAAAGTACGACAATCGGCAAGCCAGGGCGAAGTCATCCAAGCGGCCTGGTCGTTCGCTGAGGAAAATAAACTCCGGCGAGATCAGGATGCCTTTGAGTGCCGCTCGGATGGCCGGTTCGAACCGATACCCGGCCATGAGTCTGGCCTCAACAACTTTCACGAAGGGAGCAATCTCCTCGGCAGTCACACTGTGGCGAAACGCCCGGCGGGCAAAACTTGTGAGGATCCGCTCGGCATCGTCAAGCGATTGATTGGAGACCACTTCAACGCGATCCCGGAAATTGTAGATCCCAAAGTTCTCCTGCGTCATCTCACCGAAGATCCGGCGATGACTCTCCGGCGGCCAGGTGTCATGCAGCGGCCCTTCGACATCGACGTACTGAATTGCCAAACCAGGCCCCTCCCAAGCTTTGGCCCCGGTTGCTTTGACGGTTTGAGCGCTAGCCAGTCCATAAGGAAGCAGGGAAATGGTTGTGCGCGGCTGCATGTAGCGAACGAACTCGAACAACTTCGGTTGGTCGGCCGGGGCATCAAAATAGCTAATCAGACCGTTGGTTCCATTCAATTGTTTGCGGCTTTCTGTGACACGAAACGCAACGGGCTTGCCTTCGCTTTGAATTGCCGACGCGGCGATGCGGAAGCGATAGTTGCCCCCATCAGGTGGATAGAATTTGGAGAGCATGACGTTGTGCCACTCGGATGAGCAGAAACAGACGACCGCATCGTTGTCTAGAAATCGGTACACGTCCTCTTTGGTGTTGCGTACCGGATGCCCATCTTTGATGCTGTAACGGTTTTTGATCAGTTTGGGGGGCTTGGGGTGGTTTTCAATCGCGGCGTTCAAAGCCGTGTCCGCGGCTTCGAGATATTTCTCCATCAGGAATGACGATGTGTGATGGGCGGCTCCGGCGTTGTCAAAACCATCCGCCTCGCCATCCTCAGGCAGTTGCTCACGAAGGCTGACCTGGATCCCCAGCAGGTCATTGATCGTGTTCTCGTATTCAATCCGGTTCAAGCGGCGCAGCACGGTTCGTCCTTCGGCAGCGCGCGCTTTGGCCTCGGCCGCCGCGACGCGAGGGCTCAGCCAATCCGTCAATTCGCGCAGCTGCTTGGGCGGTCGGGGTTCTGACTTCGGTGGCATCTCATCGGCCGTGACTCGATGAATCACCGCCCCCCAAGCCTCGCGGCTCGCTTTGTCCGCCAAGTCCAGCGAGAGTTGGTCGAGGCGCAGTCCCCCCTTGGGTTTCGCTCCTTGATGACACGAGAAACAGTGTTGGGCCAGCAGCGGTCGGAATTGCTTGTCAAACTGCGTGGCGTCTGACAGATCATCGCGTGGCGGTGGGGCAGCGATGGCCACGACGCTCAGCAGCCAACCAACGCCCAAGGTTGCCGCAAGTCCGGCTTTGACCATTGCTTCAATCTCCACGCCCCCGTGCCGCGCAACGTTGAACCGACTCTGGTGCAACAGCCCGCTGCGAATGTACCTATTCTCACCCACCCGACCGGGCATCACAAGCAGTTCGCGGTTGATCCGATCCACCTTGTTGAAGTACATCACATCCTCAGATCAGCACTACCAGGATCTATTAAAAACAATATCATCCTTATTATCTGCGGTCCCTGTTGGCTTGTTCTTGAATAATGAATGCTGGGTGACCTGTGTGCGGCCTCTGTCAGCGTTCAACGGGAGCGGGCTTCTTGCACACGACAGGAGGTCTGCCGCTCAATCGTCAGGCCGACGCTGGGGGATGTGCCGGGCGTTGTGCTGCAGGTTGCTGCCGCGGCAAAGTGCATCGGTGCCAAACCGTTCGCGGATCCGGTCGGCAACGCTATCCAGCTGACTCTGCTTCTGTTGTTCAGGCTGGTCGAACAGGGAGCCTTGCACCAAGGCAGAACGGTCGATGGCGCTGACCCCTACGCCAATCAAGCGAACCGGAAGATGGTTGGCCGGAAGTTGAGCGAGCAATCCTTCCGCCACGTTCCAGATCACTTGCGTGGTGTGGTGTGGCCTCCGGCAAGGTCTGCGAACGGGTGATGGTGCGGAAGTCAGCGAACCGAACTTTCATATTGACGGTCCGGCCGCGCAAACCGTAGCGTCTGAGACGTCGGGCGACTTGCTCGGTCAATTCCAAGAGCCATGCCCTAAGTACGTCGGCATCATCCACGTCCGTGGCAAATGTGGTCTCGTGAGAAATCGATTTGGCTTCTCGATCCGGCACCACGGGGCGGTCGTCTATTCCATGCGCCAACTGCCAAAGATGTTCGCCCGATTTGCCGAACCGGTCAGTCAGGGTTCTCTGCGGGGTTTGCCGCAACGCGCCAATGGTCCGTACGCCCATTCGCTCGAGCACGCCCTGTGCCACTTTGCCCACTCCCCAGAGCCGTTCGACCGGCAGCACATCCAGGAATGCCTGGACGCCGTCGGGTGCCACGATGACCAGGCCGTCAGGCTTCTCCAGATCGCTGGCAATTTTGGCCAAGAACTTGTTGGGCGCCACGCCGACGGATGCCACCAGACGGGTTTCGCTTAGAATCTCTTGCTTGATCCTTACGGCCATGCTGGCGGCTGGGCCAAACATGGTCTTGCTGCCTGTCACATCCAGAAAAGCCTCGTCCAGCGAGATCGGTTCGACCAGCGGCGTGAATCGTTCGAAGATGGTCCGAATGTGCCGGGAGATATTCGCGTAATGATCCATCCGTACCGGCAGCACAATCGCAGTAGGGCAAAGTCGCAGCGCCTGACTCGTCGGCATGGCGCTGTGTACCCCAAATCGACGTACCACGTAGTTTGCGGCCGCCACCACACCGCGTCCTTCAGGTGTTCCGCCCACAATCACCGGCTTGCCCACCAACTGCGGCTGGTCCCGCTCTTCGACGGAAGCATAAAAAGCGTCCATGTCGACATGCAAAATCATATTGCACCAGGCTTTGGGAACGCGAAACGCGAGCAGTCCGAATGGCTTCGAGTGAACTTCTTTGCTACGAAGTATAACGAATCGCGCCGTGCCACGACTTCTGGTTTTCTTGCCGGCAGAGAATGTGCCAAGTATCATGGCGTGTTCGCACAGGTGTCGAAAATTGCGACTTTCAAGAATCACTCCACCAGCAAGGCGATATTCCATGAATGGCAACGGTTCCATGCTTCGCAACTCCCTCACCTTTCTGATTGCAGGGCTCGTCTTGGTGGTACTGACGGATCCCCTTGCCGCTGCAGACAAGGCAGGCAAGTTGGATCCTGCCGAGCAGAGCACCGGCTTTGAGTCCCTGTTTGACGGCCAAAGTCTCCAAGGGTGGAAGCAAAACGGAAACTGGAAAGTGGAAGAGGGAGCCATGGTCCGCGCCGCCGGCGGTGGAGGAATTAGCTACCAAACCAAGAAGGTGCCGGATGATTTCGATCTCCGCTTTGAGTGGAAGGTAGGCCCCGGCAGCAACAGCGGCATCTACTACCGTCCTGGTCAGTACGAGTACCAGATTCTGGACAATCAGAAGCATGCCGACGGCAAGAACCCTCGCACGAGTGCGGCCTCGCTGTATTTCTGCATGGCGCCGTCGCACGACGCCACACGCAAACCAGGCGAGTGGAACACCGGCCGGATCGTCTGTCATGGGTCGGTGATTCAGCATTGGCTCAATGGCAAGAAGGTGATTGATTTCGACTACGCCGACGAACGTTGGGCGGACGAAGTGGAACTGCTTCGCCTGCGTGGTGGCAAGTTGGCCAGCCGAGGTGCGTTTCTCAGCCTGCAAGATCATGGTGATCCGGTTGCCTACCGCAACATTCGCATCCGCGAACTTCCGAGTGAATTTGAACTCGAACGCTCCGATGTCAAACCGGCTGAGATTCCCGCCGACGTGCACAAGGCCGAACAGGCCAAACTGCAGCGGATCCTTGAATCGCGCGAAAAGTCCAACTAGCAACTTGCCAACGCCGTCTGACCGTCCCCCTTTATCCGTGAGGTATGCACGATGCTTCAGCCAGAAAAGTCCCAGCACGTTTGGGAGTTGTCGTTCGAGGGGCACTGGGTGACCTCCGTGGCTTTCTTGGGAGATCACCGGCATCTGGCCGCAGCAGATCGGGCGGGGCGAATCTTTTTCTGGGAGCTTCCCGAGGATCCCCCGGCCAACGATAAGAAGGCCCCGGCAGACCATCCCCCGATTCGCCAACTGCTAGGGCATACGAATGCCGTGAACCGGTTGGCAGCTACGCCTGACGGCAAACTGCTCGCCTCGGCAAGCCTGGATCACTCGGTTCGTCTTTGGGATCCGCAAGCCGCGGCGAGCGGTCAAGGCGAAGTGGTGCTGGATGCCGAGAAGCGTGAGAACCTTGCCCGCCGACTCAAAGGGGAAGAGAAGGCAGCCATTGTCGATGCTCCTGGCGCGAGTGTCGAACAGGTCGAGGCTTGCACGCTGCTGGCCGGTCACAAAGAGTGGGTCAACGCGCTGGCCATTAGCGCTGACGGCAGCCGGCTGATCACCGGCGACGACGCCTGCCAAAGCATTGTCTGGGATCTTAACAGTAAGTCCGAAGTTTGCCGATGGAATGGTTATCCCAGAATCTGGGTAACCTCGGCCGCACTTTCGCCTGACGGCCAAACGGCGTTTACCGCCGAGTATGCCGCATCGCGGGGAAGTTTCGATCGCCCCGCAGCTCAGGCAGGTTTCTGGAATTCCTCGGACGGAACACGGCAACTAGATCTGCTCAAGGTATGGCTCCCCGATGTCAAGGACGAGGACCGTGTGGACTCGTACGGCTACTCCAGAGCCTGGGGAAAGTTCTTTGCCCGAGGGCTGATCGCAGCGGCTTATTCGCCAGACGGCAAACTACTTGCTGCAGGCCAGGGAGGTGAAACCGACAACGGAGTGGTGCATCTGATTGACACCAAGACCGGCGAGATTATCCGGTCCGTGGCCAAGCATCGCGGCGGGGTCTGCGACGTGCAGTTCTCGCATGACAGCAAATATGTCGTCTCCACAGGGCGTGACACTTCCGTCCAAATCACCAAGGTGGACGACGGAAAACTGGTTGCCACTTTAGGCACCTCGCGCGGTGGGCAATTCAAAGACTGGCTGCACGGCGTCGCCATTTCTCCAGACGATCAATGGATCGCCGCCGCAGACATTGCCGGACGAGTGCATCTCTGGCAGTTGGGGAAATAGCCGGGCCAGGGGTCTTACCGAAAGAATTTCCCACCGATCGACGCTACTAAGATCAGGCAAGCGACACCGTCCACTGGTTCAAGCATTCGAGCACTCGACGGTTTGAACCAGGAGGGTGAATGTGTTGGCATGCGGCGAGCGTTGATTGCGAAGCAACGACAGCGGCTATGATACAGGTCACGCATTCACCCCGGTGGTGGCTGCGTGATGGACATCAATTGGCAACTTGCCTGCAGGAGTTTCGTTGTGAGAGGTTTCACGGTACGGCCCAACGGCGGACCAACACACTTATCCTCGTTTGTAATTGCAATGGTTGTGATGGCCTCGGTCGCGACTTCAAGTCAGGCAGGCGATCAACCGGCAGCCAAGCAGACAGAGACGCGGTTTGCCTGGAAAGCCGGTCTGGCACAGGCGGTCATCACCCCTGAGACCGATGTGTGGCTGGCAGGCTACGGTTCGAAACGGGCCCCCGATGGCAAACTGCACGACTTGTGGATGAAAGCCCTGGCGCTTGAGGATCAGCAGGGTCACCGCGTGGTGCTGATCACCAGCGACTTTCAGGGCGTACCCAAAGCCATGAGCGACCGGGTCTTCGCGCAGCTCGATGAGAAGTACCAACTGGCCCGAACTCAGGTGATGTTCACCTTCTCCCACAACCACTGCGGTCCGCGATTGGGCGATGACCTGGTAGACTACTACCCTGTGGAAGCCGGGCAAGTGGCACTCGTCGAGGCCTACACCACCAAGATGGTGCAGCGCACTGTCAAGATGGTTGGCGAGGCTCTCAACCAGTTGGCACCCGCCCAACTACAAACAGGACAAGGCAAGGCCACCTTTGCGGTCAACCGACGCAACAACGTTGAGTCAGAAGTCCCCAAGTTGCTGGCAGCGGGCGAGCCGCTCAAAGGGCCCGTTGACCATACCGTGCCGGTCCTCACGGTCACCCGCCCTGGCGGAAAGCTGGCCGCCATTCTGTTCGGCTACGCCTGCCATCCAACCACGTTGAACTTTCGCTCTTGGTGTGGTGACTACCCAGGCTTTGCGCAGCTCGAACTCGAGAAGAACCACCCAGGTGCAACGGCCATGTTCGTCAACACCTGCGGCGGTGATCAGAATCCCTTCCCGCGCCGCCGCGTCGAACTTTGCCAACAGTACGGGCATGCTGGCCGTGGGGGTCGAAGAAGCACTCACCAAGCCGCTGAAGCCGGTGCCGGTGGGAATCAAAACGGCGTTCACAATCCTGGAACTTCCCTACCTCAAGACCGCGCAACGTGCGGAACTTCACAATCTGCTCAAAGACAATCGGGCGATCCGCGCTCGTTGGGCCGCGCGGATGCTACAGAAACTGGACGCTGGCGAAACCTTTCCCGATGGGTATCCCTATCCCGTGCATGCCTGGCAACTCGGTGGTGAATTGCTAATGATTGGTATGGGGGCCGAGACCGTGGTGGATTATGCGTTACGCTTCAAGAAGGAGTTTGGCCCCGGCACTTGGGTCTTAGGCTACGCCGACGACATGATTGCCTACATTCCTTCGCGCCGCGTATGGGAAGAAGGGGGCTACGAGGGAGGTTCGAACCTCTACGAATACGGACGCCCCGCCTTCCGTTGGTCTGGCGAAATCGAAGACCGTATCTCCGAGACCGTACACCGGCTGGTCAAGCAAGTTCGCGAATGAAACGTTCAGGACGGTAGAGAATGATGGACAAAGCTCAACCGAGTAAGCCCCGCCGCGGCGGCGTGATTCACACGTACCAAAAGTACGATCCGCAGAAATTCCCCAGCCCCAACGAGCCTCCGCCAGACTTGGTTTCGCCCGCTTTCGAACACATGCTGGCCTACGGCAGTTTGCGGGAGTTGTCCGACGAAGAGTTGGCCCGAGCCATCCGTTTAGATCCCAGTCAGATTGCCGGACTTGGCCCAAGCCTCGAAGCCTTGACGGCCATGCTGGAAGAGCGGAAGCGGCAGATCCTGGCCAAGTACGAATCTCGCAGTGTGCAGAAGAAAGCCAAGAAGCAATATCGAAAACTGGGCGAACGGGTCCGCCCTCCCAAACCGATCCGCCGCCAGTACCAACAGGCTTTCGAGGAGGAGCAACTTTTCGAACTCGAACATCTCTGGTACGTGATCGAAGACCAGGAGCCCCGACTGGGTGCGGAGTTGGTGCAGTTGATCGATCATCTGGCGACCAAGTACCAGATTGACGAAATGGCCGGCAAGTACGAGTTCACAGGCCACACGCCGATGGACATCGAGCAAGCCCTGGAGATCAAGGAGGAGCTCGAAACCATTGACCGCCTGCTCGAGCAACTCAAGGAGGCGGCCGAAACGGCCCAGATTGGCATCATTGACATGGACAGTCTGAGCGACTTTGCCGATCCCGAGGCCATGGAGAACCTCAATCGCATGCAGGAGCAGATCCAGGAGTACATGCGCCAGTTGGCCAACGACCAAGGCTTGGACCGTGTCGGGCGAAATTTCCAACTCACCCCTCAGGCGTATCGTTTATTTCAAGGCAAACTGCTGGATCGCATCTTCAGCGAGTTGCAGGCCTCGCGCTCCGGCAGGCATGCCGGCCCGGTGATAGGCGAAGGGGCGGTCGAGACGCAGCAAACCAAGCCCTACGAGTTTGGCGATTCGGTCACGCACATGGATATCCCCACGTCGCTCACCAACGCCATGCTGCGCAATGGCCCCGGCCTGCCCATCCGACTCAAGCCGGAAGATATCGAGATCCACCAAACGCGTAACAACCCCAAGGCGGCGACGGTGGTGCTGATGGACATGAGCGGGTCCATGCGCTACGACGGGCAGTACATCAACGTCAAGCGGATGGCCCTGGCCCTCGATGGCCTGATCCACCGCGAGTTCCCCGGCGACTACTTGCAGTTCCTGGAGATCTCCACGTTCGCGCACCTCAAACACCGGAGCGAGATCGTTTCGCTCTTGCCGCGAATTCCCACCCTGCACGATCCGGTGGTGCGACTGGGATTTGACATGAGTCGCGATGACATCAGTCCGATTCGCGTGCCGCAGCACTTCACCAACATCCAGCACGGTTTGCAAAAGGCGCGGCTGCTGTTGGCCTCGCAGGATACGCCCAACCGCCAGGTTATCTTGATTACCGACGGCCTGCCGACCGCCCACTTCGAAGAGGAGATTCTCTTCCTGCTCTACCCTCCCGACCGGCGGACCGAGACGGCAACCATGCAAGAAGGGCTGTACTGCCAGCGCGAAGAGATCACCATCAATATCTTCCTGCTTCCCAGTTGGTCGCAGTCACGCGAAGACATTCAGTTCGCTCACCGCCTGGCCGAATCGACCAAAGGGCGCGTGTTCTTCACCGCCGGCAATGACCTGGATCGGTACGTGGTTTGGGACTACGTGCAGCAACGGCGCGAAATTATATCGTAGGTGCCCTTTATTCTCCCGGGGTGGCCGGGGTCGCTCGCCAACCTGGGTTTACAAGAGGGGCCTTCCAATCGCGAGCTGCGAAGGTTGGGAATCACTCGATGATTCTGAAGGTGCTTTCATAGAAATGGCACCCAACACCAACCCATTCCGCCAGGGCCACCCCGGCGAATAGTTTTTCTGCACCTACGCCGTGGGTTCGGCATGCCGGTTAATGTCGCGTTGTGAATCCGGTTCAGATCGCAATGAGTGTCTCAGTCACCAGGGTGGCACTACGCAATGAACGATAAATCGGTTGTCATCGCCGGAGGTAGCGGCTTTCTCGGAGTTTCGCTGGCCTATCACCTGCTGGAATCTAACTTCAAAGTCACGCTTCTCTCACGAAACCGGCCCAAGGCAGATGGGCACTGGGATTTTGTGCAGTGGGACGCGAGAACGTTGGGCAACTGGCAGTCCGCCATTGACGGTGCCGCCGCGGTTGTCAACCTGGTTGGCCGCACGGTGGACTGCGTCAAGACACCCGACCATTGTGACGAAATCTTGCGGTCGCGGGTCGAGGCCACCCGGGTGTTGGGCGCGGCCATGCAATCCGTAACAGTTCCCCCGCCGGTTTGGGTGCAGATGAGTACTGCCCACATCTACGGCGATCCACCGTCTTTGGTCTGCACAGAAAGTTCTCCGTTCGGCTACGGACTAGCTCCCCATGTTGCCACAGCATGGGAATCGCAATTCGCCCAGTCGATTCACTCCGAACAACGTGGCGTTGTGTTGCGGACCAGTTTCGTCGTGGGTAGAGAGCGCGGGGCCGGAGGCGGCGCACTTTCACGTCTGCGCTTCGTTACGCGGTTCGGTTTAGGCGGCAAGATTGGTTCAGGTCGACAGGGCATGAGTTGGATTCATGAAAAGGATATGAATCGTATTTTTGAGCGAGCCATTCTGGATTCGTCAATGCAGGGTGCGTACATCGCAAGTTCTCCCAATCCGGTCTCCCAAATGGAATTCATGCGATCTCTACGCCGAACCTTACGCGTACCCTTTGGTTTACCCGCCACCGAGACGATGGCACGTTTTGGAGCACGGTGGCTTCTCCGTACCGATCCAGAATTGGCGCTCTATGGCCGCTACGTCGTCCCCCAACGCCTCATCGAGTCTGGGTTCTCGTTTGAATTCCCTGAGCTGGATCGTGCGCTCGCCGATTTGCGTTAGGTCGGGCAAATGGTTCTAGCGCGAGAGCCTACGGCACAATTTCTCCGTTTGTTTCACGTCCTGGTCCAGGTTGCTCGCCCAGCACCACAAAACGTGCCTGCCCTATCAATCGTCAACGTATGACGGATTTAGCTCTATTACTAGATGTCTAACGGCTGGCTGGCGTTTCTTGATGGCGAGCGGCCAATCGTTCGAACTTGCTGGCCGTCTCGGCGTCCCCGAGATAGCGGAGCATCTGCGAGAGGTTGTTGTACGGAACCGCCAACGTGGCCGCGTTGCCACGCCCTTGCTCAACGGCCTGTTCCAACAATCGGGCACCGCGGGTGGTCCAATCGACGGCCAGCCGCTGCTGTCCAACTTCCCAGTAACTGACACCCATGCTGACGAGCCGGTCGGCGTGCCTGGACAAGTCTCGCTGGTGTTGGGGAGGGAGCCCTGCCTGGAAAGCGGGCCTGGCTTGATCGAACCACTCGGTCGAAGCGGCGTGGTCGCCACGGTGGATGGCTTCGATCGCGCCACAGTAGAAGTAGAAGCAGCCACGTCGATAAGCGATAGAAGACTGCTCTTCGCGCCCTTGCGCTCCGGCAGCCAACAATGGCTTGGCCTGATCGCGAACCTCCGCTGCCTGCGCCAAATCACCGCGGAGATGATATGCCTGGAGAGCATCCGCACAAGCGACTCCCCAATCCCAGTTGAACTGTCGCTCAGCAGCGGCATCCCCCTACCTGTGAGGAGAGCTGTTGCGCCGCGTCGTTGACCAAAGCGTGCCAGGGGGCCGGGTCCAACTTGCCTTGTAGTTGTGCGCAACAGGCAAGCGCGACACAACCCGTTTCGAACAGGTTGCTCGCCTGATCTTGCGGCGTAGCCCCATCGGCAAACTCGCGTGCACGCAGCAACCATTGCTGCACGGCTGCTGGCTTGCTCTTCCACTGACCATCAGCGATATGTCTGGCGGTATCAAGATGAGCCTCGAGAACCGTACGCTCAGCAGATTGCCTCACCGTGGGTCTGGCATCGGATATTGAATCTTGGGCGAGTCGGATAGCTTCCATGGACCATTGCACGGCGCTGCGATGGTCATGCTTCGAACCCAACGCGGCGGCTCTTGCCAGCACGTTCAAATCCTGAGCGCGGGCGAGTGGGTCTTGCGCGGTGAGCGGCCACACGGATTGCGCCTGTTTGGTCGCTTCGTCGAACTTCCCAATTTCGCACAACATTCGCGCGTGCTCGATGGCGTGCACTACCGAGCGTGGCTCGAGCGCCAACGCCTTCTGACAAGCTGCGTAGGCGTCATCCGGCTGATCCAAACTGGCCAGGACCACGGCACGCTGACTGTGTGCCAGGGCAAGCTCAGGCTGCAAACCGCTCGCTATCTGACAATCTCGGAGTGCCGATAGAGGAGTCGTGCGATACCGCTGCTCGGCTCTGAGAATGAATGCTTGGGCGTCCAGCGGTTCGAGAATGATCTTACTCAAGCGGTTGGGGGCTGACTCTTCGAAGCTCAAGATGACACCCCGCTCGGGATAGGCGTGCCCTCGCTGGTTGCCATGTTCATCCAGAATCGCAGCGGGCAAGATGTCGTGAAGTTGCAACTCCTCAACCGCCGTGGCCTCAGTAATTTCAAGCTCTGGATGAATCACGATGCTCTGCAAAACCATTCCCAACCGGGGACATGCTCTGAGAAAGATGTCCACGCGGCGGAAAGGTTCGACGTGGTACTCGAACAGCCTGCCACCGGAAAGCTGCCGTTCGGCAAGGGGCCTTCCCAATGCCTGTTGGACTTCTTTCATGGTCGAACGCCCTGGCACCAAACCATGAAACGTCAATGCTGCGGGAGCAAGAGGAGTTGCCTGGTTGTCGGCATCGGTGGCAGGAGTAACTGGGCCCGCATCGTGTGAATCAGGCAAACGGCGGGGAGCCGTGCTGGGATAGAGACCGCCGTCATTGGCACCACGATTCTCCTGAGAAGGAGGCGGAGCCAGGTTGCCGTCTTGCGGCGGCGTGGGTCCACCGACCGGCAGCAAAGGTAGTCTCTGCGAATTCTCACGCGGCACATTCACCGGCGCATTCAAAGGGAGACGCTCGTCCGCCGAGTCCGTTCTCAACTGGTTGGGTGCGTGCAACTCCAGGGAGTCGTCAGCAAGCGAAATACCTCGCAAACGTAGCTGGTTGGTATTACGGCGGCCCAACGTGGCATGGCCATCTTGTTCTGTCTCTTGGGCAAAACGGGTGACCGGCCGCTGTTCGGCCTGTGCCTGAGAAAGCAGCAACAGTGGCATCAGGCTCCAGCACAACCCACGTAGGGTGAACTTTCGGCTAGGCAAATTCTTCATGGTGTGCGCGGCCTCCATGCTTCGCATCGGTTTGCCGGTTAGGCAAACGCCCCAAATCGGTGGGCGTCAACGGGCGTAGTATATCGCCGAAGCCATGTAGGTCTACATGAGTCTAAGATGCCTGCGGTTGCAGCGCTGGCATTGGTAGCAAACGGCACCCGTTCCAACCGGTTGGGACACCTCTCACTTTGCGCGCCCCCCTAACTGTGGTCACTGAGGAACCCGCCCATAACCACCAAGTGCGTCCCTAAAAGGGCACTAACCGGCAAAGTTTACTCGCCTTGATTCAGGTTAGGCAGGGTTTGCTGGCGAGCAGGCACGTGGCTAAGAAGCCCGCTGGCAGTCGGCCGATGTAGGGAGAGTCAGGCCGCGCGAAGTCTTGGGCAGGTACCAAGCTTGCACTGGCACTGACATGCTGGGGCCTGGTGCCTCACACGACGACGCCAAACAACCACAAGCACCTACAGCTCGACACGCCTCATGCCGATCCTCCGCCCAACGCTGTGGTTGTTCTGCCTTCTGCTCATTTCAGGAGTCTGGTCTGGATCTGTATCCAGCGTAGATGCCTCAGAGCTTCGCATGACAGCTATCGTCCGTGCCGTGCAACGTGTGCGTCCCGCGGTTGTCAACATTCGGGGAGAAAAAACGCTGCACGGCGAAAGCCTGTATGCGGCTGGCGAATCCGCACAACGCGTCAACGGCATGGGGACCGGTGTCCTCGTTGACTCTCGCGGCTATATCCTGACCAACCATCATGTCATTGACGGTGTCCGACAAATCCAAATAACCTTGGAGAATGGCAAACAGTATGTGGCCAAAACGGTCGCCTACGATGTTGCCGTGGACCTGGCCATCATCAAGATTGACGCCGGGCGTCCCTTGGCCAGCATACCGTTGGGAACTTCCAGCGATTTGATGCCTGGCGAAACCGTGATTGCTGTCGGCAACGCCTATGGTTACGAACATACCGTGACGCGGGGGATCATTAGTGCCCTGCATCGTTCGGTTCAAGTCACCGATGCCCAAAGCTACGATGATTTAATTCAAACGGACGCCAGCATCAACCCTGGGAACTCTGGCGGGCCGCTGCTCAACATTGAGGGCGATCTGATCGGCATCAATGTCGCCGTCCGAGCCGGAGCACAGGGGATTGGATTCGCGATTCCGGCCGACAAGGCAATGCGAGTCGCAGCCAGACTGATTCGACAACGAGGGGACAACACCGCCTGGCATGGTCTCGAAACTGAGACCAACTGGAGCGAGTCCGGCCCCCACCTGGTGGTGCAAGGTGTCGAACCTGGCTCTCCTGCCGCGGCCGCTGGTCTGCGTGTTGGAGATGTCATCCACACGTTAGATACGCGAAAGGTAGATCGGCCGATCGACATCGAACGCGCACTGCTGGACCGTCGCGTTGGCGAAGAGCTGGAAGTTGTTGCCCAACGCAACGCGGACCAGCTGAAGCTTCGCCTCAAACTGGATACACCTCCAGCGAGTGCAGTGGCCAGTGATGATCGCTATTGGGAAACGCTCGGGATGCGACTTGCCCCGCTCGCTAGCGAAACATTCAATCAGTTCCAAACCCGATATCGGGGAGGGCTGATGGTCAAAGACATTCGCCCCAATGGCCCGGCCGCTCAACAGGGAATTCGCCGTGGCGATATTCTCGTCGGCATGCACGTTTGGGAGACGGTTTCGCTGGATAACGTGAACTACATCCTCAACCGTCCCGACTTCGCCGACCAATCGGCCATCAAGTTCTATATCCTCCGCCGTGGCGAGACACTCTTCGGCCACCTTCGCGTCACCATGCGGAGTCGATAGAACCCTCGCTTTGGGTGCGTTCGTTTCGGCATGCTGGAGTGCAAGTGGACAATCAACCAGCAGTTCATCAGTGCCGTGGTACCCGAAACGTCCTTCTTGGTTCGTGAACCGTTGAGACAACTGTTCTACATTGTTAAACCAACTCGGCGATCGGCTCCCCTCCATCCACCAACTTGATGGGCCGCCCAATCGAGCTCATATTCTCAATCGCCGGGTTGATCCCCAGTCGGCGGTAGATGGTCTGGAACAGATCGTTCACTTTGATGGGCTCACCCACCACGTCCACGCCGCCAGCATCGGTGGCTCCAATCACTTGACCGCCGGGAATGCCAGCGCCTGCCAGGGCAACGTTGAACGCTCTGGGGTAATGATCCCGACCGCCGCGAGGGTTGATCCGCGGAGTCCGGCCAAACTCACCCATCCAAAGCACCATGGTCGTATCCAGCAGACCGCGGTCGGCCAGGTCTTGCAGCAGGAAGGCAATTGGCTGATCGATGGCTTTGCCTAAGTTGGCAGTTCGCGTTTCGTAATTGTCATGCGTGTCCCAGCCTCCGGAATCCACTTCGATAAACGTGACGCCAGACTCCACCAGGCGGCGAGCCAGCAAACAGGCAGAGCCCATGGTGGTTCGTCCGTACGCATCGCGTTGACTGTCAGACTCTTTGCTGATGTCAAACGCCTGCATGTCAGGGCTGAGGATCATCCGCGCCGCTTTGTCGTACACCTTGCGGTGATCGGCAACGACCTGCCGCCCTTCAGTCTCGGCATAGTCCGCTTCCAACCGATCGAGCAATCCCAACCGCCGACCGTACCGATCGCTGGAGGTAGAAAGCTGAGTGTTGTTCGGCATGCTCTCAGGGTCTGCCATGGTGAAGGGGTCGTACTCCACGCCAAGCAGCCCGCCGCCATTGAAGTTGAAGCCTCGCCCGCCAATTTGAATGTACGAAGGAAGTTCAAACTCCCGATCCGCCAACTGATGCGCTACGTTCGCTCCCAACGACGGATGCTTGATGCTCGCTGTGGGCAGGTAACTGGTGTGCATGACCGAGGTTGCCCTGGGATGGCTCCCTTCGCGTCCAGTCATCGAACGCACAATCGCCAACTTGTCTGCCTGTTGAGCCAGTTGGGGCAGGTTCGCCGAGATCTGAATGCCAGAGACGTTGGTGTCAATGGCTCCGATCGATCCACCATTCTCGTGCCCCGGCTTGGGGCTGAAGGTTTCAAACTGGCTGGGTCCTCCTTGCATCCAGAGCACAATGCACGCCATTCGTCGCTGCTTGAGCGGTTCGGCGAATGCAGAGCTGAGGTTCACCCAACTGCCGGCCAGGCCTGACAGTCCAGCCGTTCCGGCGGCCGCGCGAAGAAAATCACGCCTTCTCCACCCTTGTCCCCGTCGAGTCAAAGAGACCTGCGATGCTAGCGATAGATTCATGGTCATGTTCCTGGATAAATTTGATTCGTTGACGGTTCATCAAACGCGCGGCCTAAAGTGACTACCGACGGTGCAAGAACTCGGTCGAATTGATCAGGCACCACAGCAAATCTTCGAACGCTTCGATACGGTCGCCGGTCTGTTTGACGTACTCCTGGCAAGTTGCCAGCTCTCGCTCGCTGGGTTCGCGTGCCAGACAGCGGAGGTACAATTCCACGGCCAGGTCCTCGTTGCCTGGAAACTCTTCCAGCAAGCGGGCAAGTGGCGAACTGCTGGCCCTCGCGTCGATTTGGGCATTTACACTCGGTGAGTTCATCATGAACAGCGCTTGCGGCACACTGCTCGTGATTTCCTCCCGGCGCTGGCTGGGGTCGTACCCAAAGACATCATTGAACTGCTTCCGCACGCCGAGATTTCGATAGCTAAACCCACCGCGGGCCGCCGGATCAGAGCCTTCAGACATGCCGAGCGCCGTCAACAAACTGTTGAACAGTTGATCTCCCCGCAACCGCTGAGGACACGCGGCGGCAAACGGCGGGGCTGCAGGATCTGTCCGGCGAGGTCGGCTCTCTCGCTGGTAGGCATCCGTGGCAACCACGGTGGCAAGCAGCCATTTGAGATCGTGCCCTTGCAAGGCAAATTGACGAGCCAGCCAGTTCAAGGTTTCTGGCGCAGAGCATTCGCGGTCGGGGCCCATGTCGTCCACCGGTTCGTAGAATCCTTCGCCGACGAGTTCGGACCACAACCGATTGACCACAGATCGGGCAAACCACGGATTGCTATCCGCCGTGATCCAGTTGGCCAACGTTTCCCGCCGCTCTGCATCAGGCGTGCCGAGTTCCAACTTGCGGCCGGTGACAAAGAACTGCGGCGTCATCAACTTCCCTTCGGCCGTGGGATCGTTGAGGTCTGACATAAAGTGTTCGAGTTTCCGCTGTCCCAAAGCACCGGGGCGGCGGACACCTGCCCGATTGAACGAGACCACTTCGTACGAACGCGTGTCCTCGCGCCGCACTGGCCGGACACCTGTTCGCGGCAAGAAGGCGGTCAGTTGATGAAACTGCTCCCGTTTCCAACGATCGGTCGGGTGGTCATGGCATTGGGCACACTGGATCTGAATTCCCAAGAACAGGCGGGCGATCTCCGCCGTCACGTCTTCGGGCTCGCCCAACTGCACCATGAAGATGGCCGTAGCGCCGTTGTCCTGCACGTCCCCTTGGGCCGTGATGAACTGCTGGGCGATTCCTTTCCAGCTGGTCTCCGCGTTGAGTTCGGCGGTCAAGAATTCTTCCACGCTGCGGAACACCAGCAGGCCGCGCACGTCGGTGCTGCGCGCCAAAATCACGTCTCGCCAGTAGCGAGCCCAATTCTGACCGTAGCGCGGATCTGCCAGCAAGCTCTCTGCCCAAGCTTCGCGTTTCTCGGGGTCCGTGTCCAAGGCGAACAACGTGATGTCCACAGGGCCAGGCTGCGCCCCTACCAAGTCGAGCGACACCCTGCGCAGATAGGCCTGGTCTGAGATCCGCTCAGCCTGGGCTTTCTCAAACCCCAGCGGCCGCAGCTCGGCGGCCAATAGTTCGTCCACGCGCTGTGCGGCATCCAGCGGGTTCATCCGCTCGGCGGCAGCAGCGCCCCCGGTCCACATCGCAGCGGCCAGCAGAGCCCCCAGCAACCATCCCCGGCTTTGGGTATTCATACCGATCGGCCTTTTCGAAGAGAACTTGGAATTGATCCATGGAGCGAAGTTGGCTGAATAGCCGCTCCAATTACCTAAACCCAGCCCAACGCCGCAGGTATCGCAAGAACTTGAGAAAATTCTGGAGAATCACCGACTTCGTAGTTTGGGGAGCCGTGGCAATTCCGGTCGGGCAATGCCCCGACTGCGCGCCAACGGACTCGCGGTCAGCGAACCATGGTAGCCAATCGGCACCGCGGCAGGCAACATTTCAGCGTCTGCCACCCGTCTGCCGACGTGGGTAGTTGCCAAGCGGTAATCCCGCCCGTTAGAACAAAGGGAGTTCAAATCCTACTTTGCATTCGCTTGAACCTCGGGCAGCGGAACTCACTTTCTCGAAAGGGCATTTTCATGCGAATCCTTCCGAATTCATCATTGTTGCTACTTATTGCCATTTGCGTTGGCTGCGGCAGCGAACCAGATACGCCGAAGCAACCAGCAGCGCCAGCTCCTGGCACCACCGATGCAACTCCGTTGCCGGGTCCTCCGGCACCACTGGGAGATGGAACTGCCCAAGTAGCGCCTGCCGGCAACACTCCGGCGTCTGGCCAAAAGGCAACCACGTACGTTCCCAAGATGTACGCCAAAGATCCCAGTCAGATTGCGCCCGCCAATCCAACACTGCCAGTTTTGGCATCGCTGATCACGGATGATTTCGTGGCCGTGGCCTCAGTCCAACCAGAGCACTTCTGGCAGTGGCCGGCGATGCAGAAGCTGTTTGCAGAGACTCATTCTGAAGAACTCGTTGAGGAGGAAATCAGCAGTCAGACCCGATTCTGGCCGGCCGATCCGCGCAAGGCCCGTCGCGTGACCGTGTTGTTTGATAACAAGATCCTCCAGAAATTTGCTGAATCTGCCAAGGCAGAAAGGCCAGAGATGATAACGACACCGTTTTCCGCAGCGATCGTGGAGATGGCCAATCCGATCAATTGGGAGGATTTCCACCTTCCCAAAGATCCTCCGCCTGAAATCCATACGCATCAAGGGCTGCCGTATGTGAGTGTGGTTGGGCCAGCGGGTCAGTCGGGTGCAATCGCCACATTCGGTGATCGGTACTTCGTCATGGTCAGCAAAGAAGAGACACTGAAAAGAATGCTGGAGCAGACAGGGCGGAGTTCAAAGATGGGCCAGCAGTTTGCGTCGGCACCTGCCAGTGCCGATGCGGTCGTGCTGGTGAACTTGGAGGCGCACCGAGAACTGGCGGAAGATGCCGCCACGCTTCATCCGTTAGCCGCTGATCTGCCGAATGTGAGTACCTTGTTTGTGTCGGCCAACCCACAGGGGGCACCCGGTGACTCACTCCTGACCGTTCGGTTGACGGCCCGAGACGCCGCAGCGGCCGAGGCCATGGAGACCAAGTATTCGCCCATGCTGGACCAGGCGAAAGCGATGTACCAGCAAATCACCCAAGGCTTGCCGATGCTCAACGTGCCGGAGTTGAACGAGTTGGTCAGCGGCGTGCAGATCCAGCGCGCTGGCAACCAGCTTACCGTGGATAGCAAGATTCCTGACGGTCTCTATGACAAGCTGATTGAGGTCCTGACTCCTGCAATTGCGCAAGCTCGAATTGTGGCGCAAAAGGTAAGTTACCGCAACAACCTCAAACAGATCATTCTCGCATTTCATACTCATCACGATTCTCACAATAGCCTACCACCCACCGGCAGTGGCGAAGGGGTACCCAAGCTGAGTTGGCGTGTGCACCTGCTCCCGTACCTCGATAACCGGGTGCTTTACGGGCGATTCGACCTGGAGGCGGCCTGGGACAGCCCGCAGAACATGGCGCTGCTCAAAGAAATGCCAGAGTATTTCCAGTCCCCTGGTGTCGAAGATCCTGGCATGACTTCGTACCACGTCTTTGATGGCCCCGGCGCGTTTCTCGACTCGAAGGAAATGATTGGTTTTGGGCAAATCACCGATGGCCTTTCCAACACGACCACGGTGTTCCTTGCCGGACCGGATAAGGCGGAGCCCTGGACCAAGCCAGGAGGGCTCCCCTTTGGTGACGACGTGGACTTGATCAAAGCGCTCGGCAATATCCCCGGTGAGACCATCGATGTGGTCCTGGCGGACGGTCGGGCGATTGAACTTCCCAAAGACATTGACCCAAAAACCCTACGGGCGTTGATCACCCGCAACGGTGGCGAGACGTTCACGCTGCCGGGGCAAGAGTAACGGCCCCTCTCACTTCACCGTTTCTATTCTTGAAGAAAGGTTACTCGACATGAGGCGACTCACTGTTGGCATGCTAGCCGTTTCGATGGCTGCTTGGATTGGTTACTGCGGAGTTCGGGCGAACGCCCAGGACAACTCGGGCGTTCCGACACCCGCTTCGCTGCTCAGCGATGACATTGTCGGTGTGGTGATTGCCCGGCCGGCCAAACTGTGGAACTGGCCACTGCTGCAGAAAGTGTTGGTTGACACACAGACGAAGGACGAGGTTGAGCAACAATTGGACTTCGCCTCGACGATGTTCGCCCACCCGAGCGAGATTGACCGGGTGACCATCTTCCTGGATAAGAAGACGCTGGCTGAACAAGCCGAAGATCAAGCTGGCGTCTCGCTCGCGGATCCTGCTCAAGATCCAGACGCGGGGGGTCGCGACCGTTTTGGACAGCGCAAGAAGCCGTCCATCCCCACCATGATTGTGGAGACCAACAAGCCAATCGACTGGCAGCGAGTCAAGCGTAGCGCTCCCAAGCTGGTAGGAGTTAAAACCCATGGCCAACACCAATATCTGGTGGATCCAGCCGGTGTGGCAATGACGAGCTTCGGCGATCGCTGCCTGCTGATCACTCATGAGTCGCTGGTTCCCAAGATTCTCGAGCAGAACGGGGCCAGCACGAAGCTAGGGAAAAAGTTGGCTGCTTTGAGCAACACGGCGGACGCGGCGTTGATTATCGATCTGGGGTCGCATCGCCAGATGTCGCAGGCCGCTTCGCAGCAAGTTCCCATGGGCCAGGACCTGGTCGAAGTGGACATGCTGATGGTTTCTGCCAATCCGACCGGAGCGGTTGGTCAATCGCTGTTGACCATTGAACTCACCGCACGTGACGACGCGGCCGCCACCAAGTTGCAACAAAAATACGGCCCGATGATTGACCAGGCCAAAGCCCTGTACGCGCAGGCCAGCCAAGCCAACCCGCTGTTGGCGACGCCGATCATCAAAGACTTTGTCAATGGCCTGGCGGTGAAGCAAACCGGCAACCAATTGGTAATCGACAGCAAGGTGCCAGAAGGTCTTGATCAGGCCGTGACTGATATGATCACCCCCGCCTTGTTGTCCGCCAAACAAGCAGCCGAGGAGGCAGCCAAGGCGGCGTCCAGGTCAAACGACATGAAGCAGATCGTGCTGGCAATGCATAACTACCACGACGTCAATGGCAAGCTGCCGTCACTCGGCAACGACGAGAAAGACAACAAACTGAGTTGGCGAGTACACTTGCTCCCTTATATGGAAGAACGTGTGCTCTACGAGAAATTCGACTTCAATGCCGCTTGGGACAGCCCTCAGAACATGGCCTTGCTGGAACAGATGCCGGTTGTATTTGCAACGCCTGGCGTGGATAAGCCAGGCATGACGTCGGTGCATGCCTTCGACGGAGACAACACACCACTCTCGTCGAAACAGAAGACGTCGTTTGGCAGCGTTACCGATGGCCTCTCGTACACTGGGTTCTTCTTTGTCGGTGGGCCGGACGCCGCGGTCCCTTGGACCAAACCAGGCGGAATCGCGCTTGCGGAAACCAGCGATCCGCGCAAAGACTTGGGCACGATCCAAGAAGACTTCATTTTGGTCGGAATGGGAGACGGAAGTGTCCTGCGACTTCCCAAAGATTTCACGCAACTGCGCGAGGCGATCACGCGCGACGGTGGGGAAGTGATCGACTTCCCATAACCTCCCGGCTTGAACCCTTTCACGACTTTCCAAAACTTCTCAGAATTTAGGTGGATAGTGATGCGACGTTTCACACTTTGGATGTTGATGGTTTCAATCACTGCTTGGGTTGGGTGCAGCGGGGCCAAAGAAGTACCGCCGGTTCAGGAGGGGCCCCAGGCTGGCAAACCACCCGCCGCGGCGGGGACAACCCCTTCGGCAACTCCTGCAACACCTGCAGCTGGCGACAAGGCAATCGCTCGCGTTCCAGAGGCTTTCCTGACAGGCGAGAATGCAGCGTTGGAACCCGCTGAATTCGCCTCGATGATTGCGTCGAGCGAAGACAGGAACAAGCTCAAGATGGCCGTGCTGGGCGTCCACAACTATCACGACAGCAATAATGAGCTCGTCCCGCTCGGCAGCGCTGACTCCGAAGGCGAGCGGCTTAGCTGGCGCGTCCGCCTGCTGCCGTATCTAAGTCATGGGGAACTGTATGAAAAGTTCGACCAGAATGCCGCTTGGGACAGCCCTCAAAACAAGGCGGCATGCTCGACCAGATGCCGGACGATGTTTCAATCTCCTGGAGTCACCGCTACTGGCATGACCTCGACTGCGCGCGATCGAAGAGGTGAACACGACGGCTCTGCTCCAACGCACAAGACGAACTCGAGCTCTGGCGGCATCACCGACGGGCTCGGCTATACCGGTTTGTTCTTCATTGGCGGACCCGAGACAGCCGTTCCCTGGACAAAACCGGGGGGGCTCCCGTTTGACGAGAACACCGATCCCGTGGCCGCCTTGGGGGCGGTGGAAGGAAAAGGGTTTGCGGTCGGTATGGCCGATGGCAGTGTCACCACGTTCCCCCGAGACAAGGAAACGCTGCGTGCTTTGATTACCCGAAACGGTGGCGAAGCTTACAAATATCCAGAACTCGACTGAGTTGGTCTCCGCTTGTTCAAGAATGGGGACTGACAGTCACGTATCGCGTAGCTCTCTACAATGGTAGGGAGCTACGCGCCGCCGTCATGCTTCATCCGCCTTATGTCGGGAAACAAGAGTCGGGTCGGCTGCCCTTACTGTCTGCGGCGTGCTGGATTGCAAGAGGATGATCGCTTGATCGGCATGTCCACACAAGCGACAGCTATTGACCGCTCCCCACTGACTCAGCGGAGCCGGATGCGTCTGGCGATTGGCGGATCGTTTAAGGCGACCAATTCGGTGGCATCAAACTGGTTGGCATATCGCGATGCGGCGTATCTCTCGTACCAGGCAGCATTGGGTTCGAGGCCTGGCTCTTGCCCAATGCGGTCGGCAAATTGGTTGAGCGTTTCGCCGGGTAAACGGGTGAACCCCAACCGACTGGCATTCCAGTCCATCCGTTTCAGGATACGATGCAAGGTGTGCACCACGGGGTCAACTGGCACACGCTGCCATTCGGCAACTACTCGCAATGCCCATCGGACCAGTCGCAGCAAGAACCACGCAAACCACGCAAATCCAGCCGCGATGGCAAGCCAGCCCAGCGG
>CALOEH010000025.1:0-28171 GCA_942492195.1 uncultured Planctomycetia bacterium | reverse complement strand
GGGAAGGATCCGGCGACGCTGCGGGATCTTTGCCCAGCGGTTCGATGCCGCTGGGACCCGGCAGGGAGGTGAGATCCTGGTCAACAACAACACCGCCAATGGGCAAAGTGAGCCAGCGGTCGCCATGGATGACAGCGGCAACTTTGTCGTTGTGTGGGATGACAACAACGGTCTGCACGCTCGCCGATTCAACGCGGCCGGCACGCCGCAAGGAGGACAGTTCACCGTAGACGGTAGCACGTCGTCAGGTGAAGCGGATGTTGCCATGGATGCCAGCGGAAGCTTTGTGGTCGTGTGGCGCGAAACTGGACCCGACGGAGATGGCAGGGCCATCGTTGCCCGCCGCTACCTGGCGACAGGAGCCGCCAACGGAGGGCAGTTTGTCGTGAACACCACCACGCAGTTTGATCAAACCAACCCTTCCGTGGACATGGACCCATCCGGCAACTTCGTCGTGATCTGGGAAGGCAACGGGCCAGGCGACAGCGCCGGAGTCTTCTTCCAGGAGTTCGACTCTGCGGGCGATACCGTCGGCGGAGAAACGCGGATCAATCAAACCACCACCAACACCCAACACATGGCAGCCGTGGCGATGCTCGGGCCGCGCAATCTGGTTGCGGTCTGGACCGGCGAAGGGGTCGGTGACACTCAAGGGGTCTTCGCGAGCCAGTTTGTGGTTGCCGACGTGAACGATGCCCCGGTACTGAGCGGAGCGAATGACCTCACCGCCGTCAATGAGGATCCCATCACCAACCCAGGCACGCTTGTCTCAGCCTTGATTGCCGGTCATGTGAGCGATGCGGATGCCGGATCCTTCGACGGAATTGCGGTCACTGCTGTCGACAATACCAACGGAACGTGGCAGTACTCGACCAATGGTGGAGGGCTCTGGCAGGACTTCGGTTCGCCCGATTCCAGCAACGCGAGACTGCTGGCCGCCGACGGAAGCACCTACGTGCGTTTTTTCCCCAACCTCCACTGGAATGGCACCGTGGCAGGTGGAATCCAGTTCCATGCCTGGGACCTGACCAGCGGCACCGCCGGAGGCACGGCCAGCGCAGCCGTCACCGGTGGCACCACCGCTTTCAGCACGGCAACGGGTAGTTCCAGCATCACGGTCAATTCTGTCAACGACGGACCAGTGGCCAACGCCGGCGGACCTTACACGATCAACGAAGGTGGGTCGCTCAGCCTGGACGGCAGCTTATCCGGCGATGTGGAAGGAGACACGCTAGCGTTCGCCTGGGATCTCGATAACGACGGAACCTTTGGAGCGACTGGCGAACCGACTACCCAAGCACCTACGGTGGATTGGTCCACGCTGCAATCCTTAGGCATCACCAACAACGGGACCTTTGTGATTCGAGTCCAGGTTGATGATGGGAACGGCGGCGTCGACACGGCGGCAGCAACCCTGACCGTCAACAATGTGGCGCCAATCATCACCTCTCCGGATTCGGCAACCACGGTCGAGAATGCAACTTTCGTGCAAACCGTGACGGCAACGGATCCCGCCGACAGCATCCTATTCACGATCATCGGTGGCGCGGATCAGGCTGCCTTCTCAATCAATCCGACGTCGGGCGTTCTGACCTTCGCGGCAGCCCCGGACTTCGAAAACCCGACCGACTTCGGCATGGACAACGTCTACGAAGTTCAAGTTCAGGCAGATGATGGAGATGGCGGTACCGACACGCAGTTGATCAGCGTCACCGTCACCTCGGCCAACGACAACGCTCCTGTCTTCACCACAGTGGCCGCGGTCAACGTCGTAGAGAACACCACGTTCGTGCAAACGGTTCAGGCGACGGATGCTGATCTGCCTGGTCAAACCGTGATGTACTCCATAAGCGGTGGCAATGACCAGTTGCTATTCGCCATCAACCCAGGATCTGGCGATCTTTCCTTCCAAGCTGCGCCGAATTTTGAGACACCTGCCGACTTCGGCGGTGACAACACCTACGAGGTTGAAGTCACCGCCAACGACAACGCTGGCAACACAACCGCACAATTGATCAGCGTCACGGTAACCAATTCGAACGAAGACCCCGTCATTACCTCCGCCGCAACGGCCAGCGTCGCTGAGAACACCACCTCGGTGAGTACCGTGACGGCAACGGACAACGATGGCGACACGCCAACGTTCTCGATCAGCGGCGGAGCGGACGCCGCACGTTTCAGCATCAGCCCGAATTCTGGATCGCTACGTGTGATCGCTGCTCCCAACTTCGAGAGCCCAGCCGATTCCAATGCGGACAATGTTTACGAAGTTCAGGTCCGCGTCGATGACGGCCGTGGCGGAGAAACGAACCAACTCCTGAGCGTGACGGTCGCGAATGCCAACGACGTTCCAACAAGTGGCAGCGGTAGCTATACCGTCAACAGCGGGCAAACGGTAGTCACCGCAGCACTAGGATTACTGGCCGGCAACACAGACGAAGACGGAGATGCCCTGACTGTATCACTCGTCAGCGGAACGGCACACGGTACGCTGATCCTGAATCCCGATGGCTCATTCCGCTACGAGCCTTTCGACAATTTCTCAGGTTTCGATCATTTCACCTACCGTGTCGACGATGGTCAGGGAGGTACTACAACGGCTACGGTCACGCTCGAAGTCATCGCTGCTGCCGGACCGGTCATCACTCCGCTGATCGACGCCGAGACAGCGGACAAAGACTCTTCGACGGAGGAAGAGGAACTACTCTCATTGTACGAGGCCGCCGCCGTTGCCCCTCCCGCCGCAAACACCGTTGCCGTAGCGCGGACTCGCAGCGTATCGCTAGGGCAGTCCGTCGCATCTTCTCCGGTCCCGATCGCGCCCTCCCAGCGTGTCTCGCAGGAATCTGCGGAATCTACGACATGGGACGGATACGAGCGCGGAAGATCCTCGCTGCGGATGGAAACGCACCAGGGTTCGCAAGCACTGGTGGAGTTCGCCGCGTCGTTTGATGCTGGTCTGTTGTGGGACGACTTGGGGCACTTAGAAAACGAACTCAACGAAGGGGGCAATCTTCCGTTCTTCGTGGCGGGTTCGGCCGCTGGCCTCTCTAGCACGTTAACCCTGGGGTACGTTTTATGGACCATTCGCAGTGGTTGGCTCGTGACAAGTCTCTTGGCACAACTGCCTGCCTGGCGTTTGGTTGACCCACTGGTCGTACTGGACTATCTCGACGACGAATCGTCCCATCCCAGTTCTACGAACGAAGAAGACGATTCGTTGGAATCAATGCTCGACCGTCACGCGAATCGCGACGACGAGATAAACCAATCCGCCGATCAAAGATCGGACGAGGAAGCCGTGAACTCATGAGACTTTTGTCCGCCAAATCACGTATCACAATCGGCCTGGCATGTCTCCTGGTCAGCGTTCTCTGTACCGCCATGATGATCGGCGTGGTGCCAGAACGCCGCTCGGCAGTCCAGGCAGGACGTGGCCATCTATGCGAAACGATTGCGATGGTTAGTTCGGACTACATCAGCCGTGGCGAACTGCGCCGCCTCGAGCACTTGATGCAACTCGTCGTTGAGCGGAACAGTGAGATCCTCTCGGTCGGCGTGCGGCAGGCAGATGGAGTGCTCATGGCAACCGTGGGAGATCACGAGTGGACCGCCGAGGCAAACTCGCGATCGACCGATTCGCATGTGCACGTCCCCATTCGTTCGGGTGCCGAGAAGTGGGGCAGTATCGAGATTCGATTCCGCCCCCTTGGCACGCCGGGAGTGTTGGGCTGGATCGAAAGTCCTTGGGTACGGATGACCGTCTTCGTGACGGCCGCCTGCTATCTTCTGTTCCTGATCTATCTACGCAAGATGTTGGCACACCTGGACCCCTCGCAGACTGTCCCGAACCGGGTAAGGTCAGCCCTGGATTCGCTGGCCGAAGGTCTCTTGGTGATTGATCGGAATCAACGCATCGTCCTGGCGAACAAATCGTTTGCGAATTGGGTAGGTCGAGATCCCGAGAAGCTGATCGGCGTCTCCGCAGCGAACCTCAAATGGGTGAAGAACGAGAATGGAGACCCACTAGAACAGTACCCTTGGGAGGAAGCCATTCGCCTCGAAGCACCCCAGGCAGGCGTGATTCTCGGTCTCGCCAACGACAACAAGCTGACACAGAATCTCATTGCGAATGCGTCTCCCGTGCTAGGACATGACAGCAAGTACCGAGGTGTCTTGGTCAGCTTTGATGATGTCACGCAGTTGGAATCCACCAAGAAAGACCTTCGTGTCGCGAAGCAAGTTGCGGACGAAGCCAATCAGGCGAAGAGTGATTTCTTGGCCCACATGAGTCACGAAATTCGCACACCGATGAACGCCATTCTCGGCTACACCGACGTATTGCGACGGGGCTTTGACGAAACCACCAAAGAGCGTCAAGAATACCTGAACACGATCCACACCAGCGGCGAACACCTGTTGGCGTTGATCAATGACATTCTGGATCTATCGAAGATTGAAGCGGGGCGGATGGAACTGGAGCTAGTTCGTTCTTCCCCGCACCGGCTGATCCATCAGGTTGCCTCGGTGCTTCGCGGCAAGGCCGACGAGAAGGGGATCTCGCTCAACATACGATTCGACACACCCATGCCAGAGACCATCCTGATCGATGGCGTTCGCTTGCACCAGGCAATCATGAACCTGGCCGGCAACGCGATCAAGTTCACTGCGACTGGCGGCGTGACCATCGCCGCGCGGATGATCGGCACGGACACTTCTGGCGCGGTTCACGCTCCCACTTCGCGCCCGCAGTTGGCAATTGACATCATCGACACTGGAATCGGGATGCCCAAAGCGGTTCAAGAGCGAGTCTTCGAACCGTTTGCCCAAGCCGACTCGTCGGTGACCAGGCGATTTGGCGGCACAGGTCTAGGGCTGGCAATCAGCAAGCAGTTGGCCGAAGCCTTGGGGGGAGGAATTGCCATCCGCAGCGAAGAAGGTCAAGGTAGCACGTTCACGCTGACGGTGGATGTCGGGTCGTTGGATGGAATCGAGATGATCGATGCTCAAACGGCGTTGGCCGCCACCGCACGAGATGAATCTCAGTCTCAAGACCTTATTCAGCTGCCTCCGGCACGCATCCTGGCCGTCGATGACGGTGACTCGAACCGGAAACTCATTCATGTGGTTCTCAGTCGGGCAGGTGTCGAAGTGGTTTCGGTCGAGAATGGCCAGCTTGCCGTGGACCGAGCGCTCTCCGAGCCTTTCGATGTCGTTCTTATGGACATGCAGATGCCGGTGATGGACGGCTACCTGGCAACAAGAACGCTTCGCGACGCCGGCTACGAGTTACCGATTATCGCCATGACCGCGCACGCGATGCGCGGCGACGAAGAGAAATGCCGCGAGGCCGGTTGTAGCGGCTTCCTGACAAAACCCATCAAGATTGATCTCTTACTCGCCACCTTGAGAAACGTCCTTGCAGAGCGCGATCAGGCGTCCGTTCCGAAAAGCTTGATGGTTCCTAAGGGCCCAGATCCTGCCGATCTACCGACTGCTGCGGTTGAGTCACACCGTCACGTTCGCGAAACGGACCAGAGCGCGGAGACTGAAACTCGCGAGACACTACCTGATATCGGGCCGATTCGATGCAGTCTCCCTCTCGATGATTCGGATTTCTTAGAAATTGCCGAAGAATTCATGACACGATTGAAGGAACAGCTCACCGCCATGTGTCAGGCGTGTTCGCAGAACGACGACGTGCAACTTGCCCAACTCGCACACTGGCTGAAAGGTTCGGGCGGAACGGCAGGGTTCGACGCCTTCACTGAACCGGCTTTTGAGCTGGAGAAAGCAGCCAAAGCAGAACAGCGAGATCGTTACGAGGCGCTGATCGCCCATTTGATACAGATCGCATCGCACGTTGAATTGCCCGCGCCTGATTGTGGTTGAACGCCGAGCGATGACGGCTCTCCCGGTCAGGCAGCCTCTTCTGTCTCGCCTGAATTAAGGTTCCTGCCGAATAATTTCCAGAATGAGAGTCCATTCTCCGCACACATTCGTGAGTGGTACGGCGCTCATTAATTTTCCGATGAATGCTTTTTCGCCACATCATTGTCATTGTGTGAATGCTTTGATAACCACTTGGGCGGATTAGACTGAATTGCAAGCAGGCAACTTATTCGGCCGCATGCAGTCACCCCGTTTGCATCGGCGCCTTGCATCCGCACTTGAGATTTATATTGAGGAACGTGCCATGTTGGTCAGGTCGCTGTTGTGGTTGGCTGCGGTTTCACTCTCCTGCGCATTGCCCTGTAGTACTGCGTGTGCCGAGAACTGGCCCGGCTGGCGGGGGCCCACCGGACAAGGTTTGAGCAGTGAGACTGATCTGCCGGTCACTTGGAGCGCGACTGAGAACGTGCGCTGGAAGGTTGCGTTGCCAGACTCCGGCAACTCGTCGCCGATTGTATGGGGGGATCGGGTGTTTCTCACGCAGGCGTCCGAGAAAACACTCTGGCCGCCGCAGAAGTTGGAGAACGCCCGTTCGGACACTTCTATCGGCGGAACGGCGGTGGCGGCGAAGCGATCGGTGATTTGCTTCGAGCGGACCACTGGCGAAATCTTGTGGCAACGCGATCTGATTTACAAACAGCCGGAAGTCACGCACGGCACCAATCCGTTTTGTTCCGCCACCCCCGTCACCGACGGAGAACGGGTGATCGCCCATCATGGTTCGGCAGGGCTGGTCTGCTATGACATGCAAGGCGAACTGCTGTGGAAACACGAACACGACAAGCTGCATCACATCTGGGGCAACGCTTCTTCTCCCATTCTGTATGGCGATCTGGTGATCGTCTGGTGTGGGCCTGGCGACCGTCAGTTTCTGTTGGCGGTCGACCGTCGCACCGGCCAGAAGGTTTGGGAACATGCCGAGCCGGAGGGGAACTCTGGCGAGTCTGGCAAGCTGTTGGGGACTTGGGCCACGCCAAACATTGTGAGAATTGGAGAGCAGGATCAATTGCTCATGCCGATTCCCTACAAATTCAAAGCGTTCGCCCCGGCCACCGGTGAGGTGCTGTGGGAGACCAACGGATTGGGAAGTTACGTCTACGGATCGGCCTCGTTCGAGAACAACATCGCGGTCGCCGGCAATACGACCTACAAGATTGGCGCTGAGGGTGAGATCAAGCAGGGTCGACTGAGCAAGGGGCCAGGCAAGGGGCCTCATAGCGGGGTTCTGGTGGACGGTTTCCTGTACGTCGGCGGCGTGGCGCCCTCCTGCATCGAGCTCGCCACCGGCGAGGACATTTGGAAATCGCAGATCAGCAAACGACCCGGCACGTCTTCATTCTGGGGCTCGATGGTCCATGCGGACAACAAGCTTTACGTCACCGATCAACGTGGGGCCACGCTGGTGCTGGCCGCTGGCCCCAAGTACGAAGTGCTGGCCGTGAATCAACTCAACGAGCACACCAATGCCTCGATCGCCATCTCGCAGGGTGATCTCTTCATCCGCACCTGGAAACACCTGTGGTGTCTTGGAAAGGATGCTGGCAAGCGAGAGTAAGCCATTCCCAATTCGCGCACCCCACACAAGACAGCGGTCCACCATGTGTATGTCCCGCCTGTGCTTTGCCGTCTCTCTGATCTGGCTTGTCCTGGCCACCTCGCCGCTGATTGGTGCAGATGTTTCTGTCACCGGCATCCGAGCCGTGCATCGGCATGGGCAGACTTTCGTCACTTGGAAAGACGCGGCCGAGGGACCGGCCGGGGCTGAGTTTCGCTATTCGCTCTATCGCAGCACGCGCCCCATTGCGGCCGACTCGCTCGCCGCTGCGCAACTCTGCTACCACGGTGTACTCTTTAACTCCGCCAAGCTGTATGGCTCGGCCTTCACCAGTGCGGACCGGCTCGATCCGGCCAAGCCGTACGCCATTCTAGAACAAGGAGGAAAGCCACTCCCTCGCTCCAGTGGGCTGGCGGTGCATACCGTGCAGCGGCCGGGGCAGGCCTACTACGCGGTGGTGGCAACCAATCCACAGTTTGAGCAACTCAGCGCCGTCGTGCCAGGCGAAAGCGCCACGACCGAGCCAATCGACGAACGGCCAGGGCCAATCCAGCCGATCAAACTTTACGACTCGAAAGAACGCGCAGGGCCTGCCGTTCGCAACACGTTGATCACCGGCCAACAAGGACTCCCGTTGCATCTGGCGCTGCAGGGAAGTCAGGCAGCCGGCGGCGGCGCTGGCGATTATGGAGACTACTATTTGTACTTCGGTACTCCAGAGATGGGATACCGCGATGGGCTGGCCGGGGTCTTTTCGATTTCGGAGCACCGTCTGAAAGAAGGAAACCGCCTGGCCCTGCAGATGCGCGACGCCGTTGAGCATCCGCTGCGACTCCGCGCCATGGAGTCCTACTGGTTTGGGTATCACGTCGTGCCGCAAGGGGCCAGTCATCCCGAGCCGCGAGTTTACCCCTATACAGAGAACCAACTGTTGTGGATCGTCGACTGGGTAGTGAAACGGTACGGGGCAGATCCACAGCGGGTGACGATCGGCGGATCCTCGTCCGGCGCGGTCGGTTCGTTCAACGTCGGCCTGCGTCAGCCAGACCGATTCGCGGCGGTCTTTCCTGTTTCGGGTCGGGTGCGGAGAGTTACGCCGAATTTCTTTGGCGAACGGCTGCCGAAGTTCTCTCCGGCGACCATGGCCGATGGCTTCACCGACTACTACGACCGCGTGAATGGCCCGAAGTTTGTGTCAGAGCATCATGGCGACCTTCCGTTTCTCGGTTGGGCCGTGGGCAGGCACGACGGTTGGGCCACCTGGCAGGAGAATATCGACATGGTCCGCGCCATGACCAATGCCCGGCACGGCTTTGCCTTTAGTTGGAATAACGGCAACCATGGTGCCGGCAACGCCGCCATGCAACTGGTACGCAAGTACTACCCTGCCGAGAAGTTCGCCCGCAATCTTAGCTATCCCGCATTTGGAAACAGCTCCATCGACAACGACCTGGGGGATGGTGATCCCGCCAACGGAGACTTGGAAGGCGGGATCAATCTCGGATTCGACTGGGAGCAGTTGATCGATGAACCAAACCGCTGGTCGGTTACCTTGTCCAACGAGTTGGCCGAGGCGGAGATGACGGTCGACGTCACTCCCCGGCGGAGTCAACGATTCCGCCCCCGGCCCGGCGAGCGGTTCTCCTGGACCAACACAGCCGGCGGAGAGGGAGTTGCCATTGCCGACGCCCATCGGCTGGTCACGATCCCGCAAGTCAAGATCGTACCCGGAAAGTCAACGACATTGACGATCCAGCAATAACGATCGTCTCTCCGATACGGTTCTGTTCCAGGATTTCAGCGAATGTCAAAATGCTCGACGAATCGCACAACGCCTGGAGATAGATGCCTGGCCGTTTCTCCGAACCCCGAGACTTTCTGGCTGGTCCTCTTGGCACTGTTCCCACTCTGTGCACAAATTGCCAGCGCCTGGGAGGTGCCAGTCACGAATGCACGCTCTGCGGATAGGGCTCAGTTTATCAGTTGGTAGGAGCATCGGATTGACGATACCATGTTGGCTGGCGTCGGCCTTGTCGGCGCTGACGGATTGGCCATCGCGGACCTCGACGGTGATGGTCATCTGGACGTGGTGGCCGTTCACGAAGACTGCGCTTCTCCAGTTCGCATCTCTTTCGGCACCGACGACCCCGACACGTGGGAAAGCCATACGCTCTCACCCGGCCCCGGCGAAACGCGCCAATCCGACACGTACGTCGGTGGTGCCGAGGATGTCGTGATCAGTGACCTCAATGGCGATGGAAGGCTCGACATCGTAGCGTGCGGAGAAGGGGGAATGATTGTCTACTTCGAAGCGCCCAAGACTCCTCGCACAATGGCAGACTGGAAACGTACCACCATCGCGAAGCAAGAGCGAAGCGCGAAGCAAGAACAGAAAAACAGCAGCTGGATCCGCGTGGATGTCGGCGACCTCGATGGTGACGGCCAACTGGAGATTCTCGGCGCCAACAAAGGGGGCACCGATTGGGCCTGCTTCCAACGTGATGGCGATGCTGCCGATCCCAACGCCTGGAAGCGGCTCGTCATTGGCCAGACCAGAATGCCTATCAACATTCGCGCGGTGGACATCGACGGCGATGGTGACTTGGACGTCCTGGGCGGGAGCCGTAGCGATTCGGAGATCGTACTCTTTGAGAATCTCGGGAATGAGAAACCTTGGCAGGAAAAATGGCAAACGCGCACGTTGCGGAAAGGCAAGTTCATGCTCCCCACACCTGCGACACTCAAGGTCGGCGATGCTGAAATTCCTGTCCAACAACAGCGGAAGTGGGGCAGCAGTGGATTCATGGTGGAGTTCGCCGATCTCGATGGCGATGGCAGAACGGACATCCTTACCGAGACAAAGCACAGTGGAGGGCTGTTTTGGCTGAGACAGCCTGAGGACCTCAATCGCGAGTGGCCGCTCCATTTCATCGGCCACGTCATCCCTGACCACGCGACCGGTTTGAAGCTGGCAGACATCAACGGTGACGGTCGGCTCGACCTTTTCGTCGGCGGCTACAGCTACACGCCACGCAGGGTAGACTCGCAAACCGTGGTTCGCCCTCGTACACCCTGCGGACGCTTGGCCTGGTTCGAACAACTTTGGACCCAACTCAACGCTGGCAGCGCCATGACGTTTCGCGCCGCGCCCAGGGCATGTACGACATGCTGATGGATTGCGACGTCAACGGCGACGGCCTTGTGGACTTCATCACCACCCGAGGCAACAGCCGGCCGTTGGATGGGGTCATCTGGCTGGAACAGGTCCGGACGGCGAAGCCGGGCCCCGCCTTCAGTGGAGCCTGGCCTCCCGAGCAAGAAAGCCGTCAGCAGCCGATCCCCAACATCGTTGATCCAGAACAATGAACCATGGTCACAATCACCGTTGCTATCGTCCTGCTCGTTGGGGTCCCCAACTATTGCTGCCGCTGCCCTGTGGTTGAGTCAAATGGTCGGCCAGTGGATGTCCTATGTCGAGGAGTCTCGTTATGGTTCGAGTCTTGATTTGCTCCTTCATTCCGAGGTCGCCTGTTATGCGTCTTGTTGGTACTACGTGGTTGATAGTATTTCTGCTGACGTCGCCACCACCGGGCCGCGCCGCGGACCCCGCGTTCCCTGGCAAGAGTTGGACGCAAGCATCCCCAGAGAAGATGGGGCTGCAGACAGCAAGCCTAAACAAAGCTCGAGACTACGCCCTCAAGGGGGGCGGGTCGGGATTCGTAACTCGGAGCGGTGTGCTGGTGTTGAGTTGGGCGACCTGAAGCGGCGGCACATGGTCTGAAGTCGACGACCAAGTCGATCGGCGTCACCGCGTTAGGGCTGGCGATTCTCGATGGCAAGTTGGACCTGGCCGACCCGGTGCTGAAGCACCATCCAACATTCGGCACCCAGCCGGCCAGCAACATCGACACAGGCTGGCTCGACCAAATTACCATCCGGCATTTGGCGACCCAGACCGCCGGTTTTGAGAAGCCTGGCGGTTACACCAAGCTGATCTTCAAGCCAGGCGAGAAATGGTCCTACAGCGACGGCGGCCCCAACTGGCTGGCCGAGTGCGTGACGCGGGCGTATCAGCAAGACGTCAGCGATCTGCTGTTCGAAAGGGTGTTCACCCCGTTGGGCATCCAGCGAGAGCGACCTGTCCTGGCGTAATAACAGCTACCGCCCTCACCAGATCAATGGCATCCCGCGCCGCGAGTTTGGTTCGGGCGTGAGCGCCAACGTCGACGCCATGGCGCGGCTCGGGTTGCTCTATCTGCGCGGCGGCGTGTGGAATGGTCGCCGCATCCTTCCTGCCGAATTTGTGAAACAAGTTGCGACCACCGATCCGGCCGTCGTCGGCCTGCCGGAAGTTGACTCCAAACGCTACGGCAATGCTTCGGACCACTACGGCCTGTTGTGGTGGAACAACGCGGATGGAACGCTCACCGATGTGCCCCGCGACGCCTTCTGGTCTTGGGGGCTGCACGAAAGCCTGATTGTCGTGATTCCCAGCCTGGACCTGGTCGCGGCCCGAGCCGGCGGGTCCTGGACGCGTGCTGAGGGATCCAACTACCAAGTGCTGCGTCCCTTTCTGGAAGCCCTCGCACAGTCCGCCTCAGAACCAGCTGCTGACGTTCCACGCAAACGGCAGCCTGCTGGTGACGAAAAGAAGGCGTCTTCGAGCAAAACCACGGGAGCGAATCCGGGAGCACGATATCCGGGGGCACCATATCCGCCGAGCACCGTCATTACGGGAATCGAATGGGTGCCGGCCTCCGACATTGTTCGCCGTGCACGAGGTAGCGATAACTGGCCCATCACTTGGGCTGATGACGACGCTCAGTACACCGCCTATGGCGACGGCAACGGGTTCAAGCCGTACGTGGAGAAGAAGTTGAGTTTGGGACTCGCCCGAGTTTCAGGCGGGCCAGCCGATTTCACCGGAGTGAATCTGCGGTCACCGTCGATCGAGCAACGGGGCAACGACGTCCGAGGAAAGAAAGCCAGCGGCCTGCTGATGGTTGACGGCGTGCTGTATCTATTCGCTCGAAACGCTTCAAATTCGCAGCTCGCCTTGTCGCGCGACCATGGCCGCACCTGGACCTGGAGCGATTGGAAATTCACAGACAGTTTCGGCTATCCAACGTTTCTGAATTTTGGTCGCAACTACGCCGGCGGCTCGGGACGAGTACGCCTATGTCTATTCTCATGATCAGGACAGCGCCTACCGTCCGGCCGACCGCATGGTGCTGGCCCGGGTGAAAACGAAAGAAATGACTGAGCGCAAAGCGTACGAGTTTTTCGCCGGCCTGGACGCGAACGGGCAGCCCAAGTGGAGCGCGGACGTTGCCGCCCGGACGGCCGTTTTCGAACATCCAGGCCGCTGTTACCGATCCGGCGTTACCTACAACGCGGCCCTCAAACGCTATCTTTGGGTGCAGATCATTCCTGGCGGCCCCACTCGGTTTGTCGGAGGATTTGGCGTCTACGACGCTCCGGAACCATGGGGCCCTTGGAGCACGGTCTACTTCACGAAAGCTTGGGATGTCGGTCCCGGGGAAACCGCCAGCATGCCGACCAAATGGATGAGCGAGGACGGGCGGACCATTCACATGGTATTCTCCGGCGACGATCACTTTTCAGTCCGGCAAGCAAAACTCCGCGTTGCAAACTAGCAATGGACAAAGAATGAGTTTGCCGCGGAGGGCGCCAGGGTTTGCAGAGAGTCGGGGGCGGGTTTGAACCGGAGAAACAAAGCTCACCGCAGAGATCGCGACGGTTCGCAGAGGGAGAAGGATCTATATTCTGTCTTGTCGAATTGCCGAATCACAACACTCGTGTCTCGGCACTCTCCACGATCGCTGCCGTGAGTTAAGCTCCGGCATGAATTCCCGGGTCGGGGCGTAGCAGCGTCGCTCGAGCATCTCCGGTTTGCAAATGCGGCAGAGTCTTGCCGGTTACTAGATGACTGCAGAACCGAGACTGGTTGCTGCGCTCGACGTTGACGTGTTCGTCCGATCAAGGTCCGTTTCGTTTTGGCCCTCAGGCACAGACTACTACGGCAAGGTCGTAGTGGTACTATCGGGGTGTGCGACTGTTTGACTTGTAGCGATTGCGTGAGTTTCTCCGTTGCGTACTTCCGCAATTCTTCACAATTCCCCTGCCTGCCCACCAACTGGGGTGACGTAGAGTTCAGCAAATCTGCCGAAGGGTGTAGGAGCTGGGAAAGGGATTCATAGCATGCCAAAGGTACTGGTTGTCGAAGACAACGAACCGAATCGAGACCTGATCACGCGATACTTACAACTCTTTGGCTACGACGTGATCGTGGCGGTCGATGGGTTGGATGGGTTGGAGACCGCGCGTCGGGATCGCGACGAGATTGCGGTCGTTCTCATGGATATGAACCTGCCCAAGATCGACGGATGGGAAGTAACACGTCAGCTCAAAGCGGATGAGGCAACCCGGCACCTGCCGATTATTGCGCTGACCGCGCATGCCATGGTGGGTGATCGCGAGAAGACACTTGATGTGGGCTGCGACGAGTACGTCACTAAGCCCATCGACTTTGAAATGCTATTTAGCAAGATCGAACTGGTCTGCAGCGAGGCGACGAGCAAATGACGACTTCGTTAGGAACTTTGCTCATCGTTGACGATGAGGAAATGAATCGCGATATGCTGGGCCGGCGACTTGAGATCGAAGGCTATACCGTCGCCTTGGCATCAGGGGGAGCCGAGGCATTGCAACTGCTTGGAGAGCAGTCGTTCGATGCCGTTCTGCTCGACGTCATGATGCCAGGCCAAAACGGCTACGAGGTGTTGGCCGAAATTCGCAAGACCTTCTCCAGTTTGGAACTGCCGGTCTTGATGGTGACAGCCAAGACTCAGAACGAAGATGTCGTGAACGCGTTTGAAGTCGGCGCGAACGACTACCTGACCAAACCGATCAATTTCGCGGTAGCCCTGGCCCGCATCAATTGCCACATCTCGAGCAAGAAGCTCTCGTCCCAGCTTCGCGAGAGCGAGACCCGTTATTCACTTTCAGCCAAAGGGGCGAACGACGGTCTCTGGGATTGGGACCTCGTGACAAACCGAGTGCATTTGTCGGATCGCTGGAAGTCCATGTTGGGATACTCGGACGAACAGATCGGAGACGCGCTCGAAGAATGGTTTGACCGCATCCATCCGGACGACCGTCCGCACGTGGCGGATGCCATTGCCGCGCATCGAGCTGGGGAAACCCAACAGTTCGAGAGTGAGCATCGCATGCTCCATCAAGACGCCTCGTACCGTTGGGTACTCACTCGCGGTGTGGCCATCCGGGATAATGCCGGTCGCGAAGTTCGAATGGCTGGCTCGCAAACCGATATCACCCGAGGCAAGGCAGCCGATCCGTTGACAGGACTCCCCAACCGGGTCTTGTTCATGGACCATCTGGACGCAGCGATTCGAGATGCTGCGAAGTCACCCGAAACCTGCTTTGCCGTATTGTTTCTGGATCTGGATCGCTTCAAGATTGTCAACGACAGCCTAGGGCATCATGCAGGCGACGAATTGCTGGTGACCGTAGCGAAGCGATTGGAGTCTTGCCTGCGCTCTTCGGATCTGGTGAGCCGCATGAACGAGCGATGCACCATCGCCCGGTTCGGTGGTGACGAGTTCGTCATTCTGGTCAAAGGTCTTACTGAGCCTGAGAACGCGTATGCCATTGCGGACCGCCTGTTGGATTCGCTGTCGGAACGCCTGGTGCTGCAAGGTCACGATGTCTCCGTCTCGGCAAGCATCGGGATTGCCATTGGACCAGAAGGTACACAGTCCCCGGACGATCTGATGCGCGACGCGGACACGGCCATGTATCAAGCAAAGTCCAACGGAAAATCGTGCTGGTGCGTCTTCGACCAATCCATGCGATTGCGTGCGGTTGAGCGTCTTGCCTTAGAGGCAGACCTCAGAAGGGCATTGGAGCGCGACGAGTTTCGGGTCTATTATCAGCCGATTGTTTCGCTCCCTTCAGGCCGTATTGAAGGTTTCGAAGCCTTGGTGCGGTGGCAACATGCAACCCGAGGATTGGTTTCGCCACTGGATTTCGATCCGATTGCGGAAGAGACCGGATTCATTGTCGAGCTTGGTGCCTGGGTGCTGGAAGAGGCATGCCGACAGAATCGCATCTGGCAACTCAATTACGAAACCCCCACCCCGTTGTTCATCAGCGTGAATGTCTCGAGCAAACAGTTCGCCGACCCAGGGTTGGTGGATCTGGTTGCCAGTTGCCTGGCACGAACCGAGTTGCCAGCCAGCTCCTTGAAGCTCGAGATTACCGAAACCGCGATCATGAGCAATCCCGATATCGCGGCAAGAACCCTGGAAACGCTACGTGCCATGGGAGTCCGTGTGAGCCTGGACGACTTCGGCACAGGTTACTCTTCGCTGAGTTACTTGCAAAGCTTTCCGATTGATACGATCAAGATCGACCGCTCGTTCATTCAACGATTCGGAGACTCCGAGCAATCCCAAGAGATCGTGGAAACCATCGTTGCTCAGCGCACAGCCCAGGGCATGAACGTGACTGCTGAGGGGATCGAAGAGCACTCGCAACACTCGAAACTGGTGAACATTGCTTGCGAGACCGGGCAGGGCTACCTGTATTCGCGACCGGTCCCTGGTAACGGCATTGATGCACTGCTCCAGCATAACAAAGAACATCTCATCAACGATCAAGCCGTTCTGTTTGGTTTCCAACAACCCTCGCCCGATGCCGCTCACGCGAGCGGAGCAGATGTTTCATTGAACTTGCAGGCAACTTGTTCCCCCGGTGAATGACCGAGTGATTGAAGGTAGCGAGCGTTTGTTCAGTCCCATTTTGTGTAGAACAGCTGTCTCAACTGTTCACTTGGTTCCTGAACAGTTGGGACAACTGTTCTGCATAGCCGTCGCTGAACGAAACTGGCATTGAGAAGTTCCTAGCGGCCATGAGTCCGGAGTCGTTGTTGCGCAACGCGGGCTTGCCCCAGTGCGATCCCGCCATCGTTGGGAGGAACGAGCGAATGCGTCTGAACACCAAACTTGTGCTCCCGTAGTTGTGCGACCACGAGGCGCTGCAGCAGGACGTTCTGAAATACCCCGCCACTGAGCCCAACACGGTTCACGTTCCATTGACGCCGAGCGGCCAGAGCGTGTCGACCGCCATTCGAGCAACCGATCGATGAAACCGAGCGGCTATGATCTCGGGTTCGACTCCTGCCAAGACATCGTTGCACATCTCCGAGAGCAGCGTGCGAACGTCAATCTGGCCCACGGTGTGGTGTCTGATCTCAAACGTATAACCACGGTCGAACTGCGGATGGTCGATCGCACGGGCTGCTACGGCTTCGAGTTCCATGGCCGCCTGACCTTCGTACGAGACGCTGTGGCGAACGCCTATCAACGAAGCAGCGGCGTCGAACAGTCGCCCCATGCTGCTGGTCGGCACGCAGTGGATGTTGCGCTCGAGTTGTTGGCGCAACACTCGGAGTTCAGCTTCCTGGGAGGCTCGGACACAGGAAAGCTCTGCATGCCACGGCAACTTCGCGGCGAACAGATGAGCCAAAGCGGCGCGATAGGGATGGCGAACGCTTGCATTCCCACCCGGCAAAGCAACATTCGCCAGTTGTGCCACACGCGTGAAGTCACCATCGCGGGCGAGCAGGAACTCGCCGCCCCAAATCGCTCCGTCGGGACCGTAACCGGTGCCATCAAAAATGATACCCAGCATGGGCTCATGGTCCGGCAGTGCGAGTTCCGCCATGATTGATGCCAGGTGCGCGTGATGGTGCTGCACTTGCAGCAGCGGAACTTTGTATTTCTTGGCGAACTCAATTGCCAACTGCGTGGATAGATAGTCTGGATGCAGGTCGGCTGCGATCGCTTGTGGCCTGACCCGAAACACACGCACGAAGTGTTCCACGCTACGCCGCATGGCCACCACGGTTTCGAGATGTTCCAGATCGCCGATATGCTGGCTCAGGTACGCGTCATCTCCCTTCGTGATGCAAAAGGTTGCCTTGACCTCTCCTCCTACCGCCAACACGCTGGGCCCTGCATATGGCAATTTGACCGGTGTTGGCGAGTACCCTCGCGAACGCCGAATTGGCAGCATGCCCTCATCGGTACAGCGAACGACGGAGTCATCACACACGACATGAATGTCTCGGTCGTGCAGGAGAAAGTGGTCGGCCAGGTCGGTCAGCCGATCCTTCGCTTCTCGATTCGCGCGAGCAATCGGTTCGTCCGTACGATTGCCTGAGGTCATGACCAGCGGCGTCCCCCCTTCCATCAGCAAATAATGCAGCGGTGAATAGGGGAACACGACACCAATGAAGTTGTTGCCTGGTGCCAGCAGGTGCGAAACAGTTCGCTGACTCGCAACGCCGGGCGGTTCTCGCTTGGACAGCAACACGATGGGACGCTCACGACTTTCAAGCAGTGCCTGCTCACGCTCGCCAACCTTGGCAAACGGCTCGCAGTCTTCCACACTCCGCACCATGATCGCCAGCGGCTTGTCGATGCGTCCTTTGCGCGTGCGTAACGTACGAACGGCCTGATCGTTGGTTGCGTCGCACGCCAGATGGAATCCGCCGAGGCCTTTGACGGCCACCACTAAGCCCTTGGCAATCGCTGCGTGAAAGGCCGTGATGGCGGCGTCTCCAGATACGGCCGGGGGATGCGGTGGCGTTTCGAATTGCAACTCGTCGGCGTTGCGATCGACAAACCACACTCGCGGACCGCAGGCTGAGCACGCATTGGGCTGAGCATGATACCGCCGATTGGTTGGGTCTTGGTACTCTGCCAAACAGGCCGCGCACATGATGAAGGACTTCATCGTGGTCAACGGCCGATCGTACGGGATGTCTTCGACAATCGTGAACCGCGGCCCGCAGTTGGTGCAGTTGACAAATGGATAGCGATAGCGGCGGTTGGACGCGTCGTTCAATTCGCGCAGGCAGTCCTCGCACACGCTGATCTCTGGCGAGATGGGAGTGCTGCTGCCCGCCTGAGAGACGCTTTCCACGATTCGAAACGCCGGTTCGCCAATGCAACGGGTCGGTTCCATGACGAACGAATCAACGCGCGCCAACGAGGGCAGTTCGTGACCAAACGATTGGACAAACCGAGTAATATCCGGTTCGAGCCCTTCAATCTCAACGGTGACGCCAGACGAATCGTTTTGGACCCAGCCCACCAGGTTGCACGTTTGAGCAAGCCGCCACACGAAGGGACGAAATCCGACCCCTTGCACGATACCGCGAACGCGAATTCTTTTTCTTTCTCGGTTTGGCAAACGATTCGCGAGCTTTACTTCAATGAATGGTGAGGAAGTCGAACAACTTCGAGCGGAGTGTTGGCGACGAAATACTTGCGGTTGCCTCGGATGCTCGTGGGATCGAATCGCTCATCCGAACACTCTCGCCGTAGGCCCTCTACGGATGGCAACCTGCGAGCTCTGTATTGACCAAGCTTTCAATCAGTTCGACTGCGGTCGGCAGCGCGGCCTGTACCAACTCGCTGACTCCCAGGTGACCTTCCGGGCCGCCGAGGTATTCCGGCTCGCAGCCCACCAAGAGAACCCGACCCAATTCCCCGTTCATTTGGTGTACCAACGCCAGCACTTTGAGCGGATCCATGGTGTGTCCATCGAGCAGGGCAGGCTGTTGGGCCACGGTGGCAATCTGCTCGATGTCAGGTTCGATGACGGACACCGTACCGGGAGATTCGCCTCGCTTGCAACCGCATCGATGAGAATCAACAGGTCGCGCGGGTCCGACATGGCGTAGACGAGATCGACACTGCGAATGCCGAAATCAACAACGCGGACGTTCTTCGGCCATTCGCGACGCAGCAGCAAGCGCGCGACTTCGCTCCCGAACGCGTCATCGCCAAAGAAGATGTTGCCGATCCCCGCAATCAGGATCCGTGGCCGAGTCATGATTCCTCCGCGGCTCGTTGGTTGTCGGGAAGTGACATCGGCTCGACTTCCTCAGGCGAGAAGAAAAATCGGTGACCAGGCTGCCGCAACATGCCCAAGTCGCGACCAGGATCGTCTTCGAGGACGACCGCCAAATGGATGTTGTTCTCATAGTCTTGTTCGATGGACTCAACGATCGCAACCTGATTGGCGAGCGCAAGGTCCATGATGTCTCCCCCTTTCTTGGGCCACAAGCGAACGCGGGCACCGACGGAAATGTCGCGGCCAGAGACGCGAACCGATTCCAGTCGGGCGTGCCCTTCGAGTTGATCCCAATCGTCCTGCTGCATGTCATGCCTGTTCGGGGTCGGGGCGGCGCATGCCGCCGTGCAGTTTCATCAAGTAGTCTTCGGGGCAGTGATCGGTTCGTTCAAGAATCTGTCGGGTTCGGTCATCGAGTCCTTGCATCTGCCGTTTCTCATCATCGGTGAGCGTCATCACGCGCAGGGCCAGCATCTCATCAATTTCGCAACCGTCGAAAAAATCGCCGGCACTTTCGGCGGCAATTTGAGGGTAGTCGTACAGAATGATCGGGGAGGCGAACATCGTCGAGCGGTCCCCCTGTTGACCAACCAGCACAGGCCAGCACCCCTGGTTGACACACTCCGCAGCCGCTGCAGCATACTCGTCAGGCGGCTCGAGCAGCGATACAAACTCGCTGTCTTCCACCGTGAGAATGGCATGTGCCGAGGCCAGCGAAGAGAGCATCGCCTCACTTCGGCACATTTCGCGGCCATGCTTCCAGGGCGTTGTGTTGCGAACTTCGACCGCCACGCGCTGCACGTTCTCGGCAACCTCCTCCCAGGTGACTTCCAATTGGCCGCACACCGCCGGCTGCATCCGCTCGATGAACCCAACCGCCAAACCGTCCGCTTCCAGCAGCGGTTCCCTATCCCGGGAGGCAGGGAATGAAAACGAGTCCGCCGCGGGGGCTGCTGCTGTTGCTTCCACGCGAAACTCACGCTCCACGACTTCTTGCCAGGTCTGAACCATCTCGCCGTTCACTTCAAGAGACGCAACGAACTCATGGCGGGGGAGATCGTCTGTTGCAGCATGCCACTGATTCTGAGGTTGATGGAACCGAGCGACTTGCCGCGTCATGGGATGCAAAAACCTCGCGCGAACTGAAACCTTCGGCCGCAGGCCGACGATGAGGCATTCCGCTCTCATCGTGTCATTGTCGCCCACCTGGTTCCGCTCGCACCAAGTGGCGGGTGCCAACGTACCGAAATTGAAACGGTGCTGATTCTTGGGTGCCGATGCCCGGTAGGGATAGAGAATGTATCCCTCGTACAGAACGGCGGCGGCAATCTGCTCGACGGCGCTTGGCTGAATTGCTGTCGATCCGGTCCGGTGGCGACTCATGACGAGAGTTTCTCCCGCAGTTCGGCGGCATCTTCTCCCTGCTTCATGCTCCAGCATTGCTTGACGAATTCGATCCACTCGTCCATGCCTTCGCCCGTTTTGGCAGACGTTTCCACAACACGTACGCCGGGACGAACCTTTTGAATATTGTTGAGCGCCAGCTGGCGATCGAAACCAACCGCTTCGGCCAAGTCGATCTTGCTAATGATCACCACATCGGCCGTGTTGATCAATGTTGGGTACTTCAGCGGCTTGTCTTCCCCTTCGGTTACCGCCAACAACATCACGCGCAGGTCTTCGCCCAAGTCCCAACTGGTAGGGCAGACCAAATTGCCGACGTTCTCAATAAAGAGAAAATCCAACGCACTCAAATCCCAATCGCCAAGAGCCCCGGCCACCATGTCGGCTTCGAGGTGACAAACGCTGTCCGTCTTAATCTGTCGGGCTTTCGCGCCACTGGTGGCCAGGCGAATCGCGTCGTTCTCGGTTGCCAAATCCCCCACCACCGCGGCAACTTCGTACTCGTTCTCCAGCAGGCACTGGAGCGTCTTGGTCAACAACTCGGTCTTGCCGGATCCAGGGCTGGAAACCAGGTTGGAAACGAACACCTGCTGTCGGGCGAAATCTGCTCGCATCTCGCGGGCCAGTTCGTCATTCTTCTTGAGAATCTTGGTGCGTACTTCAAGAACGCGCGGCTTCATGTTCGGCAACCTCGTTTGGTTCGATCTCGATGGAAACCAACTCCATTTCCCGGCCGCCCGTGAGCTGGGGAGTGGCGGCACCACAGGTAGGGCAAACAAAGTGGAACGGAAATCCCAGAGTCTTGGTTGCGTCGCACTTAGGGCACACAACAGAAACTGTGGTCGTTTCCACCACCAGCACCGCCCCGTGGCAGAGCGTGCCTTCGGCGGCCAGATCAAACGAGAATCGCAATGCGTCTTCCACCACCCCACACAATGGGCCGATCCGCAAGTTGATCTTCAAGACGGCACTCGAACCCTCATCCTGTGCCGCTTGGCTTGCCGCTTCGATCAGACTTTGGGCAATTGAGAGTTCGTGCATCGCTGGTCTCGGGAGAAGCCTTTCATCCGAGTCGTGCAGCGTCAGAGGGAAACTGTCGTCTCTAGAACTCGAATTGTAACGGTTGCCATTGCGGCGGCAATAAGGAAACAATCCAAGTTCAACGCCGCAGTGAGATTGCACAACTCAACGAGCATCCAAATCCCTACCGATAGCGAAACGTGCGAAGCGTTGGACAGACCGTACCGATGCCCTACAATCCAGCGTGCCGAACCCAAACACCCAACCACTTCTTCAATCCGCCGGTCTCCACAATGTGCCTCGCCATTCCCGGAAAGGTTGAGTCTCTCTTTTCCGACCCCCACGACATGCTGATGGGCAAGGTCAGCTTCGGCGGCGTCGTCAAGGATGTTTGCCTTGCCTATCTTCCCGACATTCAAATCAATGACTACGTCCTCGTGCATGTCGGTTTCGCCATCAGCCAGGTGAACGAACAGACAGCCCAAGAAACAATGCGGCTCTTCGAAGAACTAGGCCTGCTGGCCGAAGGTCTGGACGAGCTGCGCGAAACCGACTTCGAAAATAGTTCTTCCAATCGGCCTCCGCCTGCTTAACAAACCAATCAACAGAAACACAGGTTCTTGGAGGTGAGCGGAAGCTCACATTGGACGGATCGCCCCACCGGAACAGCGCGATGAAGTACTTTACCGAATACCGAGATGGCGAGAAAGCGAAACGCCTGGCGGACGAAATCGCACGCCAGACCTCAAGACCTTGGGCCATCATGGAAGTGTGCGGTGGCCAAACGCATTCGATCATACGCAACGGCATCGATCAGATTCTTCCCCCTGAGATCGAGATGATCCATGGGCCAGGCTGCCCCGTTTGTGTCACGCCGCTCGAAGCCATTGACAAGGCGCTCGCCATTGCCAGCCAACCGGGGGTCATTTTTTGCTCCTTCGGAGACATGCTGCGCGTACCAGGCTCACGCGACGACCTGTTCAAGATCAAGGGGGACGGGGCGGACATTCGCATCGTCTATTCTCCACTCGACGCGATTCGCATCGCTCGGCAGAACCCGGACCGCGAAGTCGTGTTCATGGCGATCGGTTTCGAAACCACCGCGCCTGCCAACGCCATGGCGGTCAAAATCGCCAAGCAGCAACAACTCACCAATTTCTCGGCGCTCGTGTCGCATGTGCTGGTTCCACCGGCCATCGAAGCCATCATGAACTCGGCTGACAATCGCGTGGCCGGTTTCCTGGCCGCAGGGCACGTCTGCTGTGTGACCGGTTTCGCCGAGTATCCCCAGTTGTGTCGGCAGTACAAAATCCCGATTGTCGTGACCGGTTTCGAACCACTCGACCTGCTCGAAGGAATTCGGCGTACCGTCGTCCAGTTGGAAGCAGGTCAGGCAAAGGTTGAAAATGCCTACGGCCGCGTGGTGACCGAACAAGGCAACTTGGCGGCTCAAGCCGTGATTGATGAAGTTTTCGAAGTGACAGATCGGGCCTGGCGTGGAATCGGCGTGATCCCCCTCAGCGGCTGGAAGTTGAGCGAGGCCTACCGCGACTTTGATGCCGAGCTCAAATTCAACGTGGGCAATCTGCAAACCTGCGAATCGTCAATTTGCCGCGCCGGCGAAGTTCTCAAGGGGGCCATCAAGCCGCACCAGTGCGAAGCGTTTGGCCGAGAGTGTACCCCCCGTCATCCACTCGGGGCCACCATGGTTTCTAGCGAAGGTGCTTGCGCGGCGTATTACAACTACGGTCGATTTGTCGAACTTGAAACCAATTCGCCCTGAGATTCCCAGCATGAAAGGCAACTCGAAAGAGCCGGCAAACAGCACGGACAAGCAGCCTGTTGATTTCAGCGGTTGGAGTTGTCCGATTCCGTTGCAAGATTACCCCAACATCATTCTTGGGCATGGCGGCGGAGGGAAGCTCTCTGGCGAACTCGTAGAACACCTGTTTCTGCCGGCTTTTCAAAACGAGTACTTAGCGAGAATGGGGGATTCTGCGGTGTTTCTCATTGGCGAGGGGAGACTGGCTTTCTCGACCGATAGCTACGTGGTACAGCCGCTGTTCTTTCCCGGCGGCTGCATCGGAGATCTCGCCGTGAACGGCACCGTCAACGATCTGGCCATGAGCGGAGCCAGGTGTATGTACTTGAGCGCTGGCTTTATTCTGGAGGAAGGATTTCCGATTGAGCAGCTACAGCGTATCGCCGACGCCATGGGGGCTGCCGCGAAGAAGGCAGGCGTGGCCATTGTTGCCGGCGATACCAAAGTCGTAGAACGTGGGCATGGCGACGGATGTTACATCAATACTGCCGGCGTAGGCACTGTGCCGCAAGGCATTCACATTGCTCCCCACCTGGCTCAGCCTGGGGACGCCATCTTGATCAGCGGAACGATCGGCGATCATGGCATGGCCGTGATGAGCGTTCGTGAGGGACTCGAGTTCGAAGCTCCGATTCGTAGCGATACGGCCCCCTTGCATGAGATGGTTGCGGACATCATTGACGTCTGCCCCGACACCCACACCCTGCGTGATCCCACGCGTGGCGGAGTGGCCGCGAGCCTCAACGAAATCGCCCAGGCGGCCAACTGCGGCATTGTGATCTACGAATCCGATCTCCCTATCGACCAGGCCGTGCAGTCAGCCTGCGAGATTCTTGGACTTGAGCCCTTGTTGGTCGCCAATGAAGGCAAACTGATTTGCATCGTTCCGGCTCAAGCTGCGGACGAAGTTCTCGCGGTGATGCGAACCCACACGTCCGGCTCACAAGCCGCGCTGATTGGTCAGGTTGTCACCGAACACCCTGGGATGGTGGTTGCCAAGACAGTGATCGGGGCCCGTCGAGTGGTGACGGTTCCCGTGGGTGAACAGTTGCCCAGAATTTGCTAGTGCTGCGCCAACTCTTGCATCCGAACATGCCCACGCAAGCGAGGGCATGTCACCCGAAAACTTTGCCGCGACAAAGCACTAGACTAGATATCTGGCAAAAAACGATCTGCTTTTCACTAACCGTCTACGGGATGGACTGGCAATTGGATGGTGAATGTCGATCCTTCGCCGGGGCGGCTTTCGAGTGAAATGCTTCCATCCATGGCTTCGCAAAGCTTCTTGGTGATAGCGAGCCCTAGCCCGGTTCCGCCGAACTTGCGAGTCGTCGAGGCGTCCGCCTGCGTGAAGGGTTGAAACAGTCGGGCTATCTGTGCTTCCGTCAGTCCAATGCCAGTGTCGGTGACTCGAAACATCATCCAAGCGCGTTCGTCGATCACTTCCTCGGTCACGGAAAACGTCACGCAACCTGCTTCGGTGAATTTGCAGGCGTTACTCAGCAAGTTCAGCAAACACTGCTTGAGCCGAATCGCATCAGCATGGATGTAGCCGAGTTTCTCGCCGACACGAACTTCCAACGTGTTGGAGTTTTTCGCCGCCAGGGGGTTCGCCGTGTCGGTGAGGTCTTCGATCAACGGCTTGACGTTCATTACTTCCATTTCGAGCTGCATCTTGCCGGCTTCGATCTTAGAGATATCGAGAATATCGTTGATGAGAGCCAGCAGATGCTTGCCAGCCTTATTGATCCGTTCCAAATCGGCATTGTACGTTTCATCTTGTTTGCGTTTGGCAAGCAATTGCAGCAACTCGCTATAGCCAATGATGGCATTCAACGGCGTACGGAGCTCGTGGCTCATATTGGCCAGAAACTGGCTTTTGATCTTGTTGGCTGCAATGGCCTCTTCGTTGGCCCGAGCCAGGTCTTGATTCATCCGAGTTGCCTCGGCTTGAGCCCGCTCACGCTCTTGAACCTCTACAAAGAGAGACTCGTTGACTGCGGTGAGTTGTGCGGTCCGCTCGTCAACGCGCGACTCGAGCGTCTGATTCAATTGCAGCAGCTTCTCTTCGGCCACTTTCAATTTGGTGATGTCGAATGCGACCCCTTGCAAGAACATGGGGTGCCCATGTTCATCGCGAATGACTTTCGCTTCGCCATGAACCCAAACAATCTCTCCAGCGCGAGTAGAAGCGGTAGATTGAACTGAAGGTTTGACCGGTGGAGCAGGTGATCGCGAACTCGGTATGCCACCGATTGCGGTCATCGGGATGTAATTGCGTGTACCACAGAATCGGATTACCGAGCCACTCCTGCTGCGAGAAACCCAGCAAGGTTTCAATCTGAGGGCTGACGTAGAGTTCGTTGACCCCTTCGTCCAATGCCGCCATGAACGAAACCGCCGGCAGTCCTTCGACCAACGTTCGATAGCGAGTCTCGAAACGGCGGATCTGCGTTTCAATTCTCTTTTGCTCACTCATATCCCGAATCGTGGCGACCGCCATCGTGCCAACCTCGGTTTGCAACGGGCTCAAGCTGATCTCGACCGGAAACTCATGGCCATCGCGATGCCGACCATGCAATGTGAGACCTGCACCCATGGGACGCACGTGCGGCCGATCGAAGAACTTCTGCCGATTCAATGGGTGAGACTCTTGCAAACGGTCCGGCACAAGAATCTCAACCGGCTCCCCCAACAACTCCTCTCGGGCATAGCCAAACAGCTTCTCCAACTCGCGATTGACAAGAGCCACGGTTCCTTGGCGATCGATCACCAGCAGCCCATCAGGAATGGCGTCGTAAGCGGCGTTGAATGGATGAACGGCCGCAATGGATTGCCGCGCGCTCTCTCGGCTCGGTCGTTGCTGCTCGCGCACGGCCAACTGTGGGACGTCCGCCTCGGCAGTGGGATTCTCCAAGTCGAGAAAAGGGCCGGCTAGATGCTTGAGAATCGCTTCTGCATCCGCAATGTTGTGCGGCGGTGAAAACTTGGTTGCACGCTCGGCCAGCGTTCCTAAGATCGTTCCATCCGCATCCATCAGTTCGCTCCTTCGAACGGTTGAACCCTCACGAGGTTGAGCCTCGAGCTGGGTTCTTCGCTATGTGATCACCCGAACAGAACCATCTCGTTCCAAACCTTGGTTACATGGCAACGTGACGAATCAAGCTCATTGAATGACCGGCAACTCGAAACGCCCGGCAGGCTGTTGGCCGAAACGGACCTCCGCAATGTCCGGTGCCGAGACAAGTATGGCATTTTCCAGCAGTTCCTGAATCATGGTCACCGGAGACGGGCCGCTGGACGCCGGCACGTTGAGCCCAACCAGAACATACCCTGGCTCAATCGCGACGAGGGACGCCGCCGCGCCGTACGCCTCCAACAATGGGCGGAGATTGCTGATGATCTCTTCCAGCCTGGTGGTCAAATCCACCGGGTGCAAATCGTGGCAAAGCAGCAGCGAGCGAATGAGGTCGTCTTGCGCAAACTGTTCCAACAGCGGACGGTACGCGTCTCCCCCGTTTCGGATCAGCGTAAGCATCTGTTGCAATCCGGCGGCGTGGAGCTCACTGAACGTGCGCAGTAGATCGGACGCCGTAATGTAGGCGGGATTGTTGGGCTGCTCGGCCAGTTCGGCAATGCAGTCTTGGACACGCTGCATGCGCTGGTTGAATGCTTCTGCGGTCAACATGGCGGTTTCCTGTTTCCCGTTCGCTAAGACTGAGCGCCAAACATCGGCACATGTCTGACCTATCGGCTGCAGGTCTCTCTCCGTCGCGAAGCAAGACTCCCTTTCTCGATATTGGCTCGGCCAACACGCTCACCCCGTGAATCCGGCCAAGGTTACGCCCGTTGCGAGCTCAACCGTAGAGGACAGTACGATTTTCTCCTCGCCCAAGAGTGGTATATGGTGTCGCCAGCCCGGGGCCAGTTCAGCATAAGTATGCAGTATGTCGGACGGAAAGGCGTAATCGTCGATGTCGATGATGTACTCGGCATCTTCCCGGGATCGATGAGCTGAGCGTAACTGTCGCCTCCCCCCAGCGGCTCGTTCGTCGAGTTGCCTTCGGTGGGAAACCCCGCAGGCGTTCGAACCCGCGCGCCAACGACAGGGTGAGCGCCAATACGACTAGCCCCAGCGCGATCTGAAGTTCGCTCCTGCGACGGGGCGACGACCTGGTTGCTCTCGAGGATTCACTTAACGAACAATGACGTGGTGGGCACAATAGCAGACCTCCCGGGTTCTACTGTGGATTTGGTCAACTCTGAGCTTTCCCCAGCCCTTCAGGGGCGGACGCTACGCGGTCGTCGATCCACTTGGGGAGTGCAAAGTATTTGGCGCAGGCGCACCAAGGGCCCCGACCCGCTCTGCCGCGCACGGCTGGCCGCTATTGCACGTTACCTACCGAGCGTAGCAACGCCGGGTAGCGAGCGCCGAGTGTGCCCGCGCGAGC
>CALOEH010000024.1:0-6321 GCA_942492195.1 uncultured Planctomycetia bacterium | reverse complement strand
AACACTTGCAAGACATGCTGCGGCTCAACCCCAATGACAACCAAGGGGTGCGGTACCTCCTGCTCAGTGTCCTGATCGAACTTGATCGCAACGACGCGGCCTTCGCGCTGATCGACCAATACAACGACGATGGATCTGCTGAATGGCATTACGGCCGGGCACTGTTGACGTTTCGCCGCGATGGAGACACGCCAGATGCCAGGGCACTGCTGGCCGAGGCAACCCAAGCCAACCCTTATGTGCCGCCCTATCTGGTGGGTCTCAAGAACATTCCCCCTCGGCCTCCGTATTATTCGCCTGGCGAAGAGAGCGAGGCACAATCGTACGCCGCGGCCCATCTGCGCTGCTGGAAGGCAACGCCGGGCGCGGTCCCTTGGCTGCGAGATTCGGCAGGCGTTGCTCGCGAAGAATCACGCCCACCGCGCCGTGCAGGGAATGAGCTTCCTCTCGACTTGATTGACCTGCCACAGGATGAGGAAGAGATCTGGCACGTCGATGTCCGTCGTATTTCCCGCAAGAACAGCAAGAACGACGGCAGTCCCTGGGCGATTCTGGTGACAAGCCCGCTACGCGAGCAAGTGGTTGCCGTCCGAATGTTGCCCGACAAGCCAAGCAACAGCAAGGCACTCCGACTGCTGGCGACCATCATCAACGAACTGGACGAAGACGAGCTGCGTCGTCCAGCCGCCCTGCGTCTCCGACTCAGGACGCTTTGCAACGCCTGGGAAAAAAAGCTGTCCGAAGTTGGCATCGGGTGCGAGCATGCACCGCGACTGGAGGACATCGACCTGCTGTACGAACAGATGATCGCGCTGATCGAAGAGCGGGCGGCCCGTTCTGACATGCCTGACGCAACCGACGTTGAGCTGAACGATCTCCCCCAAGTACCAGAAGAAGTCTGGGAGGCCGATATCCAGCGGATGGCCGCCTGGTTCGGTAACGAGGGGACTCCGGTGCGGCCCTGGCTGGCAATTGTTTCGAACCGCTCAGAAGGGACCATCCTCGCACAAGAATTGACAACCGACGAGCCACAAGAGCATTGGCTGACGAATGTGATCCGGAAAGCGATGTCCAATCCCGCAGTCGGTGCTCCACACCGGCCAGGCCAGATTTCTGTGCGAGAGGGAGTTCAAGACGAGTTGCTGTCATGGCTGGCTGATCGCAACATCCACTGCGAATGCCAAGACCAACTCGACCATCTTGATTTCGTCATTGACGATTTCACCAGACATTTGTCCGGCGACGATCCGACGCCTGCCTTGCTGGATGCACCAGGTGTTGAGCCGCACCACGTGGCCGGCGTGTTTGACGCCGCGGCCACGTTCTATCGCCAAAAACCCTGGCGGTCCGCCCCCAGTGATGTGCCGATCAAGATCGAGTGCGATCACTTCGAAAGCGGCCCATGGTACGCCGTCGTGATGGGCCAAATGGGGATGTGCGAAGGCATCTCAATGCACGAAGACTACGATGAGCTCATGAAACTGTTGACCGGACAGATGTCGGGCAACGCTCCAACCATGACCACCTTGTCCTTGCAATTCAACGAGCCGTTCGAAATTCCTAACCTCGACCTCCATCACGCCGAAAAGTACGGTTGGCCGATCGCCGGCCCCGAGGCCTACCCGACGATCATGCGCGTCAATCCGGGAATGGCGTTGCGTCCGCCCTTGCTCTGGGAGTTGCAACTCCTCGAAGCGTGCCTACAGGCCATACCCCAGTTTCTCGCCGCCAACGACGGGCCACAAGAATTTGAAGTGGATACTTCCACCGGCCCAATCAAACTACGAATTTCCTGGTAACCGCCGACTCGCAACCATTGATGTAATCATCGCGCTCCGCTGTGATGACATCTCGCGCAACGTAGAGGGTTTGCTGCCTGTGAGCGGAAGCTCAAATGGGTTCCAACTTCTGCCTCAATCGTCGGACCTGGTCGCCTCGTCGTCGCTAAGTTTCTCCACACCCTCAAGGCCAAATGCAGCGAGCGTGGCAGCAGGGATCTCGCCATTGTCTTCGTCTGCAGCAACCTGCGGGGCGATCGGGGGCAACTCCTCGACCGCAACGGCAACCTGCACCTCGCTCGTCTTCGGTTGCTGGACCAACTCCGGCAACGGAGCTGGTTGTGGATCGGGAAGAAGCTGCGGGCGTGACGCTTCAACGGGAAGAACCTGCGACTTCGGTTCGTCAAACTCCGCTCGCGGGGCAGGCGCGGGTTGGGCAACCTCAGCAGGCTGCGCCGAAGTCACCGGTTCAACCAGAGATACGTCATTACGGTGAACCCAGCCCCCTACCTTGTCACCGTTTACCCTGACCGAAGTACCGATCCAGTCTCCCTCAATCTTGAGCACGCGCAACCGGTGCCCTAGTGGCATCACCGCCAAGGCTTGTTGGCCTCGCTGCAGGTTGGCGGTCTCGATCCGCACCATGACTTGATCGCCAACCTCCTGAGCAGAAGCGGTTGCCGAACCGATTCCGAGCGCAGCAACACCAATCATCGACCATGATATTCGCGGCATGGGTACACCTCTGGATCTACAGATTCGTGCGCGTTGGCTCAAGGCCCTGCGCGTTCAGGATGTCATCAATACTACAAATTCAACGATAATCCGAGATCCGAGTGTTGGCAACGATTGAATCGATTACTCAAGTTCTTGCGACCGGGAGCGTAGTCATCACGCGCAGCGCGAGGTCTGTGAGCGGTCGCTCATTTCCCACTCGGTCAGAGACGTCTGCGACGCGAACGGCTAGTGCTGCGTCAACGGTTAGATATCAGGTTGGGTGCCATGGCCTCGCTCTCGTGGCCATGCTGAAGTGGAGTCAGTATCGTCACTTACACCCGAACATGCCCACGCAAGCGAGGGCCGTGGCACCCGAAAACTTTGCCGTGACAAAGCGCTCGGCCTCTATCTGTTTCCAATAGCGTACAGAGTCTCATGACGGCCGGCACCGTCTCCAGTCGATACCCGCAGGTACAGGCGGTTGTCTACCACCGTTGGCGAGGCGAACGACTCATCGCCAAGTCGGTTGCTTGCTACCAGTTGAAAACTCTGAGGGTTGGTCTTGAACACGAAGGTCGTGCCCCGCTCATTCGGTGCGTAGATCGTATCCCCCACCAACACCGGCGAGGCGGACACTGGTCCTTGCAGGCGGTTCTTCCACATTTCTCGCCCGGTTTTGGCATGCCAACAGAAGGCGATGCCGCCATCATCCACGGCGTAGAGGTAGCCGCCGTGGATCAGCATGGACTGCTCGTAGCATTTGACGGTGTTGGACCACAAGATCGTGCCGGAGCCGTCTGCTTTGACGGCCACCGTTTGTTTCTTGGGGTAGCCACCGCTGGCGTACACCGTGTCGTCATCCCAGATCACGGTGCCGCAGGTGGCCATGGTCAAACAGGGTTGGCTCCACAGCGGCCGGCCTGTTTTGGGATCGTACGAAGCGATCATCTCGCAGCCGCTCAGGAACAACTGTTCCTTGCCGGCAACGCTTCCGACAATGGGGGACGACCAATTCAATTTCGCCGGCCGATTCTGTTCCCAGACCGTTCGGCCAGTCTTCGTGTCCAAGGCTTTGACCCAGGCTTCCGTGTCCGTGTCACCGGAGACAATCAATGTTCCGTTGTACAGCGTGGGTGCGGCCGCGTATCCGTACTGGTACTGACGCGGCACGAATGGGCCAACGTCCTTCTTCCAGACAATCTTGCCTTGCATGTCGAGCGACACGGCTTCGACCTTATTGTCATGGTTGAACGCTGCGTAGATCTGGCTTCCATCACTGCAAGCCGTGGACGAAGCGTGCGTGTTCTTGGCGTGGATCTTAGGAAACCCGCCCTGGCTGATCAGGGTTCCCCACAGTTGCTTGCCGGTCCGTCGATCGAAACCAAACACCCCTTGCTGCTGGCGTGCGTCCTCAGCACTGGTCAGCACGATCAAGTCACCAATCACAATGGGGGACGAGTGACCGCGGCCCGGCAGTTCGGTTTTCCAAACCACATTCTTCGTCTCGCTCCACTCGGTCGGAACGCTCTGGCCAGACTCAGCCACGTTGTTATGGTTGGGCCCTCGCCATTGAGACCAGTCTGCCGCAGAGAGACCAGTAGCAGTTAGCAGAACCAGCGCAGTTGTCGCAACAGTTAGACGCATCTCGCAAACCTTGTTGGGGAGTGAGTTCGTAGGAAGGTAGAATTCAACAGCAGGGTGTTGACGTAGTATGATCGCCTGAACGGATCCCGGCAAGCCAAAGCGGCCGTAGTGGGTCGTCGTGTGGTCTCGTCGAAACGCAGCCAGCAGCGTGACAAGAGCTGCCGAGTACCAGCACCGACGGTGATTGCGTAGAACCGCAGAATTTCACCCCACGGCACCATGGTGGCAGCGCGACACTGTAGAGTGGAGATGCCTATCCTCCCAGAGCCCGAGCGCGTTTGTGAAGACGGTCGAAGCCAGTGGATCGACAAGGAGTTGCCATTGGCGCGGTGGGCTATCAACTTTGACCGTATGTAAGCGAGGTGCCAAGCCATGAAGTATGCTGGCTACTTATTTGCCACGATTGTGGTGTTTGGTTGCTGCATTCTGCCATTTGATCCTTTTCACAAACCACGTTCTCGGGACCAGATTGGCTATAGCTACGCGTACACAAATGGCAAGGTGCTTGACTTGTTCATTCAAGTCACACATTTCCGCACAAGAAGTCGACCTGCGTCACCTCCCTACAGTCGAACCACCAAGGGGCAGTCCTGGATCTCAGTGTCTCTAGGCAAATCACCTGCTATTTGCGAGCGAGACCTGGAACTCGAGCCTAGTTTCAATGACAACATTGGCCATGTCGTTCGCGCCCTGGGATCATACTACATCATTGGATACGACGAGATTCACTCACTTAGAGAGAGTGGCGTCGAGATGCTTTCAACAGCGGAGCAACAGAACTTTGTCAGTACAACGGGGATTGACTTTCCCACCTGCGACGACGACGACATTGCCCAGTCGCTCGCACGAGATGACGGCTGGTTGAGAGTCCATGGAGGCGGGGCATGGGAGTACCCAAATTCACGTGATGTGAGTAAGTGGTTTGAACTTCACGGGGCCAGTTGGTGCCTTTATCGAGAGATGTCGGAGGCTGGAGAGACACTACTTCTCGAGTCGAAGGCGGGCGAGAAAATCGAGATCTTTTCTGTGCAAGCAAACAGGAAGACTCACATAATTCCAGGCTATTATCTAAATGTAGCTATCACAGTTATCGCACTCGCATCGCTGGTGATATGGAGTGCTTGGAAGATTTACTTCAGGTTCAAGCAAGGGAGAGAACTTTCTTCCCAGCATGCCCCGTGAATCTTCTTACATTACATGGCTTCAATCCCGACAGGGTAATTTCCGGAGGGAGAACATGCTAAAGGATCATTGCAATCTCTTGAGCCAGACTTTGAAGCAGAAATCGCACGTGGGACGTGTTCTGTTTGCTTTTCTTTGTGTCGAGCGACTTCGATTTTGTGGGTGGGCATTTGAAAAAGAATACCATCACGATCTAGGGGTTATCCGTTCTGGGTGCAACTTTATATTCGATCGCCTGTGCAACGAAAACAGCCAGAATACTGTGCCGTTCTCATAAACGCATTAGAACGTGCAACTCCTCCGTCAGAAGAGTTTGGGACTCCCCTTGCTGCCCAAGCTCGGTATGCACTTCAGGCTTTGGAGAACAGCTTGAAACTATACATCGAGAACAACGTGGTGTTCGCGATTGGAGCGGCTATCAACGTAATTGATGCGATTGATAATTTCGAGTTTTTTGCTTGGGGCATGGATTCTGATAGTGGTCAGTTTCGAACAAACAACGAAAATTGGTTGCTGGCAACAGAGTTGTCCCGACAAATCTCACAAGCTTCTCAACCAGAGAGTGCTGACGTGAACGAACTCGTACGTCTCCGGATCGAAAACCGACAGTTTGTCATCCCACCTGCGATCCAGTGAACGACACGCCATGAGGTCGCGGCCAGTTAGCTGGAACCGACACCGTAGGCGCGCGAGGTGTGTCGGTGGGTTGGCGCTTTTCCGCTGGCTCAGCAGGAACTGAACTCACCGCTGGCAGGATCGGCAACTCTTCGCCACAGACAGTGGCTTGCATGAGTTCAACGCCAAGGGCGTCGTGACGCGCGTGTGGACCACGCAGCCCAGCCAGCAGCGTGACGAACTGCGGTGGTACGCATTGCCACGTTTGATCGACGATTCTCTCCGCGACCAGTTTCGCAGACGTGCCGTTGGCGTCTGCAGTTCTCAAGCCATAAGATGATCCATTGAGGCATCCTTGCCATATGAGTTTGAAGTTGTAATCCCG
>CALOEH010000023.1:0-9144 GCA_942492195.1 uncultured Planctomycetia bacterium | reverse complement strand
TTTCCTTTTTTCACGAACGAGTTTATGCTTTATGTTTTCGATAAATGAGAGCACCGAGCCAGCAGCTATTTTTTTATCCAGAATAACTGTTATATCTCTGGCGACATCAGGAAATTTCGGAATATTTTTGATTTTCAGGAGATTATCAGATTCTGAAAGAAAAATATCCGCATCTATCTCGAAAGCAAAAACTTTCTGTTTTATATCGTAATAATCGAGCACATCTTTTGCGGCTTCGCCTATGATTTCGGTCCGCTTTTCACCCACAAAAATTTCTGCAGCCGCTAAAGGGTTTACGAAATAGCGTCGCCTTCGGAAACGGGAGAAAATTTCGTGTTTTCTATATGAAGAGCATCAAGTAAGCTTTCCAAAGCGCCTTTTTTATATCAAAAAAATCAGCATCTATTTTTTTACCGTGCCAAGAAACTTCTTCTCTTGCACCCGTCCATACCGCAGATAAAAATTCTTTTTCGTCAGGAAGTTCATCCTTTCCTTTAAAGTGAAAGACTCTGCCTGTTTCAAAGAATTTTTAAGCTTTTGGTTTATATGAGATATTTCTATGCGGTTTTTCAGTAAAAGAGGCATGATAGAATTTCTCACCCTTGAATGATCTAAAGACAATGGATTAAGTATCTCTGTACTTTAAATTTTGCAATTTAAGGGGCTTTTCCGAATCAGGATTTATAAAGCTGTAATTTATAGCCTCCGCAAAACCCGAGACCCGTCATAAGCCTTTTTATTTTAAGCCGCGCATGATATTTTTCATATCGACATTACCGCCCGGCCTTATTATCGGAAAAGTCGTTTTTATGTTGTCGTATCCGTAAAGGCGCGCGACTTCTTCGGCCAAATCCGCTTCTTTTTCTATATCGACTCTGAATGACGGCGGACAGACCGTCAGCTTGTCATCGTCTTTTGAATCTTCTTCGGTTTTGAGCTCGATAGATTCCAGAAGATTTTTCGCGGCATCTTTTTCGATATTAGTGCCCAGAAGCTTATTCACGTATTTTACGCTCATTAAAACCGGAGCGTTTTCTTTTATTAGCGGACGCTCGTCTATGAGACCTGAAATAATTTCGCCGCCTGCTATTTCGGAAACGAGCGTAGCAGCTCTATCGAGCGCTTTTATGGTTCCGTCAGGATAGATTCCTCTTTCAAATCTAAAAGATTCGCGTCAGTTCCGATAGTCAATTTTTTGGCTGTTTTTCTAACGCTGACCGGCGTAAAATAGGCGCTTTCTATAAGTATATCTTTCGTAAATTTTTTATCTCGGAGTTTTCTCCGCCCATAACTCCTGCCACGGCAACAGGCTTTTCGGCACTTCGCAGATCATCAGCATATCAGGCAAAATTTCTCTTTTTTTCCCGTCAGCGTGATAAAATTCGATTTTTCACCGGCTCTTCTTACTATTATTTTTTGCTCGGATATAAAATTAAGATCAAATGCGCATTGAGAGCTGGCCTGTCTCAAGCACAAGTTGGTTATATCGACGATATTATTGACTGGATTGAGCCCTGCAAGAAGCAGTTTGACTTCAGCCACGCGAGACTCTTTCACCTTTACATTTTTACGACTCTGGCCGCATATCTGGGACAAAGGTCAGCATCTTTAATGCTCACGGAAGCTATTTTTTTTGCAGCATTGCCGGAATCTTCGATAAGGTCATAATTCGGGTAACGCGCCTTTTTATTCAGAAAAGCCGCGGTTTCTCTTGCGATTCCGTTCATGCTGGTCAGTGTGGATCTCAGGCGTAATATTTATATCAATAGTATCAGATAAAGCAAGAGCCTCTTTTAATGGCGCGCCGATTTCAAGATCGCCATCGAGCCGCATTATTCTTTAGCTGTATCTATCCCGAGTTCTGAGCCGCTGCGAAGCATCCCGATGTCTGTATGGCCTTCGCGACTTCGTCCAAAGCGGCACCGCTGCGAGCCGCCACCACCACGTGGGCTTTCTCGGCGGCCATCGCTTCGGCAATCGCCCGACCGATCCCCCGGCTCGCCCCGGTCACCAACACCACCTTGCCAGCCAGCTTTCCCTTGTCATTCATGGTTCGTTCTCATCGAGTCAAGTGTTAGCGACCAGCGGAAAAGTAGTCGTCACGCTCCGTCGTGATATCCGCGACGGCATGGCCTGTCATGCTTCCTCGCTGACGCTTCGGGTTTTTGGATTGAACGAGCGAAGCTCAAACGGGTTCGAGCCACCGCCTCGGTAGACACCTTATCTTGTAGGACAGAAGTCGGTCAATTTGAGTCGAGTTTGATATTTGGTGTGGCTATGTAGAACAGTCGTCCCAGCTGTGCACCTGCAGAGGACGCGAAACATCCTTCTTAGTTCGTGAACAGTTGAGACAACTGTTCTACATTGACGTTAGCTTCTGACCTTGCCAGCGCAGCCAGTGATCGGCCAGGACGAGTGCCACCATGGCTTCGGCCATGGGGATGAAGCGAGGAAGGACGCAGGGGTCATGCCGTCCTTTGGTGCGGATGGTTGCTTCGGTGCCGTCTTGCCGGACGGTGGATTGGGGTTGTGGCAGGCTGCTGGTGGGCTTGATGGCAGCGCGGAGGACAATGGGCATGCCGCTCGTGATGCCGCCCAACATGCCGCCGTGTCGGTTGGTGGCGGTGACAATCTTGGTCGGAGCGTCCTGGTCTTCGTTGGATGTGGTAAACCGATCGTTATTTTCACTTCCGCGCAGCGTGGCACAGCCGAAGCCCACGCCATACTCCACACCCAACACGGCCGGAAGGCTAAAGAGAGCCTTGGCCAGGTCTGCCTTGATCTTGTCGAACACCGGTTCTCCCAAACCGGGTGGCACGCCAACAGCCACAATCTCCGACACGCCACCAATGGAGTCTTGCTCCTTGCGGATCTGATCTATCAGCTGAATCATCGCTCGGGCAGCGTCGTGATCCGGACACCGTACGATATTGGGAGTTCCGTCCGCGAAGTGTTCTACCTGCTCAAACGTGACTGCAGCAGGGTCGGGAACTTGAGCCTGAATCTCGCCCACCTGGCAAACATAAGCCAGGACTCGGCCACCAAAGGCGGCTTCGATGACTTTCTTGGCGACCACACCAGCGGCCACCCGTGCGGTGGTTTCTCGCGCACTCGATCGCCCTCCTCCGCGATAGTCGCGACTCCCGTACTTGGCGTCGTAGGTGTAGTCGGCATGTCCAGGGCGGTACAGGTCTTGGATATCGCTGTAGTCCCGGCTGCGCTGGTCTTCGTTCCGTATTAGAATGGCGAGGCTCGTGCCAGTCGTCTTGCCTTCGAACACGCCGGAGAGAATCTCAGGGCGGTCAGACTCCTGCCGCTGGGTGACAATGGCGCTCTGGCCCGGACGTCGGCGCTCCAGGTCGACCATCAGGTCTTCGACCGAGAGCGCTAGCCCGGAAGGCACGCCATCAATAATGACAACATTGCCTGGCCCATGGCTTTCGCCAGCGGTTGTGATTCGAAACGCTTGTCCAAAGGAGTTACCAGCCATGGGCGTATTGTAGCGAGAATCTAACGAGGCAACACCTCGAACCAATGTAGAATGTAGGACAGCTGTCTCAACTGTTCCGAACCAAGAAGGATGTTTCGGGTACGGCAGGTAAACCGTTGGGACTACTGTTCTACATAGCCGCACTGCTGGTCGAAGATTTGGCGACCGCCAAGCTCGCTTCCTTGGTCCTACGCAACAATCGTCCGGAACGCGAACACTCTGATTGCAGCTGTGAAGAGGCGAAATGGGACGCAGGAGCGTGGCCGCTGAAGCACTGTCTGGCACTGGTTCCGTGAACGAATTGCCGCGCACCGCGCTATCGCCACGCAGGGAGTTCGACACCCAGCCCAGCTACTTCGCTGCTGAAGAGTCGAAAGACTCCCTGCTTTGACGCTGGCAGCTTGAGCCGCGTCCAGGCAGCAACCACCGCCAGCAGTTCGTCGGTTTCCAGTGCCAAACTGACCCATGAGACTGCCGCCGCTGTTTTCGCTTTCTTCCCATTTCAACTTCCCCTTTGCCCAATCGACAACATTGACCCGCGCTACAGCCGCACCGATACTGACGTCTTACATCTCAACCGAATCAACTCCCCTCGATGTCTGCGGATCACAAGACCATGGCGACCTCAAGTCACCGCTCAAAACCCTGCCGCTCTCGTTTGTGGAGCCTTCTAACACACAGAATTTCGACATTCCTGCTTGCTGCATTCGTGGCAGATGCGTCAACTAGTGCCGTGTTCTCTGGCGAAATCCCCAACAATAGCAGTGTACCTAATATCGTATTCATCCTGGCCGATGACCTCGGATGGGCTCAACCGGGCTTCAACGGCGGCAACCCGGCGCTGACACCCAACATGGACCGCTTGGCGGCGCAGAGCGTCCGACTGACGCAGTACTATACGCATTCGGTATGTGCACCCACGCGTGGCGCGTTGTTGACCGGGCGGTACGCTTTTCGCAACTGGATGGATTGGCGGTCTGAAGATTTCGGGAAGCCGAGCTATCTGGAAAAGCTAGGGCTGACGCTCGCCCACAACGCCCAGGGTGAGCCGACGCGGCGGATTCATGCGTTGGATACCAACGAGCGGACCATTGCCGAGGCGCTCAAGCAGGCGGGGTATCAAACGGCCCTGATCGGCAAGTGGCATTGCGGCGAATGGCTCCCAGAACACTTGCCGATGGCGCAAGGCTTCATGCACCAGTATGGACATTACGCCTGGGGAATTGACTACTACAACAAGACCATTGTTCACAACGCTCCGGCTCGGTTTGCCGTTTATGATTGGCACCGCAACCAACAGCCCATTCAGGAAGAAGGATATACTACGGATCTGATTGCTGCCGAGGCCGAGCGGGTGCTGGCAAGGCAAACTTCAGACAAACCCTTCTTTGTTTACGTGCCGTTCAATGCGGTGCATGGCCCTCTGAATGTGCCGCCGCGCTACGGGGATCAATACGACGTTCGCAGTGCCATGCTCAAATCGCTCGACGACGCGGTAGGGCGAATCGTGGCCGCCGTGGACAAGCAACCTTGGGCGGACAACACCTTGGTGGTGTTTACCAACGACAACGGTCCCGTGCTCGAAGAAATGAGCAAACCGTATCGAGGCACCAAGAATACCACCTTCGAAGGAGGAGTGCGGGTTCCGTGTCTGGTGCGCTGGCCGGGGCACGTGAAACCGGGGAGTTCCAACCATGGCATGATGTTTGTCGCCGACTGGTTTTCGACATTCATTGCACTTGCTGGAGCCAGGCGCGAACAACCCTTGCCGGTGGACGGAATGGACATGACGACAATGCTCTTCGAAGGAGGAGCAAGCCCACGAAATGAGATCATCTTCGAAGTGGCAGGCAGCGTCCGACTACCGACCATTCGGCGCGGCGACTACAAACTGATGGGGGATATGTTGTTTAACATCGCCACCGATCCGTACGAGACAACCGACGTAGCTGCCAGGCATCCTGACCTGGTGAAGCAGCTTTCTGAGCGACTTGCCGCGGTTGGACAAGAACGCCCACCGTTGGGAGACAAACCGTTGCTGATGGACCCCCCGCTGCCGTACGTCTACGGTTTGGAAGAGAATCGGCATCCTCCCCAGTGGCTCAAAGCTGCCGTGGAGAAGGTTCGGGCTACGCAGCCGAAAGAGTGGCCGCCGGGAGAAACCCCATGGCCTCAGGCACCCCAAGGAGCCAACGCCAGTAAACAGAGCTCGACCATTCAGCCGAAGTAGAGTCGCCAGCGGAAAAGAAGTCATCACGCTCCGTCGTGATGACTACCGTGGCGACATCGGCCTGCCGAGGCCCCCGAAACGTCCTTCTTGGTTCGCGAACCGTTGGGACAACTGTTCTACATATTGCTGTGAAATGGTTCATCCATGACCCTTGCGGAATTCGAACAACCGGCAGTCACGGCAAGGCCGAGTTGGTTTCGCAATTTGGCCGTGTGCTACTTGGTTGTCCAAGCAGGCGGAGGGCTCGGGTGGTGGATCATGTTGCTGGTCGCGCCTGATTCGCGCACGTGGTTCATGGCGACTGCCGCGCCAGATTCGACGTTGCTGGCGTTTGCTATGCCTGACCTGCTGCTCTTTGTCGGTGCGTCAGCGCTGGCCGGTCTGGGTTTGTACTTTCGGCAACGTTGGGGCTGGCCGGTGTTGTGCCTTCATTGCGGGGGGACCGTTTACGCGGGACTGTACTGCCTCAAGGCTGTGGTGGCTGGACAGGCAGCCTTGGCTGGGGGCCGTGATGATGACGCCGCCGTTGGTGATTGTGCCGCTGCTGACGTGGTCCCTTCGTCCGACGGGGGGACTGGAATCATGACGAATGTGTTTCGCCCGGCCGTCGAAGCATCGCCAGCCTGGAACATTGCGAAGACGCTGCTCCAGACCGTGGTCTTTTGGTCGGTGTTCTTGGCGCTCTTGCCAGCGTTGGTGTTTTGGCTGGAGAGCGCACTTCCCTGGGGCCCCTGGCGATTCGAAAGCGGGTGGCAACAAATCGCCGGAGTTGTGTTGTTTGCCTTTGGGGGCACATTGGGAATCGCCAGTGGTGTCACCATGGCCGTCAAAGGGCGAGGGACTCCGCTTCCGCTGGATTGTCCGCGGGAGATCGTCGTCGCTGGTTCGTACCGCTACGTGCGTAACCCGATGGCCATCGCAGGTCTGACTCAAGGGTTGGCGGTGGGGTTGGTCGTTGGCTCGCCGGCGATCATTGCGTATGCGCTGGCTGGAGGTCCCGCCTGGAACTACCTGGTTCGTCCCTCGGAAGAGCGTGACCTGGAGCAACGGTTCGGCTCTTCCTTTCGAAATTATCAGACGGCAGTTCGCTGTTGGTGGCCTCGCTTGCGGCCGTATCATCCTGAATCAAGATTGGCCGCTGAGGCGAACCCGCACGCGCCGTGTGCCGAAGGCGAACAGGCGTGACGGAACGTTTCTCGCAATCGGCAGCTTGAACATGAAGCGCAACCACCGTGGCAGGCGGTACTCGCCGCTGCTATGCAAGGCATGCTCAATCAGGTACCGCTGATCCAACGCCTGCAGCGATTGTACCAGGCGTGTTGGCCATTGCCGGCGTCGCTGCACAGCGCGGAGGTGCCTATCGGTGACGCTGCGCTGCTTGAGCGGGTTCGCCAGCAGGTTGGCGGCTTCTACGGCGTCCCCAATCGCGTAGTTGATCCCAACTCCTCCCACAGGCGACATCACATGGGCCGCATCTCCCAGGAAGAGCAGCCCTGACCGATACCATTTCTTTAGCCGATCAGCTTGTACGCTGAGCAAGCGAACCTGTCGCCAATCGGTCAAGGTCGCCGCACTTTCTGCCAGGCTCGGGCCGAGGTTGGCAACGGCTTCGCGTAGTGCTTCGATCCCTCGGTCCCGTAGCTTCTGATAGTGTCCCTTCTGGATGACGTAGCCCACCTGCCATTGTTCGTCACGTTCCAGCACGATCATGTAACCGCCGGCGTTCAAGTAGCCGCCCCCCTGCTGATGATCGAGCCTGGGTATGCGAAACCAGAGTACGTCAATCTCTGGGGCCGAACGGATCGCCGTGAGCCCCCTTGACGTGCCTCCCGCATCCGGGACGAGCGTCCGTCGGCAGCGACCGTAGATCAGCCCTGACTTCGCGCGATTGTTGAGTGGAATCAACGTAGCGAACGCCCCGCACGATATTGCCTTCTTCAATGAGTTCGCGGGCATCGGCCCCCATGACCAACCGGAATGTCTCGAACCGCCGTGCGTCTTCGGCAACCAGATTGAGGAATTGCGACTGCGGCAGCATGGCGACATATGGAAACCGAGTTCGCAGTCTGCGCAAGTCGGCAACCAACACCGAGCCTTGGGCGGTGTGAAACGAGAGCGTCTGCATCCGCGTGTGGGTGAGAGCAAGGACCCGTTCGGCAAGCCCCATCTGGTCCAAAATTTCCAGCACGCCTGGGTGGAGCGTATCGCCACGGAAGTCACGTTCGAAGTCGGCGTGCCGTTCCAGCAGCGTTACAGAGATCCCTTCCCTGGCGAGTAGCCAGGCGAGGATGACGCCTGCCGGCCCAGCTCCTACGATGCAGCAGGTCGTCGACTGCAGGGCGTTCGTGACGCTGATTGATTCTGCCAAGGGAACTCCTCCGGCCTGTACGCCTGAACCATACTGGCCCATCTGCTACGATGCCCCTCGGTGGCGATACCCAGCATACTCGATAACTGGGGGGAGAAAACTCACACCGTTGCGGTGAATTCCTAGGATCGGTCCAACAGCGAAAAGAAGCCGCTGATAGAAAGTAATGAATTCATTCTCGGTGTGTTGGCAAGCTTCCCAGAGGGTGAATCTCAGACGTCGAATTCGATCCCCTGTGCCAGGGGGAGAGCCGTTCCATAATTGACGGTGTTGGTTGCCCGCCGCATGTAGGCTTTCCAACTGTCACTGCCGGACTCTCGGCCTCCTCCGGTCTCTTTCTCGCCTCCAAAGGCACCGCCGATTTCGGCTCCGCTGGTGCCAATGTTGACGTTCACAATTCCACAATCCGAGCCTGCGGCGGAGCAAAACTGTTCGGCCTCACGGACATCGTTGGTAAAGATGGCAGAAGCAAGACCCTGCGGAACGTCGTTGTGCAGGCGGATGGCTTCGTCCAGGGTTTCGTATCTCAGCACATATAGAATGGGGGCGAATGTTTCTTGCTGAATGATTTCAGCCGAGGGAGAGATTTCCACGATCGCAGGCTGTACGTAACTTCCCCCTTCTGGCACACCTGCGGTGAGTGCCTCGCCGCCGAAGAGCGTGCCGTCAGCCGCCTCGGCAGCTCGCATGGCTTGCTGCATGGCGTCCGCTGCGGCCTCATCAATTAGCGGGCCGACCAATACGCCGTCAGTACGAGGGTCACCGATAGGCAGTTTGCTGTAGATGGTCTTGAGCCGAGCTACCAGTTCGTCCGCAACGCTACGGTGGGCAATCAACCGTCGCAGCGAGGTGCAGCGCTGCCCACAAGTTCCCACAGCGGCGAAGACAATCGAACGGACGGCCAGTTCGAGATCGGCCGAGGGAGCGACAATCATCGCATTGTTCCCCCCTAGTTCCAGCAAACTGCGGCCGAGTCGGGCAGCTGTGGTTTGGGCCACGGCCTTGCCCATCGGTATTGAGCCGGTGGCTGATACCAGCGGTACTTTACTGGCCAAT
>CALOEH010000022.1:0-57596 GCA_942492195.1 uncultured Planctomycetia bacterium | reverse complement strand
ATCACTCCGGCTTGAATATGACGCTCCGCCCGATGCGGCAGAGAAGTGGTCATCTCGCTCCGTCGTGAGACAACCATCGCGACATCGCGTGTCATGCTTCTAATGGCGACGGCTATGTAGAAAAGCTGGACAACAATTCTACAAAGCCGAGGATCCGAAGCATCTCTCTTGGCTCCTGAACAGTTGAGATAACTGTTCTACAATCCACACTCGACCGACCCGACTAGGTGGTGCCGAACTCCGGCCGCCGTCGGGCGAGTTGGGCTTGCAGTCTCTGCACAATGCTACTGTGCATCTGACTCACGCGGCTCTCGCTAAGGTCCAGCGTGGCACCCACTTCCTTCATCGTCAGTTCTTCGTAGTAGTACAGGATGATGATCAGGCGTTCGTTGCGGTTGAGTCCTTTGGTGACCAACCGCATCAGATCATTCTTTTGCACGCGGCGCGTGGGATCTTCGCCCTTCTTATCCTGCAAGATGTCGATCTCGCTGACATCTTTGTAGCTGTCCGTTTCCCACCACTTCTTGTGCAGGCTGCAGACGATGTTGACGGCATTGGCCTCCGATCATCATTTTTCGAGTTCCGGTATGTTTAGCCTCCAGATGTGCAGCCAGTTCCTGCTCGGTGGGGTGGCGGCCCAGTTTGGCTTCGAGCGTCTTGGTGGCTTCGCCCAACTTGCTGGCCTTGGAACGTACCAGACGGGGCACCCAGTCCATGCTACGAAGCTCATCCAGCATGGCTCCGCGGATTCGGGGAACGCAGTAAGTTTCGAACTTCACGCCGCGTGATAGGTCGAAGGCGTCGATCGCATCCATCAAGCCGAAGATTCCGGCCGAAATCAAGTCGTCCAGTTCTACCCCTTCAGGCAGCCGCGAACGGACGCGTTCGGCATGGTACTTCACTAAGGGAAGATACCGCTCAACCAGCCGGTTGCGCAGTTGCTTGTTATCGAGGTCTGCCTTGTACTGATGCCAGACCTGGGAGACGTCTTCAGCCGAAGTCATCGTCGCCATACAATCCTCCCTGATTGTTGCGGTAGAGCGATCGACGCGCAGTGTGCCCTGCAGATGGACCGAGAGGAATCCGTTCCCCGCAGTTCAACCAGGCATCGTTCGGGACGTACCGTCCCCACAAGTCGAACCCGCTCGACTTCTGGCAACGGGACTCACCCCGCGCAGTCGCAGTCATTCACCGGCCGTGAGTGCCTGAAGTGGCAGTTCACTCGGTACGCCCCAGAATCGGCCATTTGTGGCTTAGAAATGAAATCAAAATTCCGTTTGGCGCGATTATCGCGGAGTTCGCACAATGACATCACCAGATGCTAGCAATCTTTTCGGATTGGGTAGAATCCGCCGCCGACCTCATCACAACCCGAAGCGTCAGCGGGGTTCGAGGTCCTACCTCGCCAAACGTCCGCTATCATGGGGTTTGCCATGCCGGTGCTGGTCTTACCAATCCAGCGAGCTCGTTTTCACCCTAGAAAGTTCATCGTCAAATGGCCTTATCCCGTGATCTGAGTGGAGTCGTCTTCGACCTGGACGGTTTGATGTTCAATACCGAAGAGGTGTACTTTGAGGTAGGCACCGAGCTGCTTGGCCGCCGCAATGCGGTATTCACGCGCGACCTACAAGGTGCCATGATGGGCCGACCGGCGGCCTCGGCACTTCAGGTCATGATTGATTGGCACCGGTTGAGTGACACCTGGCAGACGCTGGCCGATGAGTCCGCTGAGATCTACCGCCGATTGCTGGCAGATCATCTGGCGCCTATGCCAGGCTTGCTACCGCTGCTGGCAATGTTGGAGAAGAATGAGTTGCCCAAGGGCATTGCCACCAGCGCTTCGCGAGCGTTCGCCACGGAGATTTTGGACCGGTTTGACATGCGTGAGAGATTCCGGTTCGTCCTGACTGCCGACGATGTTCGCGAAGGAAAGCCTGACCCGGAAATCTACCTCAAAGCGGCGGCGCGATTAGAACGATCACCGCAACAGGTCTTGGTGCTGGAAGATAGCCACGTCGGGATTCAATCGGCGGCGGCTGCCGGGGCTTTTGCGGTTGCCGTCCCTGGCAGCCACAGCCGCACGCATGACTTCAGCCAGGCGGCACTGGTGATCGACTCCCTGGCAGATCCCCGGCTGGCCCAAGCATTGGGCGTATCGCCTGCATGAAGGCGGAGGGCGACCGGTAGGCACCTTGCGCGCAGTTGCCGTTGAGGAACGAAGAGGGGAACTTCGTTGATTGCACGACGGGATGAAGAACGCTACACGGCAAGGCGCTTGATCGGTGGCCCGCATTATTTGCCAGGGATCAATTCCGGCATCAGCGCCGTGCGGGGAGGTGCGACAATGGCGTCCAGGACTCGGAGATCAATGACGGTGGGCTGATGGTTCGGTTCGAGGCCCCCTTGCTGGTGGGCAATTTCCTTGATCCGCTCTGCCTTGTTGCGGTTCGAAAGTGGACCACTCCCGTTGGCCGCGCCCCAATGAATGGTAGAACCGCCGCGCGTGTGGACCACGTAGCTGGGGCTCGAACCGGGACTGTTCCCCAAGCCTTCGGCCGGGACAATCTGGCCGAGTTGGAGCGGGTTCCAGATCTCCAGCAGCGAGGCCGCCACCAACGCCCCGCCTTCCACCAACGGATCTCCCCAGGCGGTGCCGACCTGGCTGATCGGCACGGTGGTGATGCCGGTGAGGCGCGGATACGTCTTGGCCTGATTCGGCGAAAAGTCGCCACTTGGAAGCAGCACGCCTTCGGCATCAATCGCAAACAAACCACCCGGCACTTCAACCATGCCAACCGGACGGCGGTACATCAATTCGACCGTCACACGGGCTGGATACTGCTTGGTCACCTTGACCACATCTGCCACCCAAGGATGGAGCGGAAAAGCATGGTACAGCTTACGCGTCAGGTCTTCGTCGAGAATGGATATCGGGGCGTCCAGGCTGGCGCTTTGAAGCACATCAGCCTTGATATTGGCGTGGATCCAACTTGGCCGGGGCGGGACGAGTTCTATGTTCTCCATCCGTAGCGTGTACCGCTCGCTGGCAGTGATCGGCGCGCGAAAGAATGACCAGCCGAGTGCACACAGCAGGCCGAGTCCTCCCAGCACAAGCCCTGACATCAGCCAAGGCGAACTCGCCAGTTTGATCACGAAAGGACCTCCTCGGTCATCGCACATTGAACCATGTGGTGGCACAACCGAGAGAACGGCATGCCGGCATGTGCGGCAGCCAACGGAGCCATACTGGTCCGGGTCAAGCCCGGCACGGCGTTCAGTTCCAGCAGCCAAAGCCGATGCGCGGTGTCCAGCATCAGATCCACCCGAACCAGGCCACGGGTTCCAATAGCGCGGGCTGCATTCTTGGCCAACTGCTGAATCTGTTGCAGCATGCCAACGGGCAATTCGGGATCCAGCTTCAGACGCGTGGTGGTGTCTTGGTACTTGGCCTGATAGTCGAAAATGGGACGGGGAGCACAGACTTCGATCACCGGCAGCGTTACCTGATCAATGACCGCCACGGTAAACTCTCGCCCTGGAATCCAGGGTTCGGCGAGCAAGAACCGATCGAAACGCCCCGCCGCGGCCATGGCCTGCGAAACGTCGTCCGGTGTTTGGACCAACGTCACCCCCAGACTTGATCCGCCTGTGTCCGGCTTGAGGATCAGGGGAAAGCCCAGCGGAGCCAGGTGCTGCATGGCGGTCACAAAGCCCTGCCTGGTATCAATCAACGTGTAGGGCTTGGTGGGAAGTCCGGCAGCGAGCCAGCATTGCTTGCTGGCCCCTTTGCTCATGGCCAGACGACAGGCATCCGGCGAACTTCCTGTGTAGGGAACTTTGAGCAACTCGAGCCGTCGCTGAATCCGCCCATCTTCTCCCGCCCCGCCGTGGAGAGCGACAAACGCCGCCCCAAACTGCGACCAGGCAACATCTGCCAGGACCACGTTGGCAGGATCCAACAACTGAGGCTCGTATCCTGCCTCACGGAGCGCTTCGACGGCACAGCGTCCGCTTTCTAGGCTGACCTCGCGCTCGGCAGATTGACCACCTGCGAGTACGGCAATTCTGAAAACCTGAGACGGTGGGTGCCACACCATGGCCATCCTCCTTGACGGCTAAGGGACGGTGGTTCTAGCGACCATCAGGTGCATTTGGGTGATGGGTCACTCAAATACATTGGCTCGGATTACCATACTTCGATTTCTAGCTCAAGCTCGACCGCCAAACGTTCTGCGGCTCGGCTTTGAATCAAATCGATCAAACGCAACACATCTTGGCTGGTGCAACCATCTTCGGCCACGATGAAATTCGCATGTCGGTCGCTTACTTCGGCACCGCCGATTCGAGTCCCCTTGAGGCCTGCCTGATCAATCAGCATGCCAGCACTCATGCCGCGGGGGTTCTTGAAGATACAGCCAGCACTTTGGTGCGCCAGCGGCTGGCTGGCCTTTTTCACGATCCATTGTTTCTGCATCCGCCGGGTGAGTTCGAGCGGATCGTCTTCTTCGAGATCGAACTCCGCCTCAACGATCACCAGTTCGTCCAGGCTGCTCTGCCGGTAGGCGAAGACCAGTTCTTCACGAGAACGTACGTGGATTTCGCCGCTACGGGTCATCACCGTGGCCTGGCAGGTCCACTGGCCAATGTCTCCTCCGCGGCCGCCGGCGTTGCCGTGCAGTGCGCCACCGATCGTTCCAGGCACTCCGACCAGAGCTTCGAGTCCGGCCAGCCCTTCACGTACCGAAGCTGAGATGACCTGCCCGAGTTTGGCGCCTGCGCCGGCTTTGACTTTGCGTCCCTGCACACTCACCTGGTCAAATGCGGGAGCCGAAAGCTGGATCACCAGCCCTGGCACTCCAGCATCGGAGACAAGCACGTTGGAGCCGCCTCCCAAGACGCGTACGGGAATGTCTTCTTCCCGGCAGCGCTGGACGAGGGTCCCCAATTGCTCAATGTCCGTGGGCTCGGCAAAATACTCAGCCGCGCCTCCCAGGCGGAGCCAGGTCATGGGCGCCAACGGAACATCTTTACGCACAATGTTTTCGAAACCGTCCAACCAACTCATCGCTTACCCATCGTAGATCTCCGGCGCCCATGGTCACAACGACGTCGCCTGGCCTGGTGAGTGCCTCGATTTGCGTTCCAATTTCTCGCGGATGCATGACCAGCCTGACCTGTCCCGTGAGTCGTCGAATTCGCCGACCCAGTTCGAGCAATAGTCCAGCTGACGAAGCATCCGGCTCCCTGGCAGCATAAACATCCGTGAGCAGCACCATATCGAAATTCTGCAGACTTTCAGCAAATCCGTCTAGGAGGGATCGAGTTCGCGAAATCTGATGTGGCTGAAAAACCGCCAACAGACGCCGCCCTGGATGCACGCGTCGTAGGGTTTCAGCAGCCGCGCGGATCTCACTGGGATGGTGCGCGTAGTCATCCCAAATATGATTTCTGGCGTCGGACAAACCTGCCGATCGGCATTCTAGTCGCCTGCGGAGACCAGAGAAACACCCCAATCCCAACTTCACCGCCTGGACGGACGCTCCGCACTCCAGGGCCGTGGCAGCGGCCGCCAATGCGTTCGAAACCTGATGCTGCCCAGGGACTTGCAACTTGATTTCTGTGACCACCGTGCCCTGGTGAACGAGCGCGAATCGGAAATAGCCCGGCGCATCGCTCGAATCGTACTCGGCAATCTCCAAAGCTTGCCAATCTGCCGGCTGCTGCATGCCTAGCGTCACCACCCTGGCGGCACAATGGGCCTGGGCGAGTACGCGTCGCACGCCGGGCGAATCCAGCTGAGCCAGCAGGCAACCGTGGTCTGGCAGTGCTTCAACACATCGCACAAATGCTTGATCCAGCAAGCGACGCTGCGGGAAGCAATCGAAGTGGTCCGCTTCGATATTCAGCAGTGTCAGGAATTGCGGCGCGAGTTCCAGAAAACTCTCGCGATATTCGCAGGCTTCGGTCACGAACAACCGGCCTGCTCCCCCCCGACTTGCTGTCGTGCCGCCAGCCGGGTGTGCGCCACAGACCACGCTTGGGTCCAACCCTGCGGCCAGCAAGATCTCTCCCAGCATGGCCGTTGAGGTGGATTTTCCGTGCGTGCCGGCAATGGCAACTCCCTGATGGTGCTGCATCAGGCTGCCAAGCATGGCCGCGTAGCTGCATTGAGCCAAGCCGCGTTGGCGAGCCTCACGGCGTTCGACGTTCGAGGCTTCGGTCGCCCGACTGTAAATCAGTATGTCAGCGTCTTGGGGAATGTGCTCACCATCATGCCCGGCGAACAGCGGCAGATCGTGTGGACGTAAGACACGGTCATGTTGGGGAGTGCGGTCCGAGCCTGACAGGTTCCACCCCCAATCGAGCAGGACTTGAGCCAAAGCCTGCATCCCTGCTCCCGCAGCTCCTACGAGATGAGCTGTCGGCTTCTGTATTCCTCTTCCCTGGGAAGCGTGTCGAGTGCGAAACGGGAAGGCTGCCACATCCTGCGACGGCGCGTGCATCATGCAATTTCCAATCAATGATTTCCATTGCAGCCAGAATTGAGCGGCCGCAAGCCTGAGAATCATAAGGCTCCGCCGGATGGCGAGTCAATTGGAGCTGTCAGCGGCCGCTAGAATGCGTTAAATGAGATGTCTGGTGAATGTGTCGCCTGGATGAATGCGAAGAATGAACAAAACAGGGCGTTTCTTGGCTTCGCTCCCACCGTTGAACCGCCAGTGGTCGGCTTGCATGAGATTGGGACAATCTGTGACAAGTGCCTACCCCTGGAAGCCCGGTACACGTACTATCTTTGCGTATGCGAAAGGGCTTACCAGTATCGCCGGGCGTCGCCGTGGGAACGGCGTACCGCATCCACCAGATCTTCATCGATCCCTCCGCGCGCACACTTGCCGCTCACGAAGTACGAGATGAACTGCAGCGCTACGAAGAGGCACTCGCCAAAACCGAGGCGGACCTGAGGGCCTTGTATCAAAAGGTACTTCGCCAAGTCGGTCAGAAAGAAGCGGCGATTTTTCAGGTGCATCAGGCGATTCTGCGAGATCCCTCGCTGACCACGAAGATCCGGGAGTGGGTGGCCCAGAACAGCAAGGGAGTCGAAGGGGCGTTGGCCCACGTCCTCGACGAATACACACGGATCTTCTCGAACACCCAGGATGATCTGCTCCGCGAGCGGTTGGCCGATGTGCGGGATGTCATCATTCGCATCAGTGGCCACTTGAGCAAAGTGCTGCAACCGGATGCTCAGGCAATCTCCGGGCCGTTGATTCTTGTCGTCGAAGAGTTGCTGCCCTCACAGGTGGTGACGTTGGGGGATCGGGAGGTTGCCGGCATTGTGACGCAGACGGGGGGGCAGACCAGCCACGCGGCAATTCTTGCCCGTAGCCGTGCCATCCCGGCCGTATCCGGCGTTTCCAATATTCTCCGGCAGGTCAAGAACGGGGATACGCTGGTTGTTGATGGTCGCGAAGGCCACGTGCTCATCAACCCAGATACGGAAACCGAGAGTGCTTACCGCAAACTGCAGCGGGAATTTGTCGATCTCAAAGATGCTTTGGCTGAGAATCACGATCAGCCAGCGGTGACCGCAGACGGCGTCCCGTTGGAACTGCTCGCCAACATCAACAACCCTCACGATGCCGCCACCGCCAAACGAATGGGAGCCAGCGGCGTAGGACTGTACCGCACTGAGTACCTGTTCCTCACTCATCCAGATGTCCCCAGTGAGGCCGAGCAACTGGCCGCCTATCGGGACGTGATCGCTGCCAGTCCCAACCACCGCGTCACCATTCGCACGTTGGATTTGGGGGGAGATAAAACCGTTGCCTACTTGGGACACAGTCGCGAAGCGAATCCGTTCATGGGCTGGCGTTCGATTCGATTGTCATTCGAACATCCTGATTTTTTCGCCACGCAAATTCGCGCCGTCTTGAGAGCCGCAGCCGCTACCTATGCCCAGAAACCACAAGTTCGGCTGATGTTTCCCATGATCACCACGCTCGAAGAAGTCCGTCGGGTCCGGCGGATGGTCAAGCGTGCTCAGCACCAACTCGAGCGGCAAGGCCATGCTTATCGAGAGGTTGAGATGGGCATCATGTTGGAAGTTCCGGCGGCCGCCGTTTGTATTGAGAACCTGCTGGAGGCCTCGGACTTCGTTTCAATTGGATCGAACGATCTGGTGCAGTACCTCATGGCCGCTGACCGAGACAACCCCAAGGTTAGCCACCTGTGCCAACCCCTTGCACCCGCGGTACTCCAGGTGCTGACGCAAGTGATCCATGCCTGCAACAGGGCCGGCAAGCCAGTCACGTTGTGCGGTGAAATGGCCGGGGCATCGCGGGCGTTCCTGCTGCTATTCGGCATGGGCCTGCGTAACTTCAGCATGAGCCCTGCATTCATTCCGGTCATGAAACAGCTGGCCAGTCGGATCACCGTCGCCCGAGCCGAGAAGATGTTGGCCCGCGCCATGCGATTCAAATCACTCGCTAGCGTGCAAAAGTTCATGGCCGTGCAGGTTCAGGAACTTTGCCCTGATTTGAAGCTGCTCGACACGTTATGAACCGCAGCAGTTGTCGTGAAAGCCCCGGCATCATCTGCTGCTAAGCATCTTGCGTTGCTACGGCACCGGCGGTTTGAAACCCGGCCTGAACCAGAAAACTCTCGACCCAGGCAAGATCAATCGGCTGGGTGCGGCAGAGTATGTGCCCATCGGGCCGAATCAGGTAGGTGCAGGCACTCGCTGCTCCGTACCGTTGGTGCAGTTCTGCGGACTGGTCCTGAATCACGGAGAAGCCCAAGTCGGCGACTGCTTGAGCGTCCGCTTCGTTGCGAACCACGCACCACGGCTCGATCCAGTTTTCCCAACCAGCTTGCCGTGCAAAATCGGCAGCCTGCTCGAAGTTCGCTCGTACTTCGGACGAAGCTTCGTCGTGCATGCCGGCGAACAACAACATCACCACTTTGGGAGAGCGCCAAACGTGCGAGAGCCACGCCACCGGCGAATCGGTCAGTTCTACCTCAGGAGCCCGATCTCCTGCTTTGGGGCCAGATCGGAAACAGCAACCATCCCGCATGCCGGGGTGTTGATTGTCTCCGCTGGGCCAAAGACTCGTGTGTCGGCATTCGGACGCCAGCGGTCCCTGCTTGTAGGTGTAAGCGGTCTCGCTCATGTCCACCACAGCATTCGACCGCACAAATTCAAGCCTTCCCACGGCTCCCATCACCAGGTTGCGGGCTTTCATCTTTGCCGCACCCCGGAGGTTGATGGACTTTTGAATCCGGTCGGTCAGTCCTAGCACATGCTCCGCCACAGGATGGCGTTCGGCATGGTACGAATCCAACAGCGCGTCACTCGCCCAACCGTGACAAACGTAGGCAAGTTTCCAAGCCAGGTTGTGCGCATCTTGCATGCCGGTATTCATGCCCTGCCCACCGACCGGCGAGTGGATGTGTCCAGCGTCACCCGATAGGAACGCCCGACCGTGCCGATACTGTTTGACCATCCGATGATGCACGGCAAAGAAGCTTGTCCATTGCGGGTTACTCAAGCGAATCTCACTTGGGATTCGTGGGGCAAAGACCTGGTGCAGTTCTTCGAGCGTTGGTGCCCCGTCGTGACAGATGGCTTTCTGGTCGCCAGCCAACTCGCCGACAAGCAGCCAGCGGTTGTTGGGCAGCGGCGCGGCAAATACGGATCCATGTTCGCTGAAAAAGACATACAGCTGTTCGTCCGGCAGATCCCACTCCACCTGCATGTGCCCTAGCAGGTAGTCACACGGATACTTTTCGCCAGAGAATTCCAAGCCAAGCGCGTGGCGGATGGTGGAGTGAGCCCCGCCGCAACCTGCCAGGTACCGACACTTGAGGTGTTCGATTCGCCCATCGACATGGCTGAGTGTGGCCACCATGCCGTCGGCAACTTCTTCAAAAGACTGCAGGGTAACGCCCCGTTCGACTCGCCCTCCCAGTTCTTCCAAGTGTTCGGTCAGCAGGGCCTCAGTCGTGTACTGTTCGATCCCCATCAGAAATGGGTATTTGGTTTGCAGCGCGGCCACGTCCAGATCCAGCAGGGGCCGCTTCTGGTGGTCGTAGATGACGAATTTCTTGGCCTGAATGGACTTGTCGATAAACCGCTCGGCGATTCCCTTCTGGTCGAAGATCTCGACCGAGCGCGGCCACACGCCCGAGGCTTTGGAAAAGTGCTGGGGCTCTAACAGCTTGTCGATGCACCGCATCCGCACGCCGTGCCGAAGCAGTTCGCTGGCCATCATCAGCCCTGTGGGGCCGCCTCCCACCACCAGCACGTCCGTTTGGCACTCATCACCGGAACCTCCAGCCGGACCGGTTCCAAAGCTATTATGACCGGCTGCGAAATTATCCTGAAGCGAACTTGTATCGTGGATCATGGTACTCTTCTGGATACAAATTTTGGGTGGAACCAATGTAGAACAGTTGTCTCAACTGTTCACTCATAGACGAAACATTTGCCTACAGGGTTCTCTCCGCAGACCGAACATTTGGCTCAACGGTCTCTCGATGACCGAACAGTTGGGGACAACTGTTCTACATAGATCGCCTATGAGGTATCTAAATCTCAACGGATTCAGAACTCTCAACAGGCATTTGCCTCTTTGGTATGTAGCTCACGAAAGGAGCCAGGCTTGGTGACGACCGCGAGAGATGGCCACCGCGTACTATGCTGTCTTGCTGGCCTGGTGGGTTGTGCGGGCTTGTTGCTCTTTGGCTGCACCCCCTTGGAGGCACCCCCGCTGACAGACTCGCCATCGGTCGTGGCGGACGCCGAGGAAGAAAGCGGAATCACCTCTCAGGCGGACGCCTCCGCAGAAAGCATCGAAGCGGCCGCCGCCGACTCCGCCACTTCGCTCGATTTGTCCAGCCAAACCGTTACGTCGGCGGATCTGGAGAGAATCGCCAGCCTGACAGACCTGGAAGTCTTGAAGCTGAACCGCGCGCAACTGGGAGCGTCGGGGCTGCGTCCGCTGGCCCGTCTGAAGAAGCTAACGGATTTGCATCTGGGGCAGATTCCCCTAACCGACGCAGACCTTGCCGGGCTCACGGCACTGCAAGAACTAAAACGTTTGAACGCCCCGGCTACTCGGCTGACCGACACAGGGCTTAAACTTCTGGCCGACTTCCCGCATCTCGAACTGCTCCGGCTGGGCAGCCCTCGGATGACCGACCAAGGCATGCCGTTGCTGACGCCGCTCAAGAGCCTGAAGCATTTGATCCTGGTCGATACGCCGCTTACTGACGCGGCGGTGCCTGCTCTGATGCAGCTCACGCATCTCGAGTCGCTCTACCTGATCCGGATCGAGCTGTCTGAGTCCGCCCGGGACAAACTCAAAGGGGCCATGCGGCACGTGAACTGGTAACTTTGTAGAACAGTTGTCTCAACTGTTCACTTGCAGAAATTCCTGAACAGTTGGGGCAATTATTCTTCCTGCGCTACTAGGGAAGTAATTCGACCGTTGAGGGCGTGCCGGGTCTGCGGCGGCGGAGTTGTCCGCATGCGGCGTCGATTTCGTCCCCTTTGCGGCGGCGGACTTTGACGTTCAATCCGCCTGACTCCAAGATGGCGACAAACTGGTCCACTCGCTCCATGCTGGGAGTCTGGTACGGCAAGCCGTCAACCGGATTGAAAGGGATCAGGTTCACCAGGGCTTCGCGGCCTGCCAGCAAGGTTGTCAAACGCCGGGCTTGAAGGTCCTGATCGTTGATGTCGGCCAGCATCACGTATTCGAACGTGAGTCGGCGTCCCGAGATTTCGAAATACCGGTCGGCCGCAGCCAAGATGGCGTTCAACCCGGTCCCCTGATTCACAGGCACCAGCGTGTTGCGAAGTGTATCGTCCGCTGCATGCAGCGAAACTGCCAGATGAAATGGCCTGGCGTAGGCCGCCAATCGTTCGATGGCCGGCGGAATTCCTACCGTGCTGATGGTCACCCGCCGAGGGCTGATGCCGAGAGATTCTGGAGCGCAAACCTGATCCAAGGCAGGCAGCAGCCGGTCCAGGTTGGCCAGCGGTTCACCCATGCCCATGACGACAATATGGCTGAGTCGTTCTTCGGCGCTGAGCAGCCGATTGAGACGCAAGACCTGTTCGACAATTTCACCGGTTTTCAGGTTCCGGGCAACGCCGTCCAGGCCGCTGGCACAAAATACGCAGCCCATGGCACATCCGACCTGGGTGCTGATGCAAATCGTACGTCGCAGCGGTCCCTGCCGAAGCAGGACGCACTCCACGCGGTGGCCGTCTGTCAGCTCGAGCAGCAGCTTTTCGGTGCCGTCCTGAGAAACTTGATGGGCGGCTACCGAAGTCGACCAAAAGGTAAACTCTTGGGCCAGCTCGCTGCGTAGCGATTTAGGCAGTTGGGTCATCTCTTCGAATTGTTCACACCGCCGCTGGTACAACCAGTGCCACACCTGGCGAGCCCGATAGCCAGGCAGTTTGCGCTCGGCCGCCCAATCGGTGAGAGTCGGTAGATCAAGATTGAGAATATGTTGCACGTCTTCAACCTAACGAGGTAGGACCTCGAACCAATTTGTGTGGAACGGTTGTCTCAACGGTTCACCTGTCGATGAACGCGTTCATTCCTATAAGGTATCCAATTGATCGGCAAAGTTGGACCTTATGAGGGGAAGAAGTCGTTCAATTCGACTCAATTTTCCAGCGACCCACGGAAAAGTCGTCGTCACGCTCCGTCGTGATGACAACCGTGACGACATCGCCTGTCAAGCTTCTCGCTGACGCTTCGGGTTGGGATGGAACCTGGTCAGTTTTCTTCGGAGACCGCTTCGGCGATGTTGTGCGAATGCTCTAGCACGCGGCTGTATGCATTCAGGGCGGCCATAAAAGCCACGCTTACCTGCGGTGGCATTCCGCCTGAGGAGAGATCTTCGAGATGCTCGCGCCGCAGACGCTTGACTTCGGCACGGATCTTCTTCCGCGGGGCTGCCTGGCGGGCCATGATGTCACGGTTCTGCACTTCGTTCGCCTTGTGCACAGTACGCAGATACTCGCCTACGGCGTCGTGCAGGCTGAGCAAACCAGCCCGTTGTGGCTCGGTGAACCGATGCCCATCTTTACGGAGGCGTTGATCGAATTTGAACAGGCTGACCAGGTAGTCACTGATGGCTTCGTATTCGTGAGCGGTACGGAGTTGCAGACGGGCTTCGTCGGCAACCGAGTGGGGCACGCTGCCTGAGAGCAGGTTGGTGACGAACTGAGCAACTTCGTCCTGGATGCTATCCAGGACCGTCTCGCGACGCTGGAGTCGATCGACCAGTTTCTGATCGTGGTTGTCCTGTTCCAACAAGAGCCGCAACCAATCCATCATCTTCTCGCAGCCATTCCCCATCTTCAGAATCTCTTTACGAGATTGCTCGATGGCCAGCAGGGGAGATTCCAGGATGCGAATATCCAAGTCCGTCAGATGCGGTTTTTCCTTGAATGCCTTGCCTGGCACCAGGCGTTCGAGGCAGCGCACCATGAACGGTACAAACGGCAAGAACATCAGCGTATTGACGACGTTGAAAATGCTATGAGTCGCCGCGATGGCTGGTGTCACGTCGGCGACGGGATAGATCCATTGAATCAAATCGATGTACCAGGGGAAAATCAAAGTGATCCAGAACACACCGATCAGGTTGAAAACGACGTGGAAGTAGGCCGCTCGACGTGCATTGGTGGTTGCTCCCAGCGACGCCAGAAAGGCCGTGACCGTGGTTCCAATGTTTTCGCCCAGGACCAAAGCCGCGGCTGTGGGATAAGAGATCACCCCTTCGGTGGCCAGCGAAATGGTAATGCCCAGCGTGGCCGAAGAGGACTGTACCAACACGGTCAGCAGGCATCCGACCATGGCGCACTTGATCACGCCGAAGTAGTTGTCCGCCTGAAACTGATGGAACCAGGCCGCAAACTCTGGCATTTCTTTGACTTGACCGCACGCCTGCTTCATCAATTCGAGACCGAAGAAGACCATTCCGGCCCCCATGGCGGTCATGGCCCAGTAGCGCCAGCGATCCCCTTTGGAAAACAAGTACACAAAGGCCGAAGCCCCCAAGATAGGCAATCCATACTTGCCAATGTTGAGGACCAACATCCAGCCGGTGATGGTGGTGCCAATGTTGGCACCCATGATGATTCCGACCGCCTGGGAGAGTTGCATCACGCCGCTGTTGACGAACCCGACCACCATGACCGTGGTGATGGAACTCGACTGTACGACGCAAGTGACCAGCGTGCCGACCCCGGTTGCCAGGATCCGGTTGTTGGTCACGGCCCCAATCAGCCGCCGAAGGCTAGTGCCGGCCACCGCCTGCATACCGTCAGAGAGATTCTTCATCCCCAACAAAAACAGCCCCAGCCCTCCGATTACCGACAGGGCCATATGTGTCAGACTTGCCAATTCCAAGGGCAGTTTCTCCTTGCCGGAAGCTACCCACATTTGGAGAGCATGAAGAACAGGTGGTGTATTCGTGAAGAAACGCCGATTGTAGCCACTTCAGCCGTTGACTCAACGACCGGCAGGCGGAAATCTCGCCCACTGCCGCAGACATGCCGCTTTCACGCTACAGAGGCGCAGGGAACAAGTTCTCACGAACCGATTCCATTCAGTTTGAGAGGGAGGAATATCTATCGAGCTGTGACTCCAAGCGGGTTGGAATTTAAACCACCCACACCTCCTTGACAGGCTCCGAATCGAGTGATACCGTTTTCGATAGTTTGAGGTTGAACGTTGGGCACACCCAGCCCGCGTGGCCCACAAGAGGGGGATTAGCTCAGTTGGGAGAGCGTCTGGCTGGCAGCCAGAAGGTCGCAGGTTCGAGCCCTGTATCCTCCACTACACAACTACTTGCTGGGAAAGGTTTTACGCAACCTGCCCAAACAGGCAGCGCAGCACACTACAGAGCGACTACAGAAGTCCCTGTTAGGAGTTGCAAAGAGGGCGAAGAAACTCCTCAAGTACTGTCTCCACAAAGCCACTGGCCAAGCGTATCTCACGCTCGCGGGTAAGTGCACCTCTTACCACTGCAGACCCGCGACGGTGTCGTCCACTTGGACGAACCGTTCTTCCGATGCCCACCATGTCAGCGGGACTTTTTTCCCTCAGCGGATCCCTCTGGCGATTGACGGCGGCGTCGAGTCCGGCCGTCTTGGGGAAGAAGGTGGTGGCCGCGGCGCATGTTTCGTCATTTTCGATCGGCTCGCTGTTGCTGAAGAAGCTCGGCGATGTTCAGATAACGGGCCGCGGGCTAAACAAGACAGCGACGAGAATCGGCACCGAAATGGTGCTTCAGGGCAAGGCGGACCTCGCAGCGTATTTCAGCCAACCGTTGCCGCGCGAGCACACCAAGCCGACGATGCCCATCTCTCTGGCGTGCGTCAGCGTCGATGGCGGACGGATGCAAACGCGCACCGAGGCCCTAGGCCTAGCCGTTCCTGCACCCCCAAGCTCACTGAGCCCGTTCCTGCACCCTGAAGTCCGAGACGTCCAGGACGAAGTTGAACTGGCGCGCAGGAATCGGATAGACTAACGTGGATTGGTTCGTCGATGCAGCGGGAATTGACGCGAAGAGCTGGTCGCGTTCGATTCCTAACCCACCCAGACGCCTTGTTCCAAAGGTTCGACATGCTCACCATTTACACCGATGGCAGGCCCCGCAATCACACGACTTGCACTCGCCGTGAAATGCTGCAGGTAGGAACACTCGGGATCGGAGGCCTGGCCCTCTCCAGCTTCCTTTCTGCGAAGACCGATGCGGCTGAGGGGGGACCGTTGCTCAAGGACAAGGCGGTCGTGGTGCTGAACCTGCAGGGGGGCGCTTCGCATATCGAAACCTTCGACCCCAAGATGACCGCGCCGGTGGAGTACCGCGCCATGTTTGGCGAGGTGCAAACCAAACTGCCTGGCGTCACCTTCGGGAGCCATTTGCCAGGCTTGGCCGCGATGGCGGACCGCATGGCGATCGTCCGTTGCTATCAGCACGGAATCAGTTCGCACGAAAAGGCCGCCCTGCAAATGATGTCCGGCGGGAATCCCACAGGCGGGAACATGGCCTCGGTCTATGCCCGAGTGGCCGGCACCAATAGTCCCCGGACAGGCATGCCGAATGCGGCCATCGTTCGGCCTCCGGCGGTGGGTAAAGAATACGCAGGACTGGGGCGGCGGTTCGACGAGTTCGCCATGGAATTGGGCACGTTACCGCCATCGTATAAGCCGTTTGATCCTAGTTCCGGCGGCGCGTTGATGCAGAACATGAAACTGCGCATTCCCAAACAACGGTTCGGCGAGCGGCGCACGCTACTGGCCAGCCTGGATAACTTCCGGCGGCAACTCGACGGCAGCGGCGCGCTGTTGGGGGCGGATCAATTTGAGCAGCAGGCCTTCGACGTAATCCTGGGAGGAGTCAGCCAGGCCTTCAATATTCGCAAGGAAGACCCCAAGCTTGTCGAGCGCTACGACACCAGCATGTTTGAGATCCCTCAGTGGCTGGCGGATAGCAAGAGTTCCAAAGAATCCCCCTCGCCGGTCGCCTTGGGCAAACAGATGCTGTTGGCGCGGCGACTGGTGGAAGCCGATTGCCGATTCGTCACGGTGACCAGTGCCGGATGGGACATGCACGGCAACAAGAACACCTTCAGCATTGACGAAGGGATGCCGCTGCTCGGCCCAGCCTTGGACAAGGCCGTGACCGCCTTTGTCGAAGACCTGGAAGAACGCGGCCTGAGCGAAAAGGTGCTGCTGGTCATCACAGGCGACTTCGGCCGGACGCCACTGATTGACAAATCAGGCGGACGCGGACACTGGGGCGAACTCTGCACCCTCGCCTTCGTCGGTGGTGGACTCCCCATGGGCCAGGTGATCGGCGAGTCAGACAGCCGCGCCGCCGCGCCGCTGGGACAAGTCGTCACCAGTGCCAACGTGTTCGCCACCATCATGGGCGCGCTCATCAATCCGGCAGAACTCCGCATTACCAGCGGAATTCCCACCGAGATCAGCAGTTACCTGGCCGCAAGCCAGCCGATCTCGCAATTGACGTAGCCCGTTGCCTCTCAGGTGGCCATCACGCGGTGAGAATGAGTGTGCCAGCGGCGAAGCAGTACTCGTAGCTGTGTCGTAGCCCTAATTCGGCGAACGCTGCGTCGCTAGCCGTGCCGCACCGCCGCCAACGCCGCCTTGGCCTTGAACGCCGCACTGAATATCCAACGCCTTCTTCCCATCACCGGCCTCCTTCCTCGGTCGTATTGGTGCTATTCTATTCCTTGTCCAGATTGTGGGGGTCCAGACATTTCCACATCACACCCAAGTGCCATCAACGGCCGGTTCCACAAGGAATCATCAGGAGAATGTGAGGTGATAAATCGATGAACGTGCTGACAGCCGAGTTCACTCTCGAGTTGGAGGATGCGCTGATTCTGAGATGTGCGGAGGGATATTCTCCGACCTTTGAAGTGCGTTTGGGGGATTTCGACGTGAGACTCACGCTGATCGAGGGACTAACATCGGCAGTCAAGCAAAAATCGGACCGGCAGCTATGCCCATTTGCGAAACGGCACCAGTCTGGCCGATGCCAGCTACGGCAAAGCGGTTGAACGATTAGTTGCTCGTTACGTTCAGGAAGACGAGATGCTGAGTAGCATTTTGCGTCACACAGGAATGAGTAGAGGCGCGAATGGACGTTTTATATCGTCACCGGATTTCATTGGTAGCGAGGCTTACAATCTACGACTTCTCGACATCACCACACCAGATGCTATCCCACGGCATTTGTCACGTCCCGGCTTCGGGCGAGCAAGTGACTTTATAACCCATCCAGGCAGAGGAACCACACAGTTTCCATGACAGTGTTTTCATCACAAGAGTTTGATTCTCTATTTGACAGGTGCAGTGGAGCTACGTTCGAGGATTTCAAATTCGAGCGATGCACGTTCAACAACTGCGCTATTTCCTTGACAAAAGAAGTTCCGAGACGAGCGGTTGTACGCAATGTCTGGCTAGAGCAATGCACGTCGATAAATTGCGGCATTGGCCCAGCTATTTTCGAGGACGTGACGGTAGACGGCCTCACGACGAATGACCTGCTTATTCTCTGGGGGCCACTGTTCAAGCACGTTACGCTCAAGGGGAAGATTGGAAAAATAAAAATCAACACGGCAGTTCATCACGTGGACCGCAGTCCAGAGGTCCAATCACCGTTCGATTCAGCGCAAAAGTCGTTCTACGGTGCTGTGGATTGGGCGTTGGATATTCAAGAGGCGAGTTTTCAAGAATTTGATATGCACGGTGTCCCTGCCAGTTTAGTACGTCGCGATCCTGCCACTCAAGTTGTCGTCACACGTCAGCGGGCATTGCAGGAAGGATGGCGTGACAAGATTTCCCCAAAGAACACATATTGGCCGTTTGTCATCGACATGTTCTTAGAGGACGAAGAACCGGATATTGTGCTTGTGGCTCCGAAAGGCAAACCGAAGAAGAAATATATCGAACTTTTGGACGGACTAAACGACTTGAGGCAAGCAGGGGTAGTCGAGCCGGATTGAAAAGCAAACATCACTTTCTCTCCCATCCATAAATAAATCCACGTAGGCCCACCAAGTCCTACCTCGACCACCCTTCGGCCCCACCGTTTTTGAAAAAAAAATTGAACTATTGATAATTAAGTAACTTCCAAGAGCTTGTAGACGGTGGGCCTCGACAGGTTCAACACCCTGGCGATGCTGGAAACGCTCTTGCCTGCTTCCTTCATCTGCTGCACGGCGGCAACGTGTTCGTCGGTGACTTTCCACGGCCAACCCTTCTGGCTGCCGCCCCACTGCTTCCCCTTCTGCTTGGCGACCGCTTGACCGACTGCGATCCGTTCCGAGCGGACTTCGTTTTCATATTCGGCCACGCTTGCCAAGATGCGGGCATGGAGCCTGCCTGCTGGCGATGCGAGCGAAAACCCGTCCTTGAGCGACACGAGTTCGATGCCCCGTTCGCATAATTCGTCGAACAGTTGGCACAGTCCCTTGGTCGTTCTGCCCAAGCGGTGTTTGAAACTGGTGGCCCCCAAGCATGCAGGCGGTTGGGCCTACGTCGAACTGTTGCGTCCGGTGTGGTGGCTCGAAGAGCGAAACGCCCAAGTCGGTGGACGGATTGACATCAACGTGCCTGGGAGTGCGGCATCGACGGCCACGCCAAGCTTCTCTACATCGGCGCATGTCCACCCATCGAACACGATCCCACCGGCGGCCGCCGCGTCATCACCGGCACCTTCCACCACCACGCCGCCGAGATCCTGGACCTCCGCCTCGCGAACCTTTCCGAGCCCATCGGCAGCACGCCGGCGCACCCCTTCTGGAGCGAGGATCGCCAAGACTTCATCACCGCCGGCAACCTCCGCGCCGGCGAAACCCTGCGAGTTTTCGGAAGTACGACGCGCGTCACCAGCATCACTCCCCGCAATTCGCCAGAAGCGGTCTACAACCTCGAAGTGCACCTGGACCACGTCTACCACGTGACAGGTAATGGGGTGTTGGTGCATAATGCTATTCAATGTGATGTGACTGGAATTGCCCCAAGGGGAGGAGCGTACCGTGGCGACGACTTCCCATTTTCACCGACAAGCCCAAAGGGTCCGAAGTCTTACATCAATGGAGCGGGCGACCTCGTGCCAGCGAATCCCGCAGGTGTCTACAACGGCCATCAAGTTACCATCGCAGACCACATACTTGGTTCGTATCGTCGTGGACGCAAGGCCAACAGCCCATTCACGAGTTTTACACTAGATGAAGGAAAGGCCCTTGCTTGGTCGCCACAAAACGGAAACGTAATTGGAGTCAAGTTGAAAGAGCTTCAAAAGGCGATTGACGCTGGCGATTTGCCGGGCATAAGTATACATCGTCAAGACGAAATATTGGACGCTCTCATGAGAGAGCCAGCGAACAACTTCAGGAAACGAGCGATAAACTTCACGCAAGGAGAGAATGAAGTCTTGATACGAGGCATTGTTCCATCACGATTCCTTGAAACAAACTTTTAGATTGAGAAGAGTATGAAACTAGTATTTTGCGAAACCGACATCGGGACCATTTCTGGCATTGGGCAGGATGGACCAGAAATGTGGGCGACATTCAAACCTAACGACAACGCCGATCCTTTGTTGGAAATGTGGAAGTTCATCACTGACGAGAAGAATTATGACGTTGACCCGCCGTTTCCTGAGAACTATCTTGACGACGAATCGTGGGAGGTGGAGGACAAGCATGGTGTGAAACGGCCAATTTTTTTACCTGCGGTATATGACGATGGAGCAATTAGTTGGCGGTGGCGAGACTAACTGATCACCTCCCCCACCTCCCTCCTCACCGCCTTAACCCGGTACAACGTAGGACTCCCTAACTCTCGACGTCCCACCAAAACAGAAGGACTAACCCCCGCAACCAAGCAATCCCACACCGCCACCCCGAGCTTCCCGACTTTCTCCATGATTTCGTCCCGAATGAATGCTTGGTTTGGCTCTTGGCTTACGGCTCGATCGTAAGAGGCAAGGGGGACGGTGGGGACGTATTTGCGGCGGTTTTGAGCTTTCTGGATCAGCTTGGCAATTTCATTCCTGACCGATGCACCAAAGCGGCGATCCAGTGGTCCGTGATTGTCGGGGTTGTATCGGCCAAGATGGTCAGTTGCAAGTCATTACCGGCATCGCGCAGCGGTACGAAGAAGCGTTCCCCGTTTCGAACCTGACGATCGGCGATTTCCACAACTACGCAGTTGGCCCACACTCGATTCTTGTTCATAATGAAGCGATCTGTGCGAAAGGAGAAGCTTGGCTTCGCGACCTGCTTGAAAGCGGCGAGACCAACCTCGACGAGCTCGCCGGTTTCGTTCAGGGGTTTGAGAACGCCGATGAAGTTTTGGGTAACCTGCGTGCTCATGCCCCAACAACTGTTGCCAGCAGCACTCGTGCTTTAACCGTTGGTTCAAAGGTCAAGCTACGAATCAATGCGTCTCGGTACACAGCATCTGAACGGCGAATGATTCAAGCCGCTATCGATGAGTCGAATCTGAGAATTGCTGGCGGAGCCGAAACATCTGTGGTCGGTCAGAAAGTGCCATTCAGTTCGTACAAGAGCCGCAGGTACATTCGAGATCGCTTCTTCCCTGACAAGCCTGTAAGTCAAGTCAAAGTTGGTGACGCAGATGACATCATGGGCTATACCGTCAACGTGGATGAGATTGTTCCTCGTCAGATCGGGGGTCGGCAAGTCTTCGAGAACCAGCGAGTGCTTTCCGAAAGGATCAACAAGGCACTTGGCCCTATCGAAGAACGGGCATTGAGAAATCAGCCTGACGGGATGCGTGTGCAAGGATTCTATATTGAGTGGTACTGATTCAAATGGACGAAATCCAGAAGCTACTAGAAGCGGCAAGCGAACCAGCCTCAGAGAACAAACTGACGTTGGAGAACGTTCAAGGATGGATCGCTGAATACCTCGAAATGCGAGCCGAAGATGTCGCACGTTTTCCCAATGAGGCAAATGCAAATCATTGGGACATGATTGCTGCGGACTACGATTCGTCCAAGGAAGCTCAGTTCATCACTGCTTACTTCTCTGCTGATCGGGTCACATTTATTGCTGGCCGTGGCTCGATTCCAGAAGTGCAAGCGTTCGCACAGGATGGCTTCCCCAACAATCCTGATGATGTTCTTGCTGAATTGGAACGAAGGTTCACGACTGGTGAACGCTGGACAACCAGTGCCGATGAAGTTACCGCTTGGGCACAGGGTTAGCTTTTCGGCTTCTGCATCACGAACTTCGCAGACTGTGCCGGTTTGAAGGGCTGAAAGCGTGCTGGCTCCGGAGGCTTCCACGGCTTGAACACGGGCACGACTGCTGGCAATGGCTTCGGCTTTTTGCTCAAGCTCTTGTTGACCGCTGAATCTCTCGGCAACGGGTTCGTCTTCGACAGCCCGATCACGGCGTTCTTGTCATTGCGCCCAGGTCGGCGGGCGGATTGACATCTACGTGCCTGAGTGCGGCATTGATGGGCATGCCAAACTCCTTTACATCGGCGCTTGCCCACCCATCGAGCACGATCCCACCGGCCGTCGCCGCGTCATCACCGGCACCTTCCACCACCACGCCGCCGACATCCTAGACCTCCGCCTAGCGAATCTCACAGAACCCATCGGCACCACTCCCGCTCACCCCTTCTGGAACGAAGACCGCCAAGACTTCATCACCGCCGGCAACCTCCACGCCGGCGAAACCCTCCGCATCTTCGGCAGCACCACCCACGTCATCAGCATCACCCCCCGCGCTTCGCCCGAGGCGGTGTACAACCTTGAGGTGCATCTGGACCACGTCTATCACGTGACAGGTGACGGGGTGCTGGTGCATAATGGAACGCCAGTCCAACCGTGCAAGATATTAAGAGGAGGACTTCCTGCCCCAAGGGCTGTAGCGGGTGCGGTTGATGATGTCGGAGTAATGAGCACCGACTTCAGCGACTTGGTTATGATCAAGCGAATAGTGTTCGTATTATGCGGGCGATCGAAAATGGCGAGCAAGTCGTGATTGTCGGCGAAAATATGAAGCGAGTGAATGCAGTTGCGAGAATGGTAAATAGGGCTGGAGGGCGTTCCGTGACTTATGCTCCCAGAAATTGGACCGGGATGAACCGGAACAGCTTGGAAGCAACTCGTAGTTGGATTAGGTACTGGGGGAAGGATAAGGGTGCCACGATAATCGACATTGGGCGGCAACCAACGCCTCGTTCGTTTGGCCCCAGCCCTTTCTATTGGATTGAGAATCGGTCGTTGAATCGGTAGGGAATATACACACCCTTCAACAATTAAGCTTGGAGTTTTGCCATGACTGCCATCACACCGGATTCAGATAGTCTCGCTTTCGAGTCAGCCGTTAAGCAACACTTCGGCTTTCTCGACGGCGAGGATGACTTTCGGTTCGCAGGAGTGCGAGAGGTCAATGATGGCCCCCGAGACACGGGCGTTGTGGCTAGGTATCGACATGGGGACGTGCGGATAGAAATTGGATGGAGTGCTAACGAAGGATCGTTGGCAGTGCTAATTCGTACAGACATCGAAGGGATTTCACGCAAAGAGCGATATGCTTACCTGGAACCCTTTGTTGAGTTCGCCAGCAATGGCTCGATGGAGCCCGTGGTTCCTCAGATCTACCCTGGAATGAGTGTCGCAAAGATCGAAACAGCAATGAAATTGCGAAGCGTACTTTTTCAGCATGGAGTTGCTGAAGCTTTGGGAGCAGTTGCTTTGCGGTTGCAGGAATTCTATCCCTCGATTCGTGACGCATCAGCAGAGACCATACGCCAATATCATCAATGGTATCAAAACAGAGGGAGAACTTCGTAAAACACATGCTGCCGCCGAGACGGTCGTTTGGTGACGTTTGTCTTGAAAACAAACCCCGATTCAATCGGCGGTTCAACAAACTGTCTGCCGACGAACTCAACGAGATCTGGAAGAATCCCAAGTTGAGAGATGCAATCGAAGACAGACTGCGTCATCCCGGTGGTTGCGTTGCCCTCAGCAAAGATAGGGGTAGGGAAGACCGATTGAGTTCGGTCTCCCCTCCCTCCGAACCGGACTGGCGGATCTCCCGCATCCGGCTCTCCGGTCGATTGTTACTTGCGACAAGACTGGCTTTCACGAGCCTGGGCGGCTGTCAGGTTGAACAGTCCAAGCTCCGCGAACAGGCTGTTGGGGTAGCGTTGATGGTCAATGCCGCAGCCGCGTCCTTGGCGGCCGTGGCGTTTACGCAGGATGCTCCGCAGACGCATTCGCACCCAGCCATCCAGTGCCGAGTGCGTGTAACGATGACTGTGTTTGAAATATTCAAACCATCCTCGCAGCGTTCGATTCACATCAGCGATAATCGCCTGCATGGAGTTGCCGTGAGTACGCTTGGTCTTACTGCGGATCGTGTCCTTGAACTTCGCCAAGCTTTTCTGCCGGGGAAACCGGCGATGATTGATGAAGTGGTAACCAAGGAACTCAAAGCCGTCTTCGTCCGCATGGACGATCTTGGTCTTGGTCGGATGCAGCGTGAGGCCACGTTCGGCCGTCCAGACCCGCACCTGTTCCAAAGCCGCTTCGGCTTCTTCCCGCGTTTGACATTGAATCACCAGGTCATCGGCGTAGCGCGTCATCTCATACCCGGCGTTGGCCATCAGATGGTCCAGATCGTTCAGATAGAGATTGCTCAACAAGGGTGAAATGATTGCCCCTTGAGGAGCTCCGCTGACCGGCGTCCAGCGATCCAATCCGTCCAGCACGTCAGCTTGCAGAAACTTCTCCACCAAAGCAATCACCGTATTGTCGGCAATGTGCTTCCGCAGTTCCGCCAAAAGACGATCATGAGGGATGGTGTCAAAGTACAGATTTCAAGTCCCACCTCCACACCCCGTGTATCAGTGGACCCTAGCTTGACCAGCCCATCCACGCGGACGCAGTGCGTCTTTTCGGAACCAACGGTTGGGGCGAAAGCCGTAGCTGTGTTCGGCGAAGCACGTTGAAGGAATCGGTTCAATCACGTGGCGGAAGCGAGCTTGGCACAACTTGCGGTCTCGCACTGTCGGGATGCCTAGGCCAGTTTTCCACCTTGGTGCCTGGCTTCGGAATGTAGACGCGCCAGACTGCCTGCGGACGGTAGCTGTCCACGAGTTCTTGGACCACGTGATGGAGTCGAGCGATTCCGTAGAAGCCTACGAACAAGGCCGCGAAATCTTCGATCCGCGCATTGACCACGCCGAAACGCACCTAGTTCGTAGAACAGTTCCGTACAAACCAAGTTGCAGGGCGGTAGATTTGATCCATGAGGATGTGCCACTTGCCTGCTCGAACACTTGTTCAGTGTGGCCAGCATCGAGTTCGTCCAAACGCTCGGTTCTGACCATGCCCAATGGGTAAGGTCGTCTCCTGAGAATCTACGCTTCGCCAGGCGGTTGGCCTTCGAGGCGATTAAGTCCGGTGGTTCTTCCAATTGTTTGTCCTTGCTCGATCAATCTTCCTGTGTCCCTTTGCTCGGCGGGCATTGCCCCGCTTCATAGCTCATATGGACACTCTGACTCCCGCTGCGGCGATCCCGTTTCGTGCGTGGCCCTCTGGGGGAGGCTGCTCCCGAAACCGCGATCCACTGACCCGCAACGGGTCTCCCTGCTTAATGCGTTTGACCTTCCAATCGTTCTGCCTCCAACCACCCATCGTTGTTCCCGGGTTGATCTGTTTGATCCGGGACAAACCTCTTTCCTCCGAAACGTCGGAGTCGAAAGGCATCCTAGGCTTCGCCGACCCCTAGCTGGCTCGCCACAACGACAGGCCGAATCGAGTTCGTTATCCTGCGGACCGATTGTTCACATCCAGTTGCTCTCCACCTCCTCTTGCGAGAACGCAGTTACTTTCCGTTAATGGGCTCAGATCAGCCCATGAAGGGACTTCCACCCTTCTGATCAAACGCCTTCACAGGCGCACTAGGGTACGCTGTGCGTACCGTTCACTCGCGCGCAATCAGGTACGCACAGCGTACCCTACTCAGCTCAAGCCATAGCGGTCGGGCATCTCAATTCGCGAGGAGAGCTAGCGACCTTCAATAGCCCCCCATGTGCTGATTTTGTGCAGAAAGAATCTCCAGATCGTAAAAATTCGATTCATACTGGGAGCTCAAGTTGGCTGTTTGAACTTGGGGAGTTCTTCGTATGAAATCTGTGTTGCGCCATTTGGCGTTAGTTCCGGAGTCCGTGGTCTATGGACCATCGTACGGTTACCTGCAACATCTCATTCGGTCATCGGTCCCGCTCGACGCGGAGCAGACCTGGGATGAAGTGACCAGACCGTTGCCGGCGACTGCTGATTGGATCAAATCCAACTATCCACCGGCGCTCATTCGCCCCGCTTTGGTTTGGGCCAAAGAACGGCAAGACCATGTGTTAGGCATCGCCGAAGTAGCTATCCATTCTCTGAAACCGCTCTTGGCAGACTCGCCTGTTTTTGTCCATGATGGGGAATGGATATTGAGCAACTCAGGGACGATGCTGCGGCTGGGAGACTGTCGACCGACAGGTTGATCGACGTCATCGTGATGCTGCACAATCGGATCAATGAGCTTGAGAAACAACTCGAAGAGTTCAAGGGCAAGAACCCGACCGAGCGTCTCGATCAAGCCTATAGCGAAAAAGCGGAGCAACAACGCAAAGCCAACATCGGCAAACGGAAACGAAAACGCCGGCGCGTTGGCCGAATCAAAACGGCTGATAAAATCAAACAGGCTGAGCGAACCGAAACGGTCCTGCCGCCTGACACGTGCATCGACGACTGCACGCTCTCGCATACTCGTGTCGCGTGGCGGCTAGAGAACAGTCGGGCGGTTCTGATCGCCTACGAGATTTATCGGCGCGGCAATCGCTTCGGAAAGCCCGCCGGCCTGGTCGGTCGCAGCGAGTTCGGAATCGAAATCTTCGTCGCCGTCGCCTATCAGGTTTACCATCTCGGGCTGTCGATCGACAAAGCCTGCGCGGTGCTGTCGTTCTTCCAGGAGTTGAACCTGAAGAAGAGTCAGGCCGATGCGTTGCTCAACCAACTTGCCCGAGGCTGGGAAAGTGAATTCGATTCGCTCTGCACGCTGCTGGCCAACAGTGCGGTGGTTCACACCGATGAAACGTCGTGGAGCATCAATAGCGTGTGGGCGTTTTTGACTGACAAGCTCACCGTGCTGTTTTATGGTGTTCACAAAGATGGTGCCACGCTGGCCAAGATCCTCAATAAAGAAACGTTTGCAGGCGTTTTGATCAGCGACGATGCGGCGATCTACCAGGACTTCAACAAGTCGCAGAAATGTTGGGCACACCTGATTCGCAAGGCGATCAAGCTGACGCTGCAAGATCCTGAGAACGCCGACTACCGCAGCTTTGCCGACCAGTTGCTCAACATCTATCGCACGGCCAAGCGAATCAAAGCGGATCGGCGTCTGAGCGATTCGACACGTGCGGCCCGTGTGGCCAAGTTGGACGACGAACTGCTGGCACTGTGCTTCGAACAATGGGTCGACGACACGGTCGGCGGCAACGAGGTCGCAGATGACTATCGACGTCTGTGCCACGAAATCATGCGTTTGATGTTGAATCAAGAACTCTTCGTGTTCGTGACCGAACCGGCGGTTGACGGCAACAACAACGTGGCCGAACGTCAACTTCGCGACGACGCGATGGCTCGCAAAACGTGTCGTACGAGCAAAACGCCCCAGGGCGCGAAGCGTCGCAGCGTGATCTCCAGCGTGCTTCAGAGCATCGGCAAGCAACTGGATCGCTTCACACTCGAAGCGGTCATCGGCGAAGCGGCGCGGTGGCTAGAGGACGGGAAAAGCTGCTTCGCCAAACAAGTCGAATCCCGCGGCCTCGGCCCGCCCGGTCCTCCCCTCCCACGCGGCACCGAGCCAAGCCTGCTCGATCAAGTCATCTTAGCCGCAGACGCCTAGCCAGATCCAAACCACGGTCCAGCAATCAGCCGCGACCGCCGGTCATCCATGCGCATAGTTTGGACAGCTACCATGCGGAACATGTGTACTATGTGGGCAAGATCGGCGTATTGGTACATGCGTATCCATTTCGCCGTGCAAATTACACGGCACAATCTCGGCACCACGTCTACACACATGGACATGCCGAAAATTCTCCGCATATTCCGAACAAGAGCCGATTTCGTCCAACGGAAGGAGGACAAAAGTTTACTGACGAAATGTTGAATCATCCAAATGTTCAAGTAAAACATCAGGGTAATAAACGGGTATTGTACGTAGTTGATGATTTGGGCAGGACTACCGGCAGAGATCAACAAGGAAACCTAGTTCGTGGAGGGGCGGCGGTGGTCGAGGGGCAAACTCCAATGCCGTCGTCCACTTATGCTCCGCACGAAGTTGTTTCGCAGTGGCCACAATGAGCGATTCCCAATTACCTACAGAAGCACGATTGGCGCTGTCCAAGTCCCCGGACTATTCGCGTACTTTTAACGAAAGAGTTAACGCTCTCAGGCAAAAAGTTTCTGTCGCGATTGGGGGAACGGTGTACCACAATACGGATATGAACTACAGCGTTTCACAGAAATTAGTGGTTTTCGTGGATGAGTCGGCCAATGTTCGTGCAGATTTAGATGAGTCAGTTGCCTTCCAGAACAATTTCTTTATTAGCTCTCGCGGACCGCTTTACACATCGACGTGGCTGAAACGTATATCCGGTAATGAGTGGATTCCATCCGAAGTCGACAACGCGCCTGCTTTGCTTGGTTTGGAACGCAAAGTACAGTCCACCCTTAATGAAGCCGGTCTGGTCGGTCTTTATGGTGAGATTTTGGGTGAGGCCGTAGAGAATCAGTTCACCGAAATGGATGGATCGCCTGCCACAGTTTTTCAGGCACTGTTTACAGAGTTGTGGTGAACGGGATGGGTGGCCGGGTTGAGTCGAGATCGGATGCCACGGATTTGTGAGCCGTGCAGGATGCAGGACGACCGGTAGACTGTCGGCCATGCCTGAGTTGAATCGCAAGAAGTCCGCTTTTCCGAACTTCGCGTTAGCCATCTGAGGTTTTCCTTCAAACGTTTTCGGGTATTTTTGAGCCTCGATAAACTTGACGACCTGGCTGCCAGCTTTCTTCAGGCGTGCGATGTGCTGAGCTTCACTGCAGTTGGAGCGGTCTTGCCAGAGACGTAAGATGATCAAGGATCGCGCCGCCGATCTACTCGCGCAACTCAAAGGAGACCAAGAATCGCGAATCTTGCTCGACGAACTCTTTTCAACCAAGGAACGTGAGGCAGGGTATCGGTTCGTCAAGCAGTTCTTTCACACCGATCCATCGGAATCAGTTCGACTGCCGCTTCCGCACGCCGTCACGATCTACTGTCACGTCCGACGTGTGCCGGACATCGTCGGCATTCTCGATCTGGCGTTACTTCGAAAAACGGATCGAAGAAGTTGACTACAAGCAACTGCGGCGGCAAATCGGCATCGACCAATCCGACCTCAATCTTAGTTTGCTGCAAGCGAGTGGTGAGGCGGATCTGATCGTGGACGAATCACGCTACCTCGTAATCTGGTTGGAACGCGAAGTCGAATTCCGCGGCGACAGCAAGCCATGGAAGTACTTCTGGCGGTTGTGCTGTGCTGCCTGTAGCGGTCGTTGGATCGGTTCCGAAGACTTTGTCGGCACCATGCAGCCCAGGAATCTAGCGGATTGGAAATCACGACTCGGCAAGGTAACCGGCTTTCCCCAGGAACTCTTGGAACGAATCGACGTCTTCGAGAGCCGGCATCGATTAAATGTCGACGCCAAACGAATTCGTGTTCTTCCGCTGCAGGCAGCCGGGGCGCCCGTGGTCTAGCAGTTCAGATTTTTTTTTGCTCGGTCGCATCTTGCGATCACCGTGCGATCAACGTTTGTCACTCTCACCTCTACGAGTACGAGGGCTGCGCCAGCCGCGGCCAAAGCGATTTCGTGCAGGGTGAGTGACAACCGTGGACAAGGAACTTCTCAGCAGTTCTGAGTCGGCTCGAAAATTGGGGATTTCGGTCCTCAGTTTATACGACTGGCTCGCTCGGTCGCGGCGTGGAGAGTTTGAACTGCGCGGACGGCCGTTCACCATCCTCTACCTTCAGGGCGGGGCAAAGGGCCAGGGGCGAATTCACATCGAATCCTCGGAAATCGAGAGGATCCGCGAGGCGATGCGAGTAAAGACTGTGCTCAAGCGGGATCGACGCCCGCCCGTCGTCCGGCAGCACTACCCGGCATCACTGTGCCGCTGGGGCGACCGACAGAATAGGAGTGCGTCAGCTGCTTATGCCAATGGCCTGCCACAAAGGCTCCTGGTAATGCTGTCCCCACTCGCGCCCATAGTGAGCAAACGTGACGGCTGGTGTGTCGCCCAGAAGCTCAGCCAAGACTTCGATCGAACAGCCGACTCCCTCATTCCAGTAGCCAGCAAGGGAACGGTGCGCGAAAGTGTGGCGAGCACCCTAGGTCGAGTAGTTCTTCCGGACTGGGTCCTTGTCCCACCCCAAGTCCCGTTTGATCTTCAAGAATCGTCCGACCCCCGTCAACTTCTTCCAGGGCCGTGCCTGCGTGTTACGGAAGATGACTGTGCTATCGGCTGGAGACTCTTCCAATAGTCGTCGCGTCAACTCGGCGACTTCTCGTCGCACTGGAATCCTCCGAGTCTTATTCGTCTTCGACGAATTCACCCTCCATATCATTCCGCGAGGAGTTTCCTGCACATCGGCCGCCGTCATGTGTGCCAGTTCGCAGAATGGTCGCAACCCCGTATGCACCGCCGCGAATAAGAAATTCTTGAAGGCTTTATCGGTAGCTGCGTACATCGCCCGCTCGTCCTCGTCGGTGAACGAGTAAAGCCGGGGCCGTTGCGGCGGCTTCTTCAAGCCCCGCAAGGAACTGGAGACGCCATGCATTTCTTTCGCATGAGCAAATGCCGACAATACGGCGGTCATGGCATTCCTCTGCGTGACCGGAGACCGCCACTCTTCGTGACGCTCAATCCAGTGCTGCACATGCCCTTTGCGAAGATCCGCCACAGGCAAAGCCCCGCAAAACTCGCAGAAATCGTTGAGATAGCGCACCACCTCCTGGCAGTATTCGCCGCTGATCTGTCCACTGGCTGACCGTTGTTGGCAATACTCGACGAACTGCGATGCAACTTTCGCCACCAACCATTGCCCCACCTCATCGGATTGTACCTGGGGCTTCCAGTCACCGGAGACTTTTACACGTGCCAGCGCGAGATCCGCGACCGCTCGATTGTTTTCGCCCCGGATCGGCTGGCCATCCTCGTCCCTCAGACGAACACGCCGTTTCGTTCCCGGTGGAGTGTAGTACCAACTGTCCGTCTGGCGCCAGAACCACGCCGACCCGCGTGAGCGTCGACGGCGGGATTGACTGGGAGTGCTCATGTTCTCCTCTTTTGCTGCGTGGCGGAGCTTACAGTGCGCGTTCGATGCTGTGACGCGTCGTGCGACTTGGTTTGCATCATGTCATTTGCCTGCGTCGGATCGCCAATCGCGTTCCAAAGTGGCTCTTGGTAATGCTGTCCCCATTCCTTTCCATAGTGGTCAAAGGCACCTTTGGTGTGTCACCGAGCATCTCGGCCAGCGTCTCGATGGAACAGCCAACGCCATTCGCCCAATAACCCGAGAGCACGCGGTGGAGCGTAAGTGTGCTTGCAAGCGTAGCAGGAGAATTTGCTGCGAATTGGATCCTCATCCCAGCCCAGCTTTTTCTTGATCGCCAGAAAACGGACTACACCGGTAGTGACTTTCCAGGGATTCCCTTGTGTGTTGCGAAAGATTGGCAGCCCCGAACCGCGCGGGGCCGACTTCATCAATTTCCGTACAATATCGGCCACTTCCGGGCGAACGGGGATCTTCCGAGTCTTTTTAGTTTTAGAAGAATAGACCGCCACATCATCTCGCGGGGCGTTTCTTCGATATCGTCGGCGCTCAGTCTCGCACGTTCGCAAAATGGCCGCAGTCGGTGTGGATTGCGGCAAATAAGAACTCTCGAAACCGTTCCTCTGTCGCCCCATAGATCGCCTGCTCGTCTTCAGGATTGATTGAGGTGAGCCGGGGCTTGGGTCTAGGTTTCTTCAGTCCCTTGAGCGGGTTGGCGATACCGAATAGATCCTCAGCCCGATTGAAGGCCGCCAGCACGACAGCGATCACTCCGCGTCGAGTTTCCGAACTTTTCCAGGTGTCGTGGTCCTCGATCCACTTCGTGACATGCCCCTTCTTCAGTTGAGAAACAGTCAGCGCTCCGCAGTAGCCGCACAGATCATTCAACCACCGCTTGGTATTGTCGCGATGGCTCTTGCTGATCTCCCCCTTCTGTAATCCCTGCTCGCAGTATTGGATGTATTCGGAACAAATGCGCGCCACAATCCATGGCCCATTGCCGGCAGCGTCCAGTCGATCATCGGAATCCCACCGGAGCCTTTCCTTGGCAAGCGCAATCTCTGCGGCCTCTTTACTCCCTTTGCCACGAATTCGTTCACCGTTCTCGTCGAACAGCGGCACCCTCTGCTTAGTGCCCGGCATGGTGTAATACCAACAACTCGTCTGTTTCCACATCCAAGCTGAACCATGCGACTGCCTCCGCTTTTTCTTTCCCTTCCCATCGATCGTCTACCCGTCACCTCCAAAGTTGACCGCCGGCCAGGTTCCATTGATACTGCAACAACTTCCACAGTGGACGCAAATCAAGGAGTCACCACGTGAATCCAACAGAACATTCCTCCTCACCAGCCCTCCCCCCAAATTTACTGCGCTATTTACTACACAGAATAGCTACACTCATACTTATCTCCATTGTCGCAGGTAAGTCAATAGACGCCGGTAGACGTGCATTATCAGCTGATCAACCCAGTGTACCCAATATCGTGCTAATACTTGCCGATGACCTCGGCTATGGAGACCTGGGTTGTTATGGAAATCAGGTCAATCGGACGCCGCATCTGGATCGGCTTGCGCGGGAGGGTTTGCGGTTTACGGACTTCCATGCCAATGGCGCGAATTGCTCTCCAACCCGAGCGGCACTGTTGACTGGTCGGTACCAACAGCAGGCAGGCATCGAAGGGGCACTTGGCGAGAACGCCCCCGGCTTGCGATTGCGGGAGATCACCCTGGCCGAACGCCTGGGCAGCTTGGGCTACGCGACTGGCATGTTCGGCAAGTGGCACTTGGGCTACTTCCCCACCAACGGACCATCGCGGCAAGGCTTCGACCGCTTCGTCGGCCATTTGCATGGTGCTACGGATTACCACTCGCACGTGGACAAGTACGGACGCATGGATTGGTGGCACGACACCGAGCCGACGGTCGAAATGGGCTACAACACCAAGCTGATCACGGACCACTCGATTCGCTTTGTCCAGGACCACAAGAGCGAGCCGTTCTTTCTGTTGGTGTCGCATTCGGCCATTCACTTTCCTTGGATGACGCCAGAGGATGACTCGTACCGCGAAACGGGCAAACGGTATGAAGGAGCCAAAGACAAGATCGGTCCACACGCTGGCAACGCGATACAGCCGGTGGTTCAGAGAATGATCGAAGAGTTGGACGCCAGCGTTGGGAGTATTGTTCAGGCAATCCACCAACACCAACTGGACGAACAAACACTCGTGTTTTTCACATCGGACAACGGTGGCATCGTGCGGATGGCTGGCGTGCCGATGAACGCGGAGAATGCAATCTCCAGCAACGGACCGCTGCGAGGACAAAAGCACAGTCTCTACGAAGGGGGGCACCGGGTACCAGCGATCGCCTGGTGGCCTGGGAAGATCATCCCCAAGGGCGAACTCCTGGCAACCACGATGACCATGGATCTCTATCCGACCTTGGTCGAACTGGCCAGCAAGGCTCAGCAACAAGGGGGCGAACCGACTCCGGCAAAGGCTGCCTACGCTTCTGACGGTGTGAGCCTTGTCCAACAATTACTGGATCCGCATACTCCACTGGCCGAGCGAACGCTGTTCTGGCGGCAAGGGGATTCGAGAGCTGCGCGTTGGGGGAATTGGAAACTCGTAAGCATCCACAACGGCCCCTTCGAGCTCTTCGACCTGGCAGCGGACCTGGCAGAACGGACGAACCTGGCCAGCACCCACCCAGAAATTCGCCAGCGGCTCGAACGTGAACTCAATCAGTGGGAGTTGAGCTACATTACGGCGCAGGGGAACTAGGGTCTGCGACTGTTGTGCCTGCCGCTCACGCGAGGTCTCGAAACACTTTGGTCGCGTATGATGCGAGCAGATTGTGGCAGGTGGCGCGAGGAATCACGCCGTAAATTCTGGTAGAATGAAAATGTGGGGAATAGTCGATGGGAATCCCGCCGTTTGACAGCATCCTCAACACGCTTCCTCCTCACACGGAAAATCCTGCGGGTCCGGATTCGCAATCACCGTTTGCATGTACCGTACGAGAACTCTGCGAGCGGTTCGCCACATCGGAGAAGCGGCGGGAAATCTTCGACCGGGCTCAAACGGTATACCTGTGCATCGCCGAGTTGCAAACGAGTACCCTACGTCAAATGGATGGGACGGAAAAAGTGACCTACGTCCTACGAGATGCGAATCCGCCAAGGTCTCGCTCGCGTGGCCAGGCTGTGAAGTGGAGTCAGAATCGCCACTTGCATCCGAACATGCCCACGCAACCGAGGGCATGGCACAAATGGCACCCGAAAACTTTGCCGTGACAAAGCACTAGGGATTCTTGAGGAACCAGAGAAATGCCACATCGCCAACGGAACACGGCAGCCATCTCGCACCGGCACAGAATCAACGCCGTGGTTGTGATGCTACTCTTGACGACCGCCGTTGCGTGTTTGCCTGGTCGCGCGTTTGCCCAGGCGGGCGAGGTTGCAAAACCTGCGAGGGGAGATCTTCCCCTGCAAGACAACGTGGTGGTGGTCCTGGACGCCTCAGGCTCCATGGCCAGTGCGATGCGTGGGGCGCACCAATCGAGAATGGAGATCGCCAAGGCATCGCTGGAACGCGTGCTGACCCAAGTTCCTGAAGGGACCAACCTGGGCTTGTTGGTGTTCAGCGCGGCGGGGGCTCTCCGACAACTGGGTCTATCCGCTGGGGCCTGTGGATCAAACGCGGCTTGTCCAGGCGATTCGCAAAGTGCAACCGCAAGCCACCACGCCGCTGGGGGAATTTCTCAAGATTGGGGCAGACCGGCTTCTAGAACAGCGGCAGCGACAGCGTGGATTCGGCACCTACCGACTGTTGGTGGTGACCGATGGAGAAGCCACCGATCCACATCTGGTCGAGCGATACTTGCCGGACGTGCTTGCCCGGGGGATCACGGTGGACGTGATCGGCGTGGACATGCGGCAAAATCACATGCTCGCCACACGCGTGCACTCGTACCGCAAGGCCAATGACCCGGGCGCGATGTTTACCGCAGTTTCAGAAGTCCTGGCCGAAGTGGGCAGCCGAGGCGACGACGCTGCCCAGCAAGAAGACTTCGAACTCTTGGCGGCACTCCCGGATGACATGGCCTTGCCGCTCATTCAGGCGCTCAACGAGTCTGGTAACCAGCCGATTGGGCAAAACTCAGCGAATCCGCCACCGGCGGCGCAGGCAAAATCCGAAACCACGGCTCCGGTGGCCGCCCGCGGATTCCTGGCCGTGTTGACGGGCATGGCGTGCTTTGGGATGCTGCCCTGTGTCGTCATTGCTGCAGTCCTTGGCATGGTGTTCTTCAAGGTGATTCAACGCTCTTAAAGGCTGACGTGTGAGCACTTCCGGAAAACTGATTGCGCTGGCCATCGTTTGGACCGTGCTGGCCGTTGCCGGAGCCGTTGTCTACAAATACCTGGTGGCCGGACCACGCGCGCAGCAGGCGGCAATGGCCACCGCACAACAAGAGTACGACGAACTTCGCCAACAGGCGATTGACCGAGGGCTGACCCCCGAGCCGGAACCGCTTCCGCCGAACTTTGAGATCGCAGACGCCCAAGCGCGGATCGATACCCTCAAACGAAGGCTGACCGGTAGTGGTCCAAGTGGTGGACCAGATGTCAAACATCAGGTGCGTCTGGCGCTGGATTCCTTCTCCGGCTATAGCTTGCTACGCAGCGAACAGTTCTCCTCAGATCTGCGATCAGCCGGGATCGGGCTCGAACTCGTGGACGATCAGGCAGACTATCAACGCCGCCTCGAAAGCCTCGAGCGTGGTGACGTGCAGATGGCCGTCTTCACGATTGACGCCTTGATCAAAGCCATCGGCGACGCGGGAAAAGACCCGGCCACCATTGTCTTGGTCTTGGACGAGACCATTGGGGCAGACGCCATGGTGGCGTATCAGACCGCCTTGGCTGACCTGGACGCGCTCAATCAAGAAGATGCCAAGATTGTACTCACTCGAGATTCTCCCAGCGAAACGTTGGCCCGCGTGGTGCTGGCCAATTTCAATGTTCCCCGCTTGGGTGCCGATCCCTGGATCTCCGCGCAGGGGGCCGCGGATGTGTACCAGCAGTTCAAAGCGGCCCAGCCCACCGAACCCAAGGCATTTGTGCTTTGGGAACCGTATGTCAGCAAGGCGCTCGAACTCAAAGGGGCTCAGCGGTTGATTGACAGCTCCAGGTTCACCGGATTCATCGTCGATGTGCTGGTCGCCGAGCGTGACTACTTGCTTCATCACGAGGCCGAAGTTCGGCAAGTGATCGAAGCCTACCTGAGGGTTTCGTACGAAACCCGCCGAACTTCAGCCTTGCAAAAGCTCGTCACCGCCGACGCCAAGCAACAAGGCGAGCCGCTCACGACTGCCCAGGCGCAGTCGCTGGTCGAAGGAATCTGGTGGAAGAACACGCAAGAGAACTACGCCCACTTTGGTGTGTTGGGCAATCCATCCAAGGGGCTGCAACCTTTGGATACCATGATCCGCAGCATCACCGATGTGTTGGTCAAAACCGGCGCGCTTCCCCAAGACCCTTTGAATGCGGATTCCCGTTCGCTCTATTTCCCCGGCATTCTCAAGGCCATGCACGCAGAGCATTTCCATCCCAGTTTGATTCCTGGGCGTGATGACGAACAGGTTCGCACGCAGCAATCGCTGGCCCCCTTGAGTGAGCAGCAGTGGGCCGAACTGGAAAAAGTAGGAACCTTGCCGGTGGAGCGAATCGTGTTCGCGCCAGGCACCTCGACGCTGCGGCCGCATAGCAAGTTTGCGCTCGCGCGGTTGGTCGATGTGTTGGACCAATTCCCCCAATACTACCTCAGCGTGCGCGGAAGTGCCCGACGCGATGGCGACGCCGAGGCAAATATGCGGCTTGCCAAGGCTCGTGCTCAGGCGGCATCCCAGTATATTGTGGATCAAGGAATCGCCTCACAACGTGTCCATGCCGAAGCGGCACCGCTGACCGATGACAGTCAGCAGACGGTCACGTTCGTGCTGGGCCAGATTCCCTACTGATCTTGGTATCTGGGTGGAGCATGGACACGGAGACATTGCGAAACAAGGTGTTGGGCAAGTTGCTCATTTCCCCCTGGACCTTTGCCCCGGCGATGGTGGGAATGACAGGCTTGGCCATCGGTTGGGCTGCCGACAGTGCCACGCTGGGATTCTTGGGCTTTGCCGCCTGCCTGGCTTCGCTGGGAGCGCTGGCCACGCGTTGGGCTTTCAAAAGTGACGACCTCACCCGTCAGGCAGCTCAGGAAATTGAGGACGGCCAGCGTCAAGCCTACGAGCGAACGCTCAACGATCTTGACCGCCGACTGCAAGCGGATCGTGATCCCAGTACCGAGCAACGTCTACGCCAATTGAGGTACGTCTACCGCCGATTCCGAGATTCGGCAGATTGGCGCGAGCATGTTGATCGCCGCAGCGCCTTCGAGATTGCCAACAAGGTGGAGAAACTCTTCAAAGCCTGTATCATGTCCCTCGAGCGGTCGATCGTGCTTTGGGAAACGTCGCATCGAATGACCACGCGCGCGGGGCGAGATCGTACCCTGGCCGCCCGGGAGCGAGTGCTCGAGGAAGTGGACGCCAGCGTTGTTCAGCTGGCCGGCACCATCGATACCGTGCTGTCCCTGGCCCTGGAGTCGACGGATTCCTCGGACTTGTCAGGCATTCGCCAAGAACTCAACCAAAGCCTGGACGTTGCCCGGCGTGTGGAACAACGGATGCACGACCTCGAAACAGAACTGAGTGACTCCCCTGAGATTCGGCGAAATCGAGAGTAGAATAACAATCGCCACCGTCAAAGGTAGTTTAAGATTTCTTGTACATCGACGAATATCCGGTACGCTTGTAGCGACCAACGGAAACGTCGTCATCACGCTCCATTGTGATAACATCCCGAGGCGTGAGCGAGGAAACGCGGGTGGCGACAACGCCTGTCGTGCTTGCTCGTTCTCGGCTGTGTAAAACAATTGTCTCAACGGTTCACCTCCGGAAGCACCCAAAACATCCTAGTCGGTTCGTGAACAGTTGAGACAACTGTTCGACATAGAAATTGGTTCAACGTTCTACCTCGTCAGATCTCTTCGGCACCCACGAATAGGTGATGTTGTGTTCAAAGCCATCGGTCGATACGTGCGGGCGTTCTTTTACCTGATCACGGGGCAGATTGATGCTTCGCGAAAAGAACTGAGCCGCAACCCATACGTGATTCAGGCCACCTTCGATAGCGTCCTGCAAGAGAAGAAACAGCGCATCCACCAATACAAAGATGCGGTGGCGGCCATGATCGCCCAGGAAGAGAAGAAACTGGCGCGTGTCAAACAGCTGACCGAGGAAGTCAATCGCCTCGAACAACTCAAAGAAGGGGCCGCCGCTAAAGCCAAGACCGTGGTCAACCAGCTCAAGGCGCAAGGTCTCGGCATGGAGCAGATCAAGAGCAACGAAGACTACATGCGCTGCCTCGCCGCGTTCAATGATTTCAGCAGCACGCTCGCCGAAAAAAACGAGCACATCGCCGAACTCGAAGGGGACGTCCAAGACATCGGCACCAATATTGCCGGCCATAAGGTCCAACTACAATCCCTGCAGCGTGAGATCGAGAAGCTGAAGGAAGAAGCCGCGGCCACTGTTGCCGACATGATCACCGCTCAAGAAGAAGAGCAAATTGCCGACATGCTGACCGGCATCAGCAATGATTCGTCGGCCAAGGAACTGCAAGAGATGCGTGACTTGCGGCAGGAGCAGAAGGCTAAAGCCCGCGTCTCACGCGAAATGGCCGGCACCGATCACAAGTTGATGGAGAACGAGTTCATCGAATACGCCCGAGCCGGAAGTGCCACGGACGAATTCGATCAGCTCATCGGCCTGGCTGCCGAGAGCGACGAGCCGGACAAGTCTGCCGAGTCCGAAGCGCAAGTTCGTTCGAAACTGCCTGAGCAGTAGCCCAAGGCCTTGAACTCCATACCGATCCGCTCCATGAGCAGGTTGAGTTGGCTAGGGCAGCAAGAATTCGAGTCGGGCAACCAATCCGCTAAAAGTCAGCGTGTCTGAGCTGTCGGCAAAGTTGTTGCCTTGCACGTTCCGGATCCACTCGGTGGTGGTCACGGTGTTGCACCAGGCTTGGAACATCCACCCGGCAGACAGTTGCAAGTTGCCGCCATCGTTGGTCCAACTCATGCCTAGCTCGCAGTCCAGGACCGGCACGACTCGGTCGTCCGACCATTGGGTGCTGGCCTGGACGCCACTGCCGACGCTGTTCTGCAAGTAGGTTGCTTCGAACTCGCCGGCCATCAGGCTGCCGCTCGTCTTTCCATAAACCCGCAAGGCAAAGTCGGGGTGCAACTGCCGCCACATGTTGAGACCACCGCGAATCCCGATCCCATCAAAATCAATCCTGGAATCTACCGTGGTGTTCAATTGGGCAGGAACCGTGAAGGGGAACGTCGCATTGAAATCCTGATCCAGGTGCGCTCCCCGTATTCCCGCCATCCACTCGATGGCGTAATGGGATCCATAACGCCACATCGAGCGATATTGCAAATCGCCCATTCGTAACTGCACATCGTAAGATGCCGAGGCACTCGGACTTGTCGCTCCTCCGAGCGTACCAGGGTACGTGACCAGCGGAGCGGCGTTCATCAGCACGCCCATCTGTTCATCGGCCGAGGCATCAAACCACGTAAAGACGCCGGTCAAGCTGGACTGACCGTCCAGACTTAGATTGACCCCGACTCGATATCCAGAACGGTAGCCGGGGTCCACAACGCCCGCCCGGCCAAACGGAACTCCGTTGTTCTGCAAGACAGCGAACGGAACATCTGCGTCGCTCACCTGAAGCAGCAAGTAGTCCACGAATGCCCCGCTCTGGTGAGGGCAAAGTTCGCAACACCCGTTCGAACAGCAACGGTGATTGCTGCTTGGCGCGTGCGACCGCATGCTGACCGGTTTGATGATGGACTCGCCTGATTGCTGCGACTCTGCCAGGTAACCCGGCGTTGCAGCTTGATACATCACCAACTGAATGTCAGGCGGCGTAATTTGCGGAAGCTCGATCGCCTGCGGGGGGGTAGTTTCCGGCTGAGCAAACCTTACCGCATGAGGAAGGACCCCAGGATGCGGAGAATCTGCTGGACGGGCAACGGATTGAAGCTGCGGGAATCTTTGCGGTTGCGAATACCGCGTGGCACGTGGGTGGGGCCGGTTGGCTGAGTTGAACTCAGGCAGCACGCCATGCTGTATTTGTCCCTGCGATTCCCCGCTTGACGGAGCCGGCGAACTGGAAGTGGGCGCGGCAAAGGGGAATGGCGCTGAGGTCGGGCCTTGAGCCCAAGTCGGATCAGCGACGAACCAGATGCTCTGGACGAACACCCAAACAGCGAAGACGTGCTTAGCCATGGAAACTCCCCTGCCTTTTCCGCGTTCATGCAACCAGTGGGTTCCTCAAAGTCTTCGGCATGCGTGCGACCGAGAATTCAGATACACGTAGCACCACCGGGAAAGCCTCGCTAACCCGCAAACTTGGTGCTAGCACCGATGCGCAGCGCGACCAGCTTGCCAATCAGCCCCCTTCGCCATACTGGACCTGGGGGCAAACTCATTGGGTCGAACAAGCCGTTTACGGCTTCCTGGGATCTCTACGCGGCTCGTTCTGCGAAGTGTTCTGCGGGGCGCGATTGATGATCATGGTCATCGCCACGCCGAGGACCAGTCCGCCGACGATCAGCCCTAGAAAAAGAGGGGGGAGCAAACCGATTTCTTTGAGCGATTGCTGGTCACGTCCGGTAACAACGGCCAGCGTTTGCAGATCGATTCCGAAAATGGCAGCGACCGTCGCGATGGGGAAGAAAATGGCAGCCAGAATGTTCAAGCGATGCGAGGCCAGCGCCATCCGCTGAGCCGCCTGAGAATGCTCTTCGGAACGCCGCGCCACGGCGACATCGAGCGCGTTCTTGGTTTCGGTCGTCAGCAACTCCGCCGTCCGCTCGACCGTGTACGCCCGGTCCCGAACGTCAATGATCTCACGGACGTCAGGGCACTTCTTGCGGGCATCTTGCAACACCTGATGCAGGTTGATGGCGGCTCTGCGAATCGGGGCAAGGCCATCCAAGACGTCAAAGTACGCGTCGGCCGTGGTGGCCTTTTCCTCTTGCCGATCCAGCGCAGCGAGAGCCGATTCGTATTGGTCGAGGTGCTTGTTGAGCGCTCCAATTCCGGTGCCGAGTTCGTTGGAGGTCCAGGTCCCGTCGGCAGCCCTCCAGAAGAATCGGCCAACGCGATGGGGATCCTGCGAAGTGGGCGGGGCATGTAGGATCAGCAGCAGATGCCCCTCAGCCTGCATCGCCCGTTGGCGTCCCACCCGAGAGCCGAGACGATCACGAAACTTCTGCGGGACCTGCCAGGCTGCCGGCAAGATTGACGTTGAGGCCATGCACTGGCTCCAGTTGGGAAATCATCGCGTCACGAAAATCAGCTGGTCCAGATGGGACAACCGGCGAGTTCGCACACAACGCAACTGTTGTACCCGTATTTCGTCCCACAGACGGAAGTCTTCAAGAAAAATATCCGAAGCAAACCATCGCTGGCACCAAGAAGATACAAGAGATCCGGAGCGGAGTGAATCTTGGAGGTGGGCGAGATCGAAAAAATCTCGCGCAAAGGAGCTTTGCTAAGCTAAGTAACGCCCGAAAGCAATGACACCGGGTTTGAGCTGGAGAAACAAAGCTCACCGCAGAGTTCGCGGAGACAAGAGTCCGTTTCCTCCCTCGGCGTTCTCCAGGGTGAACTTTGTTTCGCCGGTCCGAATTCGACGTTACTGGTCGTGCGTTACCTATCGGTGAAACGCCATGCAGTAGGTTGTTCGACAAATGCATCCATTTCCCCTGGCCTGGTTGGAGTCTTCGCTGGTAGCCTGTAGTTACCGGCCCCGTTCGCATCGTGACGATGGCCAACATGGCGGGTGGCGATACGAGCTCGCCGGGTGGCGTGACTGCTCTTAGTTCTGCGCTCTGACAGGAGACTCAACCATGAATCACCAACATCCCTTCTTCCTGTTTGCTCTTTGCCAGGGCATGGCGGTGTGCATGCTGTTGAGCCTGGCCGAACGCAGTGCGGCGCAACAGCCACAGCGGGCGGCCGGGCCGCAAGCGGTCAAGCCAGAGCAAGTTTGGCTCGGTCGAAACGAGGACGAGAAGCTTCGCGAATTGGTTCCGAAGAAGCACGCGCTGACCACTGCCTCAGCGTTCGAAAATGTCTGGAAGGCCTGGTGCACCGGCGAGGTGCCAAAGATCGATTTCGAAAAGTCGTTCGTCTACGTGGCCACGGTGAGCGGTCCCAACAGTATCTTCCTCCAAGCCAACAATGAGGTCGGCAATTTAACCACCAAGGTAGGTTCCACCCGAGCGGCCGGGCCAGGGTTTGGCTACCTACTGGCCAAGTTTTCTCGACAAGGGATCGTTCAGGTAGATGGCGTCCCGCTGAATCAGGCAGGTGCCAATGACTCCGACTTCGTCCGTGTAGATATTGCAGGCACGCTCACCACCGGCATCGCCGCAATTGGTGGGGAGACCACTGGCACCACCATCACGGCCGGCAACATTACCTGGGAAGTCGAACTGAACAAGTTTCGCCGACCGGCCCAGGCCTGGTCAGGCAAACGGGTCCGTATCTCCGGCACGCTGCAGCGCCGCGGTGGTGTGGAAATTGCAGAGCGTTGGATTGTGCATGTTGAACAGATCCGTCCAGAAGGCGAGATCATTCCCCGGCCTCGTCCCAGGCCAATTGCCCCGCTGCCGCAACAAAAGTCTGTGCCGCAAAAGGAGCAGTCTGCCGAGCCCTCCGGCGCGGCGGAGGACCCCCTCGTCAAAGACCAGCGAGGGGGAGAACTGCATGTCAGGCAGGCGGACGCAGTCCTCACCATCAAGATCACCAGCCCCGCCGGCATCGGGAGCGGCATCATCGTTCGCCCCGGCAAACAGTGGCCCGCTAAAGTGGTGGTCCAGGCCTATCTCAAAGGCTTGGAGTCGTTTCGCGTGTCTTGCGCAGACGGACCCTGGCAACTGGCGGTTCCCTCAGGCGACGATGGCAACCTGCTCGTGACGCTCGGCAATAACGAGAAGCGGATCAAGCCAAATGAGCCTTGGTATCCCAAAGTGACCAAAGTTGGCAAGGTTCGCGATCAGCAATACCATATGCTGATTGAACTCCCCCGGCGGATGTTCGAGGACGAACCCCAGCAATTGGAAATTCGCTGGATTGATTTCTATCGCGACTAAGATTTCGCACCTTCCCCCCCAGCCCAAATTCGAAGACAAGGCAACTTTGGATGCAACGTCGCGAGTGGATTGGCTCACGCCCCGGACCTCACCTGTTGATTACCGGCGGCGTGCATGGTGACGAATTCGAACCCATGGCGGCAATCCGCCGCCTGATCCGTCAGGTTCCCTCTGAGATACTCTGTGGCCAACTCACGCTGGTCCCCGTGGTCAATGAAGGCGCGTTTACCCGCGGGACGCGCTGTGGCGAAGACGAAGCGGACCTGGCTCGAGTTTGTCCCGGACGGCCAGACGGTTCCATCACCGAGCGAGTTGCCTACGCGCTGGCTGAACGGATTCAGGCAGCTGACTACTACATTGACCTGCACACCGGAGGAACTCGCCTGAGTGTCCTGCCGATGACCGGCTACGTGCTTCACCCAGATCCGGACATCCTCAACCGGCAACGGCAAATGGCTCACGCCTTCAACCTACCGCTGATCTGGGGCACCGACTTCCGTCCGCAAGGGCGGTCTCTCAGTGTCGCCCGAGATGCCGGAGTACCTGCCATTTACGCGGAACACGGAGGGGCTGCTGCCTGCGAACCTGGCGGCATTGAAGACTATGTCCAAGGCTGCCTGAACGTGATGGGCTGGCTCGGCCTGCTGAGCCGCCCAGCATCAACCTCGAACGTGGCACACGTGATCGAAGATCCACGCCCAGACTCTGGCCACATGCAGCTCTGCCATCCAGCGCCCGTCTCCGGCTTCTTCGAACCGGTCGTGCAGCTAGGGCAGCACCTGCAAGTTGGCGATCCCTTAGGCACCATCAGCAACATTCTTGGGGACGACATTCAAACTGTCCTGGCTCAAGAGTCCGGCATCCTGCTAACCCTGCGCACCTTTGCCAGCGTCAACGCCGGCGACGCGCTGGCCGTCATCGCCGCCGCCCCGGATTGAACACAGTCCAGAAGTCGGCTGGCCTCCTGACAGCATTTTCAGCGATTTTTCAACTGCTTCTTCTCAATCGCCAGAACGACTGTTACGCTAAACCAATTGCCCAATCCGACACCCGCTTCCAACTCCAAACCACTTGGCAGAACGCCAGGTGCCGCTAAGCTGGTGGGCAGCGTAGGCAATTCCCTTTGTCCCCGTAGATCAATTGGATAGATCGTCGGCCTCCGAAGCCGAAGGTTAGTGGTTCGAATCCACTCGGGGATACCTTCCGTCCTGGTTACGCAACTTTGCGGAGCGATAGTCGCGTAACTCGACTGGCAAGGGCGTGGGGCGGCGGCCCCACGCCTCAATTTTCATTTCGCCCTGTTCTTGCCCCTTCTCAAAATTGAGCTGGATTTCCTTCACAAGCAACCGGACCGCATACTGCCGCTCCTCGAAATTCAGTTCCTCCCAAATCTCGTCAAAGTGCTCAAAGGCCTCTCGAATCTCGTCAAGCGAGAGGTTCTGGTCCCGCCGATCGCGAATCTGGAGAGTCAAGTCAGTGATGTGTGATTTGAGGACTTGCTGCTGATGCTCCAACTCAGTCAGCCGAGACTTGATCGCGCTGATCCCCGATAGTTCCGGATCTGCCAGGCGATCGACAAGCGTCATCGATTCCCGCTCGGCAGTAGCCAGTTGCTTCGAAAGTTCGGCCCGCTCTGCTTCGAATTCACCAACCCCATCACGCGAAGCTACATCCGCTGCTTTCAGTACGGATTCTAAATGTTCGGGCTCATGTGCAATTTGCCGAAAGTACTTGATGAATGCTTCGTCAATCATCGTGGCGCGTAGGTCGGCGCTCGGGCAGGCCTCAGCATCTCGTCGGGATTTCGACGTGCATTTGTAGTAGTAATATCGCTGAATCTTTCCATCCTTCTGTTTCTTATTCACGAAACTCGAAGTACACGCGGCACCGCAAAAGCCGCAGCGAAGAAGTCCCAGCAACAGTGTCTCCTGTTGACGTTGATCTCCCCGCCGCGGTTTTTCTTTTCTGGCCGCCATCAGTTCCTGAACGTGCATAAATTTTTCTTCCGCAATGATTCCCTCATGGGCGCCGTTGTACTCCACGCCATCGAAACGGAGTTTTCCGATGTAGGTGATATTGCTCAACATCCGTTGGATGTCCGCGCGGGTGAACTTGCGGGACTTGAACTCCCGCCCGTTCTTGCATTGCACGTGTTTGGTACGGTAGCCCTTGAGGTTGGCCCAGCGTGCAGTCTTGGCGATGGACGCCAGCTCCAGATACTTATCGAAGATGGCTTCGACAATTTTCACATCGTCACGATTAACGACGATGGTCTTGTCAGCCACGTCATAACCGAGGATCGGTCGCCCACCACTCCAGCGGCCCAGCCTCGCTTGCTCGGCCATTTTCTCGTAGGTTCGCTCCGCGATCATCTCGCGCTCGAACTGCGCGAAGAGCATGAGTAGGTCCCGAAAGAACCGTCCCATCGGCGTCGATGTGTCGATCTTTTGCGTTACGGACACCAGCGCGACATCATGCTGATCGAGCAACTCGTTGACTCGACACCAATCGTGCATGGAACGCGAAAGTCGATCAAGCTTCGTCACAAAGACCGCATCGAACTCATCGAGCTTGCCCAACATCTTGCGAAGCTCGTCGCGTTCCAAACTTGCTGAGCTGGCGACCTCCTTGAAGACCTGAAACACGGTGTATCCGTCTGCTTCCGCAGCTCGTCGAAGACGCGATTCTTGATCCTCCAAAGAGCTATAGTCGCCGCGGTTCTGGTCAAACGTGCTGACGCGACAATATAAGACGGCGAGCTTCTTCTTCATGGCGACTTCCTGCTTTTGTTTCTTTCCCATAGCACCCTCGTGTTATCGCAAGCTGGTATTTGGCGACGGCCAGCCAGTCGCCATGCCAAAAAAACTAATGTTGTGTACCCGTTTAACACTCAGACGTCAGTCGTCGAGTAAGTCAACGAATCCAAGGCTACGGGCGATTCTGGCAGCGGACGGCAAGATCGTCGATTGCAGGCGAAGATTGAAGTTGCGAGGCGTCAGTTCTGCCGCTGCGGCCGCCGCTTCCATGTCGTAGTCGCATTCAATATAGAGTTGCAGCAGCCGCGCCTGTTTCGGTCTGGATTTTGCCAGCTCTGGTAGCACCTGCTCCATTAGCAACAGCTGGGCTTCCGATGCAACGGCTCGGTCGAATGGGCTCAGCTCGCAATCCGCCAGGTCATCCGGATTGATGCGCCTACCGTCTTCGTATCCTGGAATGCGATCCGAAAATCGATCTCGCTGCCCTTGTTTCTCCTGGAGGCGAGCATGGGATCTCAATCTCAGATAGTTCCGGTAGAGGAAAACAAACTCCAGGAGGTCGGTGGTCGCCTGATCTTGTTCGGCTTGCGGCTGTCCGTTGCCAATCGAGCGGTAAATCTCATTGAAAAACGTTTCGAACAAGGGACCGCATCCAAACAAGAATCCGACATTGATTTTGCCGAAGTGTTCAGCGGCGCCGTATCTCAGGGAGAGCATTGTCTCTTCCACCGGTGAAAGAGGCGAATTGTCATCCCGCCATTGATCAATGAGTTGACGGGCGAGTTGGCCTGTCATCTTACTGGTCCACCGCACGGTCACGGCCATGTACTTGCGGTACAGTTTATGCAATTCACGCGCTGAGGCCGAGATTCAAATCAGCAAAGTCAGTCTTGCGACATCTTTCAACGATTGCCTGGGGCTCGGAACCTTCTAATTCAAGACGTCCGGTCCCAGGTGGAACGATTTGAAAATAGAGGGCCTTTCCAAATGCACCCAGCTTCGGATCGTCGAAAGTCCGCCTGACCGACGGCAAATCGGAAACAGCATCCCAAAAGGTGGTCTCTAGCGGGTCTTCCAGCGTATGTTTGCCTGACTTGACAACGCGCCACTGTTCGGCCTGCTCGCGCGATAACTCCCTGGCTAAGGCAGTATTTGTTTCGTCGGGCAGCGTCATCCCGCGAATGGCCGAATCCGACCACGGTTCAACCACCAGGTGACGACCGACGCGGCTCGTTCGCAGGCTTGGTACGAGGAGCCGACAAAGCGCCTGGTTCATGGCCTTCGGTTCGTTTTCCTCTTGCTCAATCAACTCGGCGGCCCGATCGAGCTTCAGTAGCTCAAGCGGGCTGAGCGGAACCGTTGTTCCGTCGTCGTTGGTCCGAACAAGCGTAAAATCCCGGTGGCCCGAGGGGAATTCTGACGTTTGCAACTGCAAGTCGGATTCCTGCAGGGAATCGGTGTAATCCAACAATTCGGCCATCTCAAATTCCTCCGTACAAAAGTTGAGATTCTTTCGGCGCGACGGCCGTTGCCATGTCTGCCTGCTGAAACGGACCATTCGTTTCAGGAATCAGCTATGGAAACTAAACGAAATTCGTCGAAACGCACGGCGACGGATCACCAAGATAGACATCAAGCCTCGAACCAAGCTCCCATTGAAGGTGCCCTTCGAACCAAATCCGACAAATACCCAGATCCAACTATCCTGCCTGCGGCAGAACGCTTGGCTGAGTTCGGCAAGTTGTTGCTTCGCGGAATAGAACGCCGATCAGCCAGGCGATCCGAGTTTGATTGTATGCCTGAGGTATCAAAAACGCAACAATCGCAAGAATCGGCGGACCGGAACGCCTGATTTCATCGCAAATCGCTTTTGCATAACGACTTGCATCTAAATTCGGGCAAGAAACGTGGCATAATAAGGTGATGCGGATCTGTTAACTCTCGCGTATGCCACTCGGCATGCGACTTCTTCTCCGCTGGTCGATCTTGGCCAGCCAGAAATCCACCTGGGATTTTTTCGGCGCTTTCCGCTGCGCCATGTCTGCCTGCTCTGAAGGCGTCTTCATCTGTTTCTGAAATCGATTCGACGGTCGACGGTGGCCACAGGCATACCGACGAAGGTCGGAGTGCGGGACCTCCGTGCGCCGTCGAGTCTTCTGTTGGACCTTTCGAGCGGGACATTCCCGCAGGAGTATTCGACATGCCTGCCATGTTGTTGAATTTAGTGCTCGTGATTTACACGAGATTTTCCAGTGACCTGCAGTCCGCCAAGAGCTGCAAGGACCAAGAGCGTGAGGTGCGTGAGGCACTCACGCGGATGGGAATCGACCACTCCCAGGCCATCGTCATCTATGATGAGGCCGAAAGTGGGACCAAAGTTTTCCGCGATGAGTTCGCCCGCCTCCAGACAATGATGGCCGCTGGTCAGATTGGCATCCTCGCCGTTGATGATCAGTCGCGTTTGAGCCGAGCGGACAACGCGTTCGCGTTCATCACGGATTTGGTCTACTCTGGCAGTCGGTTTATCTCGACCGGCGAGGGAATCGATACCGAACAGACCGGCTGGGAACTACGGGTGAAGGTGATGGAGCTGCACAACTCCACCACGATTCGCGAACTGGGTCGCCGTGTTCGCCGCGGGCAACTCGGCCGCGTCCTCGGCCAGCTTTCGGCCGGCGACTACTGCTACGGCTACGAGTCTTTCTTACTGCACCCGGAGCAGGCCGTGGAAATCCGCGGCCCCAAACCGGAACGCGGAATCCGCATCAATGAAGACGAAGCAAAGTGGGTACGTCAGATCTTCGAGTGGTTTAATACGGGACGCTCCATTTCCTGGATCGCCGACGAATTGAATCGTCAGAACGCTCCACGGGGACACCGCCGTCGGTCGAGTCGTTGGCGGCAACGTCACGTGCGCAAGATTCTGGGAAACGAGAAGTACAATGGAAACTGGCGTTGGGGTACGACTCGCACCATCCGAAACTCGCAGGGTAAAAAGAAGCAGATTCCCGTGCCCGTCGAGCAGCAAGTGGTGGTCCAGCGACCTGAGCTGCGGATTATTGATGCCACCGTATGGGTGGCGGCACAGAAGGGTCTTGCCGACCTCAAGGATATGTACGGCAAGAAGCCCGGACAGAAGCACCGTGGACCGAAGGTCCATCATACGGCGCTGTACCCCAACGGCTTGTTGGCTGGCATGGTGATCTGCGGCAAATGCGGCTCGCGCATGTGGCAGCAGGCCAGCGGGAAGCGGCTTTATCTGGGCTGCCACAATCGCGGCACCGACGAACATTGCTGTGATTTGACGACTCGCGTGCCCGTCGAAAAAGCCGAGGCGGCGGTGTTGGAGTTTCTCGCCAAGCTGCTGACTTCCTGGCCACAGTGGCTTGATGAAGCCCTCGCAGCCATGCGTCAGCAGATCGAGGAAGTGACTCAGCGCGTGCCCGAACAGGTCGCTTGCAACGAACGTCGGGTGCGCGACCTGGAATCCCAGATCGCCAATCTCGTCGATGCGTTGGCCGATGGTCGCATTCAGAGCCAGGCGGTGCATGACCGGCTGGGTCAAGCTGAACGTGAGGCCGAGCAGCTTCGCCAGAAGATCGATGACGCTCGCAAGTTGCTCGCCACACCGGTCGCAATGCCGGACGATGCGTGGATCCAGCAGCAGCTTGGCGATCTGGCGTCGGTCATTCGCGAGGGTGGCTACGAAGCCTCGCTGCTTTTGCGGAAGGTCATCGGCCGCATTGCGGCCGACCAGGTAATACCGCCTGGCAAGACGCGAGGCTACTCCCGCCTGCGGTTTCGCATTCATGGCTGGGAGGCGCTCAAGGTGATCTTGGCGGCGGATGCCAGCGAAGGCTTGAATACGTTGCTGGCGAATTTCGCCTGCGACGAATCCTCCGAAGAGTTTGTGATCGACTTGGGCGGTCCCACACTGATGGATCAGTGGGCTCCAAAAATCGCCGCAATGCGTGCCAAGGGGACCAAGTGGACGGAGATCGTTGAGATCACCGGTATGGATCTTAACCGTGCCTACCGTGCTTGGAAGCGTTTCGTGGACGCCCAGCAGGCAACGGACGACGTCGACAACGATTCAGTCTCTGAATCCGAAGACAATGCCACCGACGGCCCTGCCGACTCGGATGAGGCAGCGTAGTCCATTTTCGGCCGGACGTCGTAGTCCGGTACATTCTGAAACTTACCCCCAAGGCCCGGTTCACCACCGGGCCTTCTTTATTGGACTCAAGCCTATGGACAAGCCCTATCGAGAACTTGCGCAACTGATCGGAAAAGTATTGGCAAAGCGTTGGCTGAACCGCAGCAACGAGAACATCGAACAGCCCAACCAGCAAGCCCCGCAACATGCCGTGGACCAACCTGACATGAAGCCAAACGGCGTGGCGGACGTTGACAACACACCACGGTGGTAACGCGGCTCATGAGCTTCAGATACCTGAATTTATGGCAAAAACGCGTCATATATACATGATGGGATCGCTTAGCTCTGACAACGCTGTTTATCTCATTGACTTATCACTCTCACCAATGAAAGGAGCATACTTTGACGTACGTTGCACTCGCTTTCGTTTCCGTCGCCCTGCTGCTCGCGGTCGCGGCGTTCATCCAAGAACGCCGCTTACGGCTCGCGCTGCAGGACATTCTACGGCGTCTCATGAACCGTTGGAGGTCGTATGGGAATACACACAATGATCGTCATCCCGATCGCCCTAATGCTGACAGTGATCGGGTGTAACGAGAACGAAAACAAACGTCTGGCCGACACGGCCGAGAGGTATTTGGAACGTCAGGCGGAGCAAAATCGACACACGACCGAGTTGCAGCGTGAGGTCGCCGAAGGATCGCGACGCCTGGTCGAAGCCGATGCCCAAGCCCGGCAAGAGATGGTGGCTTTGCAACGTGAAGTACAGGCCGAACGCGCGGAGTTCGGTCGCCAGCGCGACGCCCTGGAGGGCGAACGTCGCGACTTGGCGGCCAAGCGGCATTTCGATCCGATCATCGCCACAGCGATCACCAACATTGGGCTTCTGCTGGCGTGTCTGCTGCCACTGGTTCTTTGTTGGTACTTACTACAGCGGCGTGATAAGCCAGCGGACGATCAGGCAGTGGTGGAAGTCCTGCTCGAGGATCTAGTGTCCGACAGGCCGCTGCTGCTCCCGCGACCGGAAGGCGTTCACGCCATTGGTCTGCGCGATCCTGGTGAGTCGGCAGACGCCAGCGATGGTGCGGACTCTGCCAGCGAATCGGACTGATTGAACAACCGAGAACACTTTCTAAGGAGACGTTGCATGTCGCACGTAGTGACAATCGAAACCGAGATTCGAGATCCGGTGGCGTTGCGCGCCGCCACACATCGTCTGGGCCTGGCGGACCCGGTCCTAGAAACGGCGAAGCTTTTCAGTAGTGAGGCCACTGGATACTGCGTGCGGCTGCCTGACTGGCGGTATCCCGTCGTCTGCAATACGGAAAGCGGCCGCATCCAGTTTGATAATTTTCGAGGACGCTGGGGCGAGCAGCGAGAACTGGGCCGACTGACTCAGGCATACGCCTGTGAGAAAGCAAAAATGGAAGCGAGGCGGCAGGGACACTCTATCACCGAACAGCAACTCGTCGACGGATCAATCAAGTTGACCGTCCATGTTGGAGACACCACATGAAGAGGATTGAAATCATCATCTCAACCAGCGGCGAATCCCACGTGGAAACCAAAGGTTTTGCCGGCAGCCAGTGCCAGGACGCAAGCCGATTTCTGGAGTCGGCCGCTTGGCAAGCCAACATCGGAGTCGCTGACGGCCGAGTACCACGACGCTCACGCCCAACACAAGAACCACCTAGAACAGGAGACATGACCCTCACGAAAGTACCCAACGCTACCACTTTGGCCGAGCGGGCAGCAACTGCTGATCTGGTGCGAATTCTGCTCCTCTTAGAAGGCACGAACGACATCGAACTCTTGCGCCGCATTTCGGTGCTACTTCATGCGTACGATGGGTCGCTGCCGGATTTGGCCGACGTGGAACAACGAAACGAGTTGGTCTTCATTCCCTTCGAGTTCGGCTGCGTCCGAGCTTGGACGCATCGCCCTAGTTCCCTTGGGCAAGCGGGAGTTTCATCTTCACGGTCACGAGCTCCCGCCTGAGACAACGACTCCATCAACAGAGTGGCAATGAAACCCCTTGGGAACTGTTGTCGCGGCGTGCCCGCGGCCGGATGACCAATCGAGCCAAACGCTGGCTCAACACCCAAGCTGCCGACCAGATGACCGCCGACCTTATGCGCAAGCGCGATCCCGAGAGGGAAGTCATCTCTGACCTACAAAGCGATCCGCCGATTGGCGGAATCTCGGTGACCGTGTTGCGGCCAGGTCGCCTTTTTCAATTCAACATAAGGAACCAACCATGACGCTATCAGAGCGGCTGGCGGAGAACGTGCGTGCGTGTTTCGCGGGCATCTGGGTTCAAAGCCATGAACACGAAGACGCCCTGCTGGAAATCTCCCGGCTTTGTCATAAGGAGCGCTGGAAACTCGCATCCTGGGACATTGACCAGGGATTACGCGTGTCAGGACAAACAGACGGTGACGCGACCGAGTCGGTAGGAGCCGATCCGCTCGCCGCAGTCCGCGCTTTGGGCGCGATGGCCGGTGACGAGAGTGCGTCGCTGCTGGTGCTCGTCAACTTTCACCGGTTTCTGAACTCGGCCGAGGTGGTGCAAGCCGTGGCACGACAAATCGTGCAGGGCAAGAACAACCGGACGATTCTCGTGATCCTGTCGCCGGTTGTGCAGATCCCGACCGAGTTGGAGAAGCTGATCGTCTGCATTGAGCATGGGCTGCCCGATCGCGAGCAGCTTGAAGAGATCGCTCGCGGCATCGCGACGGAAGAGGGCGAGTTGCCTGAAGGCGCAAACCTTCAACGCATCCTTGACGCTGCCTGCGGACTGACACGATACGAAGCTGAAGGAGCCTACAGTCTTTCGTTGGTTCGCCACGGCCACATCGAGCCCTCTTCGATCTGGGAACTCAAGTCTCAGGCGCTGACCAAGAGTGGTCTGCTTTCCTTGCACCATGGAAAAGAATCGTTCGCCGATTTGGGAGGACTAGGATCATTGAAGGCTTTTTGTCTGCGCGCTATGCGGCCACGCGATACTCGCGCCAAAACGCACAAGCCACGGGGTGTGCTGCTGCTAGGCGTGCCGGGAACGGGCAAGAGCGCGTTCTGCAAAGCGCTGGGTAATGAAACCGGCAGGCCCACGCTGACCCTCGACGTCGGCGCACTGATGGGTTCGCTGGTTGGCCAAACTGAAGAACGAACGCGACGCGCCTTACGGATCGTCGATGCGATGCAGCCGGCGGTGCTGTTTGTCGACGAAGTTGAAAAGGCGCTTAGCGGCATCGCCGGGTCGGGTCAGACCGACAGCGGTGTCTCGGCGCGGATGTTCGGTTCGTTGCTCTCGTGGCTTAACGACCACGAGTCGGATGTGTTCGTTGTTTGCACGGCGAACGACGTCACCAAGCTGCCGCCAGAATTCTGTCGGGCGGAACGCTTTGACGGGTTGTTCTTTCTCGACTTGCCGGGCACGGAGCAGAAGCAAGCGATCTGGCGTATGTACCTCGAATTGTTCAGCATCACCGCCGACCAGCGTCTGCCGGACGACCAAAACTGGACCGGCGCAGAGATTCGCGCCTGTTGTCGCCTGGCGGCTCTGCTCGATGTGCCGCTAGTGCAGGCGGCCCAAAACATTGTGCCGGTCGCGATCACGGCGGCCGAGTCCGTCGAACGGTTGCGCAGCTGGGCGAGCGGTCGCTGCCTCTCAGCAGACACGACAGGCATCTACATCGGCCCGAAGTCATCGAGCAAGAAATTGCGGAAGAGTCTCAGCGATCCCAGTGTCAACTAAAAAGGCGGCCGAGCAAGGAAGATCCTACAGCCGCCGTTCCCATTGGCAAGGAGTACCCACGATCCATAAGTAATTCCAATTCTGCATCCGTTGGGATAACCGCCTACCAAGCCGTTCTCTTGGATTTGAAATTCCGCCGTGGGCAACTGCGGTAGCAGGTTGGAATTTGGAAGTCCAAACCATGTGGATGCGAACAGCCCAACTATCTCCACTGGCGAGTCCTCAAAACATTGGCGTGACTGGGAGACGGCATATTCGGACCTGATTCGTCCTTTGAACGCTGAGACCCTGACCGGCGTTTTCCATCCGACGAAGCGGCGCTCACCCACCTAAGTGAACGAAGCTTCGCCTGACTTGCTTCAAATCACGCACACATCTACATCACACGGAGATACCCCAATGACGGTTTCTACAGATCGGCCGCTGGCCAACAGCATCAATCCGGCAGCGCGGATGCGGGCAACCATGTGCGCCACGCGGGTCAGCTTCGTTTGGTTCGGTACGCGGAAGACCCTCTCCTCCGCACAAAAGGCCCAGGCGGCTGAATCGTTCGGTGCCGAAGGCGAGTTTCTCAGCGCCGGCAAGAAGCTACTCGATACCAAACATCCGCGTTTCAAGGCGGTGACATCCGTTCGTAACCGCGCACGCGCGTACTGGGCATCGCTCAGTCTGCCCTATCCCGAGCCCGGCATTCGCCTGGTACGGCACGACACGCTCGAAGGGTTTCAAGGTCAGATGACGGTGTTCAAGGACGAACTGGATGAAGCCGTGGTCCAACTCGACGAGCGATATTCAATGCTCAAAGCGGCGGCTCAGGAGCGGTTGGGCAGTCTCTACAACGAAGCCGATTACCCGGCGTCGCTCGCTGGTTTGTTCGACGTGTCGTGGGACTATCCCAGCGTCGAACCGCCGTCCTACTTGCAGCAGCTCAATCCGGAGCTTTACGAACAAGAATGCCGCCGTGTGCAAGCTCGCTTCGATGAATCCGTGCAACTAGCAGAACAAGCATTCATCGAGGAACTGTCGCAGCTGGTTTCTCATCTTACCGAACGTCTGAGCGGTCACGAAGATGGTCGCCCCAAAGTCTTCCGCGATACGGCAGTCGGCAATCTGCGCGAGTTCTTTGATCGGTTTCGCTCTCTCAACGTCCGGTCCTGTGACCAACTCGATTCACTTGTTTCTCAGTGCCGCCAGGTAGTCGACGGCGTCGAGCCGCAGGAGCTGCGCGACAACGGCGGACTTCGGCAAGAAGTTGCCACGCAGCTTTCCGGAGTCCAGTCAGTGCTCGACGGACTGCTCGTCGATCGCCCGCGGCGGCGGATTATCCGTTCGCCCAAATGAGGACGCATTCGATGCAACTACTCATCCATCCCGGTGGCAGCGTTCAGTGTGTTTATTCCGAAGCGATCGACGTTGCCGAACTCGGACGCGTCTCGATTTCCCGAGCCTCCCATGTCGAGCCCGACATGGGAGGCCATTGGATTGTGGATCTCGGGCCCGTAGGTGGGCCACGACTTGGTCCGTTCTCACGTCGTAGCGACGCTTTGAAGGCAGAGGCTGATTGGCTGAACACTCACTGGTTGTCGCGTCCGCCCATGTAACTGCCGCTATCCCCAATACGTCTTCGTTGCGCCCCAGTTGTGCAGACTCGTTGTCCGCGCTGCCGGGGCGTTCTTTTGTTTCCCCTTTCTGAATAGGAGTACGTTCCATGAAACAAGCCGATCTCAACCGCGCGGTCGCCCATGCCACGGGCGAATCTGTCTCCACGATCAAACGCCTCGGGTTTCTGCTGGCCGATCCCGATGACCTTCTCGATCCGGAGTCGGAGGAAAACGGCCCCTACGTCATCGTCTGGGTCGCGCTGGAGGCCCGCCGTCACAACGGAATCTCGCGGAGGCCCCTCCATGAACCGGCCGTGGCGTGAATCCAAGTTGCGCCTGCCGCTCGCGCCTAGGATGGCCGACGCTGCAATGACCAAGGAGGATTCGAGCCAGCGGCAGTTGCGCAGCGGCCAGCAGCGCGGGCGGCGTGAGACGAAATCCGTGTCGAAACGCCCCAGACAATGGCGACGCCCAATCAATGGCCGGAAGTAGTTTCCCATTGCCTCTTAACTCAATCTACCAAAGGACCCTTATGAAGATTCTTGTCATCAATAACGACGGCGGCGGGTTTGCCGACTACGTGGAAGTCACCGAGGGCATGACCGTCAACCAACTGTTCGAGCGGCAGATCGGTTCGACGAAGCCGAGCCACTATCTGATCCGCGTTAATCGCCAACCTTGCGCGGCGGACCAAGTGCTGCGCGAAGGCGACCGCATCTCCATCACGCCCACCAAGATTGAGGGCGCGACCCGCTAACCCTATGTCATGCCCATGCGCTGACGAGCCTCTGGGCTCGGCAGCGCCGTGGGCGGATGCTCTTACTGGAGAAGCAAGCGATGACGCCACAGAACAAACTGTTCATGCGATTAGCCATTGCAATCCATGCGCAACTCGACGCGTACCCAAATACGACAGCCAGCGTCGAACTGCCGACGGCTGCCTGGCAACAATGTGAACTCTTGAACCGCAAGTTGAGGAAGGCGTCACGGCGAGGTTGGCAATTCGCCGCGGACCATCTCCGACGTGACCTAAGACAATCCTTGGAGCGTCTGGCGCAGCGAATGCCTAGCCATTGATCATCAGTGTGGCCTGCCCGTCAACGCGGATCAGCGCGCATCGACACGCGACATCTACGCCGATCTTGTGGCGCTGCATGACGAGTTCGAGGAAGTCACGTTCGATCGCCGGGGGCATACGCTATCCGTGACGATGGAGGCAATTGAACTGGACGGTGTCTACCTGGGGCCTTTCGAGATCCGTCTCGATTGGGAGAATTCACAGGGGTGCCAATCCTACAACTATCGCGTGATCGCGCTGGACGCCAACCCCGCCGCAGCCAATGACAGCGTTACCCATCCTCACGTCCAAGACGAAGAGGTCTGTGAAGGGTACGGTCATGAGCCGATCCGCAGGGCACTGGAGCAAGGTCGCTTGCTCGACTTTTTCGTGATCGTCGCCAATCTGCTGCGGACCTACAACTCCGGCAGCCCGTACGTTTCACTATCGGAATGGTACGGCATACAGTGCCCCGACTGTGGGAGCACGGTTGGTGACGACGATCGATGGACGTGTGAGAAATGTGAAGCGAGCGTGTGCGGCGAGTGCTACTACAACTGCCCCGGCTGTGACTGCGCCTTCTGCAATGAGTGTGTGACTCACTGCGAGGGATGCGATGAGAACCATTGCGGCGGTTGCATGAGGCAGTGTTCACGTTGCAATGCTGAATTGTGCCAGGGCTGCCTCGACGACAACGAAAGGTGTTCCGATTGCCATGACAAAGAAACGGAAGAAGAGAATGAAGAGCTACTCGCAAACGGAAGCTGTGACGGGGGCGTCGATGCCTTCGCTCCGCTTCAGCCCGACGGCGTGGACCAAGCTGCTGTTCCTGCGTGATTATGGTGACACCGAAGTGGGCGCGTTCGGGATCTCCGCGAGTGACGATCTGCTGCTGGTTGAAGATGTGCAACTCGTCAAACAGTTCTGCTCGTGGGCGCATGTCGCTTTTGAAGACGAATCAGTCGCCGACTTTTTCGACCAGCAGGTGGACCAACG
>CALOEH010000021.1:0-31286 GCA_942492195.1 uncultured Planctomycetia bacterium | reverse complement strand
GCCATGGCCACGGGTATTGCCGCTGCCGAAGACAACAAGCTGGACTCGGTCCACCAAGACAGTTGGGAAGTCCGCGACCGGCAGGTGTGGCAGGAGCTTGGCTACAAGCCGCCTCCGAGTGCCCGAACCGCCGCGTATTTGGATCCCAACGTCGATGCCGCGAATCCGTCGGTCGATGACCCGATGGTCTACCATTCCCCCTCACGACCCGAACCACCGGGCCGTAGCGGGATGTTCCAAAAGGCCAGCCTGACCGCTACGCATCTCCTGGACAACGATTTCGGTCTGACCGATTTCAACTTCGCATCCGTCTTTGCATTGCCAGCACCTACGACCGACTGGCCGTTGATTATGACGCCAGGATACAGCCTGTACTTTCTCAATGGCCCGGACGCGGTCGATATGCCAGCCCGGCTGCATGACATCTATTTTGACGTGCAGTGGATTGTGCCGGTATGCAATGACTTCAAAGTCGCCTTGGGAGTCACCCCTGGCTGGTACTCAGACTTGGAAACCAGCAACTCAGACGCCTTCCGGCTTGGAGCGAAAGCGGTTGGTATCTACACCTGGTCGCAAACGCTGGATCTGGTCTTTGGAGCGACCTACCTGGACCGCTTCGATGTCGAAGCCTTGCCGGTGGTCGGCGTGGTCTGGAAGCCGTTTGACGACTGGAACTTCAACCTGGTTTTCCCACAGCCGAAGATCTCGCACCGGACCTCTTGCTACGGAACCAGCGAACGCTGGGTTTACGTTGCCGGTGAGTTTGGCGGCGGCAGCTGGGCCATCCAGCGCGCCAGCGGCATGGAAGATATGGCCGCCTATCGCGATTGGCGGTTCATTGTCGGGGTCGAACAAAGATTAGTCGGCGGTCCCAGCGCTCGCCTCGAAGTGGGCTATGTCTTCGAACGCGAAATCGAGTACCGCAGCGGCACCCCCAGCTTCAAGCCAGATTCCACCGTCATGTTCCGCGGCGGCTTGAACTTCTAACGAGGTACGACCTCGGATGAATTTGAGCATGGCACCCACACTAAAACTTGACTCACCTGCGTTTCCTCGCTCACGCTTCGGGTTGAGGTTCTAGCGAAGTCGCGCCACCGAACCACCTGTGCCGGATTGGTTAGCCATGCACTGTCTTCCCGCCGACCACCGTTTTGACCACCTCGATCTGCTTGATCCGGTCTGGGTCGTAGGTGTGGGGGTCGTCGGCTAGGAGTACGAAGTCCGCAAGTTTGCCAGGCGTGATGGAACCTTTGATGGACTCTTCGAACGAAGCTCTGGCTGCGTTCAGCGTGCAGACGCGGAGGGCTTCGTCGACCGTGATCTTCTGGTTCGCTCCCCAGACCTTTCCAGAAAAGTCTTTGCGCGTGACCATGCTTTGGATGGCCATCAACGGCTCGAAAGGACCTGGCACATAGTCCGAAGCCGACGCTACCGGAATGCCGTGATCGAGAAACGAGCGATGCGCGAACATGGACTGTAAACGGTTCTGCCCGTAGGCTTCCCACTTGTCACCGTGATAGTGGACGTAGGTGTAGAACGGAGTGGGAATGGCACCGATGGCTTTGATCCGTCGCAGCAGACCGTCGTTGATGAGCGTGCAATGTTCGATTCGCGGGCGGGCATCCGTCAGGTTGAGGTTCTTGAGTGCCCGCTCGTAGGCATTGAGTACCATGCCGATTGCCACATCACCATTGGCATGCACGCCTACCTGAAACTGATGGGCCATGGCATCTTCGATGGTTTCGTTCAGGTCCTGCTGGCTCATGGTCAGGATGCCGTAGTCGTCTGGTCGGCCTTCGTACGGTGTGCTCATTCGCATTGTTCGTTCTGAGCAAGAGCCGTCGGCGAACAACTTCAAGCCGCCGATTCGAAGCCGCTCGTCGCCGAAACCGGTTCGCAGTGACGCGGCTTTCAACGAACTGAACAGGTCCTTGCCCAACATGCAGTAGACGCGAAACAGCAACTCGCCTGCGGCACGCGCATCTTGATAGGCGGTGAAAAACTCGGCCGACGTGTGGGCGTCATGGACTGAGGTCAAGCCGGCAGCGGTCATCACATGACTAACCTTTTTCACGCCTGCCTGGCGATCGGCGCGGGTGATGGGGGGCTCGGGTGCGACGGCGTCAAACACGTCTCGAGCCAGTTCGGCCACAAAGCCAGAAAGCTCACCATCGGCGTCTCGGCCAAACTGCCCCCCGGTGGGGTCCGGCGTCTCTTTGGTCACACGGGCTTGCCGGAAAGCAACGCTGTTGTAGATAGCCGTATGGCCACCGCGATGCAGCACTTCGACGGGATGGTCCGGCGCCGCCTGATCCAGGTCTTTGCGAGAGAGTGGCCGTCCATCTTTGAGTTTGGTGTCGTCATACTTGAACCCCTTGACCCAGCGACCTGGCGGAGTTTGACCGGCCCGTTGACGAATGGCTTGTTGGATCTCCGCAATCTTGCGCAGATCGCAATTCACTTTGCGAAGTTCGGAGACACCTGCCGAGGCCGGATGCGTGTGCGCATCAATGAAGCCAGGCGTCACAGTCATGCCTTCGGCATCCAGCACCTGGGTCCTCGGACCGGCCAGATGTTCGATTTCCGCAGATGTGCCTACGGCTACAAACCTTCCTTGTTGGACGGCGAAGGCTTCCGCCAGAGGTTGGGCTTCGTCCGCCGTGTAGACCTTGGCATTCTTCACCACCAGATCCGGAGCGCCAGCGGCGGCATGGCCGTCAACCGCGGCGGCAGAAACAGGGGCAAGAGCCGGCCAGGCCAGCGAGGCTCCCGCAGCCAGCGCACTTGAGCCTGTGAGAAATCGGCGGCGAGACCAGCTTGGCATGATGAGTTTGCTCCTGACGTGATGGCCAAGGCGGACTTCCATGCCCAATGTTTTGTCACGGCAAAGTTTTCGGGTGCCACGGCCCTCCTTGCGTGGGCATGTTTGGATGCAAGCGGGCGACGCTGACTCCACTTCAGCATGGGCACGCGAGCGAGGCCATGACACCCAACCCAAAATTTAAGCGTTGACGCGGCACTAGTCCATATCCGTGGTGTCGCCGGTATCTATCTTGAGAGGGCCTTTTAGGTGTTCGTCTTCGACCGGCGGAAGCGTGAGTACCTTGTAGAGACAGAACGTCACGAGCGTCAGCACGGACGAGACGGACAACAGCATCACGATCAGTGCGTCAAGGTCCATGGTCAGGCGTCCTGTATCGAAAAAGTCTCGGTGATTGAAGAAGATGCGTGCCGAAGCAGATGTCACTCTTGCAATGCTTGGGCCATTTTTTGTTCGAGGTTGTCAAACCGACCTTGGGCTTTCCAGCGGCGTCCGGCAATGTGCACCAGGACGAGGAGGAACGCAAAGATGATCCCAATAAAGCACAACGATAGGACCGCTGCCCGGCTCTTGCCAATGCTTTCCACGTAGCCGGTCTTGTATTCAAAGATCTCCGTCGTTGCCTTGTCTGCCGGCCGGAGGACAAACGACAACGTCTCCGGTAAGCCCTCGTATTCGCTTGGTGTCAGGATCTTCCAAGAGTTCTCCTCCCCTGCAGTCATGAACGCGTTGTCGGCCAGTTTCACCTTTCGGGCAGCAAACTCCGCGCGGAGTGCTGGCAGAACCTCGGTCCGTTCAACCACTCCTGCCAAATTTACTTCGGTGGTGAAGGACTTATGCGTGTCGTCGGAGATGGTTTTCTCCTTGCTCGGAAGTTTGTCCCAGCAGAAGCAAACGAAGATGACCGCCAGGTAAACCGGGACCACAAACTTGAGCATGTACTGCACGAAACGAGGAATCCGCAAGTGTGCGCCGCGATGGGCTTCTTCTTCCCCGCGCGTGATCCCGAACACCCAGCCATAGAGCACGGCCTGAGTCATGGAGAGTACAAAGATCAAGAAACTGCCCACCCAAAAGTCAAACGTATCCAGGGCAACCAGCCCTTGGGAAAAGTAGGCCACCACCAGACATCCCAATGCGGACAGCAAACCCAGCAGAGCCGCCGAGGCGTGCCGCTTGAGACCGAACCCTTCTTCAAAGAACGCAATCACCGGTTGGAGCATCGAGACGCTGCTGGTGATCGCGGCGATGAATAGCATGAAGAACCAGAGGAAGCCAAAGAGTTGGCCTCCTGGCATCTGCGCGAACACGTTGGGAAGGGACACAAACCCCAACTCGAACGTCCCTTGACTGCCTGCAGCGGCGCCCAAGAAGATGAACGCGGCGGGGATGGTGATGAGCCCTCCCAGGCAGACTTCGAAGAACTCGTTCATGCTGCTGGAAGTTAGACCGCTGAGGGCCACGTCATCGTTCTTCTTCAGGTAGCTGGCGTAGTTGATGATGATGCCGAAGCCGACCGAGAGACTGAAGAAGATCTGCCCCGACGCCGCGAGCCAGGTTTGCGGGTCGAGTAGTTTCTCCGGCTGCGGTTTCCACATGAAATTCAAACCTGTGGCGACCGATTGGTCCGGATGCACGGGGTTGGGTGGGAGCGTCAACACGCGAATCAGCACGATCACGGCCAGGCAGACCATCAGCGGCATGGCGACCCGGCAAAAGGTTTCGATTCCCTTGGCCACGCCACGGTAGATCAGGATGAAGTTGAAGCAAAACGTCCCCAGTAGCACCAACAGCCAAATGCGTTTGCCCTCTCCGAACAAGGCACCGTCTGCCCCCTTGCCGACAAAGCTGGCGAAAAAATTTCCATAGTCTTCGGGCGTCCCGTTTTTGATCATCAGGTTGCCGTTCAGGTAGTTGATGGCGTAGCCCAAGCACCAGGCTTCGATCAACACGTAGTACATGTAGATGACCAGGGGAATCAGCAGCGCCATGCCTCCAAAATACTTAGCCAGGCGGTTGTTCCAGATGGAAGTGAACACGGCCGGGGCAGAGTGCATGCCGAGCACGCCAGCATGCCGTCCCATGATCCACTCGGCCCAACAGAGTGGGATTCCGAGTACGAGCAACGAGATGAAGTAAGGGAGCAAGAACGCGCCGCCACCGTTGGCCGCGGCTTGACCAGGGAATCGCAGGAAATTCCCCAGCCCTACGGCCGAGCCGGCCACCGCCAGAATCACCCCAATGCGCGTGGCCCACTGTTCTTTGGTAGGAGAGTCATCAGACGGTTGGGCAGGATCTTTGGCCATGGATGCGATTCTCCAGAGGCAATCGTCAATGCAATGCGGGACGTGCTTGCGACACGCCATCAAGGCCGAGGAATAGCCAGGATTAAGTCCACAGCGCTAAACGTGCAGGCAGTGTTACAAGGGAGGATCTTCTAACGCATCAACCGCTTCTGTGTCAATGATTTATGCAATTCGGAAGCGACCCGGCAACCAGCCGCCGCCGTAGAAAATCACTCGGAGTCTTCTCCGTACGCATGGTTGGGACGGCCCGCACCAACCATGGTGTCCAGGCGCAACAGGCTCAGTCGTGAGAATCCACCCTTTCGTGTCGATCCGAATGTCGGATCGGCTCTCGCCGGCAAGATTCCTGACGACTGGTTGCAGGCGGACCCCCTCTGACTAGTATGAAAATGGGTACACGTCCCAGGCAGCCTGGGCCAGGCGAGTGCCCTGCTTCCGCCATCTGACACGCAACTTATTTTACACAAACGACTTGCAGCCATCACCTGGTTCGCAAGAAACGCAGCCGATCGTGCCGATGAAACCAACCTCCTGGCTTCGAAGTCGCATTACCTCGCGCCGGAGTTCTGCGCGCAGGGGGATGTTCGAATCCTTGGAGCCGCGCTGCGTTCTCTCCGGCGTGCCGTACGGAGCCATGCCGAACGACACGGCGGAGTTCATGCTCGGGGACGTGCTGGTCAACGTGGTGCTCTTTGAATCTGACGGCAGCATTGACCTCAATCTGGAAGACTGGACCGAGCAGGCCAAGAACGAAGTCAAGGCGACCGTGGCCGAAGGACTCACGTTTTGGGAAGACCTGCTGGACGCCCAAGGGTCTGTGCATGAGTTGAACTTTCAACTCGACTTCACCTACTTGGACAACCCGGTCCAGACCGGTTTCGAGCCGATCCTGCGCTCGTCGAACGACTATTACCTTTGGGTTGACAACTTTCTCGACCAGGCAGGGTTTCAAACCTCAGGCGATCTGAGCGAGGACATTCTCGCGTTCAACCATGCCGAGCGTGTTGCCCACGGTACCGATTGGGCGTTCACCATTTTCGTGGCCAATGCTAGTAACGATGCCGATGGCAGTTTTGGTGTCGGGGGATTTTCGCAAGCGTTTGCTTTCGCAGGTGGGCGGTTCTTGGTGATGCCGTCGGGTCGCCCCGCCAGCACCGTGGCGCATGAAGCGGCCCATATCTTCTACGCATTCGACGAGTACCCGGGAGCCAAGTCGTACTACGATACGCGCGGCTATTACAACACGCAAAACCTCAATGCCTGGACTGGCAATCCCAATCCGAGTGAGCGTGTGCTGAGCCTGTTGGATAACGACCTGGAGTTGGCGTTTGCGCAGTATGCCGTCTCGCAGTCGGCACTCGAGATGATGGGCTGGCGAGACTCGGACGGCAACGGCGTGTTCGATGTGCTGGACGTCCCGCACCAACTCTCCGGCAGTGGCAGGTACGACGAGTCCGCAGGCAGTTACCACTTTGTCGGTCAGGCGTCGGTCTCCACGTTGCCGAATCTGAACCCTGCGGGCCTAGGCAATGACATCACACTGAACGAAGTCAGTCGGGTGCAATTTCGCGTGGACGATGGTCCTTGGCAGGACGCCTTGGAAGTGCATGCTTACGAAGTGGATCTGGACTTCACGCTGGCGTTAGCCCCAGGCTGGACCAGTCTGGAAATCCGCGTTGTGGATGATGCCACCGGTGTCAGCAGCGCGAGCTTTAGGGGATTGCCGGACCAAGCAACTTCGATCAATCAGGCTGGCCTGCAAGGTTTCTTGTTCGAAGATCAGAATGACAACGGGCATTGGGACGCCGATGAGGTTCCCCTGTCCGGCTGGACGGTGACGGCCTTGGATGATGCTGGTCTTCCGCTTCCGGATCGGGGCGTCGAGCCGGACGACCACGCCACTGGCACCGTCCTCAACTCGGTCACGCCAGGGGTCACGCTGACGTTTGTCGGCAACGGAGTGATTGCGAATTCGGTGGTTTCTCGTCCTCGCGATACGGCATCGACCGGCACCAACGTCTTCGGCCACTTGATTTCGCAAGGTTGGAGTGCCGCTTGGACGTCTGATAGTCGGCAACTGCGGATGGATTTCACCTCGCCGGTGAGCGCCGTTCGACTTGATGCGATTGCCAACAGCGAAGGCGATTTCGGTCGGCTCGAGATTTTTGACGCCCAAGGGAATCTGCTGGCTCGTTACACCACCGGACCGCTGGCAACCGGTGAAGTGGAAACGATGACCTTGCTCCGGCCTACCGCTGACATTGCCTACGCCATTGCCCGAGGTCACAACGGGACCGCCGTGTTGTTCGATCAGCTCAAGTTTGATCCTCCGAGCCAAACGTTGACCAACGACCAAGGGGCCTTTGCGCTGCCGTCACTACCCGACGGCACCTATCAAGTGACGGTCACCCCGCCGTCAGGCACTGTGGCAACTCTTCCGAGTGTGGTCCAGGTCAGCTATGTACCAGGCGAAGCCATGCCGGATGTGGATGTTGGCGCACCACCGGTTGTCCCGTCTCCTGTTTGGCACAATACGAATTCGGCGGTCGATGTCGACGCGTCCGGCGTGGTGGACACGGTGGACGCCCTGCTTGTCATCCATGAGCTGCTGTCCAACGGTGCCCGAAGCTTGCCGACAGATGGCAATACCGACGGGAATCGGTACTTCGATGTCAACAACGACCAGAACCTCTCGGTCATTGATGCCTTGCTCGTGATTCACTGGCTCTTGAATGGTTCCAGTTCCCCCTCGGGCGCCAGTGAGCCAGATCTCAGGACTTGGGAAACCACCAACGTTTCGCCCTCCAGCATTTCTGACACGGTCGCAGAACCCACCACCGCTCAGGCGTTTGCCGAACCCCAAGGCGAAGCGGAGCCGCAGGTGAGCAGCATCGCGTGGACCGTGCATCTCAGTGACACGCGCAGCAGCGAACCGCTTCTCATGCGGCGTGCGATCCTCGCGGACGATGAGCCATCGATCTCGCGGCGTCCTGTTGAGTTGGGCGGCAGCCACACGGTGGCAACTCAGGAAACGCCCAGTCGGCAGACGTTCGTCGGGCGGTCAACAGTTCGCCCGCCTGCTGGATCCAGTTCCATCGACGCGGCATTCGCGCTGCACGAAGAGGAACAGTGGCTCGAAGACCCACTGGCTGAACTCGGGCTTTGAGCTTCGGCACCATGTAGAACAGTTATCCCAACTGTTCAGGGACCAAGAACCACGTTTCGAGTACTTCTGGACGTGAACAGTTGGGACAACTGTTCTACAATCAGCGAATGCAGAACAGTCGGCGGGCGTTCGCCGTGGTGAGTGCCGCCAATTCCTCCAGGGTTTGACTACGCACCTCGGCCACGCAGCCTGCGGTATGCACCACCAGGGCAGGTTCGTTGGGACGCTGACCTCGCTTGGGCTCTGGCGAGAGGTAAGGGCTGTCCGTCTCGAGCAGGAGCCGCTCGCTAGGGATGGTCATGGCAACTTTGCGCAGCGGTTCGGACTTCTTGTAGGTCACCATGCCGGCGAAACTAATGTAGAGCCCCAGTTGAAGACACTCGGTTGCCATTTCGGCTCCGCTGGCAAACGAATGCATCACTCCGGACAAAGCCCCTCGTGCATGCGCTTGGCGCAGCATGGCTAGAATGTCCTCGTCGCAATCGCGGCTATGCACAATGAACGGCAACTCCCGCTCAGCCGCGAGTCGGAGGTGCCGATCGAAGTAGTCTTGTTGCAGCTCGAACGGTGTGTAGTCCCAGTGCCGATCAAGCCCTGTTTCGCCGATGGCCACCACCTTGTCGCTGCCAGCGAGTTCGACAATTCGTTCCCAATCGTCCGGCTTGGCCTGAGCGCAGTAGTTGGGCTGAATCCCAACCGCGGCATAAACCGCAGGGTGCTGATGGGCCAATGCCACCGCCGCCTGGCTCGAGTCCGCCGTGATGCCAACCGCAATCATCGCTTCGACACCCGCGGCTAAAGCCCGCTCGATGACCTCGGTGCGAATCTCGTCGAACTCGGGTTGATCGAGATGGGTGTGCGTATCAATGAGCATGGTCGCAGCCTTGAGCGCATGAAGAGTTCCGGGGAACGCCAGTTTCAGCAGAGAGCCGCAATTAGCCTGGCGGCCACTTCATTTGCCGCCCCCCCATGAGATGCAGGTGGATATGGAAGACACTTTGCCCTCCATCCTGCCCGCAGTTGATGACCACCCGATAACCGTCGGTCAATCCGAGCTTGGTGGCAACCTGTGTGGCAACCAGCATCAAGTGCCCCATCAATGGGGCATCGTCTGGCGTGAGGTCGCTCAATGCGGCAATCTCACGTTTGGGAATTACCAGCACATGGGTCGGCGCTTTGGGGTCGACATCTTTGAACGCCAGGCAGTGTTCGTCATCATGGATCACCTCGGCAGGGATCTCGCCGTCAATGATTCGCTTAAAGATCGTCTTTTCGCTCATGGCAGGGCATCCTGGGTTAAGCCACGGGTGGGGTATCACCGGGGGATTCGATCAGGATTGCTTCGTCCATCAGCAGCACCGGAATGCCATCGATGACGGGATATAACCGCGTGCCATCTTCGCGAACCAACCCCCCGTCGAGCTGCGACTCGACGAGCGTGCCAGCAACATTGTTCAACTCGCCAGCGGCAATGGCCTTGTTCAGGCTGTCCACAATAGCCTGATCGGCGAGTGCCAGCGGGGTGCCATTCTCAGGACAGCACAGGATCTTTTTGTTGAGCAATTCCTGGTTCAACATGCGAAATTCTCTGAAAAACGGGTACTGCCGAGTGCGAGATCGTCAGGGGAAGCTTTTTCACGCTAATGCACTTATACGGGACGCGCCGATACCGAACTAGAGGATTCCTGCCTGGATTGCTTCACTTGCCTCTCCGCTCGCCCCCCACGCAGGTCCTCAGCGACGAGCATTCTCCGACTCGCATCGGTGGATGGATCGTTGAAAATTGGAACCGTCGAGAAGTGCGACTGAGCACTCTCGACCCACGGACGTTGCGACCCGAGAAGGATCTCACCAGGTTGCACCGTAACCAAACTGCGGCTGTTTCGAGACGAATTTTCACTCACGTTTCGAGAACCCGCTGTCCCGACCCGTAATCTAAACCATGGAGCGGTTAGAATGCGACGAAACATTCTGACAGCATTGGCGTTCGTCCTTTGCCCGTTAGTCACATCACCTTGGACTGCCACCGGCGAACAGATCGTCAATCGCAACGGCATCCAATATCGCGAAACGACCGAGGTGGTCCGACGTCCGGTGAGCGAGACTCGGTACGAAACCGAGCAGCAGACCGTGTATCGCCAGGAACTCAAGACCCAGATTGTCGAAACCCGCCGTACGGTCTTGGTGCCGGTGACCGAATACCGATGGGAAACTCGCGTCTACGGGCTGTGGCCCATCATTCCCACGTACACGGCCCAAACCTTGGTGCCCTACACGCGGTATGAGACACGGGAAGAAATTGTGCGTACGCCGCTTACCCGCTCGGAGCTGGTGCCAGAAACCCGAATGGTGCAAAAGCCGGTGACGACGCATCGGTTCGTCGAAGAAGAAGTCGTGCGTCGCGTGCCAATCAGTGCTCCTGCCCGACAAGCCTCGGCTGCGCCGATGTCCACATCGCCGGTTTCCAACGAGCGAATCGGCGGCGTGGCCCAAATGACCAGCGATCCCCCGCGACAATCCACCACTGCCTGGCGTGCCGGTCAGGTGGATACTCGCAGGTATTGAGATCGCTGGGTGAGTGAACGGCAAACGGTCTACCGGGCGAAGTACGGATTGCGCCCGGCGGCGTGATCGGTGACGTCAAGCACTTGGGCAATCTCAGGAACCGCGTGGCGAATTGATCGCTCGATGCCGAGCTTGAGCGTGACGTCGGCCGATCCGCAGCCTTGGCATCCACCACTCATCCGGATAAAGGCCGAGTTGTCCTGCACGTCGATCAGATCGACGCGACCTCCGTGCGACGATACCGAAGGGTTGATCTCAGCGTCGAGCACACGCTGCACCCGGTCACGTAGTTCGTCCTCAGAGGGAATCGACGCCCTGACTTCGGCTGACACGGCCGGTTCGCCTGAGGCAAGATGTTCGCGAATGGCTCCCCCAATCTGCTTGGCCATAGGGAGCCAGTCACTCAAGTCTGCCTTGTTCACACGAACCTGGTCGTGAGCAATCAGAACTCCACTGACTCCTTCCAAGGCGAACAGACGTTTGGCCAGGTCGCTCGCTTCGGCCTGTTGGGCGTCTGAGAAGTAGAAGGCTTGATCCGCGTAAATGGGGGTGCTGAGCGTGAAATTGCAAACCCCTGCCGAGACCGGCTGGGCCTCGATTTTGACATCGACAGTCATTCTCTAACTCCTTGGTACTGCAAACAATATCGGCGGTTTGCGACTCTAGACGGCGAGCCCTCATCCCGCAAAAATACCAACGTCGCCAAGTGCAGCATCTGCCTCACTCTTCAAGTGGCAGAATGTTACGCTCGCGATTATTCACAACAAATGATGTTGAAAATATTGTATGGAACGCGAGTCGGCAAAACAAGCAGTCTCCAGGCCACCACCTGGCATCAGGCACCAAAAGTAAAACTCCCCCAAGTGTCCCCAGGTTGGCGACAATTGGTTCGGCGTCCAACCTCAGGTAGATTGTGAATCCTGAAGTCCACCTTGATTCAACATTCACCTGAAGACAGTACCCAACATGTTTGACCGTACGCTGCTTCCCCCTGCCGACGTGGAAATGCTGATCATTTCTGACACGCACTACATGCTGGATCTTGGGGATCAGCCGCTGGAGTTTGAGTCTCGTCGGAAGCAAACTCCCCGTGCTGCCACAGCGTTTGCCGTCGGGGCCAGGCTGGACGTGCCGCTGGTGTTTCACCTGGGAGACCTGGTTCAAGAGTATCCTGAGACGCCCGGTTTCAATCAGGCGATGGACGAGGCCCTGGCCCAAATTCGCGCCAGCGGTCTGCAACTGCATCAGGTGGCTGGCAACCACGACGTAGGAGACAAACCTGACGACACCATGCCGACCGAGCCGGTTACGGCTGAGTCGCTGGCTGGATACACCGCCCGATTTGGCCGGTCCTGGTACTGTGTCGAAGCTGGCGATTGTGCCGTGCTGGTCCTCAACTCGCAGATCATGAATGGCAACCTGCCTGAAGCCGATCAACAGCGCCGCTGGTTTGAGGAAGAACTGGTCCAACAGCACGGCAAGCGATTGTTTGTGCTGCTGCATCTCCCGCCCTACCTGTTCGACCGCCAAGAGAAGTCGCTAGGGCATTACGAAAACATTGCCGAGCCTGACCGCAGCTGGCTGCTGAGCCTGCTCGAAAAGCATCAGGTAGAGCGGTTGTTCGCGGGGCACGTCCATACCACCTTCTACGACCGCCTGGGTCCGGTGAGGTATCTGGTCTGCAATTCAACCTCATTCACGCGCCCCGGTTTCTGCTACCAGTTTACCAGCGGTCCGCTGCCTGAACGCGGACGGGATGATACGCCTAAGATGGGCTTCTACCTGATGCGGGTCTTGCCGCACCGCAGCGACGTCCATTTCATTCGCACGGCTGGGGCATGCCAGGTGGAAGACGTGGTTGCCCCGCATCACAACATGCTGCTGACGCGAACTTCGGCCGGACTGCCCGACTCGCCGCTGGGGCTCACGCTGCGTCAGGCGCTCTCTACGCGCTGCGAAGTTCCGCTGGCTTGGCCCGGGGCCATTCGTGAACGGATCCGCAATGATTACCCAGCCCTGGCCTGTTTGGAACTGGGCGTTCGCTGGCTTCGCGTGCCCTGGGAAGATGTCACGGACGAGTTTCAAGCCGAGCGTCTGGCACTGTTGAGGGCTGAGGGGGTGCAGGTCATCGCGACCAACCTTTGGGGAGATGGAACGCCTGTTGGCGCCTACCTGGAGCGGTTCGCCAACCATATTGACGGCTGGGAACTCCAGCTACCGGGGCGGCTGTATCCCACACCGGACGAGTGGATTGAGTTGGTCAAACTGATCCACACCACCCGATTGCCGTTTGGGCTTTCGCCCGTCATGCCGAACGAAATGGTCCCCGGAAAACAGCATCCCCGCACGCGGTTTGGCTATCGGGTGGAAGAACTCGAACAACTGGCTGCCGAGTCCGCCGGTGCGGGCGTACCACTGGCGAGCGTCCTTTGCCGAGTCCCCTGGGATAGCGAACCCTGGGAAGTCGCACAGCGGTTGCTCAGCCTGATGGCAGACCACGAAACAGTTTCCACCTGGACCATCGACCTGGCGGTCGAACTTCCGTGGAATGACGATAGCCGCAATGCCACCCGAGCGGCCGATGCCATGCTTGCTGCCGCGCTGCTACCGAGCGGCAAGTTGTACTTGGAACCGTTGTTGGAAATGGACCGCACCATGGACACCAGCCTGGGGCTGATGGACACGTTTTGCAATCGACGCCCTGCTTACGAAGTCGTGCGGAGCTTGAACTCGCTGTTGTTCCACGCCGGCCGGGTTGCCGTTACGGGGGACCGTCACACCGACGGCGAAATCCAACTTCGTATGCTGCATGGCCAGCGGAACATGGACCTGTTGATCTCGCCTCAACAGCCTGACGGAATGGTCGGACCTGAGGGGATGCAATGGATCACCGATCGCTTGAACCACCCAGCGCCGGACACGCCAGCCACGCTGTATTTCCTCGCTCAAGCCACATCGCAGCAACGCGGCTGGGGGGACGTTCAAGTCCTGCTGCAACGGCAACGCTGGTCCGAGATGGTACTCGTCCGGTTGGCCAATGATTAGCCGACAAGGAGGCATTAGCCCCGCTTATCGATCGAGTTGTTCCAACCAGGCTTTGATGAGCGCGGTTCCTTCTTCGTCGATGACGTTCGAACCAACGTGGGGCATCCGTCCGAGTCCGAGCATCTGCATGCGATGGAAAACCATCGATCGCTGAGGGTCGCCGGCAGCAATGATCTTGGGCTCAGCCAGTTTGAACGTTCCGTGTCCTGGCTGAACGCCAAGCGTTCCGGTTTCGGCAAGCGGCAGCGTGTTGAGCAGTTGGAACTCAGCGTTGCCGCCCCCCCATTTCCGATGGCAGTGGGCACAGTTGGACTCCAGGTAGGCACGTGCCCTCTGATCTAGCGTGGCCTGCTGATCCTGGTAGTCGGCCAGTTTGTCGAGTTGCTCAGGCGGGGCCTTGACCGGTTCGGTAAACATGCCGATGTGGCTGAGCGTGGCAATCTGGTTGGCAACCACACCGTTGTAGTCGTGGTCTCTATTCATCTGTGCCGTGTTGACCCCCAGAGCGTATTTGGCGGCCGTGGTGTGGCAGAGCGTGCACTCAGCACGGCTAGGGTAGTGCCAGGTCTGCTGCCGACGTTCACCGTTTGCCGTGGTGATGGTGAACGTTTCGTCCTTGCCTTGTTTGTCCAACAGAACCGCATCTGTTTGGTCTTCGTTCCAAACATAGGTGTAGCCGTGCCAAACTTGGGCTCCCACTTCATCGGTACCGGGAGTTCGCTCATGGTGAAGCAAGCGGGTCTCCAGGCGGCGTCGGCTGGCCGGGTTTCCTTCTTCCAGATCGAGTGCGAACGTCTTGACCAAGACCGTACCGCCAGGGAATCGCCAACCCGGCCGGGATCCGGGAGCTGGCTGGGGATACGTCACCGTTTCGAATTCGATCTTCTCCCGCCCTGGCACAGCGAGGAAACGCATCTTCTCGGCCCCGTCGGACCACAGCGCGGCATTGACGGAGTAGGGAATCACCCCGGCGGCCGGTGTGTGATCTTTGGTCGAAGCGAACAAGCCCGTCTCGCTCAACTTGCGGGGAAATTTGGGAGCGTCTTTAGAAGGGGGAGGGGCCACCACTAACTGGTGCAGCTGCCCACCAATGTGATCGACCAGATAAAGCTCCCCGTCAGCATCTTCTCCAATCGCCACAATGCGCAGTGGCGTATCGCACAGCTCGCGGTGCTCGGTGACCTTACCCTGCTTCACCCGGACCAGCCAAACCTTGCCGGTGTCGTAATCGCCATAGACATAGGCACCGCGAAGTTCGGGAAGTCGGGTTCCGTGATAGACATGACCGCCGGTGATCGAACGGAAATCCACGTGAGAATGTTCTACCACAGGCGGAATCACCGGAGTGGGTCCCAGTGGGCGTTGCGGCCGGAACGGGTGGGTTGCCTCTTTGACGCTCCAGCCATAGTTGCCAGCTTTCTGGATCTGGTGGACAGACTCCCACAGGTCCTGCCCTACATCGCCAGCCCACAGGTCACCGGTGGCCGTATCGAAGCTGAACTTCCAGGCTTGCCGCAGGCCGTAGGCCCAAACTTCGCCGCGCGCGGCCTTGCCATCTACCTTGAGGTCCACAAACGGATTGTCGGCCGGGATGCGATAGGGCAGACCTGGTTGCTGACCGTCTATGTCAATTCGCAGCAACGAAGCAAACAGGTCGGTGACATCCTGACCGGTCACCTTCTCATCGGCAATGCCTGAACCATCACCCACGGCAACGTACAGGTATCCGTCGGGACCGAACCGCAGGCATCCGCCTCGGTGGCCGTTGGCTCGCCACTCGATGATTGGCTCTTCGGAATTTGCCAACGCCTGAGGAGGATCACGCTGGGCCAGTGTGTAACGCGAGACGCGAACCAGTCCCAAACCGTCCTCCGGTTCTTGGACGGTCGTGACGAAGATCTGCCCGTTCTCGGCGAACTTGGGATGCAGGGCCAGCCCCATGTTGGACCTTCCCGTATCCAGCATCAGCTGCTTGGTTTGCTGAGGTTTTGCTGGATCGAAGAGAAAAATCTTGCCATGTCGTTCTGAGACGGCCACGGTCTGCGAGTTCGGAAGCCGGGTCATGCAGAGCGGTTCGTCGAATTTCAGCGGAGCCAACGCTACCTCGGTGCGATACGGACTTGGAGGGTCAGGAGTCCCTATTACGCGAGACGTGGTCCAGGGGGTGCGTTTGGCCAGCCCTGACTTTGCCTGGGCCGGTTTGCTTTTCACCGGCCTCTTTCCTGGTTGGTTCCCTTCGGTGGCAAGACTGCCTGCCGCAATCAGGCCGGCAATTGCCAAGAACAAAACGAGTATCCCTGCCGGGCGGTGTTGAAGTTGCGCGCGCATGCGGCATAGCCTTTCGATCACGGATCAGTCTGAGCGAATCGCCGGTTGGCGGTAAGCCATCGGCCAGTATTCTATCGCCCCTACTTTACCCATCCCCGGAACCAATCGCACGCGCGAAAACCCTCAGAACTGCCGGTCGCGGGTGCCAACGCCTGAGAACCCACGTTCGTCAGCAGGCGGTATCGCAGTGAGTGTCCGGTTGAGCGAGAACCAGAAACCGGTCGATTCCTGACGCGGCAATCCGTGACATTGCAGGCCAGGTTGCCATCTTGTAACATCTTCTTTCCGTCAGAAGCGGCCACCGGAGGTCTAGGTACACTCCCCGATTTGTAGTAATCTGGGGGCACATCAATCTCCACGGCTTCCAGGGAAGCGGTGGCCGATGATCTAAATTGGGGACGTAGCTCAATTGGGAGAGCACCGGCTTTGCAAGCCGGGGGTTGAGGGTTCGAGCCCCTTCGTCTCCACTCAAGAAAGCCCTTGTTTTCCTAGCGAGTTCAAGGGTTTTTCTATGCGCTGAGGGAATCTACCCAAACTGCCAAAATGGCCAGAAACACCCCTATTAGGACCCCAAGTGTGCGTAAAATTCTGAGGCCGTTTCCTGCTTGGTTCTTCTCACCCTCGGCCAGATCGCTACCGACTCCGCAGCGCTGGCCCTCCGAAACCATGACCGCGGATAAAGAACCGCAGGAATGGAACCACCTGCGGCTCGTATAGCAAGTCAGCGACGTGACGTGATGAGGAAATCTACGCGCTGCCTACCAACGCAACGTGGCGCTCGTGGTGAGACCATGATACAAGAGGTCGCCAGTACGCATGGAAGCGGTTGGTGCTGGCAGTGCAAAGAGGTTGATACCCTGTGGTTGGTCTCCAGCGAGGGCAACTCCGTTGATGAACAGGCATTGATACCCGGCATCTAGGGTGAGCGGTCCTAAGTGAGCTTGTGCCTTGAGTCCGAGTTCACCAACAAAGGCGAGCCGTTGCGAATCGTCCGTTTGACTGATTTGCATTGGTCCTGGCGCGACGACGTTGTTCATCCGTGTGTCCGAATAGAACAGCCCTGCCTTCGTGAAGCAGACGAGCGAGATCGGCCAATTCTGGGTGAAGGGAACATTTACATCCCCGCCAATTTGCAGCCCGTACAGGTCGCTCTTGGTTTGCGTGAAAGATAGGTCGGGATTATCCTGAGTTCTAACATTCAACTGCTCATTCAGTCGCATGTACCGAAAGCCACCGGACAGGCGAACTGGCGAGCAGGAGTCACAAAGCAGCAGGTTAATTTCACCGTTGTAGAGGTCGGTGTCATAATTGAACATGGCAGGAATGCCAAAAAAAGGGATCCCCTGGTATGTGCCCAAATTGGTCGGGAAATTGGTGACCGAAGCGAACGCCGTAGCCTGCGTATCGTTCGACAACTGGAAGTACCGAACCTCCAAACGGGACAGTCGCCCTCGGACTTCAAAGCCGGAGTCGTAGTGCCCTTCGAAGTCGCCCATGGAAAGGCGAGTCTCGCCGTTTATGGTGCCTGTAAAAATCGGCGTGTTGCGGTAATACTCGCGAGCCATCAAGAGATACCCGCCGGAGAATTCGAAAAAACTCAAGCATGTTGGTGCATGGCAACAGCAGGGGTTTTGGTTTTGCGGATCCCAGCTTTCAATGTACTGATCCAGCATCACGGCGGATTGGTCCGGCAGCGCCATGATGGGCTGCCCGTTGACCGTTGGTCCCATCGTACCTCGCTGAATGTTGTTGAGAGCCAAATAGTTGCGATCCGCATGCATCGAGCCTGAAAACGGCATCCGCTGAGCGTTCGCAAAATCCGGCGTACCGAACCCAAGCGTTATGGCAACTAGCAATGCCAGCAGCGGGAGCCAATCGCGTTGATGTCGCAAAAGTTCGCTCACTGTGATTTCGCACCGCATATGGTTTCCGAGGCGTACTATCAGCGAGCCATGTCCCACCGTGTTGCATCGTGGAGATGGCGTTCGCTAGACGAGGGGGCGGACACTAGCACCCACCCCCAGGGCGGGCAAGATCAGTTGCCAAAGAGACTGATGCCACAAGGGCCTACTGACTTCGACCTAGACGTTGCAATTGGGTCCTTCCTGGCGATCCGGTCAACACTGAGGCTCTGCACCCCTTCGTCTCCACTTTGGTCGCCTTAATTCACTGCGTGGATAACGACTTACGGAAAATGCAGCGGAACTTGCAGGCCAGCTTAGCGATCACTTGCTGGGGTTCCAGGCGGGGTCGATGTAGCGTTTCGGGGCGGCACGGACGGTTCTCGACGTTCGCCGAGAGTCTTGCTTCGGGGCCGAAGCCGACGATGGCTCGCCGCCCAGCTTACGCAGGCTGGCAAACAGTCGCACAATCTCCGCGTGCACCGCAAGCGTCTGACTGACGACGAGCGCGACCTTGGTGCCTGCCTGATAATCGCCCACACTACCTGGTCCGCCCACCTCGTCCCATGTTGTGGGGGCGATGGTCGTTGTGACTATTTCGATGAGACTATCGGTATCGGCGGTGACCCCAGTCTCGTCACGCCAATACTCGACCAGATCACGCACGTCGTAGATCCGTGTCACGAGGTAGGACTCCGCCTCCTCAACCGTGGTGATCATTAGGAGGTCGTCGCGGACCATCCAGGTCAGGTCGAAATCGCGGAGGATGTGCGCCAATGCCGATCGCAGTCGGACACCTTCCGCGGTAAACGAGAACGACAAGTCCTCCCCGATCCCCGCGTCATCGAATGCTCTCCGATCAAGGGCAATCGGCACAGAGTATTGGCGACCAAGTTCGACGAGCGCGCTGAGCTTCTCATCGGCGAACCAAACATCGACCTTCTGCTCCAATAATTTCTCGATCGTCACTTCGACCGGATTTATATAGACCACCTTGCTCTCAGGCGGATCATCAGCCTTGGCGGTCGTGCCCAAGAGCAACAGTGCGACAGACATAAAAACAGCCAGGCAGCGAAGTGCGCAGTGGGGTGAGTTGTGCAATGAGATGTTCATTGGGTGGGTTAACCTTTTGAATCCGGCTGCTGGATGTCTACAAACAAGCCAAGATGGTTAAACGCAGGAATGGCCACGCGCTTCGGACGCGGGTCACCTAAGACCGTTGTCGAACTCTCTATTCATTTCGTTTGCGACCGTCGGGAATATTCCCCGTGCCTTCTCGCGATCTTGCATTCGTTCAGCCCCGCGAATTCTCGCGATTCAATCGAACCAAAATCAAGAGCAAAATGATGGAACTCCGAATCCTGCGAACCGTGCCTTGGCTCCTGGCGGTCTTCTGCTCCTTGGCCTCTTTTCCCGAAAAGATCCGGGCCGAGGAAAAAACAAAACTGCCGATCAAAAAGATCGTGTTGTTTACATCCGGCGTTGGCTACTTCGAGCATGGCGGCACAGTCGACGGAAACGCCACGGTGGAAATGAAGATTAACGCAGCGGATATCAACGACCTGCTCAAGAGCATGGTGCTCGAAGATCTCGACGGAGGCCATGTCACGGCCGTGACCTACGGCTCGAAGGATCCGGTCGCGCGCACCCTGGAGACTTTTTCGGTCGATGTGGCCTCCGAACCGAGTGTCGCCGGGCTGTTGCGGCAACTGCGGGGAGAGAAGGTGAAGATCGAAGCGGCACCTCCCCTGTCCGGCATGATTCTGGGGATCGAGCGGCGGACGGAACTCGATAAGCATGAGCAGTTGCAAGACGTCGATTGGCTCAATCTGCTCACCGAAAAGGGTCTCAAGAGCGTGAAGCTCGCCAGTATCGCCGGCATCGAACTGGTCGATGAGAAGCTCGACGCCGAACTACGGCAGGCGCTGGCCGTGCTGGCCTCGGGCCGCCGCAGCGAGGCCAAACCGCTCTCGCTGCGTTTTGACGGAGAAGGTGAGCGTCGCGTTCGCGTTGGCTATATCCGCGAAACCCCGATTTGGAAAACGACCTATCGACTGGTCGTGGGCGAAGAAGAGTCGCTGCTACAAGGCTGGGCGATTGTCGAGAACGTAGGCGAATCGCAGTGGGAGGGGGTACGCCTGTCGCTCATCAGCGGCCAGCCGATCTCCTTTGTGATGGACCTGGACGAACCGATCTATGTCCGCCGACCGCACGTTGGGCTCGAACTGCTCGGCTCGGTCGCGTCCCGTTTGCACGAAGCGGACCTGGCCGCCAGGGAGGCTGAGTTCCTCGCCCACGGTAATCGACGGCGTATCAGCGGAGGACTTGGCGGCGGATTCGGCGGGGGAGGAGCAGGCTTCTTCGGTGGAAGCGGCGCGTCGCCAGAAAAAGAGAAGCCGCTCGATCCGGGGCGAGGTGTTGACGCGGTGGCGACTGGGGCGGACGTGGGTGAGTTGTTCGAGTACGAGATCAAATCGCCCGTCACGCTCGCTTCGCGCAAGTCGGCCCTGTTGCCCATCGTCGATGCCCAGGTGAACGTGGAGAAGCTCTCGGTCTACAACGCCAGCACGCACCAGCGTCACCCGTTGACAGCGTTGCGACTGACCAATTCGACCAAGCTGCACTTGATGCAAGGACCAATCACCGTGTTCGATGGCGGAGCTTACGCTGGCGATGCGCGGATCCGCAGCATTCCCCCAGGCAGCAAGCGGCTAGTGACTTATGCTCTGGACCTGGAAGTTGAAGTCGATCGAGTTGCGTGGCCGCTGGTGAAAACGAGAACGCAGTTCACCATCAACCAAGGCGTCATCCACATCCAGCATCGAGAGCAACAAGGCACGATATACACCATCAAGAACTCCCGTGATGCTGCGCGGGGTGTACTCGTCGAGCATCCGCTGCGCCCCGATCGGGCCGACTGGAAACTCATCGCACCTGAGAAGCCAACCGAGAAAACTCGCCAGGAGTATCGCTTCCTGGTCGATGCGCAGCCTGGCGAGACGGCGTTGCTGACGATCCAAGAAGAGCGGTTGGTCGGGACGCAGGTGGTGATCACCGACGTGGACAGCAGCGTTCTGGTCAAGTACGCATCGGACGTCACGATCGATGAAGAGATCCAACAGGCACTCGCCGATATCGTCCGCCGCCGCAGTGCCGTGCAAGATCTCATCGCCCAGCGCCGCCGGCTCGAAGCCAAGACTCAGCTCATCCATCAAGAGCAGAATCGTATCCGCTCCAACCTGCAGTCGATTGATCAAGACGCCAAGATCTACGTCCGCTATCTCACAAAATTCGACGCCCAGGAAGACGAGCTGGAACTGATCCAGAGGCAGACAAGTCAATTGGACGTTGACACGCGCAAGCAGCAACTCGAACTGGAACGAATCGTCAACGCGTTGACCTTGCCGTGAACCTTACGCGTCTTGTTGGGATTGAAAGCTCAGATGCACTCCGTCGCCGAACGGCTCGAACTCGGCGCTAGCGTTCGCACAAGCCTTGTAGATATGCTGTGAAAGGTATCACTGGGGCACAGTCTCCGCGAACGATCCTAAGAAAGCTCTCATCATGTCCAGCGCACCGCGATGGTTGGCACCCGTTCTGATTGTCCTTTGTCTGACCGCGGCCAGTGTTCGCGTCGAACCTGTTGCGGCCAGCGACGGGCCGAAAGGTTTTCGCCAGCCTGACGTGGCACACTTTCCGAACCTGTACGTCTGGACCGATACGTGCAATGTCTACGTTCTCAAGTCAGGCGATGCTGCCCTACTGGTGGACTTGGGAGATGGAAGCGTGCTGCGGCATCTCAAGGAGTTAGGAATCCAGCGGGTCGAGTGGGTGCTGTTGACGCATCACCATCGCGAACAGTGCCAAGGCATCAACGCTGTCGATCGAGACGTGGCCCAGGTGGCCGCGCCCAAGAAAGAACAGGCATTGTTCGAGAAGCCGACCGAGTTTCGCAAATGGTTCCCAAAACTTGGCGATCCGTATTCGGTCTACGGGGCAAGTTACGTTCGACCGCCGCAGAACCCTATCCGGCTCGATGCAACGCTCGAATCGGGAAAGGTGTTCGCTTGGCGCGACCATCAGATTCACTGCCTGGACACGCCAGGGCACTCGCCTGGCAGTATGACGTACGTGATTCGCGAACAAGGCCGGTCCGCGGCATTTACCGGCGGTGTCATTCATGACGGCGCGCGGATGACCACCTGGTTCGATACCGAATGGGATTACGGGTTCGCCAAGGGGCTCGACACACTTATCGGTTCGGTGGACCTGCTGATCCAGCAGCCATTGAGCTTGGTACTTCCCTCGGATGGACCAACGATCCAAGATCCCCAGGCGCAGTTGGAAACCTACCGAGATAAGCTCACGGCATTTCGCCAAAGTTATGTCCGCGGATACCCTGTCTTCAATTCGACCGAGCAGCAGCGTGACTCGATTTCAACGCCAACCAAAGTGCCGCTCATCAGTCAGGTGACGCCGCACCTCTACAAGCTGAGCCACAAGACCGCCGGCAAGAACTTTGCCATCATTGTCTCAGACCGTGGCAGAGGGCTCATTCTCGACTGTGGATTGTTCCCGGTTCCGATGCTGGAGGAGATCATCGTCGGCATGAGGGAACACATGGGCTTGAAGCAGATAGATGCCCTCTGGATTTCGCATATGCACGGCGACCACTTCTTGCTCGGTCCCACACTGAAAAACAAGTACGGAGCCAAGGCGTGGACTCTCGACCGAATCGTGGACAAGTGCGAGCATCCTCGACGCTACGACTACGCCGCACTGGTCTCCGCCTATGGCGATGGCTTTGACGGCATGAAGATCGACAAGGCGTTTCGTGATGGAGAAACCGTCCAGTGGGAAGGCTATACGATTCACGTCGATTGGATGCCAGGCCAAACCGAGTTCGGTTGCTGTTTGTGGCTGGAACTGGATGGCAAGCGAATCGCATTCACCGGAGATAACCTGTTCGGCGATCCCGCAGATCCAGCACAGAACGGTCACGAAGCGGTGGTCGCGCGCAACAGCGCCATCTTCGAAGAAGGCTACCTGCTGGGAAGTCGGTATCTCAAAGATTTGAAACCGGACATCGTGATGGGGAGCCACTCGTACGTCATGCATGACCCCAGCGCCTTCCTCAATCGCTATCACGAGTGGGCAAAGCAGATCATCACGCACTACCAAGACTTGCTACCAGGTCGGCACTATGAGTACCGGTTTGATCCGTATTGGGTTTCGGCCTATCCCTACCGCGTGGACTTTGCCGAGCAGGACGTCCAGCAGGTCACGGTGACCGTGCGCAACTTCCAAGAGAACCCTCAACGCCACAAGATCATTCTCAAGCTCCCCCAAGGAATCACGGCAGAGCCTCCCGTGCTCGAGGGGACGCTCGACCCCCAAAGTCGCCAAGCCTACCCCGTGCAACTCACGGTGGATCGTAGCGCTGTGCCGCCTGGGTTACAGATTGCGCCGTTTGATATCACCTTAGACGGAAAACACCACGGCGAGTTGTTCGACTTTATCCTCCGTGCGAAGTAGTGGACGAAGAATAACTTCCGGGATTGTCGGCGATCTCTGCGGTGAGCTTTGTTTCTCCGGTTCAAAACCGAAGTTATTCTTCGCCTGTCATTTGGGAATCAGGCAGGAAGCCAACAAACCGAATCCAACTGCCATCAGCACCACATACACGGCCTTGAGAAACCGGTCGGGCGTCAGTCGGTTGGCGGCGCTGCGGCCCAGCAACGTGGCAACGATCACCAGCGGGGCCGCGATGCCAAAATGGACGAGTGTGTGTCGAGTCAGCAAACCGCTGAAGCCGTGTACGATCACCACCCAAACGCTGGCCAACAGGCAATAGGTCTGCAGCGTGGCGCGAAATTCCGGCGGCGTCCAACCGCGCAGCGTTCCGAAGATGACCAGCGGCGGGCCTGAGGTATTGTACGCTCCTCCCAACACACCCGCGGCTCCTCCAAACAACGGAGCCAAACGGTCCGTTTCTAGAACATGCCGCTGTGGGCGGAGCAAGGCCCAAACCGAAAAGCTCAACACCACCGCGGCCAGCACCCCTTTGACAATTCGGTCATCGCCGAACTTCAGAATCCAAACGCCGAGCGGAACTCCCAGCAATCCGGAGACCGTCAGCAGCGTGGCAGATTTCCACACCACATGTCGCCACTCGCGCAGCAAGATCACCGTCGCAATCAACACCGCCGTCAGTGCGACCAGCGGAGCGGCAGCCTTGGTCGGTAGGGCGAGCGCCAAGAGCGGCATCGCAATCAGCGCTTCGCCAAACCCTAAAGCCCCGCGCACCAAGGACGCCACGATCAGCACGGCCACCACAAACCATGTTTCATAGGTCATCCGGAGTTTGCCCCGTGTCGCATCCGCGTCCCTCCGCCACCCGGCACGATCTGTCCCCGTCGGATAGTGACCGCAGCGGTCAATAACTCGCTGCCGGTTCGATGCTGTCGGTACGAATCGGTGAATCGAAAACTTCCCTGCTGCCGATCCAAGACGGCAATATCCGCTACCGTGCCGAGCGCCAGAGTGCCGAGTTCCCCTTGTTGCCCTAAGACCTGGGCCGGACGGGTTGTGGACATCTCCACCACGCGCTCGAGCGGCACGCCGAGCATCAAGAACTTGCTCATGGTGGTTGGCATATCGTAGACCGGGCCGTGCAAGTTCTTGATGTGGAGGTCCGTGCTGATGGTGGTGGGCTCGAAACCCTGTGCGAGTGCCGCTTCGACCACTTCCCATTGAAAGCTGCCGAACCCATGCCCTACGTCAAAGATCACCCCTCGGTCCGCCGCCGCGCGAACCTCGTCCCAGATGTGGCCATCGTCATTGAGCACGCGGGTGCTGCCCCCTTTGAAGCAATGCGTGATGCAGTCGCCAGGTGCCAGTTCGTTCACAAGTTCTGGCAGCGGCATCGGGCACTCGCCGATGTGAACCATCAGCCAGGTGCCGGACTCGCGGGCAGCTCGAATCGCATCTCGGAGGTTGGCCCAACCTTGCTCTCCTTGGCCAATGATATGAGCCCCGGCGCGAATCTTGACTCCCACGGCGACGTCGGCATGTTGGCGGATGGTTGCCACCACGCCGTCAGGATCGGCATAGCGGCGGTCCATCAGCTCGCCCAGGTTGGCGGCCACCAGGCCTGCGCAAGACAAGTTGACCAGCGCAAAGATCTGCGTTTCGGCACGGTCAATCACGTCACGTCGGAACGGAGTGAAGTTGTACGAACCGGCCGACCCAGCGTCCAGCATGGTGGTCACCCCACCAGCGGCACAAAGAGGATCTGGTTGCAAACCGATCGGGCAGTGGGGATAAACGTGGACATGCAAGTCAATCAGACCAGGGGTGACCGTCTGGCCACGGGCGTCGATGATACATCGGGCTTCGGCAGGTTCAATCTGTGGTTGAAGTGCCACAATTCGGCCATCGGCCACAGCCACATCACGCACGGCACACAGGTTTTGCGAAGGATCAACGACTTCACCGCCACGAATCAGGATGTCGAATTGCATGGGCACTTCTCGCTTGAGCAGGAATACTTCGTGCACGAAGTTTAACAGTGCCGCGCCGCGCGCCGCAATCTGGTACTCTGTGACACGGACCGTTTGGCTCGCGTGATGTTTGTAAGCATTGGGAGAGGGTGAAGTGGACTTCTTCGAAAAACATAACCTGCGCCGCGTGATCAACGCCTGTGGCAAGATGACCCACCTGTCCGGTTCTATCGTTCTGCCAGAGATTGCCGCTGCGGCTACCGAGGCGTTGCGGCACTTCTTTGTGCTGGACGAACTCCAAGCCGCTGCAGGTCGTGTGATTGCCGAATCGACAGGGGCTGAGAGTGGTTGCGTCACCGCCTGCACCGCTGCCGGCATTACTCTCGGCGTGGCCGCCTGCATGACTGGCAACAGCCTACCACGCGTGCTGCAACTACCTTGTACCGCTGGCATGCGCAGCCGGGTGCTGATCCAGAAAGGCCATTGTGTCAACTACGGGAATCCCATCACTCAGGCGATTCGTCTCTCCGGAGCCCAGGTCACCGAAGTCGGTTCGGTCAATCGCTGCCTGGCCGAAGAATTGCGGTACGAGCTTGAGCGCGGTGACGTTGCGGCGGTGGTGCATGTGGAGTCTCATCACACGGTTCGACAAGGTTGGGTTCGTCTCAAGGAAGTAGCCTTGCTGGCCCACGAGTTCGACGTACCTGTCATTGTGGATGGAGCGGCGCAGGACCAACGCTTGCGCGAGTTGCTGGGTCTCGGGGCGGACCTGGTGCTGACCAGTGCCCACAAGTATCTCTGTTCGACGACGGCCGGAATCGTGGCGGGCCGCAAGCAACTCGTGGATGCCGTGTACCTGCAGAACCGCGGTATCGGACGCCCCATGAAGGCTGGCAAGGAGGCTATTTTGGGGGCCATGGCAGCGTTGGAGTTTCGTCAGCAGCAAGACATGCCAGCCTGGACCGCCGAGCAGGATCGCAAAGTTGCCAAGGTTTTGGCGGGACTTCAAGACATCGCTGGCCTGGCGCTTTCGGTCGATGCAGACCCCAACGGCTGCCCTTTCTCCCGAGCCAGGCTGACTCCCGATCCGCAGGTGACACATCACACGGCAGAAACGTTGCGAGACGCGTTGGCCGAAGGAAACCCGACCGTTGTGGTGCGAGCCCATCACGCGGACGAAGGCTATATCAACATTGATTCGATCGAAATGACCGACGAAGAAATTGACGTCACCTGCCACCGAATCCGCGAAGCATTGAACGCGTGACGGAAACGTCGAGCGCAAGAAAGCGAAGCATGTTGTGATGCCAGACGTCGATCACGGGCCGCAGCCTACGCACTTCCGCTGGACCGTGTACGCCCTGGCTTGCGGCACGTCCTGGTTGTTGTACTTGCATCGCTACATGTTCGCGTTGATCAAACCGAAACTTGCCGAAGAGTGGCAGCTGGGTAAGGACGAACTCGGCGCGCTGGACAGCGCTTTCTCACTCTTCTACACCGGGTTTCAAATTCCGCTTGGCATCCTGACAGATTTCGCTGGTGTCCACCTGGTCCTCACCGGCATGATCTTGGTGTGGTCCGTAGGGCTCGGCATGCACGCTTGGGCAACCACGACGTATTACCTCACCCTTGCCAGAGCGATCTTCGGCATTGGGCAATCCGCCGTGTTTGCGGCGGTGAGCCGGATCACGCGACTCTGGATCCCGCAGCAAGTGCGAACCACCGCCCAAGGGTGGATCGGCGTGTTTTTCGGCCGGTTCGGAGGTTTGTCAGCGAACTTGTTGGTAGGGTCGCTGCTGTTGGGTGTGTATGGACTTCCCTGGCGCGAAGTCGTCTACGCACTGGCTGGTGTTGGGGTCTTCTTCGCGCTGGTGTTCGCCGTTTTGTATCGCAATGCGCGCGGCAGCACTTCCGAGTCAACGAGGCAGAAGCCGCGTTGATCGAAGCAGGCTCGAGTCTGCCTACCAAGCGAATGAAGATCGGTGAGTTGCTGAGCCGGATGAGTCCTCGTTCGATTGTGAACCTGCTCGCGCTGAATTTGCAAACCGTACTCAGCACGCTGGCAGATAACATTTTCTCCGCCTGGATCCCGCTGTTTCTGTTCGACGCTCATGGACTCAAGTTCAAGGAGATGGGGTTCTATGCCTCGCTGCCGCTGTTGGGTGGTGCCATCGGCGGTGCCATGGGAGGGTGGCTCAATGACCTGATGATCGCGCGCCTCGGCAACCGGCGTTGGGCCCGGAGTTTGGTAGGACTGGCCGGCAAGGGAACCGCCGGTGTCATTCTGCTCGCCGCGCTGTTGCTGTACGACTACCCTCGCACCTTTTGCCTGACGTTGTTCTTCGTCAAGTTCTTCTCGGATTGGAGCCTGACCACAACCTGGGGTGTGGTGACCGATATCGGAGGGCAGAAGTCCGCCACGGTGTTCGCGATCAACAATTCCATAGCTGGCATCGGTTCGATCGTCGCTCCGTTGCTCTATGGGAACATTGCCGAACACTGGGGTTGGATACCTGTTTTCCTCACCGCCGCCGGCGCCTACTTGATCTGCGGCACCAGTTGGTTGTTCATCAACTGCACGATTCCGGTGATTGCCGAAGATGTCGTCGAATCAACGTAGTGCCTGGTCCCAGCTGAAAATTAGGGTGGCGGCTGCTGGACAAGCCTGCACCCGCGCGAAGTCCAGCGGGGTTTCCGTTCATTTCGCCCTCTGGCACCGAAATTCCGAGTCATCCCCGTGGTGAATGAAGATCCAGCCCTTGAGTTCTTCGCCTTCGAGAACGGCCCAGCCACGGCCGATCACGGTCTCGGATTCATCATTCCCTTCCCAGCTCCACTCGACGCAGGGTGTGCCGTCTCGTGTGGAGTCTCGGTGGTCCATTTGGCCGTACACGTAGCCAAACTGGAACGTGCCCATGCCGTTGGGATCAAACTCGATGTAACGTTCTGCGTCCTCGTCGATGTCGTCGAGATCCCACTCTCGCATCCAGGTAATGCGCCAGCGGCCTGCGAAGGGGCTCTTCGGTTTTGACTTCTTCTTTGCCATCGTTCAGTCCCGGTCGGAAGTTGGAATCTCGATTTCACCTGAACCGCCGCTCACCGAAGAGGTAGCTCATGCTTCGGTGGGCCAGCAATCGTCGCGTCGCACTGTTGGCCAGAGGCCAGCCTATCACGCAGAAAACGGAACGACAACGAACCTGCCAACAGCTAACATTGAAGTTGAGGTGATCAACTGCCTGCGCGCGTTAGGCTGCGTGTGTGGCGGCGCTATTCCATCGGGATACGCCATGGATTGTCGGCATCAGGCTGCGCTGGGGCGCAAGATCTCTTTGAAATGACCGAACCCCAGGCACCGGCGTGTGTCCGTAGGTGCATGCCCTTGCCAATGTTCGGGCTGCTGACCTTGGGCGGTTGACCCCCAAGTGGGCAATCCCGTCATCTGAAATTCCGCCCTCTGGCAATGGTTTCCTTAGGGGGCGGGGGTAGAATACAGGTAGGCCGCTTGCCTGATAAGCGAGCCATCCTTATCACCGGAGGTATCCCAACATCGTGCTTGAACCAACCCGCGCGGAGAGCGTGGCCCTGGAGTCCGCCGTATTGGTAGGCGTCGTACTTGCCGACGATCGCGACGAGGCGGAACCGCTGGAAGAACTCGAAGGCCTGGCAGCCTCGGCTGGCACCCACATCGTAGGCCGCATGACCCAGCGACGCAGTGCACCAGACCCAGCCACTTACTTGGGCAAAGGCAAGGTCGAAGAGCTTCAAAACCTGGTCGAACACACCGAAGCGGATGTGGTGATCTTCGACAACAATCTCGCTCCTGGCCAAACCCGCAACCTGGAGAAGGCCACCGGCGTCAAGGTGCTGGATCGGACCGAGTTGATTCTCGACATTTTTGCCAGCAGGGCCCAAACGTACGAGTCCCGTCTGGCCGTCGAACTTGCCCAACTTGAGTACTCGCTCCCTCGTCTCAAACGAATGTGGACCCATCTTTCGCGCATGAAGATGGGTGTCGGCATGCGTGGACCGGGCGAAAAGCAATTGGAAGTGGACCGCCGGTTGGTCGAAAAACGGATCCACGATCTGAAAGCTCAACTCAAACAGATCGAGTCTCGCAAAGAACGCCAGGTGGCTGGACGCAGCAAGCACATGACCGTGTCGCTGGTAGGTTATACCAACGCCGGCAAAAGTACCTTGCTCAACGCCATGACCGGGGCTGACGTCCTGGTGCGTGATCAACTCTTTGCCACGTTGGATACGCGCACCCGCCGTTGGCATCTGCCTGGCTGGGGACCGGTGCTGCTGAGTGACACGGTTGGTTTTGTGCGAAACCTCCCTCACCAGTTGATCGCCAGTTTTAAGGCCACGCTCGAAGAAGCCCGTCAGGCGGACCTGTTGCTCCATGTAGCGGACGCCAGCAATCCCACCACGCGTGAGCAGATTGCGGCCGTGTACGAAGTGCTGGAAGAGATTGGCATCGAAGAGAAAGACACCCTGCTGATTCTCAACAAAGTGGATGCCGTGTCGGACCGCAGTGTGGTAGATGCCCTGGTGCATCGGTACCCTCATGCCGTGCCTATCAGTGCACGTGGCGGCATTGGACTGGATCTGCTGGCCCGCGAAGTCAGCAACGCGCTGAGTCGCGGCTTTGCCGAGATCAATGTTGAGTTTGGGGCTGAGAACGGGCGCCTGTTGGCCTACCTGGCCGACAAGGGCGAAGTGATCAGTAAGCAATTCCAAGAGAATCGCGTCAACGTGCACTGTCGGTTGCCGCAGCAGTTTGTTTCTAAAGTGAGTGAGTACGGCGGCAACATTCGTGACCGCCAGGGTGAACCGCCGCTCAACGGCCATGGACATGATTCGTCGAACGGACTCCCCCCCTCGTTGGATCAGCCGGAATGATCGGTGCTGGCCTTGGCTGGATATGATGCGTGCAACACTTCCGCCACATTCTTAAACGATTACGTTAAAACGGTTTACGGTAACGCCTGTCGCTTCGCTGCGATGGGCGTTTTTCGTTGATTTGGACGGTTCGCGTGCAAATACGGTGCGGATAGAAACGCGATCCTTCCCGCGAAGACGGAAACCGATTTCAGGTTTGGATGCGGGGTAAATTGGGAAGATGCTGGCGACGTGGTAAGGGCCAGATGCGGGCTGGTGACAGGTAGTTGTTACGTGGAATTTTCGGACGGTGTGACACCTCCGGCCACGGGTAAGTGGCTAGTTTTTTCGTGGCCGATCCGAAAGCAAAAAATGAATACACTTCTGGAAACGCCACTTTTTCATCAAGAAACGGGATCAAGGACGTAAGTACTCGCCTTCGATTGGGCGAGATATCCCATAAGTTCAATCCGCTCCCGTTCGACCATCATAAATTCACCAGCGATGCGGGAGGTGACCAGGGGATTCACGTAGTGTTTCGTTTCATCCATCGGGGCGTTGGCCTGTGCGATTGGATGATCCTTTTCTTCGAACGCACTCAAAAACCGGACTTCTTCTGTCAACCCCGAGTCTTTGACAACACTGTAGGGTGTCTCGATAAAGCCGTATTGGTTCACCCGCGCATAGGTTCCAAGGGAAACAATGAGCCCGATATTCGGCCCTTCAGGCGTCTCAATCGGACAAATACGTCGCAATGTGACGGATGGACGT
>CALOEH010000020.1:0-28616 GCA_942492195.1 uncultured Planctomycetia bacterium | reverse complement strand
TGTAAGGATGCTTGGGGTTGCGGTAGAGTTGCTCAGCCGGGGCAACTTCGACCAAACGCCCCAGGTACATCACCCCCACTCGGTCCGAGATATGCCGCACGACCGAGAGGTCATGGGCAATAAACAGATAGGTAAGCCCTAGCTTCTGTTGGAGTTCTTCGAGCAGGTTGACCACCTGAGCCTGGATGGAGACGTCCAGTGCCGAAACTGGTTCGTCGCAAAGGATCAACCGAGGTTGCACGGCCAGGGCCCTGGCAATGCCAATCCGCTGCCGCTGACCACCGGAGAACTCATGAGGATAACGGTTGAGATAGCGAGGATTTAGTCCCACCAGATCCAGCAGTCGCATCACTTCCAGCTTGCGTTGACGCCGATTATGCAGGTTGAAGATAACCATCGGTTCGCTGATGATCCGCCCCACGGTCATTCGTGGGTTGAGCGAAGCAAACGGATCTTGAAAGATCATCTGCACCTGGCGGCGATGGGCCCTCATGCGGGACTCCCGCAAGCCGGTGATCTTGTCGCCCCCCAAAGTCACCGTTCCGCTGGTTGGGGGAATGAGGTTGAGCACCGCTCTGGCCGTGGTGGACTTGCCGCATCCAGATTCGCCGACCAGCCCCAGCGTCTCGCCAGCGGCGACGTGGAAGCTCACTCCATCCACCGCGCGAACCACTCCGCGCCGCCGATTCCAAATTGGGCCGCGTTTGAACGGGAAGTGAACCTTGAGATTCTCCACGTCCAGCAGCGGCGTCTCGCTCGAAGAGATGGGTGCGTTCATCACGGGCGGTCCGCGGAGGTGGGGGACGGTTTCTGAGCCGGCGGAGGTTGTTGAACATCGGCAAAACAGGCGTACTTGGTGCCGGACGTGGCATCGAACAGCCTGGGAATCTCAGTCTGGCAACGATCGAACGCCCAGGGACAACGAGGGCGGAACGAACAGCCGGACGGCAAGTCAGCCAGGTTCGGCGGTTGCCCCTTGATGGGATGCAGCACCTCCTCGTCAGCATCCAGCCGCGGAATCGATTCCAACAAACCAATCGTGTAGGGGTGCCGGGGTTGTGCGAAGAGATGGTCGACCGTTGCCATTTCGACCAGCTTGCCGGCATACATCACGTTGACGCGGTGGCAAATGTTGGCAATCACCCCCAAGTCATGGGTGATGAGAATGATGGACGTGCCGAACTCGCGCTGGAGATCTTTCATCAAGTCCAGAATCTGAGCTTGAATCGTAACATCCAAAGCCGTGGTGGGTTCGTCCGCAATGAGCAAGTCTGGCTGGCAACTGAGCGCCATGGCAATCATCACGCGCTGCCGCATTCCCCCTGAAAACTGGTGGGGAAAGTCATGCACACGCTGGGCAGCGGCCGGAATGCCAACTTTCTCCAACATTTCGATCGCGTGGTGCAGCGCTTTCTTGTAGCTGTAATTCAGGTGCCGACGTGTCACTTCGGTGAGCTGATCGGCCACGGTCAAGAACGGATTGAGCGAAGTCATGGGATCTTGAAAGATCATGGCCACGCGGTGTCCGCGAATGTCGGCGAGTTCGCCCGTTGAGAGTTTCAGGAGGTCATTGCCACGGTACAAAGCTCGCCCCGAGACAATCTTGCCGGGCGGCTGAGGAATCAGCCCTAAGATGGCCAGGTTGGTGACCGACTTGCCCGACCCCCGACTCTCCCACGATGCCTAACGTTTCTCCCTCTGCGACATCAAAGCTGACCCCGTCCACGGCGCGAACGGTCCCTTCGTCCGTGTTGAAATGCACGCCCAGGTTGGAAACTTCGAGAATGTTCATGGGCACGGTCGAAGGCAAAACGGTCGAAAGTAAATCGGTTGAAGGCTCGTGCACCGGCGGACGGGGATCTACCCATCCACGGTCACGCAAGATTATGCGTGTTCGGCCCGAGTTGGGCAAATCGAGTCAGGTCTGCCAGGGACGACGCCGCCGCGATTGCGATGGCTTACCAACTCAGCCGCGATACTCACGGCAATCTCAGGGACGGTCTGAGAACCAATGTCGATGCCCAACGGGGCATAGACGGCGGTTAGCGATTCGGCCGAAACGCCTTCGGCCAGCAGGTCTTCGAAGATCAGCTTGATCTTGCGTTTGCTCCCAATCAGGCCGACGTACGCGGCACCGCGGTCGATTACATGAAACAACGCTTCTTCGTCGTGATTGTGCCCCCGGGTGACAATCAGGCAATAGGTACTCGGCGTGATCTCCACTTCCGGCAGCACCTGGTCGATGTCGCCTACAATCAAACGCTGGGCACCAGGAAACCGCTCTTCCGAGGCACACACGGCTCGGTCGTCAACGACCCAAACGTCAAAGTCCAGATCCACGGCCAACGCCCCCACTGCCTGACCAACATGCCCTGCGCCGACAATCAAGAGCCGACATCGTGGCAAGATTGGCAGGATGGAAAGCCCTGCCTGAGCCGAGGGACGCGGACGGTCGGCCAGCGCGGGTAGCACGTTGCGTACGGTCTGCGGAACAGCGCCAGTCGCCTCACCGGTTTGTCCCAGGACGGCGGCCAGTTCCCCTTGCCCATCGAACAAGTAGCTGGTTGCTTGGGGGATCCCGCTCTGCTGGGGATCGAAGGAGATGACTTCGCAGCAGCCCTCGCTGGATGCTGCTAAGGTCCGCAGTTTGCTGAAGTACTCAAGGTTCTCCGCGCCGGTGAGCGGATCGACCAGGACCATCATCCGGCCGCCGCAGATCAGCCCATCATCCCAACCGTAGTCACTATCGAGTTTGAATTTGAGGATCTCAGGTTTGCCGAGTGACATCCGCTCCAATGCCCTGCGTTTGACTTCGGCCTCAACGCAACCTCCCCCTAAGGTGCCTGCCTGCGAACCATCCGCGAACACCAACATAGCGGCCCCTGCCTTTTGCGGCGTCGAACCACGCGTCTCGACCAAACGGCAGTAGACGACCGCTTTGCCCGAGGCAACCGCTGTTTCGAGGGCATGCAGGATCTCTTGCATGGGCAACCGTTCTTCGCAATCTGGATCAGAGGGGTGGGCGATAAACTTGGAAGACAAAGCGGCAGAGCGAGGGCGAGGACAAGCCGCGCACTCGCATCAGGGTACTTTCGGTGAGCGGTGATGGCGCTAACCGGGCGTTGTTTTTCAATGGCTCCTAGTGCTTTATCACGGAAAAGTTTTCGGGTGCCAGTGGCCCTCGCTTGCGTGGGCATGTTCGTGTGCCAGTGGCGATTCTGACCCCACTTCAGCATGGCCACGCGAGCGAACCCGAAAGTTTAGCGTTGATGCAGCACTAGGTGGGTTCCAGCACTTGCAGGCTGACCCCCTGAACCAGCTCCTTGACCTTCTCTCGATACTCCAACATGTGGGGAGCCTGGAGATGATCTTGCAGGTTCTCGAAATTCTCCCACTTCTCGATGATGGTCACGACGTTGTCGCGAAGCGGAATCTGCATCGCCAGATCGGTTGGAAGATCGATCGTCGCTCCATAGTCAATGCACCCAACTTCAGCCCGAACTGAGGGTACCAAGTGGTGAAAGACGGCCAGAAAGTCATCCCGTTTGCCGGGTGCAATCTCAATGGTGGCCACAACATGGATCATGCCCGAAACTCCTCAGGTCTGCTTGAATGACGCGGTGCGAATCCGGCTGGCAACAAGGTCCCCTGGTGCTGCCGCAATTCGCCGGGGACGCCTGCATTATGGCACGTTCACTCACGCAGGGTAAGTAGGGCGTCCCAAGTGGGCCATGCCTTGGCGTTCACACGCGGCAAGAACCCACGCTCAACCAGGCGGAAGTTGCAAAGCCTGACCGTCCACACCTCCGGCAGCCACGTAGAACCGCAAGGCTTCGCTCACCGCTGCGGCGTCGTGCACGCGCAACACCTGCACACCTTGGGCAGCCAATGCCAACGAAACACCTACGGTGCCAGCGGTTCGGTCCGCCTGTTTGTCCCCCAGTACCTTGGCGATGAACCCTTTTCGCGAATGCCCAACTAGCAGCGGGCAGGCAGTTTCGTGAAATCGCCAGCAGTTGGCAAGCAGCGTGAGATTGTGCTGGTGGGTCTTTCCAAAACCGATGCCAGGGTCCAGGCAGATCTTCTCAACGTTGATGCCAGATCTGACTAAAGCGTCACGGCGGTCGAGCAGGTAGGCCAGCACATCGGTGACCACGTCGTCGTAGTGTGGGTCATCCTGCATCGTTTGAGGGGTGCCCTGCATGTGCATGACGCAAACGCCTGCACCCGACCGTTGGGCCACCGCGAGCATTTGGGGATCCCCTTGGAGTCCGGTGACATCGTTGATAATTTCAGCCCCGGCGTTCAGGGCAGCCTCGGCCACTTGGGCTTTGCTGGTATCAATGGAAACCGGAATGCTCGTCATTCGGGTCAGTTGCTCAATGACCGGAACCACCCGCCGAAGTTCCTCCTCAACAGAAACTGGCTCAGAATAGGGGCGCGTGCTTTCGCCTCCAATGTCCAACAGATCAGCACCAGCTCGGGCCATCTGCAACGCGCGTTCAAGGGCCAACTGCGGTGCGTAGAACTTCCCCCCGTCCGAGAAACTATCGGGGGTCACGTTGACAATGCCCATCACGGCAGGGCAGGTTGTCAAGTGGAGCGTGCGCGTGCGAAGTTGCCAACGGTTGGCACGTTGTGGGAAGCGCTGGGCCAGACTTAGCGGCGGCTGAGAAAGGTGCGGTGTCATCACCGCTCAACTTACCAACCAGGCTGCGAAAATCCAGACTGAGGGACACCAGGCTGTGGAATAACTGGCTGTGGAATGCCCGGTTGCAAAACACCAGGCTGGGGAATACCAGGCGTAACCAGTTCTCCCCAGGGAATTTCCATCAAGCCAACAATCTGCTCAGCCAGCGACTTGATAACGCCTTGCTGGGTGGTGGCCATGGACTGGCCGACTTCAGGCACGAGTTGTCCTTCGCGTCCGAGACTGATCATCTCCGGCGGCAGGGCAATATTGCCTTCGGCAAGAATGTTCCGACTTCGATCGTACCACCGCACGTTGACCACAAAATTGATCTCGGATTCGCGAGGGTCATCCAGCGGGTTCACCACCACGGTACGTTTGGTGGTCGACATGATCGTACCGCTCAGAACGCTATCTGCGTTCGGGTCTCCCACCACTTTGTATGGCGTGGAGAGTTCGATCTGCTTGACCACCGCTTCGGTGAGCCACTCACCAAGATTGCGGCGATAGCTCTTCGATTCGAAGATGGGGACGTAGACCGTGTGCACATCGGATGGGAAGAGCGACTCCGTCCCAACCCGATAGCCGGCACAACCAGCCACCACTGCGAAAGCCAGGCCGCAGCTCAGCCAGCGATATCCTCGCTTGCTAATCATTGCTGGGAGGTGTCCTCCGTACCCACAATCGGCAGCGGTCCACGGTAGGGATTCTTGAGCACAACGTCCAACCACTTGAATCGGTTGGGGGGAGAGTCCGGCAGGCCTTCGGTTTCCTGCATCCGCTTCTCTGCCAACTGGGCGAACTTTGATTTCGGATAGTCTTTGAGAATCCCTTCGTAGTACTGGCGGGCAGCCCGATAATGCTTGTTTCGATAGTAGTACTCGCCCATGTTCCACTCGCGATCCGCCTTCATGGCACGGACGGCGTCACGTGCTTGCAGCAATCGTTTGCGGTCGTCATCTCGCAATTCGTGAGGGAACTGGCTGAGGAGCGTCTCCAGCAACTTTTCGGCTTCGTCCAACGCCGTGGGATCGTAGGCGTTGCCTTGATAGGTTTCGAGCTTCGCCCTGAACCCCAGCAAGTACGCATTGACCAGGTGCTGGCTGTTGGGATAGTCACGCCGGAGCTGCGAGAAGTACTCGTCCGCGTCCTCGAATCGGTTGTTGAGGAAGTGCGTGGTGGCAATCTGAACGATACTCTCGTCTGCCAAGGGGCCGGTCGGATCGTTCATCCAAATGGTTTCGTAAGATGCCAAAGCATTGCCAGACGTGTCGAACCAAGGACGCGTCTTGTCCGTCATGTTGGGGTTAAGGGACATCCGCGGTTTGGCATTCTGGATGTCTTGCCAGTACTTCCCGATGGCAAAGTGCCTGCGCATCACCGTGTCCAAGTGGCGCGTGTTGTTGTATCGCTTGAGCAGAACGGCATAGCCATCGCCGGCGGCCGGATAGCGGTCTTCGAAGAAGTAGGACTCTGCAATCATGAACAGTGCGTCTTCCTCCACACTGGAGTCCACCCACTTGTCTGCGGCATCTTTGTACTTACCACGAGCCGCGCTGTACTTCTTCTCAGCGAACAGGGCGTCTCCCTCGCGGAGCAACGATCGGGCGTTGTCCTCTTCTTGCTTAGGCAGCGTCCAGCGACGGAACCGCTCCATCAGCCCCCCTTCGGAAGTCTTCTTCTTGAGCGTAGTGCCGCATCTCCTGGCGAGGGGCCCAGGGCTCGGTCCGCAGACCACCGGGTCAAGTTGCCAGACCGTCCGGGACCAGGTAGTCCGTGCAGTGCCCCAGGAGCCATGCAGCCTGGGCGGTCGGCACTGCCAGCGCGACGCGACTTGCCAGAGCTGCCAGCCAAGCCGGAGAGGGTGTCTGAAAGTAAGACAAGAATGCGCTAACTGGTTTATTCATCTAAGCTTCCCTGCTCAGCATCCGTGTTGGTTGCCGACTGCTGGCAATCAACTGGTGAGGATTGTCAGGTAGTGATGCATGCGAGGTTCGCGCCCCATCTGATGGGCGATATATCGGTTCAAGACGCCACGAACTTGCCCACGGATCTGCCGCTTTAACGGATGAGAGCGCCACACGTCCATGGAGCCTTCTGAATACCTTTGCATTTCGAGAACCACCTCGGCTCCAATCGAAGCCACGAGTCGCTTACCGGGTCGGCAGCGGGAACACAAAACTCCGCCATCAAGTTGCCCAAAAGCAACTCGCCCCACCGCCGCAACTTCCTGACCGCAAGCAGCGCAGCTATCCCAACTGGGAGCAAACCCTAGTTCTTGCAGCAAGGACAATTCGAAACGGCTGATGAGTCCGGCAATCGACTCTCCGCTCAGTGGTTCGGATCCTAAAACATCTAAAACGTAGTCCGCCGCATCAAACAGCTCTGGCAGCGACTGGTAGTCTTCGGTGAATTCGTTGAGAAGTTCGGCAACGTAATAGCCGGCGTAGAGACCTGTCAGGTCGCGTCCGGCAGGGCGAAAGCGTCGTTGGAGCTTGGCCTCTGTTAAGAGATCCAAGGCGTCGGACGATTTGCGGAGGAACACTAGTCGCACTTGTGCCAACAGGTCAAGAGCAGCATCGAAAGGACCTTTCGGGCGACGCCCACCCTTGGCTACTCCCCGCACCTTGCCGAATTCGCGGGTGAAAAGCGTGACAATGCAGCTAGCTTCGCTCCATGAAACCACTTTTAGAACGAGCGCCGTAGCGCGCTGGGCACTCATGGGTTCAATTGCTCAAAAGGAGGAAACCTAACTCCCGGCCTTGGGAGGTGGAGTGGGCACAGCCCGACGGCTCCGCATCCGCTTGAACGGAGCGAAGACATGCATGGCGGCGAAGGTGACTTCGGCGACCAGTTGATCCACGCGATTGCGGAACACGGCAAACGCCGCCAGTGAAGGGATCGCCACGACCAGCCCCTCCACGGTGGTGACGAGCGCCAGATAGATCCCTTCGGCCAGGTCTCCAGCACCGGCGGTTCCCTGAGTGGTGGCCACTTCGCGAAAGGCAAAGATCATCCCGATCACGGTCCCAAGCAATCCCAACATCGGGGCAATGTTGCCAATCACCGAAAGGTATTCGATCTTGCGAAACAAGCGGGCAGATTGCTCCGCGGTGGCGTCCTCCATGGCCTTCTCGACATCGGACCAGGTCCCTTCAATTTCTGCCATGCCTGCCTGAAGCACGTAAGAAAGAAAACTGGGCTGCAACTTGCATTGCTGCACAGCCTGGGTGAGATGCCCTGCCTTGAGTAGATCGCGCACTTGCTCGGCCATCCCCTCCGGCATCAGCACACCAGAACGGATGGTCATCAGGTGCTCAATCACCAGCGCTGCCGCGGCAACGCTCAACAGCATGATCACGTAGCCTACCGGACCACCAGCAGCCAGGATCTCAAGCAGTGAGTCGGGTGGGGCATCAGCAGCAGCAGCAGGAACGGAATCAGCGGGCTGCTGAGCCGCGAGGGGACCGCCGACCGTGATCCAAACCGCAGCCGCTAAAGCCAGCAGCAGCATGGGAATTCTGACGGTGAACCACTTCGATGAGCGGGCTTGAACGCCGCGTTGCATGAGCATCCTTCCTCAAAACTCGAGCGAGGCTTCGAACCAACTTTCAGGTGCCATGCCCTCGCTGTCGCTGAACCTCGACTCACAGTGAACGAGTCCTATAAGGTATCGCAACGGCCGGACTCCGGCTAGCGGAGCAGCGTCCAGCAATTGTTGAGCTTCGGCCGTGGCGCGACTCGGGGATATTGCTCGATGGCTTCGCGGTACAAACCGGCCGCCTCGGAAATTTGCCCAATCCGTTGGAACTGCCGGCCTGCATCCATCAAGCAGCGCCGGGCTAGCGATGGCTGCTGCTGGTACAGAATCGGCACACGCAGAAGCGACAGGGCGGCATTCTCCGGTTGATCCAGTCGGGCGTACGCCTGGCCAAGCATGAAGTATCCACCAGCTCGCACCGACTCCGGCATCCCGCGCACCGTCAAGTTCCACTGCTCAGCATTCGAGGCGGTCACGGTGACCAGTTCTGTTCGCCAACTCTGAGCACGTGCCAAACCGGCGATTCTCGCGTCTGAGTTGAACTTGAGCGACGAGAGTTTCAACAAGGCGGCGCTTCGATGTTGCCCTGATATCAAATGACTTGTCCCCAGCAGCACCGCCACGGGGTTGTCAGCCTGGTTCAACCAACCCGTTGCCCTGGACTCCAAACTCGGGTCCACCTGGCGATTTTCCCAGTTCAAGGGGATCCGGTCGAAGTACGGCGTCTCTGGATCATCCCCCACCAGCAGCAAGAAGTAGCTCCCGGCCGCCGCGGCATCGCCCAGCGCGTTCTGACACGTGACAATCTCTGCCAAGATTTCACGGCGAACCCAGCGGCGCTGTTCAGAACGGGCTGCTTTCTCCAAAGTCAGCAGCGCTCCAGCCAAGTCTCCCTGCTCGTTGAGTTCGCGTCCGCGAAGATGCTCGACCGAACGGACCGTTTGAATTTCGACGACCCGATCCGCCGGGAAAACCCGCTCAGTGCCGGTCGATAGCTTGATCCGCAGATTCTTGCCGGTGTAGTCCAAGACCTCGCCGGTCAAACGCGTCCTGGCTTGTGTCCGCTCCCCCAACATCAAGATCACGGTGTCCGGATCGGTGATCGTGACTTGTGCCACAGCGGGCTGGCAGCACACCAGCAGTGCCCACACCAGCAGCGCCCACACAACGGGCCACACTCGCAGCAACCGGCGATTCGGATTACAGGCGAATTCAAGCATGAGGCGATTGCGACGGTTAACGTTGGTATTCACACGACGACCCGCAAATCCGGATCTCAGCCAACTCGCGCGAAAGTGGACCGCCGTGGATTGACTACAGTTCAAGATCGTCCAGTTCGTCCATTAATGAGTCCAGATCATCCTTCGGCTCATCATGACGCACCGCTTGCCGTTTGGGAACACCGACCGTGTCGCCGACTGCGCTTCGGCCGGCCATGACCAACTGTTCGTCCCGTTCAGCAACCGCCGTATCAACCCCTTCGGGTGCCCCAAACAGTCGGGAGAGATCAATCTTGAACGCTCCACCTCCGCTGTCGTCGGGGGCTCCAGCAATCGCAGGAGATTTGTGCTGGGGAAAAATGATGGCGTTCTCCGGACAAACCCGGCTACAGGCAGGGCAACCTTTGCGGCAATTGTCAGGCTCTTCGACCAAGATGTTCTCGATCGAATCCACGCCGTAGACGCCAAACAGGCAAAAGTCCAAACATTCCAGGCAGTTGGTACAACGGGCAAAATCAATCACCGGATACCAACGCCGGGCGGGCGTCTCTTCAATCCGTCGCACGCCACCATCAGCGGGAAGTTGCTGGTCTGCCTCCTGGTTGGTGACGGCAGGATCAACAGCAGGCGCGGCATCGGACGGATCGGCCGGTGTCCCCAAGAACGGAGAGACGGAAGCGTGCCCGTTCCCGTTGGTGGGCTGCTTGCCATTGCCGGCTGGCGCTGTGGTAGCTGATCCGAACAGGCCACCAATCTCGACCGTCGCCACGGCCGCTTCTTGCGAGATTCGTTCGATCTCATCCACGTACACTTGAGCCTTTTGATCGGCGCTCAGTCTCAGGCAGTAGATCTTGCGGTTGGGAACCGGTTCGGTCGTGGCTGATCGCTGTGTGTCTGACACCTCTTCGTTGCCGTTGGCCTCGGTGGCTTCGTCCTCTTCTTCTTCCTCCAGCAGTGTGACGCCGATCTGCCCTCGGACCCCACCTCGGTCCAACACCCAATGAGCTGCGCGCGAATAGAGCCAACTGCAAACCACCATGGGTCCGCGGATGCCCTGCAGGCAGACCATGCCGGTGCTGTCAGGTGCCAGGTCGTAGAGGTTGGGGATCACCGTGACCTCAATGTCCTTGGAGAACAGCAGGCCGGCCACAATCTCTTCTTCCAACGCTCGCTTGACGGGGTTGGCACTTTGGCCTTGCGAAACGACAACGACAATTTTCTTGGCCATGATTTTCAGAACCCTTGTAGGGAAGCGCAATTTGATTCGATATTCGGCATCCACCGGCAACGTAAGGTCAAAACACTGGCAGACCAGCTGCCAGTGCCACCCGAATTTTCACGTCTGACGGTGCACTAGTGGTCTTGGTTGGCTTGTCCTTTGATCGTCCGCTCGGCGACGACCCAACTGACTTTCAAATGCTCCATGTATTGCTCAGGATCCAGGAGCGGTTCTCCTGACCCTTGCATCCGAAACAGCCATCCTTTGCCGTAGGTATCTACATTGATCGCTGAGGGGTCCGACAACAAGTCTGCGTTGAATTCGGTCAGGTCACCCGGCATGGGTGCGTACAGGGCACTCTCGGCCTTGGAACTCTCGATGTCGCCAATCTCGGTCCGTTCGCGGACGGTGCTGCCGGGATCCACGCTCCACTCCAAAAAGTACACGTCTTGTAGCAGCCGTACTGCGTAAGCCGAAAACCCAAACGTCCAGGTCTGCTCACCGTCACGGCGAGCCCACATGTGATTCTTGGCGTAATGTCGATCGGTCGGAAAGCGCGCCTCGTGCTTGCCCATCATAAACACCAGCGCGTCACTCATGTGTAGCGAACTCCCTGGTGCTCAGGCTCGAAGAACGCCGGCAGTAAGCCATCAATCCGGAGCAGTCCGCTGCGGGTGACGTGCACGGTGCGGCCTTCGATTTCCATCAGCCCTTGCTCTTGATACCGCTGCCAAACTTCGGCAAAGTCCTGGAGCACATCCACACCAAACTTCTCATCGAAGTAGCTGGTATCAATCGACCCGGTTTTGAGTTGCAGCACGAGTTCTCGAATCAGCACCTGATGCGGGGTAGGACGCAGACCTCGGTACAGCGGGAGCTTGCCCTGCTCCAGCAAGGGTTCGGTATACTTGGCCCAGTCAGGCTGATTTTGATAATGGACACCGGAGACATGTCCAAAGCTGGCCACTCCGGTGGCAATCAGATCCGAACCGCGCCACAGGTTGTCCCGATAGCTGAAGTTGACCTTCGACTTGTCCTTGACCATGGTGTACGCGCTGGAGACGGCATAGCCAGCGGCGGCAAGTTCGTTGAAGGCAAAATCCACCCAATCCCGCTTCATGGGCCAATCAGCAACGGGGGTCTCAATCACATTCCCCAGGATGTCCTTGGAGTAGACCGTGTTGAACGGCAATTCCATCTGGTAAATGGTCACGCTGTCTGGCGAAAGCTCCAAGGTGCGGCGGAGGTTATCCCGCCAATTGTCCCAGGTCTCGCCTACCATCCCGGCGATGAGATCAATGTTGACGTTGGGAAACTCAGCGGCAGTGATCCAGTCCCAGGCTTTGTACACTTCTGGCGAAAGGTGAGCTCGTCCGTTCTCTTCCAGAATCTTGTCATTGAAGTTCTCGACTCCCAGGCTGAGCCGAGTGATGCCGAGTTCTTTGAGCGTCTTGACCTTAGACTGGCTCAACGTGCCAGGCTCGCACTCGAAGGTCACTTCTTCGGCATGGTCCCAATTGATGTTGGCTCTCAGACGATCTACCAGAGACGTCAACTGCCGACTGCTGAGGAACGAAGGGGTTCCGCCACCAAAATAGACGAACCGGAACGGGCGGCCTCCCATCACTGGCAAATCGCTGACGAGTTCGATCTCACGCGAGAGTGCCGAAACGTACGTCTCCACATCCGAGGCGTTCTTGTCCGTATAGACGCGAAAGTAGCAGAACTTGCAGCGTTTGCGACAAAACGGAATATGCAGATACAGCCCCAGCGGCACATCGGCCTGGCGGAGTTCATGGCGGACTCTGAACCTCAGCCAAGCGCCTCCGTCCGCTCCACTGCGAAAACGGAGGGTAGTTGGAGATGAAATAGCTGCCAACCTCTGTTTTTACGGAGTCGGTAGCCATCAGTAAACTCTCAATCTGTCAATAGGAGGTGCAAGGCCTGGAGGCTCTGCCACGTGAATCGTTCGTTGTGATTCCGGCCTTGTTCACTTGGCCCCGAAGCAGAACAACGTGCCATCATCGTTCCCAATGACGAGTCGCCCACCAGCAATACTTGGCGAAGCCTCGAATCCGCCGCCGGCGTCGTATTCCCAAACTTTCTCGCCCGTCTTGAGATCCAGCCCATACAAGCGTCCGCGAGATTCGCCAACATAGACCCGATTGCCAGAAATCACCGGCGAGGCATCCACGGCACTTCGGGTATTGAACTTCCAAACCTCTTGGCCGGTCTTGGGATCCAGGGCCAGAATCACTCTCCCTCGCCCTCCAACCACAAGCACATCTTCTGTCACGGCAGCGCTCGAACGAAAGGCAAAGCGCCGCTCCGGCGTGTAGGTCCAATCAATCTTTTCAGCCTTCCAGTCGACCGCAAAGAAGACTTCGCCTTCGGTGCCAAAGAACAACTGGTTGCCCAACACTGCCGGCGTGCAGCCGGTGGGGGCGTCAATCTTCACATCCCCTGCCGACTCCCCTTTGTCCAGGTCCACGACATGCAGCTTGCCATCGCAGCCTGCTACGAACCCCCGATTCTCCACAATGGTGGGGAAGCAGCGAATCTGGTCATCAATGGCGTATTTCCAGATCTCCTTACCGGTTGCTCGATCCCAGCAGTACAAGTTGGAATCTTGGGAGCCCACGATGACCCAATCACGGTAGAAGTTGGCCCCGTTGTCCATCGAGGCGTCCGCCTGATGGGTCCACTTGGTCTTACCGGTCTTGGCATCCAGGGCGTAGAAGTTGCCTTCCAAATCACCGACAAAGACCGTCCCATCACGGACCGCTGCAGCCGCCTTGAAACCAATCTCGGTTTTGATCTGCCAGCGAGTTTCGCCAGTGGCCAGATCCATGGCGTAGAGGTTGCCATCCAGGCACGAACCGCCATAATGTACCATGGTGTCTCCATCGATCACCGCCAGTGGCTTCGAAGGCTTCGATCGTCCAATGTCTTTCAAGGTCCACAGCAGATCGTTTGGGTGAGTCAGGCAGGTTCCGCGGACGCCGTCACCCCTTGGGCCTGGGGGTCGCCACGGGCATTCAGCGGCAGCGCGCTGGGGAGTTTGGCGGCGGCACCCTCGGCCTGCTCCACATCGGCAGCGTGCACGGCAAACGGTTGGCGTTCGGCGTAGAACACTACGGCCAAACAGGCAACTGTCAGGAGTGCCAAGGTGGCTAGCCTTGGGCGCAAGCGGTAGCCAACCTCGCTGGGCTGAGTTCGCCTCATATGTTGGGGCTCCGGAGTTTCTGCGGTATCAGGCATGAAGGGCAACCGCCGACTGCTCCCCTTCGACCGCTGTAAAACGGCGTCGCGGTTGCAGCGGCAGGTGCGGCGTGGAACGTCTGGCGGGCCGAAGCGGGATACGGACGTCTGGGTGCACCCGATGGCACACCTTCGATTATACGCCGAGAGTGGGGCAAAACTCAAAGCGCCGCTTGGTAGAGTTCCAGCAATTCGGCCTCACCCACCGGTCGAGGGTTGAATTTACCGGTCCATTGTTGGGCCGCCCCTTGTGACATCTCGATGAGTCGGGAGGACTCAACCTTCAAATCCCGCAACTGAGTCTTGAGCCCTGCCGCCGTGACCAACAGCGTTACGCGCTCGGCCAATTGTTCACCAGCACCGTTTGTGGCAGCACTGTTTTCCGCGGCTGTGTCCGTGGTGGCATCCCCCAGCAACTCAGCGTACATCCCTCCGACTTCCGCAGCGTTAAAACGAATCACATGGGGAAGCATGGCGGCCACGGCCTGACCGTGTACCACGCCATAGTGCTGGGTCAGCGGATTGGCTAACGCATGCGCGGCCCCCAACATGGAGTTCTCAATGGCCAGGCCCGCCAGTGACGCTCCCCACAGCATGGCTCCCCGGGCGGCCAGGTTCTCTGGTTGCTCCAGCACCGTGAGAAAGTTGCCATTGAGCAGACGCCATGCCTCGCGGCTGAACATCAGCGACATCGGATTCCGTCGCGTGGTGACGTAGGTTTCCAAGGCGTGCGTCACCGCATCAATGCCGGTCAAAGCCGTCACGCGCTCTGGCTGGGTGACCGTTAGCTTGGGGTCCAAGATCGCAATTCGGCAAGCGGCCTTCTTGTCTCCGCAGGCCATCTTGACGTGCGTCTCAGCGTCCGAGATCAGAGCGTAAGATTGTGACTCGCTGCCGGTACCAGCGGTGGTGGGGACCGCAATCATGGGAAGCATCTCCCCGGTGGCGCGTTTCCCTTCCCCCCAGTAATCCTGCATTCGCCCCCCGTTGGAATACAGGAAGTTGACTCCCTTTGGCGCAGTCCATCGAACTCCCCCCTCCCAGTCCGACCAGCAGATCAGGCAGGAAGTCGTTGGCCAAACTGAGCGCTTCGTCCACAGTGGCCGTGGTGGGGTTCTCAATCACTCCGTCAAAAACGGCCACGTCCAGTCCGGCGGCGCGCAACACCATCAGGCCCAATTCGACATGGCCTGCCTGAACGATGCCGGGGTCGGTCACCACCAGCACACGTTGAGCACCAAGTCCGCGCGTCAACTCACCCAACTGAGCCAGGGCTCCGTCCCCAAAGACAAATCGCGTACGGCTCTGAAAGTCGAAAGCGTGCATGAGGCAGGTTGCTCGGCAGTCCTCGCGAAAACGGGTTGTGAATCGACGTACTGCTTCGGTCCGTACCCCCGCCATCGGCGTGAGTTCGCGGAACCGTGGCTTGCTTCACCAAGGTTTACGAAGCGGAAAGAGCCGCCACTTTATCCTGCGGAACCTGATACGCGCGGGCGCGGAACAAGAAGTCCACAATGTTGCCTTCGTGCGGCTGTAGCCAATCCAGTTTGATGGTGGGAATCGGGCCGATGTTCAACCGGTCAATGTGCACGGCATCCGTCAACGCTTGCGCGAATTTTGCGTCTTCGGTAATCCCTGAGGCTACCAACGTGGGGCCGATCGAAGAGATCATCTTGTCCTGAGGACACTCAACCACCGTGCAGAAGGGATACATGTACTCCTTCTTGGCAATGGCATTCTCGGGACTCTGACAATGGACCACGGTCGGACGCAAGTACGCACAGCTCTCCTTCTCCACCAGGCGCGAACCGTACTGGGCGGTGGTGTGCGTCACGCCGTCTTCTTTGCAGTCCTCTTCAATCATGTTCCACACGGCCTGAGCCATGCCGGGGACCGTGAACGCGGCCAAGCCGGCGTTGGGATCTTCGGGCGGCAGAGCTTCAATCGGACCGATCTTGGCGGCAATGGCTTCGGCAATTTCCTTGGTATGCCGCGACGCCCAAATCCCTGAGCAGTTGATGCAACCGCGACCGCTGTTGAGGTAGACGCTATCGACCATCAGATCGATGTACTCTTCCCAACGATCGACGACATCATCCCCCAACAAGATCTTGCTGAACCCTGGACCGTGGGCCTGAACCTTGGGGTTCCCTCGATAGCGCTCCACGGTCGGCGTACCACCGAAGATCATGGACCGGTCGCTGGCGGCCAAGAGTGCGGCACCAATGTCACCTCCGCCGGGATAGATGGACATGACTTCGGGAGGAATGCCGGCTTCGGTAAAGGCCGCAGCCATCCGGTAAGGGGTCCATGGTTCCTGGGGACCAGGCTTGAGAACCAGACCAATCTGCATCGGAATCACCGGCAACCACAGCGTGTGGACACCCGGCGAGTTGGAGGGCAACACCAGGCTCAGCACGGGGCATTGGGCCTGATAGCTAACCACCACGCCCCGGCTCTCCATGCCGTAGCCTCGGGTAAGAATGTCCAGCGGCAGGCCGCGGGTGAGGGCGTCTAGCATCTCATTCATGTGCGTCAGCACAAAATGGTTCTTCTCCATGTTGAAGCGAACCATGTGCTCCGGCAAGCCGGTCGAAGCCGATTGGGCTCTGGCGAAATCGTCAGGACTTTGCGTCCCGTCACCCATGGGCAGCGTGGCTTTGAGATAGAAATCCGCCGCCTTGGCAATCCGAGCGATCAGGTCTTCGCAGGGAATCTCGCGCAGGATCTCGCGAGCCTTCCACGCTTGTCGCATGTCGCGGGTGATCATCCCTCCGTTGGCCTGGCCCACCCTCGCAATTGGCTCGCCGGTGATGAAGTGCTTGACCTCATCAAATTCGAGCGATTCGTACGGCTTCCCCCAACGAATGACCGGCAATGTCAACATGCTTGTTCTCCTCGTGGCCACAACCAACGCCGCGGTGATCGGTGCAACCTCCACCTGACGCGCGTTCTTCGGTTAGTCTGTTTCTAGCAACACTCTATGTAATTCGGATGAAGCGTGCCGTGATGCCGAGTGACACGCCCTCAAGTAGGGTCCGCTGTGCGGACCATGTCCGTGCTTTCCCGATCTAACGAATGGTCCGCACACCGGACCCTATAGTTGGCATCCTTAGTAAACGCCCACGGTGGTCGCCGAGGCCAAGCGGCTAAACGGCCGCACGCCAGAGACGCCGTCCCAGGGATATTGTTCGAACGGGGCTTCTCGCTCCCCTTCGTCCCGTTCCAAGAAACCAGGGATGAAGAGCTCATGGGTCAGCGTGGTGAGTTTGACCCGACCGGTCTCGCCATACCCAACCACTTCGGTGGCATCGTCCGGGTTCACAACTTCAGTAGTCGCCCTCGGTTGCGGGGCGTAGTAGCTGATCTTGTACTTGTCGGCGGCCGTGACCGGCTTGCTGCAAGCCAGGCCCATCAGGGTGTTGCCGTAGGTCGGCGTCATGTAGATCCCGCTCTCCTCGGTGGGGCCGCCAAAGAGTTCTTCAACACAGAACTTGGTCCACTGCGGGGTGAACTCGGTGCCGCCGGAGAAGATGCCGGTGATGCCGACTTCCGCCAGACTGGTTCCCTTTTCTTCCAAGCCCAAGCACAATCCTTCGAGCAGCTTGGGGGTGGCGAACATGCACTTCACGTCATGCCCTGCGGTCAGCACGGTAATCGCCTGATCAATACAGTGCTTCTTGTATTCTTCCAGGTGTTCCATCCATCCCTTCTTGATCAGCTTGACCACCCAGCGCGGGTCCAAGTCAATGCAGAAACAGATGCCCCCTCGGTGTTGGCACAGGTGTTCCACAGCCAAGCGAAGCCGGCGAGGTCCCGACGGTCCCAGCATCAACCAGTTGGAACCTTTGGGAAAGTACTTGTCCGGTAGCGTCTCGCTGAACAGCTCGTAGTCGGTCCAGTGATCCTCATGCACCACGCGAGACTTAGGAATCCCCGTGGTTCCGCCGGTCTCAAAGACATAGGCTGGCTTGTCCTTCATATCCTGAAGAATCCAGCGATCCAGCGGGCCGCCGCGCAGCCAATCGTCCTCGAACAGGGGGAACTTCTTGATGTCGTCAAAGCACTTCACTTCCTTGAGCGGGTCAAAATTCAGCCCCTTGGCTTGTTCCAGCCAAAAGGGACAACCCGTCGAAGGGTGGAAGTGACGTTGCACCATCGCCACGGCATGCTCATCAAGCTGAGCCTTGGCCTGGGCGACTTTACCCTGAAGGTCTTCTGCTACACTCATCGCTCGCTCACGTAATACAGAGCCGTTGTTGGAGGGGACGATCCCAGGCGGGAAACCGGGCAGGTATGAAGGAGGGAGGAAGCTATCCAAAACGTAGACCATACCCGACGTTGCCGCGAAACTCAAGCACCCCATAGCCCCCTCTCCGGCTGGGCCATCAAGCCAGGCTATTTCTCCCAACGGGGCTTGGCAATGCAGCAGGGTGGGGGCGTCCCGGTTGCGTGATGCGCACCGCGTGGCAGTGGGACCCCCTTTGGGTTTCAGGTGACACAATAACCACCAGACTTGACCCGGCAGCAGAACGGGAAAGACTTCGAACGGTGACCAAAGGCGACACCTCAGGTGACAAAATAACCACCTGGATTTCTTTTCTTCAAACAAGCGAGGGCAAGGCAATGAGCGAAAAAGAGAATCACGGATTCCGTGCGGACTCGCCTTCGGATGCAGAACTTCTGCGACTCGAATGGGAACAGAGGCGGCTGAAAGAAGAGATCCGGAGAATCTTGAGCGAAAATGAGAAACTTGAACAAGAGCGACAGAGACTCTTGAGCGAAAGGGAGAAGCTTGAGCAGGAGTTGAACGCTGCGGACCGGTGGAAAAGCGGCGACGAATCCGACAGCTAGCAAACCCTCGCCGCGGGCAGCTCTGCGGCGTTGGTCACCTGCGGGACTGCTCGCCTTTCTTTTCTCGGGAGTTGACGAAAATGGCACGCAAGAAGAAGCCGGCGAACGCCAAGAAGGCACCAGCAAAGAAGAAGAGCATCCAGAGCGACGTCACGCCACCTCCAGACGGCAGGCCCTTGATGGACCGACTGTTCTCGGGCTGGAGCAAAACCAGCCGTCCGGCGAAAATGACTCGGGACAAGCTCTAATCATCGGCATCGGGGAGCGTGATTCCCCAGGTGACAAGATAACCACCTGACCACCAAACAGGCGAGCAAGAACAATGCAAAAGGCATGGCTCTTTCAAGACGCACGGGGGGTAGCCAAGCTTGGAGCAAAGAAAGCTCCGTGGTCCGTCAGCTGGTATGACTACGAAGACCGCAAACGCTCCACGTCGGTTGGGGCGAATCGGACGCGGAGAAGTACCGCCGGAAGTTGGAAGGCGAGCTGGCCGCAGGACTCTACCAGCGTGTGAAGCCCAATGTCCGTTTTTTGGAGCTAGGGAGTGTGAATGACGTAAGTCAATGAGGCTGCTGGGACTCGAACCCAGGACCTACGGATTAAAAGTCCGTTGCTCTGCCAACTGAGCTACAGCCTCTAAGGTCTTATTTTAATGGCCTTTACGTCGTTCCATCGCGGGTAGCCCCGGATTAGGCTACTCCCTTTACTACTCCCCTGCCTGTCGGTACGATAGACAGCATAGAGAAACCCGCCCGGTTGCACGAGCGGGTTTCTGACACCCACTAACCCTCAAGAAAAGGAGTGGATGCCATGCCGCGACAGTCTACCGTCTCGTCTGGTCCCAGTAAACCGGTCAAACCCTATGTAGGTTTCCCTCTCTTCTCCCACCCCAGCGGCCAATGGGCCAAGAAGATCCGAAAGCGACTTGTTTACTTCGGATCTTGGCGAAGCGACCCCGAAGGGATAGCCGCCCTCCAAGTATTCAACCGAGAATGGCCGTACCTCAAGGAGGGCCGGACCCCGCCACTGGTTGATGTCTCCGAAGGTTGCTCCCTACGAAAGCTGGCCAACGAGTTTCTCCGCTCGAAGGAAGAAAAGCTCAATGCAGGCGAACTCTCGCCGCGTACTTTCCGCGACTATTACAAGACCTGCGAAAGGTTGATTTCCCAATTCGGGAAGGAGCGGCGGGTGGACGACCTTCGGCCCGAGGACTTCCGAGCCTTCCGGGGGAAGCTTGCAGAGCGATGGGGAGTTGTGAGCCTCAAGAACGAGATTAACCGTTGCTGCATCGTCTTCAACTATGCGTTCGATAACAACCTCATCGACAAGCCAGTTAGCTACGGATCAAACTTTGACCGGCCCTCTGCTAGAGCCCTTCGCCGTAGTCGGAACGAGGCCGGTCCGAAGATTTTCACCCGCGACGAATGCCTGCGCATCCTCAATGCACTCGAAGGCAAGTCCGTCACGGTCACAGGGGTAGCGAAGCCGCTGCAACCGAAAGCCGATCCTGCGATGCGTGCTATGGTACTGCTCGGGCTCAATTGCGGGTTCGGGAATACAGATGTCGCATCGCTCCCGCAATCCGCTGTTGATCTGGACTCTGGCTGGATTGAGTTTCCACGGCCCAAGACGGAAATACACCGGCGTATTCCGCTATGGCAGGAAACACGGGAGGCATTGGCTGCCGCCATCGAGAAGCGACCGAAGGTGGCCGATCCCGCATCGGACCACTTATGCTTTCTCACGCGGCAGGGGCGGCCCTGGGTGAGGGTAAAGCCGAAGAGGAAGGAAGAATCGGATGAGTCCATTGAGAACGTCGGCCCCGACGTAACGGTGCCGATCGACTCGTTGTCGCAGCAGTTTGGCAAGCTACTGCACCAACTCAAGATTAACGGTCGGCGTGGGCTAGGTTTCTACACGCTGAGACACGTCTTCGAAACACAGGCGGGTGAGTCGAAGGACCAGGTCGCTGTTGACTCAGTCATGGGCCACGTAGATTCGTCAATGGCCGCGAATTATCGGCACGGCATCAGCGACGAGCGTCTGCGGGCCGCCGTGGGTACTGTTCATGCTTGGCTGTTCGGTACGGAGGGGGTCCAATGACGGAGTATCCGCAGCAAGTTTACCAAGTCCTTGAACTGGCAGAAAGTTGGACACCGATCAATGACGTACCAGAAAACCTTTCTACCGCGGTGGAGTTCTGCCTGAGCAGCAGCTTAGCATTCCGCCAGCGGTTCGCCCCGCACCACCCGTACCATAGACTTCCGGAGGGGTATTCGGGGCCAAGGGTAACGAGTGTGATTGAGGCTTACTGGCAACTCGGCCTGTTAGACCCCGGCAAGGCTGCGCTCGCGTTACATCGTATTGCCAGAACCGCGGCCACGACCAAGGAGGGTAAGAAGCCCGCCGTAGAGACGTTGCTGGGCGAAGATTCGGGGGAAATCTTGAAAATTGCCGGATCGAAGAAGAGCACGGATACGCGGATGCGCGAGATATGCAGACTCGATAGGCGGCACGTGGGGTGGAACTCGCCCCGTTGGGCGGACTTACTCGACGTGTCGGAGGGAGCGGTCCGCAAGACCCCCTTTTGGAAGGAGCTTCGGAAGCAGGGGATATTCTAATGAAAGCTATCTATCTGGCCGGAGGGCTGAAGGCTACCCTCCGAAGGGATCTTACCTGGGCCTGCTCGAATGAGTGGCTTAGGCAACGACTAGAGTGGTTTACGAACCATACTCTGGAGAACCTAAGCCCAGCGGACGGGTTCCCCCGAGAAGTAGTGTTCAAAGCCGTTGTGGAAAGGTTCAAGCCGGGACTCATCGTCAACACCGACGCCCCAGCCGAGCCCAAACCAGGGGAGCCCCCCCGCATCTATTGAAGAAGAGCTAGAAGCGACCCCAATTCTCGCGGCGGTAACGCAACCGGAAAAATCCTAAATTCTTTGAGCGGCTTTCTTTCCGAGGAAGTCGCCTTTTTCTTGCGCTCGCAGGTAACGAAGGTTACGCGGCCAGTTACGTCTGCCCCTTGGGTTATACGCGGTTTAAACGCGGACTAACGAGACGCAAGGGAGCGAAACGATGGCGAACGAACGAATGCTAACCCCGCCCGAGGTTGCCAAACGATGGGGAGTAGCGGCAGACAAGGTTCTGCAACTGATCCACAGCGGCCAGCTACGCGGCGTGAATCTCGCCGTGAATCCAAAAGGCCGCCCACGGTATCGGATCGCACTGGCGGAGATCGAACGGTTCGAAGAGGCACGGGCAACGATACCTCCTGTCCCGAAGCAACTGCGAAGTCGGCGGCGACGTGAAGTCACCGGCGGGAAGGAGTTCTTCTAATGCCTAAGCCTGCAAGACGTAAGTCCGAACTGGGACTAAGCCAGTACCTCAAGGCAAAAATGGGTGGCTCCATACTCCCCGTCCCCGAAGATATAAGTGGCTCCAGAAAGCCTATTGCAAACCATTCGGCCAAAGGTAGCCGGGTAGTCGGGTCTCCCGAGAACACGCGAGTAGTCGAGGTAGCCGGGGTAGCCGGGTTTTTCGAGAACACCCACGTAGTCAGCAGAGTAGGCAACTTCCTCGCCAGTTACATAGTAGCACCGGGTCCGTCGGTACTGGTTGCGGCCACGTGGGCTGTGGCGGCGTGGCTTGCTCCTAACTTTGATCGGTTCCCACATCTGGCCATTACAAGCCCCGAGAAGCGATGCGGCAAGACTCGCTTCCTACAGTTGCTCGAACAGGTAGTACCCAATCCTTACAATGTCGCGAATATCTCGCCAGCGGCAATCTATCGGCTGATCCAGCATGCATCGCCACTGACTCTGATGCTAGATGAGGCCCAATCACTAGTTCGCAGGGGGTCGGAAGCTTCGGAAGTAATTCGAGAGTTGTTCTGTGCCGGGATTGATCGAAATGCTCGTGTCATCCGCTGCGGCGGGAGCCAGATGGATGAAGTGCGTGAATTCCCGATCTTCTGCCCGAAAGCGATTGCCATGATAGGCGAGTTGGACGGGGTGCTTGCTGACCGTTGCCTATCGGTGCGACTCGAACGCAAGACAGCAGAGCAGAGCGTGAAGCCCTACCGCTCTCGCATCGTCTTGCCGGAGGGTAAAGCGATTTCTGCGGACATAGAGCAGTGGGCCGCCGAGAACGAACAACGCATTGCAGAAATCTACGACAGCATTGAGCCCTTCGATATCGAGAACGACCGCCTGGCGGAGTTGTTATTGCCGCTCCAGGCTGTGCTGACGTTAGTGGATAAGCGAGCCTTGGAATTTCTGTGGCAGTATGCCCGAGAGATCGACCAAGCGGAACAAGACCGTGTAACGCCCGGTGTGCTGCTGTTAATGGCTTGCTTTGAAATTTTCGGTAAGCGGGACTTCCAGCCTACTGCCTTCCTGCTGGAATCCCTAAACCAACGTCTCGAAGAGCCCTGGCATCGGTGGAACCACGGACGGGAACTTTCGCCGGAAGGGCTTGCCCGTTTAATCAAGCCATTCGGAATTAAACCCTCCCGAATACAGAGGAAGATTGGTGCCGGCAAAGTTCAGACCACACGCGGCTATCACCGTCACGATTTCATAGACGCATGGGCTCGATATCTTCCCCCGCCTTCTTAGAAACCCGGCTACTTCGACTACCCCGACTACCCAAAAAGGACTTCTCCAATGACTTTTCTCGAATACGTCGCCGAACGGTTAATGGGTCCGCCAGCATCGCGTAGCGGCAGACGTTTGATGTGGTGTTGCCCATTCCACTGCGAGTCCAACCCATCCTTCTGCACCCTGCCGCCAAAGCATGGCAACAAGGACCGCTACCGCTGTTTTGCGTGCGGCGTCTGGGGTGACGAATACGACCTCATGAAGCTGTTCTACGACAACGAGAACTTCGCCCAGCGTCGCGAACGGATGGACGCCTGGCGTGAGGACCATCAACGCGACGACATTGTGCCGACCAACTTATTAACAATTCGGGGAGAGGGGAGTACGGAGCGACAGGTTGCCGATTCTGACGATGGCTTAATGGAAGCTTGGTCGGGCATTACAGATTGGATTCAGCAAGAGGACATAGGCCAAGAAACTGCGTTGCGTATTGTGATCGAGTTCGAGAAACAGGCAGACCAACACGGCGTAAGCATGAAAGGTCTGATCGGCTACTGGAAAGAAGTTTGGGATTGGCTCCAACAACCCGACCCACAGCATTTGGAATGTGACGATCCCGACTGCGAGGACCGGATTTGCCGGCAGGCAAGGGGACTACCCGCGTTGTCTGCCGCAGAGATCCGGCAAATGAACTCGGAACGGAAACGTGAGCGTGACGCGAAGATACGCCGGGCCCTTCGTCGAACTAGAGCTTAGGCGGGTACTACGAGTGACACTGCCCCGCAGCCGGAAGCACGCCCCAATCCATCCTCCGAAACCCCAGCAAGGTTTAGTGGACTACTCCCGACGCCGCAGTGCCGCGGCAGAAAAGCCTGGGAATCCGCAGCGTCGTGACCCGAACGGCGAAGTATCCGAAATCCGTAGAACCCAATCAAAACCCAATTCCGGACGAAACCGCTATGGCCGAAACCGCTAGAAACGAACTCCCGAAGCACGAAACCCTCGCCTCGCCACCGGAGCGGGTGCCTAGCGTGTCCGCAGGGCAGGCCCCAGCCGACGACGCACCCGCCACACCGAAGGCCATAGAAGGCAAAAGCCGTGGCGGTAAGAAAGGGCGGAGCGGACCGCCGAAGGGCAACCGGAATGGGATGCGACACGGGTTGAAAGCTGGAAAGCTACCGCTGGGGGCCGAGTACATCGAGAACCAGATGAACGCCTTCCGTCGCGAGATTGAAGACGCAGTAATTGCGGCCAAGGGCGAGATAAATCTGACCGATGCGGCGAGCATTCAAACCGCAATGAAGTGGGAGCGCCACGGAGCCCTTGCGCTCCGCTGGCTGCGTAAGGAGGGTGAAGAGCTCAAGCCGGTCGAACGTCTGCAATTCAGTCGTGAGATAGCTCGGGCATCAACCGAACGGGACAAAGCAATTGCAGTCCTTGGCCTAGATGCCGCTAAGCCCGCACCTTGGGTTGTGACTGCATACGGCGTTGACTGAAAGGAGCAACAATGATTGATCACGAAGCATTCCAACGATACGCGGCCGACCCATCCGCCTACCGCAACAATTTGATTGTGGACGTGGACGGTATTGCACGGCGGTTCGGCGATGCGCAAGACGATTGGCAGCGTGAGGACTTCGCGGCCCTCGACGGCTCATTGCTTCAGTGTGCTGGGCGAAGGCCTTTGCCGACCGGAGCAGACGTGCCTGGTCGTGCTTACCTCGAACGCCCACGCGGTCATAGCAAGACAACCGACTTGGCCGTGATGTGCTGTTGGGCTCTGGCCTTCGCTACTCGCCCCTTGAAAGGTTATGCCTACGCTGCCGACAAGGACCAAGCCCGATTGCTCCGCGATGCGATGGCAACGTTGATTCGTCTGAACCCTTGGCTCGGTTCGATCCTCTCGGTTGAAGCTCACCGCATCGTGAACAAGGCCGCAGCGCACCCTGGCGAAGGCGGCACGCTTGCCATTGAAGCATCCGACGTCGGGTCCAGCTACGGTATCCTGCCTGATCTGATTATCGCTGACGAGCTAACCCATTGGTCCGGTAACGGAAGCCTGTTCCACTCGCTGATTTCATCCGCCGCAAAGCGGTCCAACTGCCTGCTGGTTTGTATCTCGAATGCCGGATTCTGCGACAGTTGGCAATGGTCCGTCCGCGAGGCAGCCCGAGCCGATGCAGGGTGGTATTTCTCCCGGTTGGAAGGGCCGCAGGCCTCTTGGATGACGCCGGCACGGCTCGACGAACAACGGCGGATGCTCCCTGCCGTGGCCTTCGCTCGACTATGGCTCAACGAATGGTCAAGCGGTGGCGGGGACGCGTTGACCGAAGCGGACATTGACGCGGCGTTTGACGTGAGCCTTCGCCCAGTACGTCGCCCCGAGGCAGGCTGGGATTACGTTGCTGGGCTCGACCTGGGCGTGAGCCGCGATGCGTCAGCCCTCATCGTTCTCGGCATCCGCAATCGCGATCCTTCCGAACCGGAAGTCGCCGACCACGGTCGGATTCGCTTGGCGTACCACAGACGGTGGAAGCCCAGCAAAGGGCAGAAGATCAATCTTCAGGAGATCGAAGACGCCCTGGTCTCACTCCACTTCCAATTCTCATTCAGGGCCGTTGGCTACGATCCGTGGGAAGCAAGGCACATGGCACAGCGTCTCGGGCTACTGCGACTGCCGATGGTCGAACTACCGCCCACGTCGGCCAACTTGCAGCGTGTTGCAACCACATTGATCGAGGCCTTCGCTGACCGACGCCTTGAGATTTTCGAGGATGCCGACCTGCGGCGGGATCTGCGGCGATTGCGAGTGGAGGAGCGAAGCTACGGATTTCGGCTGACCTCGCCACGCGATGAACATGGGCACGGCGATAGTGTCAGTGCCTTTGGCTCGGCTTTGCTCGTTGCTACCGATCTTGCCGGGAAGGTGCGGCAGACTGCCAGTGCGTTTGGCATCGGGGGTGCCTCTGATTTGAGTGCGTGGGAGCAGCGGCTGGCAGAGTTTGAAGCAGAACGCGATGCGTTTGGCCGCGACGGCGGCAACGACAAACAGGAAAGGTTTCTCGAACAATTCCCGATCTTCCTTTTTCGACACTAACTATCCCAGGAGGCAAAGCCATGCCATTCGTCGAGTCGATCCAAGAGTTCACGCAGCGTATGGGATGTACGCCGCTGCACGTCCGTAACCGATTCCTGTACCCGAACGGCGGGCAGTCGAACGGGCATGAACACATCGACCCACCCCAAGATCCCATCGACTTGCTGAGACTCCGTCGCGAGTACGTGGTGGAGAATCTCTTCCAGCGTGAAAAAAGGTACGAAGCTGAACGTGGCGGGATCGCCGAACAGCTCAGGTATCACGGGATGGGCTGGGGGCCGATGCCTCCTGAAGGCTGGGAAGCGTACCTCGAAGAACTCACGGCAGAAATCGAGAAACTTCGTGAAGAACTGGCCAAGATCGACCAAGAGTTCCGAGCCGTTTCACCGCCACACGTTGCCGCGCAAGTTCGCGACGAGCAGAAACTTGAACAACAGCAACGCTCGATGGGGGCACTGCGTCGGCTCCAGAAATTCAAAGTGTAGGAGTATGGAAATGCAACACATCAAGAATTATGCCGTTGGCCGCATACGGCGAGAACGCCACGAGGGACGTCAATACCTAGTGGCACCCAACGCTGGTAGCGATTTTCTCCGTGCAAAAAAATAGTCTTGATGCGGAAGGCGTTTTCGGCCTTCAATGCTTTTGTACCACCTTAAGCATTTTTCCAAGAAGGAGTCTTGGATGTCGCATCAAGACAACAAGGATGTTGCCATATCTCTTCAAACTTTAAAAGAGGTATTTGACTGGCTGTTGCCAGACTGTGCCAAGGTGCCCCGGCATGGGAACGCCAAGATCTCATCGTTCGTTCTCGCCGCGACGGCCATCGCGTGCTGGGGCTGCTCCACGCAGCGAACGCTCACGCAACGCGTTCGCGAGGCTGCAAGCGCGGTGCAAGCTCTATTCCATCAGCCGACCGCACATACGCGGCAAGGGGTCTGCGACGGCCTCGCAAACTGCGGAGAACAACTCGCCGCCGAGGTGAAGAAGCACATCTGTTCGCGACTGCGACAGCTGAAAGGCCATTGGACCACCGCTGGCAGGCCTACCTACGCCGTCGATGGATCGAAATTTGCCGCACCTCGCACCGCCCCGAATCAGAACGCGTTCGCGGTACTCTCCGCCCAAGGTAAATCGCGAGGCAAAAAGAAGAAAAGAAAACGGTACCGCAACACTGCCGACGCCTCCAAGGCGATGACCGTCCAAGTGCTGGCCACCGTCTTCTGGCATATCGGTTCAGGACTGCCTGTTACTTGGCGGTTGTCGGCTTCTTCCGGCAGCGAGCGACAGAACGCAGCCGAAATGCTCGCAGAACTTCCCCCGAATGCCCGAGTGGTGGGCGATGCCGAATACGTTGGCTACCCGTTCTGGTCGACGGTCATGAACTCGGGCCGATCGTTCGTGGTCCGCGTGGGATCGAACGTGACGCTGTTGAAGAAGCTGGGAGTCGAGCGCAGAAAAGACGTCGTATATCATTGGCCAGAGAGCGTGCAGCGGAACGGGCAACCGCCGCTTATGCTGCGTTTGATTCAAGTGAAAACCGCACGCAGCCCGATGTGGCTACTCACCAACGGAATTCGATCTCACCGAGCAACAAATTCGCGAGATCTATTGTTCTCGGTGGGGCATCGAATTGTTCTTTCGCACGGTGAAGCACAACTGTCGCCGGGCAAAACTGCAATGCCGTACACCCCCGCCACGTTCGCACCGAACTGACTTGGACGTTGCTCGGGATCTGGGCGTCTCTATTCGTAGCAAAAATGGCGTTGATGCAAGAGCGGCAACCGATCGAAGGACTCAGTCCCATTCGCGTTCTCGACATGCTTGGCAGAGCAATTCTATTAGCCGCATGACCAGTCGAGACATGCCCTGCACTACATACCTGCATGAAGCAGGACGAAACCAACCGCACCTCGAGCAAGAAGAGCCGGGACTATCCTCGCAAGAAACGACACAAGTCCTGCGGCGCCCCGAAGATCAAGATCGCCACCCAGCAACAGATACATATCGCCAAGCAGTTATTGTAAAATCGCTACCAGCGTTGAGTGGCACCGATGACCCTGATCGTGCCGGGCGTCCTGCACGGTTCGCTCGGTGCCCTGTATTACCCGCCCGAAACCCTCGCCAAGAACGCAAG
>CALOEH010000019.1:0-18752 GCA_942492195.1 uncultured Planctomycetia bacterium | reverse complement strand
AATCGAGGATGCCTCGGACGCGATCCCCCCAGTCGCCGTTCGATCACGTCGCGGCCCGCATAACGTGCAGCGAGAAACAGCACGAGGCCCGAGATCATCAGTCCGGCCCCGCCGTCGAGCGCCCCCACGAGGGTCCCGAAGCAGAGTCCCGCCGCGATCAGGACGACCTGCGAGGGCAGCCAGAGGAGCGACCGTCCGGCGACGACCAGGACGAAGAGCAGCGGGCCCGCCGGACCGAGGCCGTTCGCGAAGGCGCGGACCGACTCGACGTCGAGGGCGATCCCCAGACGTTCTCGTGTCCAGGCCCCGACGAGCACGATGAAAGCCAGGCCGGCGAACGTGATGAGCAGGCGCTTGAGGTCTGGGACATTCCCGGGAGCATATCCACTTAGCGGGACATGTTCTGCGGGCCCACCGTCGCGTGCCGGTTGGTGGGCCGGGGCGGCGGCCAGTTCGGTAGTCTGGCCGCGTGTCTTCGGAAACCCTGGTCATCCTGAATCCCGCCAGCGCGGCCGGCGCGACCGGTCGTCGTCGTGCGGCCATCCTAGAACGGATCGAGTCGGCGCTCGGCGCGGTCGAGATGGAGGAGACCCGCGCACCGCGGGACGCCCAGCGACTGGCGCGCGCCGCGACCGAGCGCGGCATCTCGCGCATCCTCGTGGCCGGCGGCGACGGTACGGCGAGCGAGATCGCATCGAAGTTCCGCGGCACGGGACGGGCATCGCGGCGCCCAGATCCGGGGCACCTCCAGCGCCGAGGTCGCCTGCGAAGCGGTTCGAGTGTGCCCCAATGGTGTGCACGGCCAACACTGAGCCGTCGTCCCCGCGGCTGAGAATCATTGGTGGGGCGTGGCCTTGACGCCACTGCGGTGAAGCAGTCCGCTTGGTTCGTCCTTCTTCGGGCAGCTCCGTCGGGAGCGCGCAAGGGTCCAATGGCCCCGCGTGCGAGACCTCGCCCGATCGGCCCGGAACCGCACTCGGATGAACGGGATTCACGGCTGCACGAATCGGCGGCCAAGACCCGGCTGCACCGCGTCCGCCAACGGGTGCGCGCCGCTCGGGGACCTCGACACAACATCGAGCACGCAAGGAGGCCAGCGATGAGCGCGAAGATAGACGACCAGTTCGCGGCACACCTGCGGGCGGCGCTCCAGGCACACGTCATGACCACACCTGCACGGGATCGGCGGACCCGACAGCGGACAGCCCTGGGCGCGGGGATCGGGGTCCTGATCCTTGGCGGGGGTGTCGCGTATGCCCGCACCGACATTGAGGACGGTCACGGTCTCGGCAGCGCTGAACGCCTCGCCGCGGAGGTCGACCATGGTCAGCGTCGACGCGACCCGGACGGTAGCCGTCGCCCGCTCCTGGCGGTACACCCAGCCACGGCAGGCAACCTGCATGGCCGGTGGGCCACGATGGTGTTATGGCTGACCAGGTACGCGCCGAACTGTCCGCGAACGACTCCCTGTGGCTGACTCTGGACACACCAGAGAACCTGATGATCATCGACACCGTGCTGTGGTTCCACCACCGGCTGGACCCGGAGGCGGTCATCCGCCAGGTCCAGGAGCGGGTCGTCGACCGCTACCCGGTCTTCCACTGGAAGCCGCGCTTCTCCGACTCCCCGGGGGCCAGGCACGCGTGGCTCGAGGACCCGGACTTCGACATCCATCGGCACATCACGGTCCATGAGCTCGGGGGCGCCGGCGGCCGGGCCGAGATGCAGTCCTTCCTCGAAGCACGGATGTCTGAGCCGCTCGACCCCGCCCGCCCGCTCTGGCGCGCCTACATCCTGGAGGGCAACGACTTCGGCGCGCTGATGATCCGCTTCCACCACGCGATCGCCGATGGGACCGCGCTGGCGCGCGTGCTGCTCGAGATGACCACCGAGCATCCCGAGGGTGACTACGAGCACCCGGAGCCCGACGAGGACCGCATCCACCCGGCGGACATGTTGCGGATATCTCAGTTTGCGTGCCATGGTACTCAGCGGTGCCCAATTTTTGAGGAGCAAAGGGATTTCAAGGAACAGCGGCCGCTCAGGCAAACGAGGAAACTCAGCGGGCTCCCGTTGCGTGGGGAAGGTCAGCGCATAGCAACGCCGCGCCAGCTACAAGACTGGCACGGCGTGTGAATTATAGGTATTCGAAGTTACCAAGCGAAGTGTGCAAACGCCTTGTTTGCATCAGCCATGCGGTGCACGTTCTCACGTCGAGTCACGGCGGCACCTTCTCGCTTGTAAGCCGCCAGCAGCTCATCGGCCAGCTTCAGGTGCGTCGGTCGCCCCTTCTTCTCGCGCACAGCCACCAGAATCCAGCGAATCGCCAGCGACTGCTGGCGCACTCGGTTCACCTGCATCGGCACCTGGTACGAAGCACCACCGACCCGCTTTGAGCGAACCTCGATGTCCGGCTTGACGTTCTCCACCGCCTGGGTGAAGACCTCAATCGGCACTTCGTTGGGAAGCTTGTTCTTGATTTCCGCCAAGGCATCGTAAAAAACGCCGCGGGCAGCGTTCTTCTTGCCGTCCCACATCAGGCAATTGATGAACTTGCTCGCCAACAGCGAGTCATGCCGAGGATCACGTTCGAGTTGCTTACGGCTGGCCGTAATTCGACCCATGAAATCTGCCCAAGTAAATGCTGATGATCAACTCGTAATGCGTGTGATCGACCGAAAGCGAACACCGGCTAGCTTCTCTCTTGGCACCGTAACGACTGCGAGACTGTTTGCGACCGCTGACACCCAGGGCATCGAGAGCACCGCGGACCACCTGATAGCGGACACCGGGGAGGTCTCGAACTCTTCCACCCCGCACAAGCACAATCGAGTGTTCTTGCAGGTTGTGGCCTTCGCCAGGGATGTAGACGGTGACTTCTTTCCCGTTCGACAGGCGGACACGAGCAATCTTCCGAAGAGCCGAGTTCGGCTTCTTGGGGGTCATGGTCTTGACCTGCAAGCAGACGCCTCGCTTTTGAGGGCACTGGTCCAACACCGGTGCCTTGCTGAACTTGCGCGGCTTCTTGCGATTCTTACGAACGAGTTGATTGATCGTCGGCATGAAACGTACCGGGATCTCGAACTTGTGGATCAATGAGCTTATAGGAGGATCAGGCCGGCCAAACGGCAATCAGCCTGAAACATATAGGTGGAAGGAGGTAAGCATACCGGCGGGGGCGGAGTGTGCAAGCCGCCGTCTGCCAGGTGATGGGAGAGTTTTATGAATGCCTCAGCCAGCTGACCCGTTGGACTACCAACCGCCCAAGTGGCTCCGGTTCCGACTGGGCAAGCCGCAGGTACCGAGCTGGCGAGAAAATTCTCTCTTGCCTGGGTGCGAAGTGGACACTGCTGCCGTAGAATGCCCCCTTTGCTAGCACCCTAGACGTTCCTCAAATTCAACAAGGCGCAACTTTCTATGTCACCGACCGCCATTCGCCTGGGCATTATGATGTTCCTCCAGTTCTTTATCTGGGGGGCTTGGTACGTCAGCTTGGGCAATTATATGGCCGCCCAAGGAATGGATGTTAGCAGTATCTCCTGGGCGTACACCGTGGGTCCGATTGCCGCGATCATTTCGCCGTTTTTCCTGGGCATGATTGCCGACCGGTACTTTGCCACCGAGCGCGTGCTGGGCGTCATGCATCTCTTAGCAGGCGCTGCGATCCTGGCAGCGCCCCTTTGCGGCGGACATTAGTTCCGAAGCATTCATTGCCGCTCTGACGGTCCACATGCTGTGCTACATGCCAACGCTAGGGCTGACCAACACGCTGGCATTCCACAACATAACGGATCAGGAGAAGGAGTTCCCCCTCATCCGCGTCTTTGGCACCGTAGGCTGGATTGTGGCAGGACTCGTCATCAGCGGCGTGGGAGCGGATTATACCGCTACCCAGTTCTACGTCACTGCCGCAGCGTGCGCCGCTTTGGCGGTCTACAGCTTCACACTGCCGCATACCCCACCGCCAGCGAAGGGTAAAAAGCCTTCGGTTCGCGATATCCTGGGGCTTGATGCTCTCGCGTTGATGAAGGAACCATCCTTCGCAATCTTCATTCTAAGTTCGTTCCTCATTTGCATTCCCTTGGCGGCCTACTATGCCTTTGGGCAGCAGTTTGTCGGAGCCATCGGATTTGAAAAGCCTGCGGCCACCATGACCTTGGGTCAAGGTGCGGAGGTCTTCTTCATGCTTGCCATGCCGCTGTTCTTTGCTCGGCTGGGAGTCAAGTGGATGCTGGCGGTAGGCATGTTGGCCTGGGTGCTGCGTTATGGGTTGTTCGCCGCCGCTGACGCCAGTGATATGAAGTGGATGGTCATCGCTGGAATCTTGCTGCACGGTATCTGCTACGACTTCTTCTTCGTGACGGGCTTTATCTACACGGACAAGAAATGCTCGAAGGCCATTCGTGGACAAGCCCAAGGACTCCTGGTGCTTGTGACCCAAGGGCTGGGCCTGGGGATTGGTGCTCAGGTCATGGGGTGGGTCGTGGAGCACAACAAGAGTGGCGATGCCATCGATTGGAAGTCCGTATGGATCATTCCGTGCATCGCGGCCGGCGTGACGCTGCTGCTGTTCGTCGCTCTGTTCCGTGATCGCGTGAGCTCCGCTCCCGATGCAGGAGACGTGGCCGAAGGTGCCATGCGAGACGAGAAAGTGTAGGCTCAACCGCCTGAGACTACCTCCCCTTGCAGTGGGAATCTTTGCGGATACGCACGCCCCCTGGAACATTCGCCGCGCCGTGGACCTGCTCAATCTCCAGGCGTGCGAACTCGTAGTCGTCGCCGGTGGATGTTCGCGCAGACGACCCGATCCCGCGTTGCTCATCTCCGGCGGCAACTCTGCGGGCTGGATGCGGTGTTTCTGGACTCAGGGTTTCAGGACGTGACCGTCTTTGGGCACACGCACAAGCCGACCGCCCGAAAGCAGAAAAATGCGGCCAAATGCATTCAGCAGTCCCGTAACATGCTGCGCGGAACTCCGCTTAGGGAGTAAACGAACTTCCTTTCGTATCCGCTAAGACAGGGATTAGCAAGATGAAACGGCAACGACGATTCGGCAACATCCAAAGACTTGAGACTCGCGAAATGATGGCCGGAGACGTGTCTGCAACTATTGTAGGAGACCAGTTGAGAATCATTGGAGACGGGGGCCACAATGGGATCTCGATATCCGGCGTTTGGGGCAGCTATCTTGTGGTCAACGGTACCGAACTCAACGGGCGCACCACAATCAACGGCGGCAGCGCACGCTACTTTAGCATGTCTAGCATCAAACACATCTCCATCAGCACGGGAGATGGTGACGATCAGGTTAAGGTGCAAAATCTGACATCCGGGGCGACCTGACCGTCGACACCGATACGTTTTCGGCAGGCAAGGACAGCGTCGAACTCCGAAACCTGAGCATCCAAGGGGACACCCTGGTCGATCTCGGTCGGGGGAATGACCAGGTTCGCCTAGACAACGTGAATGCCGTAAAGGTTGAAATCCAGGGAGGCGAGGGCAGCGACTACGTCAATTTGATCAATTCCAAAACTGGCAAAGCAGACATCCAATTGGGTGGGCTCGAGAACGACGGCATTAGCATCTCCGGGACTACCATCAATGGTGGCCTCTTCGGCACCGCACTGAAATTCACGTCGGCCTCGCTTGACATCTACGGTGGCTCGCAGATCAACGCCCCCATATTCGGCAAAGCGGTGCAAGGAACGCTAGGCGGGACCGAGGCCAATTACTCCTCGTTCTATATCGGGATGGCCACGATTGACGGCGACGTGGATGTCGAAGCTGAAGGCGAGCAGGGATTCGCCTACTTTTACGATGCCAAAATCGAGGGCGATTTCGCCATCACCTCCAAGAGTACCGGCACCTACAGTGACGTCACCATGATCCAAGTGGATATCGACGGCGATGTCGACATTGAAATGGGGGACGCCGCGGATACGGTCACCATCGGGGGCCGAATCGGCGGAATACTTCGAATCAACACCGGCGGCGGCAACGACACAATCAAAAACAATACGGCAGCGAGGTCGGAAATCTTTGGTGGCGCTGGCCATGACAAGATCGATGGCGGCGTCGGGGATGACTACCTCGACGGGGGCGATGGAAACGACATCATCAATGGTCATAACGGTCGAGATGCCATCGTCGGCGGAGCAGGGAACGACATTGTTCGCGGCGGAACCGGAGCAGACCGATTCCTACTCATGGAGAATGCGCGAGGAGAATACGACGACGCCGTCATGGATTTGCGGAGTTGGGAAGACGATGTCCGGGTTCGCTTTGACAACTACGACGGGTTTCCTGGCATTCCCGGAAACAACGGAGTCACAAATTTCCTCAACAATAGTCTTTCGGCACTTTACCGACAGATTGACATCCTGCTGGGAAGTGCCGCTACTTGGTCCAGTGAAGAGGTGTACATGGTGGACCAGGCCTTCTCTACCATGGTCGCTCGCACTGGCAATAATGCCTTGCTCCGACACCCGAACGGGAGCGAGATGACCTTCGTACAAGTCAGCAATGCCGCCAGCTACGCTGGAATGAACCTCCCCTGGGACTCGGTGATTCTGCTTGATCAGACGAACTTCTCGAACGCCAGCAGGCTGAAGCAGACAGTCTTTCACGAGATTGGACACAACTTCGATAGCAGCTTTGAGAACCCGTTCATCAATAAATTCTACACTTTGAGCGGTTGGACGAGTGATCCACGATTCGTTGCCTTCCAAGAATTTATCTCGCGGAATCCAGAGTTGTATGCCCTCGCCGAGTCTCCCATCAATTCGTTTGGCGTTTACTACGGTGCCCCCTGGTGGCATATCCGTGAAACCGAATTTGCCCGGGACTATGGAAAGAGCCATCCCATCGAAGATTGGGCCACCAGCTTCGCGGCGGTCCTCATGAACTTTGATCGCAACGAAAGGATGTACCATACTTTCGCCGGCGAGGTGAACGCGGCATCCACCGTGCAACGAATCGGTGCCAAAGCTGCGGTCGTCGATCTGCTCTTCGAATCACTCGGAGCCGAGTAAGACGTAGTGGATTCGATCCGATGCCTCGGTCATCACACTGCTCGGATAGGATACCGGGCGTTCTAATACCGGCCCTCAGAACCCCACCAATTGATGGATGCCGACGTGGAACATTCACCACGTCGGCATTTTCTTGCGGCCATCGCGACAGAGTCGATTAACCATCAGCACTTCGGACTTAGGTTCAATGGGAGAGCGAGTCCTACGCGTTAGCTATTGCAGAGCACCGTATTCTGAAATCCCCATTCAAACCGTCTCCCCCTCATCCCTGGTGAACCGTCGAAGTAGTTCGTCGCTTGAGAGTTGCTTGCTGAGGTCTGTGGCCAGTTGCTGGAAGAGGTCATGCAGGGCGACCTTAATCTCTTGCGGCGAATCGATGGCTGCGGCGCCGGCAACCGGGAGTCATTGCCGCCAGAGCAAACTGTGAAGCAACTGGGGGCGCAAGGATTCAAACACACCCATGGCGGTGCGGCTCAACACACCGACGGCCAGAATCTTCGGTTCAGCCGAATGACAAGTGCTAAAGCCGCCAGTCGGATTTTTTGCCTGGAGGCTTTACCAACGCATATACTGCGGTCGATGGGACTGGCTTGTAACTGGTTTTTCGGCTGGCACCAGGAGGTCGTTCTACCCCGATCGTCGACCAAGGCAATCCAATCTCCCAAGTCCTGCCGACAGCCTAAAACAGGCTCGCCAGGCGTTTCGATCGGTCGCTTACCAAAACGCTTGGCTCTGACATCTTTCAACCTAAGGGCCTCAACGATGTATTTCAGCGGAGTGCGATTCCATCGCCGTGAGGCGCTGCAGGCGGGCGTTGGATTGTTTGGGCTAACCCTGCCTGAAATTCTCCAGGCCGCCTCCAATCGGCGGCGCCACGGCCCCGAGGTTTCGTGTATTTTTCTGTTCCTGGCCGGCGGTCCCAGCCAGTTCGAAACATTCGACCCAAAGCCCGACGCGCCGGTCGAAATCCGCGGCTTGTGGGAGCCGACTTCGACGAGCGTTCCTGGCACGTTCGTGTGTGAGAAACTGCCGCTGATCGCGCTGCGAATGGACAAGGTGGCGCTGCTGCGATCCTATCAAGCCAAATTCGGGCTGCATCCCACCGCCATGCAGCACATGGCCAGCGGGTTCGAGGCGTCGCCCACCGGCAGCCAGTACTTCCCCAACCTCGGTTGCCTGATTTCGGCCCTGTATGGCGCGCGTATTTCGGGGATTCCGGCGCATTTCAGTTTGCCCAAGTCGCATCCGTTTTTGAGCAACGCGGCCGGTTACCTGGGGTCGGCCCATGCGCCGTTCGATATCAACGGCGATCCCGTCAACCCTGTCGTAGAGTTTGGCGGCTCGAAGCTCGATCCGATCCACCTTGAGAACCGTCTGGGGCTGCTCCGGCAACTGGATAATCTGGTCAAAGTGACCGAAGGGATGGAGGCTCATGACACGTTCGCCGAAGAGGCCGTGTCCGTAATGACCAGCGGTGCCATGCACAGGGCGATGAATCTGGCCGAGGAACCGGTGGCGCTTCGCGAGCGTTACGGCATGAACATCCACGGCCAACGCGTGCTGCTGGCGCGGCGCATGGTTGAGGCCGGCGCTCGCTTTGTCACCATCAACCACGCTGTGCAAGGCGGGGCGTTCGGCCGCACCGGCGAGAAGGCCCTGAGCAGTTGGGATCACCATATCCATCTGTTCGAGCAGATTCTGTCCTGCGCCAGCAAGCCGTCGACGTTGCCCCGGGGCGTCGACTACAGCCTGTATGAGGGGCCTGGCAATCTACAGCAGCTGGACATGTCGGTCTCGACGCTGGTCGACGATTTGGAAGAGCGCGGCATGCTGGAGAACACGCTGGTTGTCGCCATGGGGGAGTTCGGCCGCACTCCCAACTTCAACCGGAACGGGGGCCGCGACCATTATCCCACGGCTGGTAGCGTGCTGCTGGCCGGTGCCGGCATCCAGGGCGGCGCGGTGGTAGGTGCCACCGACCGCAAAGGGATCGACGTGGCGACCATTCCCCATGGCCCGGAAGACATCGCCGCCACCATCTATCACGCGCTGGGCATCGACGCTCACCGCACCTACTTCCCTCGACTGCCCCGCCCCACGCCGATCGCTAGCGGCCAGGTGATCAAGGAATTGTTCGGTTAACACCGTTCACGAGAGGATGATATGGTTACGAAGGATTGGGTTCACGGCCATGCCAGCAATTGGCTGTTGTACGTAGCGCTGTTCCGTGATCGGGTCAGCACCGATCCAACCGAAGGGGAAGTGGCCGAAGGTGCCCTTCAGGACGAGAAAATTTAGCCCCAACCGCCGAGGATTGCCTCGCCCATGCAAGTTGGAATCTTTGCGGATACGCATGACCACCTGGACAACATTCGCCGCGCTGTGGAACTGTTCAACGGCCAAGGGTGCGAACTCGTGGTCTTTGCCGGAGACCTGGTAAGCACGTTCTCTGTGCCACCGCTCAGGGCTCTCAACTGCCCTTTCGTCGGTTGCTTTGGTGACAACGAAGGGAACAAGATCGGCCTCCGCTCAGGCATGCGGATCATCGGAGAACTGGGCGAACCGCCGGTGGACATAAGTGCGGCCGACGGTACCCGGTTCCGCATTGCTCACATGCAGCGGCAGCTGCGCGGCCTGGATGACAAGTTTGACGTCGCCGTATTCGGGCATACCCACAAGCCAAGCATTCGCCACGATGAACAGGGGCGGCTCTTCATCAACCCTGGCGAGACCTCAGGCTGGACGTTTGGCAATCCAACCGTTGTGTTGCTCGACACCGATTCGTTCGAGGCCCAGATTGTCTCGCTGCTCGAGGCAAGTTCAGGCCAGTTCGAGCATTCCGGCAGATTGAATCAAGCCGCTCGGCGAAGACGGGGAGCCACTTGAGCCCGCAGCGCGGCGGTGGCAGCTTCCAGTGCCGCGATGAGTTCCTCAGGCGTGGCATCCAGGTGATGCAGCGTGACCCCCACCCTGACCACCGGCGAAAGATGCACGAGTGTGGTGGTTCGCTGAAGATCATCCGGAACCGGCGTATGCTGCTCCTCGGTAGGAGCGGATCGAGACGCTGGCGCATGCGACAACCCAGGCCCCCAGGAGTTTCCCCCAGTATGGCCGGGTCCCCAAGCGGCTGATTTGCCAGGGCCTGTCGGTCCGATGGGTCCGTTCAGGCTTGCCATGGTGCGACCTCAATGCATGCGCTTGTTGGTTGCCGAATCACCACCCCGCCGGCGTGTTTCGGCTTTCCAACGCTTCGATTTGTCCTGCGCCCGTCAACCATTCTTTGAGATCGGTCGGATGGGGCACTCAGAACGACATCGATCCGGCGGATTCTACAAACTTCTGAACATCCTCCAAGACGAACCCTGACGAGTTTTCGAACCTGCCACCAACGGAAGCGTTGCCACCATTCGTGCTAGCACCATCTGTGCAATCGACCCACCTTGCCGATTACCAGCGACTACCCTGATTGCCCGCCGAGTCGTAGGCAAGCGAGCAGGTGAGGGCTAAGATTCCAGCACCGGGACTCGCCTCCGACGTTCTTGCTACCGTGAAAGTTAAACATGCCTGCCCCACTCAGCATCACTCGAGCTCAGGCCCAAGAGATCGATCGCCGCGCCGTCGAGGACTATGGAGTTCCCAGCATCGTGCTGATGGAGAACGCCGGGCGGCAGGTCGCTGACCATGTTCAGCGGTTCGTCAATCAGCAGCACGCTTCAGGACAGGTGGTCATTTGCTGCGGAACCGGAAACAACGGAGGAGATGGGCTGGTCATTGCCAGGCATTTAGACCTCCGCGGTCTGGCGGTCCAGGTCGTCCTTTGCGGTGACGCTGCCAAATTGAAAGGGGATGCCAAGACGAACTTCGACATCGTTCGCCAATCCGCCATTCCGCTGCTGCTGCTGATGGACGGCGAGATCAATTCTCTGCAGTCCAAGCTTGCTGGAACAGCGGTGATTGTGGATGCCTTGCTAGGAACAGGGATGCGGGGAGATCCACGCTCGCCAATGAATACCATCATCCACCGAATCAATCGCTCTGGCTTGCCGGTTCTGTCGGTGGATTTGCCGAGCGGACTGGATTGCGACTCGGGGCAGCCTGGGGATCCCACGATTCAGGCGACCGGGACCTATACGTTTGTCGCCTACAAACAGGGATTCTCCCAAGTTGCCTGCCAAGGAATGCTGGGCCAGGTTGAAGTTTTGGACATCGGAGCACCACGGCGATTGCTGGAAGAGATGCTGGGGTAGAAGCATTCCATGCCAGCCACCGCATCGTGCCGCGAAACCTAGCCCGATCAAAACCGCTGATGAAACTAGCCGAGGCGTCACGCCTTTTCACTTGATTGGTTGCGGCTACGCCGCGCTAGGTCCTCTGTGGCTTCTTCTTGAATAATGAGTTCACTCTCAGCGCACTGGCATCTAAGAAGTTGAGATGCTGGAAACAAACCGAGAAGTTATTTCCCGGTAGATCCTAACTAAGACGCAGGTTCCTCTTCGACCGAGGTCTCCGCCACAGGCGGCGTGGCGGGTGCGTCCGCATCTGTGGACGCTTGCGGAGGATTGCGATACGCGTCGATCCTTTCTGGAATCTTGACGGCGGCGGTATAGCCGGACATCGCCAAGAGCAGCACGAGTCCAATGCCAGCGAGGACCTTCAACACGGGTCCGTTGACATGCTCTCCCATCACGTCCTTAGAAGAAGTGAGCCAGAACAAGACGCCAGCCACCAGGGGAGCCGCCACCACGGTGACCGCTTGGGCTGCAACAATCAGCGGGGCTATCGGCAAATCAAACTTGATAACGGCCAGCGCCACGCCCATCCCCGTCAAGAGGGCAACGGTCGTGAGAATCCTCGGTCCCAAGTCAGAGGGTTTGCTGCCGAGTCCCAAAGCGTCAGCCGCCATGAAGCCGCCGATCATGGAATTAACCAAGAACGAAGAATACGCAGCGGAGAACAACCCGAGGCAAAAGATCAATTTCGCACTATCGCCGAAACTTTGCTGCAGCGCCTCGGCCACTGCGACCGGGCTACTGAAACTGACGCTGGTGCCAGCGTGATACAATCCGGCAGCCGTGGTGGACATCAGCATGATGGTGATCAACGCCATGATCACAGCACCCACTCGGGCATCGATCAGCCCTTGACCCATCTCGACCACCGTCCAACCTTTTTGCCTGACCAGGTACGCCTGATAAAAGGCGGCCGTGATGACGAAGGTGGTTCCCACCAGTCCTAGCAGCGCGAGATCAATGGTGCTGATACTAGGGATAAAGCCTTTGGCCAACGCAACCGGGTCCGGTTTGAGCATGAAAAGATTGACGGCGAAACTGAGCAACATCACCCCCACCAACGTCATCATCAGGCGTTCGAGCATCTTGTACAGATTCTTGAACGTGAAGAGAAATGTGATGGCCAGGGCGTTGAAGCCAACCACCAAACCTGCCACAAGATACGTGTTGTCGAAAAAGGCGCGGAAAGCCGCAGCCACGCCCAGATTGTTCCCAAACTGGTAGGCGGCTGAGATGAAGAACACAGAGCAGCCCAAGAGCACGGCCAACCACCGGCCGGCCTTGCGGCGGATTAAGTCACCGGGGGCCTCCGCAGCCACCACGCCAAGTTTGGCTCCCAAGGTCATGTACGTGAGCATGAAGACCACGGACACCACCACGACCCACAGCATCGCGTAGCCATCGTTGGCACCAATGGACGAAGCCGTGGTGATGCTGCCTGGCCCAATGACCACGCAGGCCGTGATCAGACCAGGCCCAATGCTCTTGTACCAAGGGCGGCGAACTACCGTCTCGTTCATACTTAACCTCAACCATGTGCAAAAAATCGAACTCGGGCAGTATGGGGGGAGTAGAGCCTGACTGCAACTCTCTTGCGAAAGTTCGCTGGCAAAACGCGCCGGTCGCGTCAGGTTTTCGGGCAGAATCGCAAACGGGCTTCCGACCATTCCGGATATGCGAGCGAATCACCTCCCGATGGGAAGCCCAGACTCAACCTTCGATTGGCCATGCCAACCCCGCTGAGAATCCGCCATCGACAAAGAGAATTTGCCCTGTCATGAAGGCCGAAGCGGGCGATGCCAGATAGATGGCCGTGCCGACCATGTCCTTGGGTTCGCCGAGTCTTCGTTGGGGCGTGTTGGCCATTCCCCATTGGTGCACGTCTGGCCGGGCCCAAAGTTTCTTGGTCAAGTCGGTGAGGATGAAACCTGGGGCGATGGCGTTGACCCGGACGCCGCGCGGTCCCCACTCGGTGGCCAGCGAACGGGTCATGTGCCCCAAGGCCGCTTTGCTGGCCGCGTACGGAAGTACGTGTTTGAGGGGAGCGTAGTTGTTGAGCGAAACGATGTTGATCTGACTTCCTGCGGCACGTTCCAACATGTGCTTGCCGGCGGCGAGCGAAAGTTGGGCCGCTCCTCTGAAGTTGGTGTTCATGATCTCGTCGAACTCCGCCCGACTGTAGTCTTCGGCCGGCATCCGTTTGTTGATGCCAGCGACGTTAATGAGCGTGTCAATCTGTTGGTGTTCGGACATCACTTGCTCGATGGCCCGATCAATGGCGTCGTCATCGGAGACATCGCACACGATCTGCCCGACCGGGTGCTTGCCGGCAGGGAGGGACTCGGCCGCCTCGGCCAAGGTCTCGGCACTTCGCCCGGTGATAACCACTTGGGCCCCTCGTTCGACGAACCCGGCGGCAATGGCCAGCCCAATTCCCCGACTTCCGCCGGATACCAGCGTGATTTGATCTTCGACAGAAAACAGCGCGTCGCTCATCGGGAGAGCCCCAGCGAAAAGGGTGATAGAAAACGGTGATGTTCTAATGAAGTGGGATCTCGAACCAATTTGAGCTTCCGATTTTTCAATCTTAACCCGAAGCGTCAGAGAGGACGCATGCCGGGCGATGTCGCCACGACGGAGCGTGATGACTACGTTCCTGTTGGTCGCTGGAAACTTGACTCAAATTGAACGACTTCTCTCCTATAAGGCGTCTAACCTTCGTCCGCCATGGCGCCCCAAGGTTCGATCTGCCGAAGTTTCTTGGGCTTGAGTGCGGCGTAGCATTGTGGCAAATCGAATCGGGCCAGCACACCTGGCAGCAGCGTGGCGAGCGGCCAATGGTAGTCGGCCGCCTCGGCCACGGCTTCGTACGAAGTGAGCGGGTGTTTGAGCGTCACTTGTGTGACGTTCTCGCTGAGCAGCGAGGCGAACGTCGCCGGCAGGGTTCCCCAACCTTTGCCAACCAGGTGCACCTGACAGTAACCTACTTCTTTGAGCCAGGCGAGCACCTGCAACACATCGAGCGTCCGCTGCGCGAGGTACGGCCGACCGAGCATGATCCCGTAGGCCGAATAGAAGTAATCGTTACCATATGGCGTGAGAAAGGTTTCACTTCCGCCGCATGTGTTGGGCTGCGAGTCCCCAATGCCGCGGACATCGCAGGCCAGGAAATGTCGGTCAGGCTGGGCCTTCAACAACTCTTGAACCAGTGGTTCGTCTCGCAGTTCCTGATCCGCGGAATGATGCGAAACGTACAAAATGCAATCGGTCTCGTCTCCGTGCGGGCGAGACATCAGCTTCTCTTTGCTGAGCATCACCACCGGCACTTCGATACCAGGTTCGCTCGCCACGGCATACGTCACGGCATGGTCGGTGGGGTATTGCCGTCCCGCGCGGAATCGCAGAATGCGGTAGGAAACCTCCGGCAAGCGCGGCGGTAGTCGCATCGCACGGCGAACTTCTTCAATCAGGCGATCCCCGGTGGCGGCCTTTCGCTGACGCGCCATCTGTTGACTTTTCTCTTGGGTAAACTCGTAAATAGGACGCGAACCCTCAGGGGCTACTTGACCGCGCGGGGTTGCCCACAGGGTTTCGTCCTTTTCGATCGTGAGTTCTGGTTCGGCCAGGGCGTCCGAGACGCCGGTAGCTTGATTGAACCAGCGATACATGGCTTCGCGGTTTTCTTGGGAATAGCCGTGGTACGACTGCCCGACGAACATCGAGATGTTCTCTTCGGCTCCCAGCAAACCGTACAAACGCTTGAGCCGCTCGTAAGCTTCCAGGGTGCCACGCACGTCAAAGTAGTCCAGTTCTTTCGCCAGCAAGATCACCGGCTTAGGGGCCATGGCCGCAATGAAATCTTCGTGATCCAAGCCCAACGCCAGGCAGTTGGGAGGGCATTGTTCGGTATCGGCCGGGAGTTCGTTCTCCAGGTTGTTCTGGAAACTGGTAACGAAACAGCTGGGGGCCGCCATGGTCCAGCGGCGTTCGACTCCGCAAAGCCAGGTGGTCATGGTGCCGCCGCCGGAGTTGCCGGTCACGCCTAGGTGCTTGGGGTCCACCTCTTCGCGGGTGAGCAGGTAATCCAATGCCCGAATTCCGTCCCAAGCTCGCCACGTGCCAAAGAATTCGCCCACCAAGTACTGCTGGTTGCCGCCATGGATGTGCTCCCGAACACTGGCACCGACCGTAGAATGCAGGTGCTCATCTGGGTACTGCAGACGTTCGCCTTGGCCAATGGGATCGTACAGCAGCACCACGTAACCTTGCCGGGCAAGACCCTGAGCAAACGCCTGGTAGGACTCGGCGGCTTTGCCATTGACCGAATGCCCGCAGGTGCCAACGACACCTGGGAGCGGGTACTTACGGTTCTGCGGCACGTACAAGTTGGCCGTGACCAGGAAACCGGGGCGGCTTTCGAAGATCAAGTTCTCAATGCGATACGCGCCGCGATCTACCTTGGCGGTGATCCGCGGCTTCAGCGGCGTTTTCTCCGGCAGCGGACCGAAACTACGCATGATCTTGCCCTGGACCTGCGTGACGTAATCTTCGGCGGACTTTTTGGAGTCGAGCGCGTCCTTCACATGATCCATCCGGCGAATAGTCCCCTCCACGTGGCGCTCGTAGTAGCGCTGCATCATGGCCGGGAACCGGTTGAGGCGCTGGAGTTCGTCCGCCCTGGCCTGCTGCAAAATCTCCGCTGGCCCCAGCCCAAGCGTCAAACCGGAGGCGAGCGTTGTGCCGCAAAGCCCCATCTCCTTCATCCACGCACGCCGCGATTGGGGAGAGGTCTCAAACGAAGAAGTCCGATGCGCAGCACTCATGGCAAAACTCCCAGCGAGTTGAAAGGGCGAATGTTGGATGAACTTGAGCGGCTACTGCCTTGGGCCTGGTTACTTCTGGCGTTTGGCTTGAACTTCGCCCTTGATCTTGGCTACCACGGCCTGAAACTCGGTGCGGGCTTTAGCCAATCCCTGCGGCGTCTTGGCTTCCGAGCCGCGCACGTAGTCAAGCACGATCCCTTCGGCATCCACAAACGGTTGGGCAATGTCGGCAATGTCGGCGGCAATCTCAATCGGGATGTTGGTCACGCCGTTGGCGTCGCCGTGCAGCAGGTCACCATGTTGCACCATCAACCCTCCCACACGAATTGGCAGGCCAATGTGAAGCAGGTGGCAGTACGCATGCGAGCAAATGGTGGAACCCGTGAAGACCGGATACTTGAGCGCCCGGACCTGCTCCAGATCACGACCGCCACCGCTGGTGATCAGTCCGGTTGAACCAAACGCCTGATAGGTGGCACACATCACTTCGCCAAACGTGGCCGAAACCGCTGGGTCATCCAGGTCTTCGAAGACCACAATTGCCGGGCCGGGCAGCTCCGCAAACCCAGCCACCTGTTGATCCATGCTGCCATACGCGTCGCCGCCGACGGGAGGGGCGTCGCTCCGGAACGACGCCGTACTGGCAAAACCCACCATCGGCGGAAACTCGGGAAAATTGCACTGGATCCGGTGATCCATGTACCCCTGATTGCGAGGGCGAATATCGAACAGCTCGATCACGTTGCAAATCGTGGGAGTATCAAATTCGGCCAACTTATCCAGTGTTTCCTGCGTGATCGACATCTACCGTTCCCTTTGAAATCGTTGAATGCTGAGGCCCTGAAAACGGGCAGCCACAAAGCGGGCATCGGTCGGCCAAACTACCACGCTGCCAGGGCGTGTCAAGTCAGCGGCGGGGCACCTGCCCGCCCAGATTCTGGGGCCAGGTTATTTCGTTTCGAGATCAAAGAATTGCCACCAAACCGAACTGTCGACGGGCCGGTCCGATACCGGCGCGACTGCCGGATTGACGTGGCCAACAAGAACTTCACTGCTGAGGGCAGCAGTAGTCGTACGACTTCTATACCCTAGTCGTGTAGATTGCAGACGATGAATACGTCCATCGATCGGGAGAATTGCATGGCACGCCTTGTTTTAGTGCTTCTACTTGCCTTAGGGCTGCCAGCGTGTACTCGTGGTCGCCACATGATTCTTCGGAGTCCGCTTCCGTCAAGCTCCCGAATAATGCGGGGATTTTGACATCTACGAGGAAGGGGTTGGCCCAGTGTACCCGGCACGGCTGAACGAGTGAACCAGGCGTGGTTTATTCAAAATGCCAAGTGCCGTCAGCAATGCGTTTGCTACTTCGGCTTCTCCATTACCAGGCGAATCACCATGCCGGTGACTTCGTTGAAGTACCGCCAACTGGCGGGAAAGAACACGATGTATTTGTTATAGGTATGCACGTCTACGATCTCCAACGCTCGATCCTTTTGCGCGGCCAGATTGTCAAACCAGGCTCGTAGCGTGGGGCGATAGTCATGCAGCGACCGATGCTGGATTCGGAAGCCGGCCGCTTCGAATGCCTGCAGATGATACTTGAGGGCGAAGCGTTGGTGGAGCCGGGGAAGAAGATCTGCGAGGCCACGCCCGCTGCGGCGATCACGTCCGTAAACCGGCAAAAGAAATGCTTGACCAGCTTTCCACCTGGCCGCAGTGCCGCGTACAGTTTGGTGAGCAACTGCGGGATCTCTTTCGCACGCACGTGTTCCCAGGCACCGATCGAATAGATCACGTCGAACGTGTTCTCGGGATAGTCCGTGGTGATGAAATTACGAAACTCAACATTGAAGTGATTGTGCTGCTCGTTGTAGGCCACCTGTTCCTTACTCAGGGTGTAGCCGAACAGATTCTCGCGGTCGCCGGTCTCCTCAAGAATTCGCTTGAGCATGGGACCCCATCCGCAGCCTAATTCCAGAATCTTCTGACCTGGTTGGGGATTGATCAGGTTCAGGATGAAATCTGCCTTGTGGGTTTGCGCCTCTTCGAGAGTGTCACTATCGCTGTGAAAATCCGCGCAGCTGTAGAACATATACTTCTTATCGAGGAAAAGTTCGTAAAAGTCGTTGGAAACGTCGTAGTGTTCGGCGATGCCTAACACATGGTCTTGCCGTTCTTTGGCCCAAACCAAAGCGGGGCGAATGAGCGCCGGTGGATAGTTGGATTTGATCCAATCAGCAGTCGCCGGCAACGGTCTGGTCACTTCATCCCAGGTCTGCTCCGCGTCGAGCGGGACCGATGACCGAATGAGATGCTGCAGGAAACCGTACGATGGTCCATAGACCACGGACTCCGGAACTAACGCCAAATGACGCAACACAGATTTCATATCAAGAACTCCCAAGTTCAAACAGCCAACTTGAGCTCCCAGTATGTATCGAAGTTTTACGATCAGGAGATTCTTTCTGCACAAAATCAGCACATGGGGGGCTATTGAAGGTCGCTAGCTCTCCTCGCGAACTGAGATGCCCGACCACCATGGCTTGAGCTGAGTAGGGTACGCTGTGCGTACCTGATTGCGCGAGTGAGTGAGTGATGGTACGCACAGC
>CALOEH010000018.1:0-34792 GCA_942492195.1 uncultured Planctomycetia bacterium | reverse complement strand
CTCGAAGCGCGTCTTGTCGGCGAAGCTCTTGAAGCCGACTAATTCCAGGGCTTTGAGCATGCGGCGCGATAACGTGGAGAATGGCAGAAGTCTTGCGATTAACAACGATTAGGGCCTAAGCACCAAAGATCCGCCGAGAGTTCTCAACCGCTGGCCTCAAAATCACCCCCAGTGAGGGGTGCTGACCACGATTGAGACGGCCGCCGGATCTGTCTAACCACCACCTATTCTATCAAAGAAGTCCTTGAGCACGCCCTCTTTTTTTTCCTCGTCCGCTTTAGGCGTCCGCGGCCGCCGCGGGGTTTCGTCCTCGGAGGTTGAGAGCCCTTCGAACAAGTCTGGCAAGGCACCTGGCACCGAGTAGCTGGGGCCATCTTCCCCTTCTTCTGCTTCGTTGCCCTTACGGCGATACGAACGGCCAGGACGTGGCACTGCGTCAATCTCGAATCGGCAGTTCTCCGGCAGCAGATTTTTCTGCTGCGTCTGCTGCAACATCTGGACAACGTCCGGATAGGTGGCCCCCAGATCAACGACATTGCGAATGATGTCATCCAGCTTGGTAGAAACCTCGCGCTTTTGGTCGGACTCGCCCACCGCAAACCGGCTGATGGTGATCGGACCTCCGGCAGGTGCTTGGAGCAGGATATTGGTGCCAGCTTCCAAGACCAACGGGGTGAGCAGTTGAACGTCGTGCCCAAACAGCACGATTTCTGGCCGATAACTCAGCGTGGCATGGACCAACGGAGTGCCGGTCGTGCTGAGCGTATGGTAGCTGAACTGGTCTCCCAGGGACTCCCCGTGCACCAGCGGATCTTGGGAGTTCATGGCCCAGAGAGCTCGGAAGGCACCGTAACGGGTTTCGGCACTCTTCTCATGCAGCAGTTGGCGGAGTTGGTCGTGGGCTTCGAGATTGTTCATCGAACTGAGAGCGGTGAGCGCGAAGACACGAAATGCCCGAACTGAGCGTGCCGCATCCGCCAAGGCTTCGGCCGCCTGACCAGACTCTTCCGCATCGAGATAAGCCAGGGACTCAGCCGCAAAGAAGCGAACTTCAGGTTCGTCGGATTGTACCCCTTCAAGCAATACTGGCACGCCCTGCTTACCAATGGCTTCCAAACGGAGTGCGGCGTTGGCGCTGGCCAACGGATCCAGTAACTGCCGCTGGAGCAACCGTATCCGCGCGTTGCGTTCGGTGGCAGACTCGCGAATCGGCAAAGAACGGACCACATTCAAATACCTGGCAATGTTGTCCTTGTAGCGGGGATGCACTTTTAGATCGACAAACTCATAGGTTTTGGGCTTGGCGAGTTCGTCTTTGTTGCCGTTGTGGAATGTGTGGAACCGCTGATTGATGGCGTGCCCCACTTGCGAACTGTCCCGGAAGGTTTGATAGTCTGGCTTAAGTAGCAGGCCGAGCGAGCGCTCTTTGAGCGAGACGCCGCCACCGAGCACACGTCCACGAACCAGCAATGGCTTTTGTTCTTCGTCGGTGTCGTTGGTGGCATCCACCAGGATTGCCCCTTTGGCCATAGCGAGCGGCGTGCCGTCGTGCACTTCACCGCCGACCACCAAGGTTTCTTTCAAGCGGGTTTCTAACAGGAACCCACCGCGGAGGCTTTCGGTTTCGCTGCGGCCAGGGACTCGGATTTCGACATCAAACCGATCTCCCTTTTGCACGCCCCCTTTGAGAAAGCCGCGCACAATTGCCAATGCGGTGTCAGAACGGGCAAGCACACGCTCGGGATGCTCGACGCCGCGCTTCTTCATTTCATCGAGAAGCATGGACCGATAGGGAGATGGAATCGGGTCACTGCCCGTCCCTTTGAGACCGACGACCAGGCCGACCCCTTCGACACGGATCGCCTCGCGACCGTAGGAGATGGCCGCATCAGCCACCAACGTCACGCGGTCGCCCAGGACCTCTTCTTCGTCCGGTTCAGGCGTCTTGCGTGACAATAGTGGCGAATTGCAGCCGCACATCAGGGTGACGGCTACAAGCATCCATACATAAGGGTAGGGTGCCTTCATTGCCATAATGGCTCCATGTTGCACTCTCACTCGAGGCCGGCACGGGAGATGCGAAGCGTTCAACGTATTGCCGATTTTCGACACATGACACCACACGCCGTAAAGACATTGCATTGAATCACTCCTGAGAACCAGCGAGGACCCCGCGCGCCAAATCGTCCATGAATTGGTTTGCTTTGTGCTCAAATGCCAGTCCCACACCGACCGCGAAAGCTCGCTTTAGATCGATAGACGGGCGGAACATAGATGCGAGCCGGGATCCAGGTCAATACCGGCTGACGAAAGTCGCAAGAACCGGCACAACTTACGGTCTACCAGCAGCGGCTGGAGAGCAATTCTTCGAGTCGAGAAACAACTCGGGACCCTGCTAGCGTCGTAGCATTGCTACCTCCGGCCGAGGCAGGCATCACGCGCGGACTTTGAGCCACTGCTTGTCGAGTCGTTTTGCCGAGATTGGCACGGCCGTGCGAAGTTGTTGCGCCCAGAGAGAAACACGCCATTCCTCGGCCATCCAGCGAAACAAGGCGAGGTCGTCATCCACCAAACCTCGCTCTTGGTGGGAAGTCGCCCGTTCGACAAACGGTCTCCAGTAGGTATCCACCTGCTGTTGCAGTTCGCGATCTCGGACAAGCCCTCCCGACTTGAGCTTGTCGAGCCGTTGCAACATGGCATTGAGATAGCGAGGGTAGTGCTGCAGCCAGTTCCAAGGTGTATCCGTGAGGAACTGAGGAGGAAACAGCCATTCGAGCTGTTGCTCGATGTCGGCCACGGCCTGCCCGAACCGCTCGCCGCGCATTTCGTCAAGCAAAACTTGCACTCGATGGCGGGTTTCCAACAGCGGGCGAATCAGCGCAGCCACGCTCTGAGCCGCGTCCGCCAGGTTCTCGCGTGCTTGAGCCTCGGCAGTGGCGAACTCCGCAGCCGAACGGACGTTGAGCTGGCGCGGCTGCAATGCCAGCTCAGCCATCAGTTCCCCCAACTGTTTGCGAATCTCTCGACTTCCCCCCAGCGGGCCGGTGAACAAAGCCAGCCGATCCAGGTCGGGCAGCCAATCGACTTGCGAACGAATCGGCTTCCTGGCTGCTAGCAAAAACAGCCGGCGCACTCCGGCAGCGGTTGCCTCGCGGGCAGCGGGGGCTGAGTCCAGTAGCTTGACTGCAACACTACTCCCTTCGTCCACAACGGCAGGGTACGCCTGAAGCTGAATGCCACCCCGCTCCAGGTTGATGGACTCAGGCAGGTCGCCAAAATCCCAGCGGGTGCGGCCTGTGCAACAAAGTTCGCTATCAGGCAGCGCGCGCTGATCTGGCGCTGTTGCCACGCCAGCTTCTTTCCGCAGAACATCCAGATTGCGTCCTTGCGAGACTGCCTCTCCGGATTCGTCCACCACACAGACATTCATCTGCAAATGGCGAGAAAGTTTCTCCGTGCGGAAATCAATCTCCCGGATCGCCTGCCCTGAGAGTTTGCCGAGACGCTCGGCGACCACTCGGTGCAGATCCCCCTCGCCAAAGGTCAATTCGCTGACCAGCTTGCGAGCGGTATCTGGTGCCGGCACCAAAGCACGCCGGATCGGTTTCGGCAGCGACCGGATCAAGGCAATAATCTTCTCCTCCAACAGGCCGGGGACCAACCAGCCGAGCCGCTGGGGGTCAAGTTGGTTGAGCCCCTCACGTGGGACTCGTAGCGTGATTCCATCGTCTGGCGAGCCGGGCTCCAAGTGATACTCGAGCGGCAGGTGCAAATGCTGCACGCGGATGCTATCCGGAAAATCAGCTTGGGCAACATCCTGCCCATCGGAGAGCATCAAGTCTGCTTTGGTGAAGTAGAGCAACCGAGGTTTTTGCTGTTCGATCTGACGACGCCAGCGTTCGAGACTGGCAACATCAAACACGTCGGCCGGCAGACGATCTTCGTAGAACTCGATACGCGCTTCAGCCCCGCGGAGCCGAGTCTTGGCGGCGCGTCTTGGCCGCCAGACCGGCCACTTCGTCCCGCAGTTTCTGATTGTGTCGAAGGAAAGGAGCGTCCAGATTGATCTCACCGTCGACCAGTCCACTCTCGATCAACAATTCCCGAGCTCTAGCTGGCTGAATCTTGCTGAGCCGGACGCGCCGCGACGGCACAATCGGCAAGCCATAGAGGGTGACTTTCTCATTGATCAGCGCGGCGCCACTGTCGCGGTCCCAGAGCTGGTCATGATACTGACGGCGAACCAAATCGCCGGCAATCGGCTCAATCCAAGAAGGATCAATCCGGGCCACGGTGCGTAAGAACCGACGGCTGGTCTCCACCAATTCGGCCGCCACCACCCAACGAGGCTTCTTGGCGAAGGTGCCAGATCCTGGCCAGAGGTGAAGCTTGGAGCCTCCTCCGCCTTGATACTCGTGCGTGTCTCCCTTCATCGCGATGTTGCTGAGCAGTCCGGTGAGCAGGGCCCTGTGCACGGCGTTGTAATCATCGCGACGGGCTTGAGTTTTCATGCCGAGCGGACCAAGCAAACCAAGCAACTGGCGGTGGACGTCCATCCATTCGCGAATTCGATTGTACGAAAGGAAGTTCTGCTGGCATGCTTTGCGGAGCCTGTTGCGGGAGAGTTCCCCTTTGAGCTGATGATAAAAGTCCCAGATGTTGAGCAGGGTGAAGAAGTCACTCTCTGGGTGCACAAACCGCCGGTGGGCTTCGTCCGCCGCCTGCTGTTTGTCGATGGGGCGATCTCGCGGATCCTGCACTTCGAGCGCTGCCGCAATGATCAACACTTCTGCAAGCGCGCTCTCGTCCTCGGCAGCCAACACCATCCGGCCAATCCTTGGATCGACCGGGAAACGAGCAAGCCGTCGCCCTAGATCGGTCAGACGCAGTTTCTCGTCAACGGCTCCCAACTCAGCCAACGTGCTGTAACCATCGCGGATGGCGGTCGGCTTGGGAGGATCGATGAACGGGAACTCTTCGATCTTTCCCAGCCCTAGGGCCAGCGTTTGGAGAATCACCGCGGCCAGATTCGTCCGCTGAATCTCAGGTGCCGTGTAGCGTTCGCGGTCGGTGTAATCCTGTTCGCTGAACAGCCGGATACAGATACCGGGACCGACGCGGCCACACCGGCCCATCCGCTGATCGGCCGAAGCCTGACTGATCGCTTCAATCGGCAAACGCTGCACTTTGCTTCGGGCTGAGTACCGGCTAATCCGCGCGGTGCCGGAGTCCACCACGTAGCGGATCCCGGGCACAGTCAAGCTGGACTCGGCCACATTCGTTGCAATCACAATCCGCCGCTTGCCCTGGGGTTGAAACACTTTCTTCTGTTCGGCCAGTGACAATCGTCCGTACAGTGGCAGCGTTTCTATGGCGCGGCCGGCAGGATCTCCCTTGAGAAAACGACCTCGCAGTTGGCGGGCAATCTCGCGGATATGCCGCTCGGTTGGCATGAACAACAGAATGTCACCCGGCCCATCGCGGGCAACTTCTTCCACCGCGTCCAGGATCGTTTGCTCTCCGTCTGCATCGCTGCTTGATCCATCAACATCGGTGGCGACGGGACGGTAGCGAACTTCGACGGGAAACATCCGACCCGGCACATTGATCACGGGTGCCTTCTGGCTGCCGAAGGTGAAGAACTCACTGAACCGCTCAGCGTCAATCGTGGCTGAGGTGACAATGACCTTCAAGTCCCGCCGCCGCATGAGTAATCGCTTGAGCAGACCGAGCAGAAAATCAATGTTGAGCGAACGCTCGTGCGCCTCGTCCACAATGATGGTGTCGTAGCGGTTGAGATAGCGGTCCCCCTGAGTTTCGGCCAAGAGAATGCCATCGGTCATCAACTTGACCAACGTCAGCTCAGAGGTCGAATCGGCAAACCGAACCTTGAACCCCACCTGGCTACCAAGCGGCACGTTCAGTTCTTCGGCAAGTCGAGCGGCCACGCTACGGGCGGCAATGCGGCGAGGTTGCGTGTGGCCAATTTGGCCGTCGATGCCACGCCCCAGTTCGAGGCAAATCTTGGGGAGTTGCGTACTCTTGCCAGAGCCGGTATCGCCGCAGACGATCACCACCTGATGGTCGCGAATCGCCTTGGAAATTTCGTCCTTGCAGGCCGTGATGGGGAGCGAGTCATCGTACTCCACCGCGGGCAAGGTGGCCTGTTTCTGAGCACGCAGTTGCTGAGAACGCTCAATCTCCCCGCGCAGTTTGTCCAGGTTCCGATCAAACGGCTTGCCAGCTTCGCGCGCTTCGCGAATTCGCCGCAATCGTTGCGTGAGGCGAAAGCGGTCCCCTCCCAACACCGTGGCCAGTTGTTGCTGTAGTTCCTTGAACTGATCCATGGGCAATGACAACTTACGGCTTCCGGCCGGCCTCGATGCGATAGCGAATTTCGGCAGATCCAATCTGCCCTGGTTTTTCATTGTCAGCCAGCAGATCAATCATCACGTTGCGGCAAGCCGCGCGAGTCAAATACGTATCGTTCCACGGCTCTGGCGAGAGCTTCACACGGCGAGGTTTATCAAAGGTGATCAGTACCGTGCCATCGAAACGTGTCAAACGAACTGCGCTGCACTGCTGGTATTCGGGCGTGGCAGACGTCCACTTGTCATCAGATTGGAACTCAATGGTAGTGGGTTCGACATCCCTCTGCCGCTTGCGTTCGGCAAGGAAAACAGGAATGGTTTCGTGCAGTTCGGTAACAGCTAGCGGTCCTGCCGCCTGAACGCTGGTGGCCACTTCCAAGCCATCTGGCTGAATGTCAAATGTGCGACGATAGTCGATCTTTTCTGAGAGCGGCATCGCGCCATCGAACGTGACTGCCGGAATCGTTCCACTGGCCGTGACCGTGCCAACGTCTCCTTGCAGTTGAGAAGTGACTTGCGGTTCGATGATTCGGGCAGAGGTGAATACCCTTCCATCTTTCGTCATGCCGGAGACTGCATGCACCGGCCAAAGTCGCCAATCCTCGAGCTTGTCATAATTGGCGTCAGCGCGCGACGCGGTTCTTCGACCCAAGATCACCGAGCCTGTGGCAGGTGTCCAGAAAGCTGAGAGTTGCCCACCACCAAAACCTGAGGGGCCCGGATGTTGCGGCAGTCCATCTCCAGGATCCTGTTTGCCAACGGGGCCGGTATGCACAATGGTTCCGTAGTTTGGCTGGCGCGAGGTGAAGAATGTGTTGGCGAAGTTTCGCAAGAAGACACCCTCGCGAACGTAGGGGGACTGGAGCATCGGTGAGTTTGCGGACTCCGTTGTTGTAAATGAGCAAACGCTCCAGGTTGATAGAATTCGAATCCAACATTGATCCCAATCGGGAAGTTGTAGGTTTGCCAAAGCCGCCAGGTCCAGGTCTGGCCGCGGAGATCTTCGTTGGCCCAGTAGCCGGTCCGACCAGCACTCTTGCGTCCTACGAGATCAGGCCGGACCGGGTTTTGTTTGATTTGGCCATTGAACCAACCGACGCGATTGGCGGCCGCTCCGGTCAGGTCTTCCGCACTGGGGCGTTTGATGAAAGGGCCTGCCTCGTCGGTTACCATCAAGGCTGCCTGATCGCGGCCTCCATCCCAATGCCATTGATCGTCACTGGCGGGGCTGCCGAGCCGGGCGTTGAAGTGACTGGGGCCGTTGAGATATCCGTCCGGATCTGGCAAACACAGGTGCGCTCGCAATCGGTAGGCTTTTTTCACCGTATCCTTCGCAAACGGCCAGTCGGTCATCAGGGCCGCCCAAACGGCGTAGAAATTGGCCCCTCCGCCGAACCCTACATCGGGGGCACCTCGGCGCTCGATCCAATACCCGGCCGGATGGAAATACTGCGGGCTGGTCATCAGCTCGCAAGCGTACGCTTCGACTTCCTTGGAGAAGACCTTGTCCCCGACAGCTTCGGCCACATACCACAGTCCGATGGGTGCCGACATGTCTTTGTTCGGCTCACGCCCATGGATTCCCCAACTGAGCATGTCGCGGCCAAGCTTGAGCAGTCCCGCTTCGAACGCTTTTTGTGCCTCAGGCGGAAGTACGTCCTTGGCCCCGAGGTACGCACTGCCGAAACAGGCTAACTTGTAACCATTGTGATCCGGTCGCCGTGACTCAGGCACGCGCTCGAAGTGGTCGTCCAGCATGATCATCTTGACCGCCGCGGTCACAAACGCACGGAGTTTCAATGCCTGATTGTTGTGGTACGGGTTGCCGGGGTAGTCCCAATTGGTGAACGCAATCAGCGTTTCAGGCCACACCGGCGGGACGACAATGCCGGTCCGTACTGGAACCGGGACCGGTATGAATTCGTCGTCCGCTGGTTTGTTATCGGCGGCGTCAGGTTGTTTGTCAGGCTCGGGTACAGCCACCGGTCCTTCGATGGTCGAAAGCAAGAACAACCGTGGCGTGGCGTTGATGGCCGGCGTCCCACGTTTCCAGCCCACCAGCGGTTGATGCATCATCTTCATGATGTACAGCCGGTATTGTTCTTCAGCGTCCAGCGGTTGGTCACTGACGGTCAGCGGTTCCGTCACACCATGATCGAAATCCTTCTCAGTCAACGTGCCCAAGTAATCTCGCAGCGCCCGTTGGTACGCATGCTGCTGCGGCAATCGGGTGCGCTCTTCAGCATTGGGGGTATCTGCCGCGAAGGCGCTTGTCGGTCCCGCAATGAAACAAAATACCAGGGCAGGGAAGACGATGGCTCGGTGCATGCTCATCAATTCATTCTCACCAGGTGCGAAGCGTTGATACGGTTAAACGGTAGAATGAGCGGCGGCGGGATTAGCACCGCTACAAGCGACACAAATCACGGGGTGTTGGTTCGCCTGAGCGATATTTTCCCAACGGCCCAGCGTAGGGGGGATTGTTGCAGATCAGTCTAGCGTGGTCAAAGGAATCGACGCTGGCAAGCGCTTGTTGGCTGAAAGCACCCGGAACGTTCTTCTTGGTTGCTGAACCGTTGAGACCACTGTTCTACACAGGCGAGGGGTATCACGTCAGGTGCGGTTGGAGATTCCCTGACTTGTTGAGATGCTCGGGTTTTGGAATCCGCTCGAGCAACCCGTCACCGTACTTCTCGTACAGCTTCAATTCGTCCAGGTGCACGTAGCCAATGTGACAGCCGCAAGATGCCCGCGTGCAAGGACGTTCGGTCAGGCAGGATTCGAAATCGGGGTGATAGATATTACCGATGGTTTCCGGCAGAAAATGACAGCGTCGCACGTCCCCTTCTCCATCCACGGCAATCACCGACTGACCAGCGCGGCAGGCCTTGCCAAGGCTGGCATGATAAACCGTGTTGGTGCGAAACAACGGATCAATGGATTCCAGCCAGCGAATATCGGCTTCTCGGTAGTAATCCGCCTGCCCTTTGTACGCGTTGATCCAGAGATAGGTCTCCGGTCGCAGTTCACGACGCAAGGCGTCGATCTCGACAAAATTCTCCAGCATCCCAACCACTCCCACACTGTAGGGCGTGGCCGTCCGGTCCAACTCCTGGCACTGGCGCACAAACTGCTTCCGCTCAATTTGCGAAGGATGGAAGGTGCACCAAAGCCCCAGGCGGGATCGGTCGCAGGCATCGAGCCAATCGAGACGGCAGGCAAGATTGGTCTGAATGGCCACCTTGCGGATGTGCGGCATGTTGGAGAGGTGCGCCATCGCTTGTTGGTACCAAGGGCGAATCAGAGCCTCACCCCAGGGCGTGAAGAAGACGCCCGAGGTGCCGACGGTTCGCTCTGACAACCACTGCACGAAACGTTCGAGCGCCCGGCGGTCCACGGCCAACTCTGCTGCCGTTTCGTGATGTTTGGCGAAAGGGCAATACTGGCAATCGTAGTTGCAACTAGCGAGCGGGCCGCGATAGAGGATGGATAGATGGGTCGAGTTCAAATTCACTTGGCGGATTCGGGTTGCATGGGTCCGATGTATTCGCGAGCGATCACCACATTGTCAATGAATACATGTTGATCGTGGGGAGAAGGGGTGCGACCACCGTGGTAGATGTTCATCCAGATCTGTTCGATCCGAAGATCTGCCACGGTCCGAAAACGGATATCTGTTTTCTCGAACGCAGGCCGCCCATCAATCCACGCCCTGAGGACGCCGTTGTTCTTTTCGGGCGTGTTGAGTTTGAGGTATTGCTCGACGCAGTACCAGCGGTCATTCTCCAGGTAGCCACGGTAGCCTTGCTGCCAGACCCAGCCATCTCCGTAGTAGCCGGCCATTTCGGCGTGGTAGCAATAGGTGCCAATCGGATGCAGGCCACCGAGCGGATTGCCATCCGGGATGGTTTCGAAGAACATCCCGCGTGCCGACCAACCATTGCTGCCGTTACTCTTGCGACCTCCCCAGCCTGCGTTTCCGTATGTTCCGCTGATGCCAGGCATCTTTCCGCCACTGATGGTTTGATTCCAATCACTCCCTAGCCGGAGGTAATAGCGGAAGTAGATCGCCTCCGGTTCGCTGCCAGTTTCCTTCTCGAATTTATAGAGTGTGTTGAGTGCCGTATTGATCCCCTGAGCCATGTTGACACGGAGTGCGCGGCCGCGCCAAGGTTGAAAACCGTGGGCCGAATCGGCGGCAGACACCGTATCCAACTGACTCTTAGGAGCAACCTGCGTCCAGCCAGACTGCCACGAGTCGGCATCGAAGTTGGCATGAGCAATCACGGCCGAATGTTTCTCGATACCAAGGTCTGCGGGGAACTTTTGGGCAAGCCCACGTGTGGGGTCAGTCTCGGTTTCGTACTCTCCCTGCGAACAGCGATAGGCCGCAATGGTGCTTTGACTGTTGCCGTAAACACGTATCACATGCAGACGCAACAGTGCCTGATTGATGGGAGTGTCTGCCGGCAATTCCGAAAAATCAAACCGCAACAGGGCGCTGTTCGCCGGGCTGATCTTGAGTTGCTCCGCGTAGCCGCCGGTAGCCCGTACCGTGGAGGGTTCGAGGTAGGTGTCGGCCGCGGGCGCAAGCGACACCTCGGCCTTGTTGGTCTTGATCAGCAACTGAGGACGAAGCGCTGCCTCGGCGGACTCGCGGCTTGCCACGCGGAGAGTGTTGGAGCCTTGGGAATTTCGCAGCAGAAGTCCCTGGTTTTGAACGGTGCCGGCTCGCCAGAGGGCCACGAGTTTGGTGATGTCTAGCTCAATCCACTTGCCGGACATGGCCGAAGTGACGGTGGCCTGCCCAAACGGGACCTCTCCTTGCGGTTTGCCAGCGGCATCGGTCCAATCCCCCTGCTTGTTGGCCCAGGGGAGCCGCGCAGCCCGATTGTAGTAGTCTCGCGAAGCTCCATCGCCACGGTCGGCAGTTCCTTCAGCCCAGTCGTTCTTGGCTGCCAGGAGAAGCGAGGTGCCCAGGAGCAAGGTAGCCAACCCAAGCTGTCCTAGATGTCGGAAAAGCCATGCCATGATTTCACTTCTCGGTGTTAGATGTATTGTAGAACAGTCTTCTCAACTGTTCAGGAACCAGAGGAATCTTTCGGGTGCCTCTGCAAGTGAACAGTTGAGACAACTGTTCTCAATGCCGTTTTGGACCATCGTACCTGGAACCAGGGGGTACTCAACACTTTGCACCCAATGACAATCGAATTGTGGTTGTGTCATTCGCGTCAGCATAGACTGCGGCTAGCGAACCTTGCCGGCTATGATACACTCGCCCGAAGTCTGAAAATCTGCCGCCACCTGAATTCCTTCCTCGAAAACGGTCACCGCAACGATGACGAACCCCCTACCGCGAGCGTCCCTCGGCTTGGCGCTCGGATGCCTGTTGATGCTGTGCGTCTTGGTCGGTTGCAGCGAGGCACCTGCACAGCCGGGAAGATCCGGATCCAGTAGTGGGTCTGGCACAGGGGGAGGTCGAGGAGATGGCTCCGGCGGGGGACGCAAGGACGCTGCTCATCGGCCCCGCTTGGAACGGGAGTTTGGTGCTGCCGGCGACGGCACAACGGATGACACCGAGGCCTTGCAACAGGCGGTGGTCGCCGGGGACGGACGACTCCGTCTACCCCCGGGCACCTACCGGATCACCCGCACGATTGAGATCGACTTGGACCGCGTCGGTCCGTTCTCGCTGGTTGGGGACGGAGTTGCCCGAGTGTTGATGGAGGGGGCCGGTCCTGCGTTTCGGTTGATCGGCACGCATGCTGGCACGGCCGAACCCAAGACGGTGAAACCGGGCGTTTGGGCCCGCCAACGCATGCCGCTGGTCGATGGAATTGAGATTGTGGGTGCCCACAGTGAGGCAGACGGCGTTGAAGCTCTCGGCACCATGCAATTGACCGTCTCACGCGTGACGGTTCGCGAAGCCCGACATGGCCTTCGGCTCACAGGACGGAATCGCAACGTGATTGTGTCCGAGTGCCACTTCTATAAGAACCGTGGTGTTGGCATTTACCTGGATGATTTGAACCTGCACCAGGTCAACATCAGCAATTCGCACATCAGCTACAACGACGGAGGGGGCATCGTCGTTCGCAACAGTGAGATTCGCAACCTGCACATCGGTACTTGCGATATCGAAGGGAACTTCAACAACGACGGCCCTCCTACGGCCAACATCTTGCTGGACGCCTCGACGCGTTCCATCCGAGAGATCGCCATTGTCGGTTGCACCATCCAGCATACGGCCAAGGCTCCCGACTCCGCCAACATTCGCCTATTAGGAGCAGGCCCGGACAACAACCTCAAGGTTGGCAATTGCACCATTGCCAACAATGTGCTCAGCGACGTCGGCGTGAATATTCATCTGCAGCACGCCCGAGGAGTGATCATCACAGGCAACACGCTCTGGCGCGGATTGGACCATCAGATTCTAATTGAAAACTCCACGCAGATTGTCTTGGGTGAGAACCTGCTGGACCGCAGCCCTGACTATGGAGATACGACGAGTGCCAACGGGGTCGAACTGATTGGCTGCACGGATTGCAGCGTTGGCCAACTGCACATCCAGGAGGCCAAAGCTCCTGAGGGAGCCATTCTGTTGCTCAACTGCCAATGGTGCCGCGTGCGTGGCGCTACGATCTTGGAGAGTGACGGCCCCGGGGTCACACTGGCCAACTGCCAGGATAGTTCGGTGACCGATTGCCTGATCCGCGACAACCGCTCGACGAGCGCGGAACAGGTTTCCATCCGCGTCGCCGACGGAAGCAATATCATCGTGGAACGCAACCAGATAGCCGGTAAGATCGAACAGTAAACCTTCATCGGATTCCGCAACGCGTGAATCAATTCGCTCGTTCGATGCGTCGCTTAACGACCCGGAGCGTGCGCTCGGCCGGAGTCAAGTCTGGGTCCAACTCGATGGCTTTCTCAAGATGCCGTTGGGCCTGTTCGTACTCCTCGAGATAAGCGAACAGGGCACCTACCAGGAACTGCTTGGTAGCATCTTCAGGGTTTGCCTGCGCGGACTGTTGAGCTGATACCAAGAGTTGCTGCATGGATTGATCGAAATCCAGCAGACGCTGCATCGAATGGTTGTGGGGATCAGCTTCAGACGAACTGAACAATCGCACGGCTTCGGCAAACATGCCAGCGGCTTTGAACTCGTCACCTTGCTGCGCAGCGATCCAACCCAGTTCTGCTCGTACGAGCGACGAACGGGGCTCGAGATCCAGCGCCTGCTGAGCCTCCCTGTCCAGATCCACTTGACGCCCTTGCCGATAATAGATCATTGCGAGATGGGAATGAGGGCTAGCCAACTTGGGATTAAGTAGAACCAATTCCTGCAAGAAGAACTCCGCTCGCTCCCAATCTTCTTGCGCCGCGTAGACCAAGGCTTGCGTGTTCAAAGCATGATGTTTCGAAAACATCTCGATCTGCGGCATCAACTTGACGGGGGTCTTGAGGTTGCTGATGGCCGCTTGTGCCATCTTGATGGCTGCCTCGTAGTTCTCGCTGCGGGCTAACAACGTGGCTAAGAAGGTCATCGGTTCGGCGTTACCAGGTTGCAGTTCAATCGCCTTGCGGAAATGAGACTCCGCGCGTTCCAACTCTCCCAATTGGCTATAGACCATTCCCATGTCACGATGAGTCTCGAAGCTATCGGGGTTGGCTTCTAAATCCAGTGCGAACATCTCCAAAGCCCGCTCTGTCTCGCCGCGCTCGAAGTACACACCGGCCAGGTTGGCGTGGATGCCAGGCAAGTTGGGATTTAGCCGCATGGCCTTGAGCAAATGCTCTTCGGCTTCGTCGTATTTGCGTGATCGTCGGGCGGCAAGGGCAAAGTTCTGGTTGGCCGTGGGATTGTCCGGTTCCGCCTCGAGCGCATGGCGATATGCGGACAACGCCCGTTCGTACTTTTCACGAGCCGAGTAGGCCGCTCCCAGGTTGCTAAAAGCGATCGCGTTGTTCTCCGTCACCTCGATCGTGCGCGAGAACAAGGAGACATCATCTTCCCAGTAGCGGGTCTGGACGCCACCTGCCATGGTCGCTGCCAAGACCGCTACGGCGGCCAACGAACCCACCAACGGCGTGCCACGTCTCCGGCAGAAAGATCTTCCGGTCCAGGCAATCGCAATCAGTAAACCAACCATCGGCACGTACATGTACCGATCTGCCATCTGCTGGGTGCCGACCTGAATGAGCCCGATCACGGGCACCAAGGTGCCGAGGAACCAGAACCAGCCCACCGCCAGATATGGACGTCGCCGGATTTGCCAACAGCAGACCATGCTGATTGCCGCCAAGATTACCAGGGCCATGCCTGCCTGCGCCATCGTCAAGTTATCTTTGGGGTGCGGGTAGAGAACCGCCAAATCGTTGGGCCAAACCATGCGTTTCAAATACAAGACATAGGCTACCGGTACGTTGAGCAATCTGGCACGGAGCGAATACTGCTCGAACCCTTGCATCGCCTCGGTCTGATACTGGGCCATGAAAATCACCACCGACATCACCACGCTCAGCAGCAAGAAGGGAACCTTTTCCAACAACAACCGTCCCAACGAGACAGGGTTGCTGGGGTTTGGCTGGCCAGGTTCTGGCTCGCTGGGTTCCTGCTCGCTCGTTGGGATATCCTGTTCGGTGTCTGTTTCTGGCACCACGGCAATGCTTGACTCATGGACCTTGCTCAACCAGCGTGTTCGCAACAACGGCCAGTAGTCGAGCAGCAGCAGCAAGAAGGGGAAGGTGACCAGCATCTGCTTTGAGAGCAAACTGCATCCCAAGGCCAGGAATGATAACGTGTACCACTTCCAATGCCGTCCTCGCACAAACCGCCCATAAGCCCATAACGCGGCAAACCCAAACAGGGTACTGAGAAGATCTTTTCGTCCGCTGATCCAGGCGACGGATTCGACATGCAGCGGATGCACCGCGAAGATGGCCGCCACAAATGCAGACGGCCAATCGTGCCCCGTGAATTCCCTCAGCCACAAGTACAGCAACAGCACGCAAGCAAGGTGCAAGACCACGTTGGTCAGATGGAAGTATCTGGGGTTGAGCCCAAACAGCTGGTCGTCCAGCATCAAAGAGAGCCACGTGAGCGGGTGCCAGTTGGCGATGTGCGTCTCAGCGAACGCCCAGCGTATGTTCTCGACGGTGATCCCGGACTGAACATGCTCATTGCGAGTCACGTACAGGCTGTCATCGAACCCAAGAAACTGAAAATCCTTGACTTGAATGTAAACGACAAGAGTCAAGGCGATCAAACCCGGGACAACCAGCAATGACCAACGCATAAACATTACATCCTGATTGGAATGGGAGATTTTCAAACGACCTGGCAGCCGAGACGACTCAGAAAAAGCCCTGTTGCCAGCGAGCCCCATCTTGCAAACTGGCGGCACGGCTGGAGAATCAGAGAAACATGGCAGGCGCACCCGCTGATTCTCCCACCACTCGTCCTGTAACCCGTTCTTTGTAGTGTAACTTAAAGCCCTCGGTTTGGGGCAGAGAAGTCCATGGCCAGCATTCGCGATTTGCCAGAAGTGCAAAGCCTGGATCAGCGCGACGGATTCGTGCGGATTCCTCCGGAGATTGATGTCCCGCTGACTCCACGCGTGCGTCAGCTGATTGATACCGCGGAATTTCGCCGCCTGGCGCATGTGAGCCAGGTGGGACTGGTTTCGTTGGTCTACCCGGCCGCCAACCACTCGCGTTTCGAGCATTCGCTGGGTGTCTTTCGTCTGGCGCTGTTGTACCTCAAACAGCTCTCGTACGATCCGCGGTTCGCCACCCAGATCCAGGTTGCCGATGCCGAGCGGTTTCTGGTGGCCGCGCTTCTGCACGATCTAGGGCATTGGCCATACTGCCATCCGATCGAGGACATGGGGCTCGCCCGAGTGCCGCACCACGAGATGTTTGCCAACAGCTTTCTTCTCGAAGGCGAACTTGCCGAGGCATTGCGAACCGCGTGGAACATGAACCCGCGCGACGTGGTCTCGTTGCTGAGCGAAAAGCCCAGCGATCCGCGTTCGAGCATCCTGGGCAGCATGCTCTCAGGCCCCATTGATATCGACAAGCTGGACTATCTGGGGCGAGACAGCCTGCATGCCGGCGTTCCGTACGGACGCCATTTCGACCAAGGACGGCTGATTGGCAGCCTGTGCCTGAACGCCGCCGGCACCGGATTGGCCATTACCGAAAAAGGCAAGACGGCGGCCGAGATGATGGTCTTTGCCCGCTATGTGATGTTCAGCGAAGTGTACTGGCACCACGCGGTTCGCACAGCCACGGCCATGCTTCAACGGGCCTTTTACCTGCTTCACGAACAGCTCGATTTGGACTCTCTGTTCCGTTTGACCGAGTTCGAGTTCATTGCCGAACTGACCCGTTTGGCCGCGAACCAACCGGCGGGCGAGTTGCTCGATGGCCTCTTTGGACCTACCCGCCGACTCTACAAACGGGTGGCTCAGTACAGTTTTTTCGAAGCCTGCGAAGTTTACGACGCCATTGCTCGTCGCGGTTACCCCTGGTTGGTCCGTTGTGGCGAGCAGTTTGCCAAATTGGCCACCCGTGCCGTGGGACACGAGATTGCACCTCATGAGATCCTGTTTGATGCTCCGCCCGTCGAACGCGAAGTGGAGTTTGATCTGTCGGTGTACTTTCCGAAGGAAGATTGCTACCGTCCACTTGGCGACGTTTCACCAGTGGTCCGAACGCTAGCGCGCGAGCAGTTTGACGATTACGTGAAACGCGTGCGTCTGTTCGCCCATCCTCGCGTGGCTGCTGACCTGCAAGCACTCGGAGACCTGAGCGCCATGATGCTCGCCGCCGCTGGCCAAACCAAGTAGGCTGCCAGCAGATATCCGCGCCCGGTGAGCAACACGCGTTCTGAAACTGCTGTCACCATCGTTCGTCGTTCTGATTCTTAGAATGGGAGTCCACCATGACCGGACCGCTGCAAAACGTCCGCATCTTAATGTTTGTTGGAGACATCTACGAAGATCTCGAACTATGGTACCCCAAACTCCGATTGATTGAGGCCGGCGTCCAGGTCACGGTAGCCGGCCCCGAGGCGGACACGGACTACGCGGGCAAACATGGCTATCCCTGCCGGTCAGACGCGGCCATCAATGATATCAAGGCAAGCGATTTTTCTGGCGTGGTCGTGCCAGGGGGGTTCATGCCTGATAAACTCCGCCGGGACCCCTACGTGCTGGAACTGGTCCAACAGTTTGCCGAAGAGGGCAAGTTGCTGGCTGCCGTCTGCCACGGGGGCTGGATTCCCATTTCTGCCGGCGTCTATCGAGGGGTGTCCGTCACCGGTAGCCCCGGCATCCGTGACGACCTGATCAACGCTGGTGCCCAGTGGGAAGACGCACCGGTGGTGGTCGACCGGCACTTCATCTCCAGCCGCAAACCAGACGACCTCCCCTGGTTTTGTCAAGCAATCCTGACCTGGTTGACCGAGCACCACCAGTAGCCCGCATCACGACCGAAGCATCTGCATGCTCGAAACGCTTGGGCGAGAAGTCGGATTTCACGGGATCGCGGGCCAGTTCCGTGTGTCAATCATACATCCCAGCGAATCAAGCAAGCTGCCCAAGAGTACCCGACGCCGAAGCCGACCAACATGAGCAGATCTCCTGGCTGAATTCGATCGTTCTCCACGGCATCCTTAAGGGCGATGGGAATCGACGAGGAGACCGTGTTGCCGACATCGCGCAACGAGAGATGAAACTTTTCGGCGGGGATCCCAATTTTCCTTCGCAAGTGACTCAACATGAACTGGTTCGCTTGATGGAAGACGAAACCGTCAATGTCTTCCAGCTTCTGATCCGCTTTGGCCAACAGTGAGGCTACCGCCTTGGGCACGGATTCCAACGTGAATGTAAAAATCTCCGGCCCGTTCATGTACAGTCGCGATTCTTCGCCTGATGATTCGATTGCCTTGGCACGGCTGCGGAAAGCCCCTTTGGTCACACAGAGATTCTTTCCACCGGAGCCATCGGTGCCAAAGACAAAGGGGCCAATCATCGGTCTGGCATCGTCTTTGCCGCGGAGAAGTGTCGCGGACGCTCCGTCGCCAAAAATGGTGCGAGTCGAACGATCATCTCGGCTGAGGAGTTGCGTATAGGTGTCTCCCGTCAACAGTAGGAGGTTGCGTGCTTGTCCCGAGGCAATCAATCCGCTAGCCAACGACAGCCCATACACGTAGCCAGAGCATCCCAGATTGAAGTCCAAGGCACCGGCTGTTGTTGGGATCCCTAAGCGGTCCTGAATCAGACAGGCAGTTGTCGGCAAGAAATAGTCAGGGGATTGCGTGCAGAACAGAAGGAAATCAATCTCGTTGGGACTGGCTGCACCCGAGGCAAACAACTTCTCCGCCGCTTCGACTGCCAAATCCGAGGCACACTGATCCGTCGCCGCAATGTGGCGTTTTGCAATCCCCGTCTTCTCTTCGATTTTTTCGACGGACCAATCCGGATACTCTGCTGCAAGATCAGCATTAGTGAGTACCTGCTGGGGCAGCGCAAATTCCAAGGCAACGAGAGACGCGTCCACAACTACACCACCTTAATTGCTGGGCTGGACATTTTCGGTTGCGTCGGATTGCCGGCGATGGTTGGAATGCGCTTTGCCGGCACGCCCACCACGGTTGTGTGTGCTCGCGGCGAATGATAGACGACGCTACCGGCCCCAATGGTGACATAAGCAGGCACACGCACTCGTGGAATCACGGCGGCGTGTGAGCCGAGGAAAACGCCTTCTTCCAGGGTTACGCCGCCGGTAACATCGCAATGTCCGCTGAGCGTGACTCCATCGCCAATGACGGCATCATGTCCGACCGTGGCCCCCAAATTGAGCAGCACGAAATCGCCAATCGTCACATCACACGTAACCGTGACATGAGGGCACACGATGGTTCCTTCACCAAGTTTGGTTCGCATTCCAACGGTCGCCGTGGGATGGACGAACGTCAGGAATTGGGCACCACGCGCCTTCAAAGACCGGCAGACCTTGAGTTTGGTTGCCGGATCGCCAAACCCGCATAGCAAGAGATCATTCGCTTGCGGTTCGTAGCTGTCCGGGTCGCCTACGATCGCCAGCGGCGTATCGAAGCCATCGAGTGTATGGGGATTCGCGTCAAGAAATCCGGCCAACTCCCAGTCACGATTCTCAGATGCCACGTGGCTTGTCCAGGCCCAAAGCTCCCTACCCAAGCCACCTGCTCCCACGATCAACAACCGCCGCTTGGGGAGGCTTAGTGCGGGATTCTTGGACGACGATTCTACATCCATCGGCATCACCGTATCGTGGTATCTCAGGGGGTAGCCTCTGAGCTAATTCTGAGTGGGTGTCAAAACCGCTCACGAGTTATAGATTGTTCCGATCGCATTCAATGAGCGGTGTATCCACCGTCAACCGTCAACGTTGTACCGGTGATCCAGCGGCCGGTATCGGCCATCAGGAAGGCAATACTATGGGCCACATCGACTGGATCGCCAAGACCAAGTGGATGCAAGGTCTCGATGCTGGCAAACTGCTCAGCGGTAAGTACCTGTTTCGCTTTTTCGGCCATTTCGGTTAGCACCTGTCCCGGAGCAACACAGTTGACCCGGATCTTTTCGTTAGCTAGTTCGAGTGCCAACGCACGAGCCAAAGCGGTGAGAGCACCTTTGCTCGCGCAATAGGCCGCAATCCCGGCCTGCCCCACCAAGCCCATTACCGAGGAAAGAAAAACGATGGATCCCGATGCCGCTCGTACCTGACGTTGCCGAAACCCGCGCGCCAACTGAAAAGCTGCCGCGGTATTGATCTGCATTGCTGAGTCGAACACTTCTGGCGTTGTCAATTGAAGCGTGCGAATTGGCTGGATACCCGCGCAATGGACAAGACCATCAAGCCTTCCAAACGTTCCGGCCAGCTCTTTCATCCATGCGGCGATCCGGTCCATCTCTCTGAGGTCGAAACAACTGATCTCGTGGATCGGTTTCTCAGTCAACGCACGTGTTTCATCGAGACGTTCAGCGTCGCGGGCCACGAGAATCAACTTGGCACCAAGACCACTTAGCACCACACTCGCCGCACGGCCCAGTCCGGAAGAGGCGCCCGTAACCAGAATCCGACGCCCGCTCAGATCCATTGGGTTGTCCATGATCAATCCCCTGTGGGGCGAGGCATCGGGTTCAAGCGTATCGCAATTCTGAAGCACAGCAAGTTCTGACGTCGGTTCCCAATTGCATCCCCGCGCCGAAGTGGGCAAGAAGAACCGGCACGACTGCCATGATGCCAGGGGACCTACGCCGACCGGCGCGACGAAACATTCCCGGTTACCAGGTTCTGCAGGTCTGCCAAGTTCCGGCAGGCAGTGAACTGGGACGGCGACAGCGTCACCCCGAACTCTTCATCAACACGGGCAATCAGTCCCATCACAGTCAGTGAACCCCAACCTGGTACCTGGTCGAGGGGTGTTTGTCCATTCACTTCACCTGGATCCAACTCGAACACTTCCTCGACAACCTCGAAAAACTTGTCACCATCCATGGTTTTCACTCCTCAACTGCATGAGATCGTAATCGGTGGCGGGGGATTCTACTGATGCCCCGCTGGAGTGTCAATTGGAGTTGCGCTGTCCGCAAGGAGTCAAACCCCTACGGATTTGGCTCAACATTTTGCAAACTCACGGGATGACGTCGAGACGCTGATTGGAAGTCGGCCGTTGAGCGTCGACGCCCAGCAAGCATCGCCATCATTGATTTGCTTGCATTCCGAAATCAAGGTCGTTGCTAGCAGGGCATTTCAGCGGTGAATGCAATCGCGCTGCGCCTGCGGTGCATGCACTCGAAAAGCGATGATTTCGTGCGGATGTGTAACCGTTGCAACCGATACCACTCCTACGGTGGCTCCGCGCCCGTTCGCGGCTGCAGAGCCCTGTATGTTTGCTGTAACTATTGTGAGAGCAACGTCAAACGAATCAACAAGTGGCCTTGACCTCGCACGCTCCGGAAACTACTGTCCTGCCGGCACAATGCCGACTTACACAGCGGCCACTCAACAGTTCACAAGCACGTGGCTGAATCGCCATTCGTGCATATGAGCAATTACGCCAACAGTATGGATTCGCTAACACCCAGTCGAGCAATCGCTTCATGAATGGCCGCGTACCACTCGAGATCCTTGAGTCCACAGAGCATTCCTCTTGACCGCAAACTAGCCTTATTGATTTGTGATCTGCTGCAGCAACGAGAACTAACAAAAAACACCCATGACCACGCAAACGATCCCAACACGACGCATCCTGCTACTAACGATCTTTGGTATCTCGCTGTTCTGGTTTACCCAGATGCTGATTCTCCACAAGTTCTCCACCGCAGACGGAGGCGACGGACTCGTTGGCGACGGTCGTTTTTACTACGCGCTCGCTCACAACCTGGCCAACGGAACACCGATCCCTGAGGAGATCGTACAACGCTGGGGGACGGGAGCCGCGAATATCTATCCGTCAATCCTGGCTTTCATTATTCGCAACACAGGAATTGGCTCCGTACTGGCATTTAAGACTCTAAACCTCTTGGTGTGCCTGATTGGTGTCTGGTGTGCTGGACAATTGGTTCTCACGATACAAGTGGGGCAGGGGAACGCCTTGCCCCGATCTCCACGACTTGCAAGCGTCGCGATGATCGTATTGAGTTGTTATCCAAGCTTTTGCTGCTTTGGATTCTCATACTCGCTCTGCCGAGATGGTTGGGTCTACACGTTCTATCTACTCTGCTCGCTACTGCTAGCAAAAGTCTATACATCCAAGCCCGAAAAAGTCCTTGGTTGGTCAGTATTATTCTTTGCGTCGGTGATCGGTCTCTATTTCTTCCGCTGGTATATGGCAATCATGGTGCTGCTGGTGTGCCTGCCAATCGTGGCCTACAATCAGTGGCCACTTCGGAATTTTTCACGACCGCAAATGCCAGCGCTCAGCAAGACCTTTGGGTTCGTTTGCCTCGTCATCATTGGATGCATGCTGACCCGGTTCAGGATTGAGTCCAGTGTCAATTCTGCTACCCGCGTTGTTGAATATCGGAACGGATTTCGCGATGTCGCACAGAACAGCGATGCGGAAGGAAATCTGGGGATCTACTACACCGACTACCACAAAGCTATGTGGCCGTTGTTGTACGGGTACAGTGTAGCCAGCAATGCATTTGGCCCGTTCGCCTGGCAGATCAAGAACGCTCGAATGGCAGTTGCCATGCTGGAGGGCTTGACGATATTGGTGTCGTGTTGCTATTTAGTCGCGCAGTGGCGGCGAGTCGACAATCGCCTGTACCCGTTGATCCTTCAATCCATCGCCTGGCTAATGTTGATCGGATTATTTATCGATAACCTCGGAACAGCCATGCGTTTGCGTGTTCCCGCTATCATGCTGCTGGGCATTTGCGTGGTGTTCAGCTATGGCCAGATTCGACAGCATCGTGGTCAATCGCAGGCTCCATCATCAAGTAGAACGTGGAGCCCCATAGCTTTGCAATTGTTCGGCAGGAATCGGAACGCTGTAAATCGCCAACGAGGCATGACGTCTGTCATGTCGAGGCTCAGAGAGATTCGTGGGAGCAACCGGTGAGGACCGCGCCGCATATCGAAATCAATCACCGTCCAACGCGGCGCAGATCATTTCCATTATTTCATAGAGCGGAACAAGTGTCTTCGGCCGTTTGGCACATTCTTGACGAGCAAGCCCGCGACGCTTGACCTACTTCGGGGTAGCAACCGTGTTGACTCCATCACAGCCAATCTTGCCAAACTTTGCCGCAAACGGCGGAGGCAGGCACAGCGAGACGCTTGAGCGACCCAGTCGCTCTATTTCTCGCCGTACATTGGCCGTGTCACTTCTCGTCCTGTTGACGTTGAGTCTCAGGATTTGTTCGGCCATCATGGCCGACCCGATTCGTGGTGATAGTGTTTACTATATCCATACCGCGCAAACTCTCGAGGACGGAGACTTTGCCAACGCGTTCTACTATATCGGTCCCAACTTGTACCCCGTCATCCTGCTGACGCTCCACAAGTTAGGACTCAGCTACGAACTAGCTGGCAAGATGTGGGGGATTCTGGTTTCGACTCTCACGCTACTGCCGCTCCTGAAACTGGTGCGTATCCAGTTCAACGGAACGATCGCTTTGGTCACTGGATATTTATATGCCGTCCATCCCCGATTCATTGAGTGGGGGCCGGAACTCATGCGAGATCCCACTTTCTGGTTCTGCTTTGTTTCCACGCTGTACTTGCTGCGTAGATCTTACGACAGCCAGAAGGTGCATTGGTTTGTGAGCTCCGGCATCTGCTTTATTCTAGCCATCCATTTACGTTCCGAAGGCTGGCTGCTATTGATACCCATTGGGGTGTACGCATATCTCCGGTGCCGCAGCAGCCGAGTCTGCTATCCAACAGGACCTGTCGTTCGCACGGCATTGGTCCTGGCCATCCCCGTGTCAACGATCTTGTTGCTCAACGCAACGTGGCTTCGCGAGACGCCAGGTTGGGCGAGACTGGATTGCATCGCAGAGGTCTTGCGCACGAAAATTGCAGCGACTGCGACATCGGCTCCGGCGGAACAAGTCAACGCCTCGCACGATCAATCGCATTCTCTCAGTCATCAACTCGCGTACTTCGGCAAGAAAGTTCTCAAAGGATTTGTTCCGTGGTTTGTCGTTCCAATGGCGATTGGGATGTATCGACTACGCCGACGTATGCGTTCCCTGGAGCATGCCGCTCTTCTAGCCATCACGTTCATTATTGTGGGGCTTGTAGCGGCGTATCTCTTTTTGTTCGGCGAAATCAATACTCGCTATTTCTTGACAGGATCGTTGCTTATTCTTCCATATACAGCGTATGGAATTATCGTCCTTGTCAACTATCTATCGCGCCACGTTAAGCACACTTGGACGGCTAAGCCGGTAACCATCGCGACAGCCATCACCCTGTTTTTACTCTTAGGCGGGATACGTGGTCTCTACGTCGACCGCGCGCCGCTGCAACAACAGGCTGATATTGGCACTTGGATTCGAACCCATTACGGCGAGAATGCCGTGGTTGCCTGCTGGGAAGACCACGGGCTGGTAAGTTACTACGCCCATGCAGAACGACAACTGATGTTGCCGTTAAATCCGGTGGAATGGAAAATGTACTTCCAAAAATCACCACCTGCCATTGTCTTTTCTGACCCCGAAACGGAACATGGCCAATTGTTTCGAGAATTCGTCAAACTACATCCCGAATTTGGATATCAACTGACCGAAGTAGCCTCGATGGAACTTCCCCCTGGTAGCCAGTTCTTTATGCTGCCGACCTCAGGCACGGTGACCCAGCCGCCTCACGTGGCGCGTCGAGGATTCTAACGAGGTTGGGCCGCGTACCAATGTCGGACAGTTGTCCGCTACTGTTCACGAACCAAGAAAGATGTTTCGCGTGCCTCGGCAGGTGAACCGTTGAGACAACTGTTCTACAGAACGTCGACGCCGCGACGCACGACGATGCGGTTGCCGTGGATCTCTGCTACCTCAACAGCAACGCCGGCGTCGAGGAACTGGCCGTCGAGCGCTACCACGTCGATCAGCTTGGATCCGAACAGGACCTTGCCACCGGGACGCAGCGGGGTATGCGTGACTCCTTGATCTCCGATGTGGTAGCCGCTGCCTGGTGGGCGGGGCTCGGCCGAAGGGCCCGATGCTTCTTCGGCCGTGGGGGGGGCCAAAGCAATGCGGCTGAAGAATCCGCGTGCGGGGTCCATGTGGCGACTGAGAAAGACCGCGGCAATCACAAAACCGCCGCCGGCGAAAACCAGAGACATCAGGGTGTCTTGCAGTTCGAGCCAGTCATAGTTGGTCTCGGGAATCAGCACGCGTTGGCTGGCCATGACCACACTGACCACCAGCAACACGGCCCCGCTGATGCCGGCAAAACCAAAGCCAGGCAGGACGAACAGTTCCAGCAGGATGAAGGCCACCCCGAGCAGGAAGAGTACCACGTCCAGCAGGTTGGCGGACCCGTCCAGCCAATGACTCCAGAAGAAGATGACGAAGCAGATGGCCGCCACCAGGCCACCGGCACCGATCCCTGGCATCATGAATTCGATGTACAGGCCAATCAACCCAATCAAGAACAGCAGCCCTGAGATCCAGGGAGAATTGAGCACCGTAATCATGGTGTCGAACCATGTCTCAGGCGGAAGATCTCGAATGCTCCCTGCGATGCCCAGCCGGTTCTTGAGTTGTTCGCGATCGGTGACCACCATGTCGCAGATGCCCAACTCCAATGCTCGATTCCCGGTGACGGTCAGGAACTTCTTGCCGCGCGTTTCCAAGATGGACTGCGGAGCCAGCTTCTTCCAGTCGTCAGGCTTGGGGTCACTTTCAATCTCTTCTTCAGTCATGTAGGTGGTTTGACCGGTTTGCTGGTTCTCAACGTGGTAGACGGCCAAACCGCGGCGGACCATGGCTTCGGTCAAAGCGGGGGGACGTCCGCGCTTTACGGCTAAGGTCCGAACAATGGCTGCCGTATCGCTGATGATTTTTTCTTCGGCATGGATGAAACCCTCGCCAGTGAGGGCAATCGGGCCGGCATCTCCGATCCGCGCATCTGGGTGCATGGCAATCTGGCCACAACCAAGCGAGACGAACGCGGCGCCGCTGAGGGCTTCGCGCGGGATATAGGCCAGCGTGCGGGGAGCCTCAGGGGAGATCAGCATGTCTGCGATTTCCGCCGAATCCATCAAGGTTCCGCCAGGGCTGTCAATCTGCAGGATGACCAGATCTGCCTGGTAGTCTTTGGCCATCTCGAGTCGGCGGAGCAGGTAGTCTTGCCGAAATCCATCAATGGCCCCCTCCAGTCGGATCATCACCGCCCTTTGAGGCGGAGGAATCACCTCACCGTCAGGGCCTTCGGCAGGCAGTTCGGCTGCGGCATCAGCTACGGCTACCAGGCGGGGCTGAGGATCATCACCACGAAGCAGTCCGGCCATCCCGATGAGGAGCATTAGCCAGGCGGCCAGCGCACTTCCCCCACGTTTGTACGGGACAGGCGACTTGCTGTTTTGCTGGCCACGTTGCATGAGCCGTTCCACACACCTGCCCTAGAGACTGGAGATTTGCGGCGCAGTAGATCGCGCCAACCGCGCGCTATCGAATGCTTTGTCACGATCCGCGTTCTGCGGAAATAGTAGACCTGGGCCGCACGTATTGTCAAATAGCTGCCGAGTTTACCATCACCTCAGGTCAATGGTCATGGTCCCCGTGAAGGACTCGCCGGGGGCCAGGACGTTGAGGCTTTCGGCCAGATCGCTCGAGCGCGAAGGGACGCAACTGTACGGCTCCACGCAAATAGCCTGGCGGTGCCCTGGGTTATAAACCACGGCGTACGGGAAGCCTTGATCGAAGGAAATTTCCAAGATTCGGCCCGTTTTGGTGTCGGCCAATGTGGACGTGCACTGGTGGTCTGCGAACTTTAGATCCGTGAAGATGTCGTCCAGTTCGGTCTCAGGAAAGGGGAGCCCTGCGGCAAGATCCCGCGAACCGGTCGCCGGCAAGATTTCGCCGGTTGGGAGCATTTCGTCGAGCACCAGGTAACGCGCGGCGGGGACTTGGACACGTGTGGTCTCTGCCGAACCGCCGGGCCCCAGCGGCATGCTGAAGTAAGGGTGCATCCCCAGCCCCCAAGGGAGCGGCTTGGTGTCTGGATTCTCAGCCAGGAACTTGCCGCTCAGGCAGTTCCCTTCCAACCGATAGGTGACGGTCAGTTGAAAATCGGCAGGCCAAAGTTTCAAAACTTCGGGGGCTTGCTTGGAAGCCAGGAATCGGGCGGTGACTTCTTGCGGCTTTTGCTCCAGGACTTCCCAGGCGCGGTTCAATACAAACCCATGGATGGCGTTCGCCCTACCATCACCGGCGGGAATCTCTCCCTGTTTGCCGGCATACGACCATTGGCTGCCTCGCAGTCGGCCAGGGAATGGGAACAGGAGCGGAATGCCAGAACCAGACGGTCGGACGTTTCCCGAGAGAATGTCTGGATCGGACCATAGTACCTCAACCGGTTCGCCATCGGCCACCGCTTGAAAACGGTAGCAATTGAAGCCGAACTCCGGCAGGATTTGGGCAAACGAGCCGGTCGCTTCGTCTTTGAGGGTGATGGTATTGTAGGGCATCCTGGCTGCTTCCTATCTTTCAGGCCATGGCATTGAGTGCTGGATTTCGTTCACAATGATGTTCGCACAAGTCTGCCGGGTTTAGAAGACGCTTTTTTATTGCTACCCCTGCTATGGATTGGCCTAGGAGCGGTTTGCTCACCGGTTCCCAGACGCGACAAGAACGCCCGGCAAACGCTTGCAAAAGTTGCCCCAACGAACGAGGATGAACCATTGGAACGAGTTGCTGCTTGAGCGAATGTTATTCACCCCCGAAACTTTAGGGGCTTTGCCAGTCTATGTCCCGATTTGTCTCCGCTTTTGCCCTGGTATTGTTGGCCTGGCCATCTCAGCTGTTGGGGGCCGAGTTTGAGCAGCAGATTGGTCCCATCTTGCGGCAGTATTGCCAGCGCTGCCACGGACCAGAGAAGGCGCAGGGGGACTTTCGCGTCGATACATTGACAACGCAGTTCGCCGAGCGGGAAAACGCCCAAGCCTGGATCGAAGTTCGCGACCGCCTGAATCGGGGGGAGATGCCGCCGGAGGATCAGCCGCAGCCGGATGCCAGGCAGATCACGAACCTCTCGCACTGGATCACACACAACCTTCGCGCCGCCGAGCGTGCCGCATTGAGTTCAGGCGGCCGAGTCTTGCTGCGAAGGATGAACCGGCACGAGTACACCAACACGGTCTCCGACCTGTTGCACATGAAGTTTCCGGTAGGCGAGAGCCCTTTGGATGTACTTCCGCCCGACGGTACGGCCGAGGGGTTTGACAAGGTCAGTGCGGCCTTGCTGCTCGATCCTTCGCTGATGGAACTTTACTACCGGGTAGCTCGGCGCATTGCGCAACGGGCGATTGTGGATGGTCCGCCAGAGTTCCCGACCGAGAAGATGCGGCTGGAGTTCGAAGAGATCCCAAACAGCAGGGCCATTGGCTATCTGGTCACGCGGCTTGGTATGAATCCTGTGCCTGGAGGGCTCGAACTGATCGAAGGGGGGACTCGATCCTTCGGCATGCTGCAATACCCCGGCCGCAGAGACAACAACGTGGCTCCGGTCAACGGGTTCTACCGCTTCACCGTCAAAGCGGGAGGTGCCAAAGGGGCAGACGGCGAAGTGCCCCGAATGCTGCTCACCCACAATCATCCCGATCTTGACTCTCAGAAGATTCTGGAAGTGAACGTGACCGCCCCTTGGGATCAGCCTGAGGAGTATAGCGTGGTGCTCCCGCGCGATACGCTCGGCGGCGAACTCAACGTGAAGTTGGTGAACGAGACCAAGCTCTACATGGGGCAGCGTCCAGGTGAGAACTTCATGCGCCGCAGCGGCGAGGTCGGCAAGCGCGGCGATTTCGCCACAACCATCCGTCTGGCTGGACGCAAGACTGCGGAAGGTTGGGGAGGTGATCGGTCCACGCCTGACCCCGAGAAACTGGACGTCAGCAAGTACCCTCGCCTGATGTTGGACTATCTCGAGGTGGAAGGTCCGCTCTACGACCAGTGGCCGCCACGTAGCCACACCATGCTCTTGACGCGCGGCGATGATGCTGCGGAAACGTTGGAATATGCACGGGAAATCTTTGAGCAATTCTTACCCCATGCTTGGCGTCGCCCGATTACGGCAGGCGAGGTCGAGCCGATCTTGCAGGTGGTTGGGACGGAGCTCGACAATGGCCAGACGTTCCATGATGCCATTCGCACCGGGCTGGCAACCGCACTGACGTCACCCAAGTTCCTGTATCTCGTTGAGCCGACTCGCAGCGCACCGGCGACAGACCCTCGACCGCTCAACGACTACGAACTGGCCAGTCGCCTTTCGTATTTCCTCTGGAGTTCGATGCCAGATGAAACCCTGTTCCGTCTGGCCGAATCTGGCAAATTGAACGACTCCCAGGTGATGAGCGAGCAGGTCGATCGGATGTTGGCCGATCCCAAGATCGAACGGGTCGGGGAGGGATTTGCTCGGCAATGGCTCAGGACCGACACGTTCTTGGCGTTCGCGCCGGACCGGAACCTTTACCGTGATTTCGACACCCGACTCAAGGAAGCCATCACCCGCGAACCGCTGGAGTTCTTCCGCACGGTCTTGACCAAAGACCTCAGTGTGCTGAACTTCATCGACTCGGAATTCTTGGTCATCAACGATCGTCTGGCGGAGCACTATGGTTTGACAGGGGTTGAGGGAGAGAATTTCCGACGTGTGGAATTGCCGACGGACTCACCGCGCGGCGGGCTGTTAGGAATGGCGGGCGTGCATCTGGCCGGCTCTGATGGTCAGCGCACCAAGCCGGTTTCCAGGGCCGTTTACGTGCGCGAAGTTCTCTTCAATGATCCCCCGGACCCGCCACCGGCGAACGTAGGTGAGATCGAACCAAACATTCGCGGCGAGCGGCTCACGGTGCGCGAACGGTTGATCCAACACCAGCAGATCGAGAGCTGCGCGGCTTGTCACCGTGCGCTGGATCCGTATGGCCTGGCCTTGGAGAATTTCAATGTCATCGGCAGTTGGCGCGAGAACCAAGATGGTGAAGACTTCCGAGGTTCGCAGACGCCAGCCATCGACTCCAGCGGAGTCTTGCCTGGCGGAATCAACTTCGCCACGTTTGCCGAATATCGCGAGGTCCTACTTCAGCAAGACAACCGCTTCCGGCGCGCCTTAGCCGAAAAACTGCTGGTGTTTGCGCTCGGGCGTCCGATCGAACCGAGCGACGACTCCACGTTGCAGCAGGCCGTCGACACAATGACCATCGCGAAAGATGCGTTACAAAAAGACGCGACAAATAATGACGCTTTAAGAAAAGATACCTTGCGTGCGTTGATCCAATCCCTCGTTCACAGTCAACCCTTTCGAACCAAATGAACACACGCTCCCCCTTAGACCGACGTACGTTCCTCCGTGGCACCGGCATTGCATTGGCGCTGCCTTGGCTGGAGGCGATGATGCCGCGCGGCGCGCGGGCGGCTTCGAACCCGGAGATTGTGCCTAGGATGGGCATGTTCTACTTTGGGACGGGGATGAACATGCGGGAGTTTTACCCCGAAGGTTTCGGCCCCGAAGCGAAGCTCTCGCGAATTCTCAAACCGCTGGAAGACCGCCGGCAGGATTTCACGGTCCTTAGTGGTACATGCCTGGAACATGGGGGTGGGCATGACGGTGCCTATCCCTTCGCCACTGCAGTGGAGCGAGGACTCAAGCAAACCATTTCGCCAGATCAACTGGCCGCCCTCCGGCATGGCATCCACACACGTTTTCCTTCGCTGCAGCTCTCAGTCAAGCGTGGTACGAGTTTCGGCAGTCAGGCGCTGGCCACGATTTCTTGGAACCAGCAAGGTGTGCCGCTGGCAGCGGAGAATGACCCCAAGATACTGTTCGACCGGCTGTTCCGCACCACCACGCCTGCCGAACAAGCGGTGCAGCAAGATGAGTTCCGCCAACGTGGTAGCGTGCTCGATGCTGTGTTGGGAGACGCCCAGCAGTTGCAGAAAAGTTTAGGAGCCGTCGATCGCCAACAACTGGAGCAGTACTTCAGTTCTATTCGTGAGGTGGAACTAGGGCTGAAGCGCGAAATCGATTGGGCCCATCAACCTAAGCCGAACCCCAACCTCAAGGGCTTTGGCGACTACGAGTCGGCGGTGAGCCCTGAGGGGAACGGCAAGTTTGTCTACGACCAATACGCCAAGTTGATGTACGACCTGATCGCGCTCGCCTTCCAAACCGATTCCACCCGAGTGGTCAGCTACGTGGTTCGCACGGAGCTGGCCGGCGGAGTGTATCCTGAGTTTGGCATCTCCAAGGGCTACCACGAGCTCACGCACCATGGCAATGATCCCAAAAACCTGGAAGATCTGGCGGCCGTGGATACCATTTACATGCAGCACTGGAACTACTTCTTGAATCGCCTGGCCTCCATCCAGGAAGGGGACGGAACGCTGCTTGACCACACCATGCTCGGCTTTTCGAGCGGGATGGGCATTGGTCACAGCAAAGATCAACTGCCGACCGTTCTCTCCGGCGGCCGGGGGCTGGGAATTCGTCATCAAACACATTTGCAACTTCAAGAAAACACTCCCCTCTCTGCCCTCTGGCAAACCATGGTGGAAAAGATGGGAGTCGAAGTCACTGGGCCGTTCCAAGACAGCCCCGGCAAGATTGACCAATTGGCGAGTTAAGACTTTGAGATGTAGAACTTCCGCTCGCGTACCACAACCCGCTCCCTGCCTGACTCAAAAATGAACGAACGCTCGCCGATGAAGTCCCTAACCGCAGCCTTGCTCTGCTTCATGACGATGTTGGCCGCATCGCTGCGCAGCACGGTCGCTGACGAGCAAGCGCCAGTCAGGCCCAACTCATTGGGAATGCGGTTCGTCCATGTGCCGGCAGGCGAGTACGTGCGAGGATTTTCGCGAGACGGTCTGGCCAGAAACCGATTCATCCAGGAACATCCGTTCAGCAACTCGCAGGATCTCTCCAACGAAACGCCGGGCCACTTGGTCAAACTGACCCATCCGTTTGAGATCGGAACCAGCGAGGTGACGGTCGGCCAGTTTGCGGCGTTCGTGGACACCACCGGCCATGTGACCGAAGCCGAGAAGTCTGGCGGCTACGGTTTCGTTCCGGAGGAGAAGGACTACGTGGATCGCTTCAAGCGAGACAAGCAGGTCACTTGGCGAGCCCCAGGCTTTGCCCAAACGGACAATCACCCAGTGGTGTGCGTCAGCTGGAACGACGCCCAAGCGTTTTGTGCCTGGCTCTCGAAATCCTCAGGCGAGAAATACCGATTGCCGACCGAAGCCGAGTGGGAGTACGCCTGCCGCGCAGGTTCCGAAACCTGGTACTCCTGGGGAGATGATCCTGATGGCGCTTACGTGCACGCCAACGTAGCAGACGGTGCCTTGGAAGCTGCGTTTCCCAACATGACCCGCTACCAGCGCGCCGTGCGTTTGGGGGCGGACGAAGGAGACGGCCAGGTGTTTACTGCGGCCGTGGCGTCTTTCAAACCGAACCCGTGGGGACTGCATGACATGCACGGCAATGTCTGGGAATGGTGCGAAGACCGCTGGTCGGAGGACACCTACGAGCGATTTTTTGATGGCGTGCCGCGCACCGAGTGGGCAAACGTGAGCGTCACGGATCCGCTCTTCGTCAAAGAAACCAGCCAGCACAAGTATGGTGATTGGCGAGTTCTCCGCGGCGGCGCCTGGACTTGCGCGCCGGCCGCGGTTCGCTCCAGCATTCGCACGTTTGCCGAAGCGGGAGATCCGGCGGTTTACACGGGATTCCGCGTCGTCCGAGACGCCCGTTAAGCCCTTGCTCAAGAGAGGTATGCAAACACGTTCGCCCACAAAATGTATGCTGCACCACCCATCATGAACTTAACGGTCATTCGGTCACCTGACATCGACCGCGCGGCAATGTTCTACCAAACGATGGGTTTGCTCTTCACAAAACATCGCCACGAATCTGGGCCGGAACACTATTCTTCTTGTGTCAACGGTTTTGTCTTTGAACCCGCATTATTCACCACGCGGTTTTTCAAGGTGCTGCGGGCGGCTGGGATTGCTGGTTGGGGATTGGCGAGTTGAATGAGCCGCAGACCGCCCCCTTTCCCCCAGGGGCAGCGGTTGGTGATGGGAAGAGTTGGTGTGGTGTCAGTCGCGAGGAACGTACGCTAGGTGCGCGTGCGGTGGTGGGGTAACCCATTCGCGATGACGAGCACCGCGCGGCGCTTGCCAGTTGCCAGGCAAGCGGAGTTGGCTGATCCGCGCGGCGACGATGCTCCAAAGAGCCGAAAGACCTTGCTCGATGTGGAGCCACAAGCGGCGGAGTGCTTGACCACGCGGCCGCCTGCCCGCAGCACGGTGCGTTGAAATCGGTGCAGGTCCCAGCAGCCGCCTAACTCGTCTTCCAGTTCGTTGCGGAGCATCGTGGCCAGGTTGAAAGCCAGCAAGGCCAGCAGCAGCGTGACTTCGTTGTCGACAAATCCGCGCGACGAAAGATGTGGGCCGATCGCCTCATTGAATTCTCCTAGGCGATCTTCGAACGTGCCCGCGCCGGCGATAGTGGGCCAACACGTCTTCGCCGCTGCGCAGCGTGCGTGGCCAGTTGGTCACCAGGAAGAAGTAACGCGGCAGCAAGTTGAGTTGCCCGGTGCGTGAATCAGGCTGATCGACCACCACCAGAATCAACCGCTGCGAGTGCTGCCAACTTTCGGCGCGATAGCTTCCGAGTTCGATGACTTTCTCATAACCGCCGCGGCGGACGACCTGGGGGCCTTTGAAGATGCGGTTCGACCAAGCGATCCAGAACCGGATTCTACCTCAAACGCCCGCAAAACCGCACTTTTGGATCGCTCAGGTCATCCAGCACCGCACCGATGGTGAAGCCAGCGTCCAACCGCAGGTCGAAGCTCCTCGCCATCTGGCGAGCATGCTCCACCACGCGTCGCATGAAACGTCGCGACCCTTGCGCGGTGTGCACCTGGCCTTGCCGCAGCGTGGCGTGGATGAAGCCGTTGCTGAGCCGATGGCCACGCATCGTGCTGTCGTAGTCTCCTTCAACGGAGAAGCTGGCCACCTGCGGATAGTACATGACCTCACGCACGTGGCCGTTGTAACCGGCGCGCCGTGTTGCTCGCCGTGAACTCGCACGGCAAAGCTGTCGATGTCGACCGTCGCGCGGTTGACGGCCCGACCTCTGGCACCGCGCGTGCTCCGCAGATGGCGATGAGTCCAATCGAACAGCGCGTGCCGCACCGCCTCGCGGTTTTGGGGAGCCTTGGCCAGCCAGGCGAGCAACCGCGACTGCGTCGGCTGGCTGGCTAGTCGTTCTTCGAGAACGCCTTGGCCCGGTCGGTCCCAGGCGGCCATTCGTAGAGCCGGGTCGTGGGCCAGGCGGTCCAAGTCGTCCTGGTTCTCCTCGCCCATCGCGAGTGCGTACATCCGCTCCCGCAGCAGTTCGACGGCCGTATAGCGAATCCGATTGGGATCGCGCGGATCAACCAGCTGCGAGGCCAGAGATTCCACCAGCCCAAGCTTGTGATCCAGCTCCCGCAGGAGCACCGCTCCGGCATGCGAAGTGATCCGCTGCTGCGAAGTTTCCACCTTCACCGACCGATTGAACTCCGGCTCAAACAGAGTACCCTGAGCTTCACCCATTGCGTGATCCTTCCGCGTCCAAGGGACCTTTCCATCTACCCTATGAAACCCAGGAAATCACGCAATGGTTTCAAAAATCTTCTACCGGCG
>CALOEH010000017.1:0-32874 GCA_942492195.1 uncultured Planctomycetia bacterium | reverse complement strand
TTGGTAACGCTGGGCAAAAATCCGGTGCACGCCATGACTCGAAGCGCAGTTGGCCTTCGAGTGTCGCCGGCCTTCGACTGGAGCCCGTGATATGAATCGATGAAGGACGTGAGACGGCCCGAGGACATGCCGTATTTCACGTTGAGGACCGCCGACCCATGACAGGGAGAGCAGGTCTGTTCGGCCACCTTGGAGGGAGAGACCGGCGACATCGGGTCGTCCGGCGAAAGGTGGATGCTGCCGTGCTCACCGTGACAGTGCGTGCACACCGGCGCATCGGTCTCGCCACGCGCCACGAGCTGACCGTGGATGCCATCGTTGAAATCGCGCTTGACGCCTCTGTGGCACTTGCCGCAGGTGGCCGGAATATTAAATGGTTAATCGAAGAATCGGGAAACCCCGGTGACAGGATCTTGTACGCCGTGCCATTGGTCGAGTGGCAGTCGTTACACGTGGCAGCCAAATAGACGCCGCCATTGCTCGCGCGACCGTGTACCGAGCTCTCGTAGATCTCGATCGGATGATCGATGAGAATCTCGTACTTTTTGTGAGGTTGAGGTCTTCATGACAAGCGCCGCACGTCTGCGGCAGGTTCGTAGGGTGTACCTTCGAACGCTTCGACATCGGCGGGAAGCACATCGTGATCGCCGTGGCAGCTCGAGCAGGACGGAATATCCTAGCAGTCACCTCTTTCGGACCTGCCATGACCCTGAGTACGCCTCGGAGGCCTCCTCGTGGACAGGTACGGCAACCTTCGCAGCCGACGGCGAACGTTTCATCCGGCCGGCCGGTGAGGGACAGTGTCTTTGTCCTGGTGACAAACGGGGCAATCGGAATCGGCCGGACGCCGGTGTAATGTTCGGTCAGCGGATCGATCCCGAGCGCCTGATAGATGGTGGCGAAGAAGTCGCCTTCGGTGACGGGGTTGTCTTTGACGTCGGCTCCGTTCTCATCGGATGCGCCATAGACAAGCCCTCCCTTGACGCCACAACCGGCCAAGGCGGTACTCCACGAGCGGACATAATGATCACGGCCGCTGCGATTGTTGATGTTGGGCGTGCGTCCGATTTCGCCCATCCAGACGATCAGTGTGTCGCCCAGCAGGCCACGTTGCTCCAGGTCAGCCATCAGTCCCGCCCAAGCGTGTTCCATCGGAGGGACAAGCGACCGGTGCCAGATGAAATTGTCCGCGTGCGAATCGTAGCTGCTCTGCCCAACCTCGACGAAGGGAACACCTTCTTCGACGAGTTTGCGGGCCATCATGCAGCGTCTGCCGATGGCAGTATCACCGTACAGTTCGCGATTCTTTTCCCACTCGTCATCGACGTTGAAAACAGATTGCACGTTCTGCAGGCGCCGGGCAGCTTCGTAGGCTTCGCGGTGCATGCGTGCCTGTTTCGGCCGGATGCTCTTGGCGCCGCGAACGTCTTCCACGAACGTCCGCAGTTCATGCCGCCGCCGTTCAATTTCGGGCTTGATGTTGGACGTGGAGAACGTTGGCAGGCGGCCGTCCGCATCGAGGCAGAACGCCTGATACTGCGGGCCGAGGAAACCAGCGCCGTACTGCCGTGCGGAGGCGATTTTGACGAAGTTGGGCAGATCGGAGTTTTCGTCTCCCAGGTACTTGGCGATAACGGCGCCGAATTCCGGGAACCGCACGCTCGGCGGCGTTGGCATAACCGGTGTGCATCAGGTGGATTCCACCGGGGTGGTCCACCTGCGAGGTTCGCATCGAGCGAATCACGGCCAACTTGTCCATCTGTTGCGAAATCTTCGGCATCAACTCGCAAACGCGCGTACCTGCCACGTTGGTGGAGATATCTCGAAACAAGCCACCGGTGGGGCGGCCGATCTTCATGTCGAAGGTTTCGAACTGGCTGGCTCCACCGTTCATCCAGAGCAGGATGCACCGTTTCTGTTTCTTGTTGACTTCGTTGGCGGCCGCTTGCGAATGGAACAAGCTCCCCCAGTTCATCAGCGAACCACCCGTGGCCGTGGCCATGGTTCCTTTTAGCAACGCACGACGAGACAGATGTTCGAAACGAGGACAAAATGGCTTCATGGCTATCGTTCCTGTGAAATTCGCCTGGCTGGTGGGTGCCTGGGGCGAGGTTGTGAACTGTACTGCTTAATGGTTGAATCGAAACTCGCTACAGGTCATCAAGGCCCAAATGGCATCGCCCAGGCGTCCTCGAGGGTCATCTTCGACAGACAGAAACAGCACGAACTGGTCTCGCTCGGCTTCCGTCGGCCGGCGACTAAGCAGGGAGAGATAGAGCCGGTCGACGCGCTGCTCCCAAGGTTCGGTGGAGTTGAGAAGCGTGTCGTACAGTCCCGCCTTCGAGGCACCGAGCAAACTGCTGAGCCCTCCGTTGTTGAGGTACAGGTGTTCGTGCAGACCGCCTTGAAAGTCGTCCACTCCGTTGTTGGGAGTCCCGAAGAATCTCATCAAGTAGCTAGAACCAAGGGGAGCGTAGCGGTCAGTGGAGGGTTTTTTGCCAGCGGCTTTCTGCATGGCTTCGTACCCAACCGCCACATTCCAAGCGTCCAGGAGTTCTTCTGCAGTGAGAGGACGGGTCCTGGCACGTTCGAAGTAACGTGGCCGGGCGTCGGCAACTTCACCAGTACTGGCAAGTTGGTAGGTGCGGCTGTTCACCAACTCGCGGATGTACCATTTCAAATCGAACTTGTGCTCGACCATGGCCGCGGTGAGGGCGTCGAGCAGCTCCGGATGGCTCGGCTCGTTCGATTCGCTCATGTTATCCACCGGGTGCACGATCCCCCGCACCCAAGAACTGCGCCCCACATGCGGTTGGCCACCGCTTTGGCAAAGTAAGGGTTGTCCGTGCGGGTGACCCAATCGGCAAACTGATCCTTGCGAGAGAACTTAGGCTCCGGCGGGACCTTGCCGGCTGGGGAAATTGCGGTCTTCTTTGAAATCTTCTGGTAGTTCAGGCTCTTCCAGGGCAGAACTCAGCAGGAACTTGGGTTTGACCGGTTCGCCCTTCTTGCCAACCTCTTGCTCGATGGCCGGCCCGGTGAACAGCACATCGCCGAGGTTCTTCTCGCCAATGGAATACATGGTCAACTTGTCCTTCTTGCCGACATCTACCACTTGCAGGCGTGCGAAGAAGGCCGCGGTACCATAGAAGTCCAGTTGGGTCCACGGTTCGAACGGGTGATCATGACAGCGGGCACACTGCAACTGGATGCCGAGAAACTTCTGCGTGATCGCCTCGGTGGCATCTTCGGGTTGACTCTTGTATTGGACAAAGAACATCGGCGCGCCGTTCTCGACCGTGTTGCCGTCGGCGCGAAGGATGGCGTTGACCCATTGATCGTAGGGCGTGTTCTTGGCGAACTGCTCTTTGAGCCAATCTTGAAATCCACCACGTTGGTCGGTACCGTAGCCAGGCGGGTTGCGGCCGAAGTAGACTTGATCCCACACTTCCCCCTGATGCGAGGCGTAGCGGGGGTCGGCGAGCAGTTGGTCAATCAACTTGGCCCGTTTGTCGGGATTGGTATCGTCCAAAAATGCCGCAGCTTCCTCATGCGTGGGAATCGTGCCGAGCAGGTCGAGATAAACCCTGCGCAGAACTCACCATCGGTGGAGAGTCCCACCGGCGTGATGTTCTGAGACTTCCACATCGCCTCGACCTGCTGATCAATGACATCGCGAAGTTCGACTCCGCTGGCGGTCACGGGAATCAGGCCAAGAAGTAGGATCGACACCGGCAACAATCGGGCTGCGTGCATCAGAATCACTCACAGACTCAGGTCAAAAGGGAGGAAGGCAGCCTGGAAGGCTGATCTCTTGGTGGGAGCCAATCAGCAATGGCGGCATGCCTGTGCTGCTTGACAAAGTCCATCCTATCACCCTCGGTCAAGAACCCGAAACAACTTCACACTTTGACAGCTGAGTTGTCATTGTGTCTTTGGGGGAGTGTCGTTGCGAGGGCGAATATGCAGGCAACTCCTGGCAAGAAGTCATCACTCTCCGTCGTGATGACATGACCACCATGTCGTGTCATTTCACGTACGTGATGGTAGCCGACACTTTTTAATCTCAACCCCAAGCGGTTGGACATCATTCGGCCAGCAGCGCTACTTCTGTGGCTGTGCCGAAGCAGTAGAGTCGCTTCTGAGTCCGGACGTACAGTTTGCCGGCAGCCAATGCAGGCGTAGCGAGCGAGCGTTCGTCCAAGTCATGCCGGCTGAGTTCTTGGTAGCTGTCGGCTGCGGCTAGCACGTAGAGTGTGCCATCTTCGTCGATGGTGTAGAGCTTGCCGTCCCCTGCCACCACGCTGGCGGTGAACGATCCACCGATTCGCTGCCGCCAAACCTGTTCGCCATCGCCGGCATTCCAACAGATGGCGATGCCATTGTCGTTGATACTGAACAGCCGGTTTCGATAGACCACGCCGGTCGGAACGTAAGGGGCTCCCTGGCTCACCTTCCAGACGACATGGCTCTCGGTGACGTCACCACTGCCCCCGGGGCGAATGCAGATCACCGGCCCATTGCGGCCGCTGGTACTGTAGATCTGCCCCCCGTAGATGAGCGGCGTGGGGCACACAATGCTGGTGGTTCCGCTGACTTGCCAAAGTTCTGTCCCGGTACGGGGATCGTAGGCTTGTACCGAGTCACCACTGTTGACCACCATCTCCATTCTCGGAGTCCCGTCCTCGAGCGTCGCTTCGATCAGGACCGGCGTACTCCAGCTGCCATGACTGGCGCGATCGGCGCGCCAGACTTCTTCGCCGGTCAGAACATTCAGGGCAAGCAGGTAGGAGTCCTCTTCGCGATCGCAAACCTGGATGACCAGTTCTTCGAACAACACAGGACTCGAAGCCGTTCCCCAGTGGTGATCCAGGTCTGGCGTTTCTCGCTCCCAGAGCACCTCACCGTTGAGGTCACAGCAGATGAGACCCAGGTCCCCGAAAAACGCCACCGCCCGATTGCCATCGGTGGCCACGGTGGCCGAGGCGTGGCCGTTCTTGCTATGGGTCCGCCCTTCGACCGTTTGCCGCTGGACTTTCCAAAGCATCTTGCCGCCGTCGGCGTCCAGGCAGAAGAGGGTCAGTTTCAGGGTCCGCTGCTTTGCTCCCGGCTCCAAGGATAGATCTGCCGAGGTCAGCAGGAATCACTGTCCTCCCAAATCACCGGGGAGGAATTGCCGGTTGGAGGAAGATCGACACTCCACAACATGGACTGCGGCCCCACTGCCGCTGGCAAGTTGGAGCCGCTCGAGATCCCGGTGCCATTGACGCCATGAAAGCCAGGCCAGTTCTCATCTGCCTGTTGGGCGTGCGGCTGATTCTCAGCAACGGGAGGAAGCGCCTTGGCGTCCGTAGAACGTTCGAGTCGAGGACCACAACCCGCCAAGATACACAGCATCACTGCCATGGAGACTAAGGAATGTGGAATCTGACACCGTAAGTCCCAACACCGAAGGGGCACTCCGCCTGGTTCTTCCATGGTCAACCCAGCCTGACATCCAGCGACTGCGTTCATACAGCCCTGTTCCAATCCTTAGAGAAGATGTCCGTTTTGCCCCGTCGTGCGTTTAGCCTTGGTCGCTTCCACTCAATTGACTGAGTACTTGCAGGACACCGTTGAGATGTGCCAACCGCGGCCCGAAACGATCCACAAACTCGTTCAACATGAACTCGCCGTCGAGGAGCGCGTCGGGGTTTTCGGTTACTTCTTCGGCCAGGCGAGACAAGAACATGGTCTGCACCCGACTGAGCGTTTCGGCCGCCGTCCGGCAATCGCGTGCCAGGTGCGGGTTGGCCTGTTTCCATTGTTTCAGCTCGGCGGCTCGTTGACGTTGGGAAGCTCCCAGCACGTTGACGAGTTCTTCGAGCAGTTCGTTCTGGCGATCTTGGGCGACCAAAATATCACGGAGAACGCGGCCGGTATCGTCCGATTGATTGGACGAAACACTCTCTTGGGATCCGGCCGAAATATCCACCTGCGTGAACAGCGGGGGATTGGATTGCGGTTGTCGCGACATAGGGTTGGGTCCTTTCATTTCATCCAGTATAGGCAGCAACCCAAGCGAAAGTCGAGTCTCCGATCCCCTGCAATCTTAGACAATTTCGCACATTCCGTGACAGCAGAAGCATGTCGTGCCGATTTGGTCATTGAATCCGGCTAACGCAACCATGCCGGGTTCGAGCGTGACAGCAACGCTGGCAACCAGACACTCCACAGCAGCCGCCAACGAATCGAACAGGGCAATCAAACACAAACAGCAACCCCGTGGCGATCCTCCTCCGCTATGCAGACTCGAATGACCCACGCAGCACGTCGGGGTTGAGCTGACCAAAGCGAAAACTCCGGCCAGTGTCCAAGTTGTTGAACTGCACCACCGCAGGACTGAACAGGTGCGGGTCAATCTTGTAGAAGTCGTGGTCATACCGTTCGAAGATCTTGGCGAACGGTTCCCCGTAATCCGCAGATGCGGCGCTGGGGACTTGCGGGCCAAGAGTGCTCAGGCTGTCATCGTCTCCGGTGACCCAAAGATTACAGACAGCACCGTAGAGAACGGCGTCGTTGGTTCGACCAATGGCGGCCAGGTCATTCTTGGCAACCGGCGGAAGCGGGGCCGTCCCTAGTCCGCTCACCACGCGAGCGAGATCAAACCCCAACTCGTCGAGCTTGTGCAACGCCGTCTCGATGCTGCGTGCCACAATCTGCACCGTGCCGGCCAGGCTGGCAGTGGGCGCGAACAGCAACGTCAACTGCGCAGGGTTCACTCCACAGTCGGCGGCCAAGAGCTGACAAACTTCAACCGGCGGCATTTGACGCGTCTCGAGTACGCCCACCGCGGCGGTTGCGGACTCTCGAAAGCCGATTCGGTCAAACAACTTCTCTTTACCTGCGGCCGCGCGCATCGGGCCTGAGCCCATGGCAAAAAACTTCTCTTCAGCAACCTGCCAACCTGCGTACTGCGAAGCCATACAAGCCGCGACCGGCTGATCCGTTTGGACTTGAACTCCACCCAGCGGCACAGGCAGGTCGCCTGGAACAGTTGAACTTCCCCAATCCGGCAGGCAAATCTCAGCCAAACGGCACCCCGCCTGAAGCCCACCGGGTGCCTGGGACCCGCAGTCTAAAACGGTGGTCTCGCCGACCCGATGCACGCCGATTCGGTACTTCGAAGCATCGGCTGCCAGTGCGGTGGCTAATGGAACGGCCAGAGGGTTCAGCTGCATGATGGAAATGCTTCGCCTTGCACACGTTTGATAGGAGAAAACTCGCCCCATTTGAGACAAATTGTAGCGACCAACCGGAGCGGGTTTCGGCCAGTGACCGGTGGCTCAATTGGATCGAAGTCCTACCTTGTTAAACGTAGGGTTGCGTGGTGGGCTTGATCACCAACTCTGGCACGTTGGCCCGTGGCGGGAGCTTGACCACCATCAGCACGGCAGCAGCTACATCTTCGGCCTGCAAGATCCGAGCGCGGTGTTCCGCAGTGACGGGCACGGGCCGATTCTCAAGGATTGGCGTAGCCACTTCGCCAGGGTAGATGTTGGTGACGCGGATCCCGTTGTCTGCTTCTTCCACGCCCACGGTGGTTCCCAGGGCGGTCATGGCGAACTTCGAGGCGTTGTAGGCAACGCCCCCGAGGACGCCAGCTCGTTTTCCAGCGATGGAAGAAATATTGACAATCAAGCCGTCCTTTCGCTCCCGCATCGCCGGCAAGACCGAGATGATGCAGTTGTAGGCCCCGGTGGCGTTGACTTGGAGCAGCGTATCCCAGTCGGCTGGTTCCAGGTTGGCGATTCCGCGCTTGGGCACATTGACCCCAGCGCTGTTGATAAGAAAGTCAATCGGCCCGAGCTCACCGGCTGCCCAATCGAACACCTGTTTGACGGCGTCGCGGTCGGCCACATCGAGAGCCTTGGCAAGAATCGGGTTCTTGCCGGTGTACGCTTGCACGGTTTCTTCGAGCTTCTCCGCCCGGCGACCGGTGATCACCACCCGGCAACCTTCGTCCGCGAGCGCGTAAGCCACGGCCTGACCGATTCCGGTGCCTCCACCTGTGACGAGTGCAACTTTTCCCTGAAGCGACATGAGCGCGTACTCTCCTGGATGCGTAGACTTTTGTGCAGTTAGATGCCCGGCAGTTTTACCCCATCGCCGTGGCATTGCAAGCCACCAGGCTGCAGCAGATTGCCGGACGCTTGCGGCCAGTTCGATGGCTGGCAACCCTGCCCAACCCAACTACTGGCACTGTTCTGGGGCGGACGTGGAAGGCTTGTCTTGAAACTTCGGCAAGATCAACTCGCGGGCAAGATCGCTCCGCGTTGCTTCCCCCTCCTTCTCGCCAGCAAACCGAAAAGCCTCGAGTTGTGGCACCAAGCGACCGCCAGGGCGCAGCTTGTCCACCAGGTTGTCCCAAGCAATCTGTTCAATTTGGCCGAGCCCATCGTACCACAGCACGTACTTGGCCAGCTCTTCGCCATCGAGCACAATCCGGCCGAAGTGCTGCGTCTGGAACGCTGCATCAGGGACGGCCCAAAACGCATGGCAAACCGGCGGCATCGAAACCCCCTGCTGGACATCCTTCTCCCACTTCACCACCATGGTCTCTGCGTCCCAACTGCCGTTGGTCAAGTAAGGCTGGCGAGGGCATTGCAGGGTCAGGCGAAGATGGTCTGCCACGGCCAGCGGTGAGTACTCCACCAACCGCCTGCTGACCATCTCGTGAAACATGTCGTCCACACCGGGCGGCATCGCCTCGGGGTCTTGTTGTTTGGCCCGCCAGGCTTGTTGGAATGCTCGCATCTCTGGGGTTTTGGCAAGATACTGCCTCCACGAATCAGCCAGGCGCTCGGGGTCACGAAAGATCTGCAAGGCCGGCGGCAGCGGGGCGTCTTTGTCCAGCCCCATCTTTCGCGCGACCAGTCCTCCGACGAACCGCGTCACCGTGGCATGCTTGTCGGTGCTGGCTGCCTGGAGCAGACAGGGAATCTCTTCGAGGTTCAAATAATCACGTTCCATCGGGTACTGCATACAGCCAACGGCAAGTTCGCCGAGACAGGGCGAGCACCGAACGCGCTCCGGCGGTGGACTTTTATACCGCCGCACACACACCAGCTCAGGTTGAGCAGATCTGGTGGAAAGCAGCTCAGTGACAAACGTCTGAAGCTGCGGGCCAGGCTCTTGGCCCCAACTCTACTCAAGCCAATTTCCTTGTCCAGATCCACTGCGTGCAGAGTTTGGCGGCAGCCCGACGTTGATTGAGCCGGTTCTCGAGATCGTCATCTCCGCGAAATCGCTCGATGTAGACCCAGGCGTTGCCCATCTCGTTCGGGAAATAACTGTATCTTCCGGCCCCCCCGACATCCGCCGGAGTTTGCTTTCGAAACGTTCCCGCAAAAACGGTGGACAGGCTCCTTATCACCGGCACCATGGCCAGGTTGCGCGGATAGATCTTGGCCATTCGGGCCAATTCTCGCTGATCCAGCGGCTTCTTTTTCCCATCCCCTGCCTGGCGATAACAGACCAACTCGCGATGCAACTCGGTACCGCGCAGGATTCGATCATCACCTCGTAATGGTTCTGCTCACAACCGAGACAGATCAAGCAAGCCAGGCAGCCAACCAGTCCCAAGATCCGCTGCGGCACAACTGCGGCAATTTTGGAAATCCACATGAAACCAGCCTGATCGAGAAGTACAGGGACGGTAGCCTTTCAAGATCATTCTGCTGGCTGGCGATCGGGACTGCAATGTTTGGTTTCGGACAATTTGAGTCAAGGTTTAGTATGGGTGCCATGGCACCCGAAACATCCTTCTTGGTTCATGAACAGTTGGGACCACTGTTCTACATTGGTTCGAGGTCCTATCTCGTTTTTTTCTTAGCGTGCCCTGTGGCAATCAGGTCGGGTTGCTTGAAGAGCGTGCTGATTTCCTGCTGGGTCAAGTCTCGGCGGAATAGGGTTAGTTCGTCGAACAGGCCGATGTAGGCCACGGCGAAGTACAACCCCGTTTTGTCCAAGTCCCACTGCATGCCGATGTTGCGATCGCTTAGATTGGCAACCCTCTGGCCATCGACAAAGAGCTGGAGGTCGGCATTGGCCTGACCGGTGTCCAAATTCTTCCAGGTCAGCACGACGTGGTGCCAGTCACCGGTCTCGAAACCAACTTCAGGAAAGAATGCGGTGGGGGCGTTGGCATCCGACTCAGGTACAGCCTTCTCACCCGCCTCCAAGGCCTTGTAGGCACCGAGCCTGAGCCCTCGCGGTTTGGTGTCGGGGAAGTCAGCCCACAGACCGCCATCATGGGCACCCCGATGGGTGAACTGAAACGGATCACAATAACCGGTCTTGAGCTGCGTGTCAGGGTTGCCGTTGAGCCACATCGAAGCACTGCCACTCCAGCCGGACGGTTGAAAACCAATGTTTCCTCGCGCGGCGAAGAACATTCTTCCCCGCCGGGGCAGCACATCGGTACACTCCAACGCGCCACCCACAATTCCCTTGCGCGGGGCGATTTTGAAGGCGGACTTGTCGTAGCCAGGTTCGAAGACGAACTCCCCTTTCTTCTCAGGGTGGTCGTAGCGTGTTGCGACTTCGAGTTTGCCACCTCCAAAGTCCCCTCGAAGTTCTTCGTCAAAAGAAGCGTAGAACGTGACGGCCTCCAGGATTGCTTGGTCTTGCATGTTGGGCTCCCGGTTGGATGATGCTAAATCCCAGACCTGTACACTGCCGTCCGTGGACCCAGCGGCGATCACACTGCCTTGTTGCGAAGTGGTCACGGCCAGCTCTTCCTCGCTGGTATTCCACGAATCGGTAAGCTTGCCCGTGGCGGTATTCCACACGCGAACCTCACCAGGCTGCCGCCAATCTCCGCTGCCTGAGACCAGGCGTCCATCGGCGGCAAAAGCCACTCCCCAAACATCTCCTTGGTGAGCTTCGATCTCTTGCGTCTGCTTCCATTCGCTGGTGTCCCACACGCCGAGCTTTCCATAACGAATCCCTGCGGCAACCTGTCCCCCATCGGGAGACCAGGCGACAGAGCGAACTTCGGCCTTCGTGACAGCAATGGTTTTAAGAAGTTCGCCAGAATCCATGCGCCAGACCTTGAGCGTTCCGTCCGAACTGCCAGAGAGAAGCCGGACTCCATCCGGCGAAAATGCCAGGCTGTTGACCCAGCTACGGTGCCCCGTGAGCGTTCGCTGTAGTTCTCCAGATTCGACATTCCATAATCGAATGGTGGTATCAATACTGCCGGTGGCTGCCGTCTTGCCGTCTGGTGAGAGCCGCGCCGCCATCACCGCTCCCGAGTGCCCTTGCAGCACTCGCAGCGGCATGGAAACTCGGTCGATCCCCTGACAGGTCGAGTTTCCACAGGCGGGCGGTATGGTCGTAACTTCCCGAGAGCAGCCACGCGTCGTCGGTTGAAATGAACAGGGCGGTCACCGTGTCCCGGTGTCCAGCGAGTCTGGCAAGCTGTCGTCCGGAGGCGATATCCCAAACCCGAATCGCGTGGTCGGCGCTCCCTGCGGCCAGATGTTGGGCCTGGCTGTCCAGTGCTACGGAGCCTACCCAACCAGGTGTGCGGCGTTGCAGGGTCTGCACGCCACCCGCTGTGGCAAACGTCGGAAGCAGTACGCCGCACACTACGGTTGCAGCGAGGAGTCGAGTCTTCATGGCTGCACGTCTACTTTGTTTCGGAGTTCTTTCTTACCAGGCTTTTTCTTGACTGCTGCATTCGCAACGGGTTGTTGATGAACAGGCATGAGGTGTCCCCATGACAGCAAATGCGGGTCGGCCGGGAGTGGGTCAACTGGCTTGAGATATCCACCCATGACCAGCACCCCAACTTGAAAGTACACGGCATCCGCGTCCGAGGTTGAGCCAGGGAAGTGGCCGAATCCTCCGTCTGCATTGCGGCAACTCAAGGCCCAACGCACCGCTTTGGCAATCGCCCTCTTCGCGCGAGGTTGGTCGGCTGCCTCGTGCGCGAGTGTGAAAACGGCGTCAAACGTCGCATGCCGGTCACGGGATGGCATGTGCAACATCCAACTTCCGTCTGCTTTTTGATCCTGCAGGATTCGGGCAACCATGGGCTCGACCATCGGCGTGGGCTGACCGATCAACTGATAGTAATGCGAAGCGTGGAACGTGGCGGCAATGTGATCGTTGAGATAGCCGGTTTCGTCCTGAACCATCAACGCCTTGATACCTTGGTCTGCCTTGGCCGGAATCGGCTTGCCGGCACAGAGATAGGCCAGTGGAAAGAAGCTAGTACTGTAGGGTGGTAGCTGTTTGTAGTCGGCTCTGAGAATGTCTTCGAAGACCGGTAGTGGGTCGTACCGAGCCGTGGCTCCCAAGGCGTGCAGTGCCACTAACCCTTGAGTGGTATTGTACGTGCGACCGGCAGGCGAATCGGGATCGACCGTGCCAGCCACATTGACGAACGTGCCATCAGCACGTTGACGGGCTTGCAGAAACTTGACCGTTTGCCGCTCGAAGGGAAGTTTCCAGCCGAACGTGCGATTCACGGTGCAGGCGTACGTGACGGCCGCCAGATCGCTGTAGGCACAGTCTGACATGCCTAGGTAGTGGGGATCCACGCCCGGCTGAAACGACCCATCCGGGCGGGCCGTGGCCGTGTAAAACTTTTTCAACTCTTCGAGCACCTGCTCCGGCGAAAGTGGAACTTCGGCCGTAACTTCCTCAGTCGGCAGGCCAATTAAACATGCAGCCAGTATCAGTGCGCAGCGTGTCAATCGCGGCAGCTTGAGCATCGCAGTCCCCCCACGTTTCCGCATTTACTAATGAACGGGTGAAATTGTAACCACAGCAACCGTCCAATGCTCGCAGGTTTTGCGGCTCGCCGTTGAAATCCCAGTCCGAGGCGTCAAAGCGTCAGCGAGATAACGCCGGTGGAGACCTCCCTGATCATGTTGCCTTGTTGACAATTTGGGTTGGGATTGAGAATCGCGGAAGTATCGGATTGGTTCGGTGTCCCGGCTTCGTTTGAGTCTTTTTCGGGGAAGATGGGAACCTGGCAGGCGAATGCCTTGTCAGAGAGATATCAGAATCATTCGTCCGCCCCGGTTTGGGCCAGGCCGAATGTTCAACTTCGTCACAAGGGGTCAGCCATGAGTAACAACCTCAATCAGTCAGCCGTGAATCCCACCATAGCGCTGCTGTTGGTAGGCGCGATCACGGTGGCAAGCCTGCTTGGCCTGGCGATCTTGGGGAAGGTTGCCTATCTCGACGTTCAGTCACAATCTCAGCCGGCACCTGCGGTGAGTACTCCCACCCCCATTTCTGACGTGGCAGAGACATCGCGATAGCAATGTCGAACCACCAAAAAACGCTTCGGCTCCATCTCCAAGCGAGTCGCTGGAACCGTGTTCCAGCAGTCCTCCGCAGCAAGCTCAAAACCGTGCAAGGCTAGCCGCCGGTGGAGTTGGGAAATCGCTACAACCACCGGTGGCTAGCGCCAAAACCGCTCGCTAATTTTCCGATCGATGCTTAGTAGCGGACTTCTACGTTCAACACGGCGCCGTTCTCTTGGTCGAATTTGAAATCATCGAGTTCCCAACCGCGCGGAGCCTCGTAAGCGGCCAGGTGTGTGGTGACTTTGCCCAACGGAACTTTGAACGGATTGATGCCAGGCCGAAGCGTCCAGGCGACGCCGTTCACTAGCATGGTTTGCGGAACGCCGGTCATGTTGTTGACGTTCAGCGAGGCTTGCGTGCTCTTGGCAACCTGATGGCGAAACTGACTACTGATCTGCATGTTGCTCAAGATGTTGGGCACGAAATTCTGGCCGTCACTCGTGGCGACTTGCTCAAGTTTGTCGGCGTTGGAATTGATTTGTGTTTGGAGCACATCGAACGTGTCGGGAAGGCTTTCCAGCTTGTCGTAGATCTTTTGGAGAGAACCGGTCACGGTGGCCATGTTGCCTTCCAGAACTGCGACCCGTTCGCGGAGAGTCTTGATCTCTGCCTTGAGCCCATCCACTTCGGAAGTGGGTGGAGTTTGTGCTTGGGCGAACAAGGGAAAGGCAATCAGAGCCAAGATGGCGAGTACTGTGCAACGCATGGAACTTTCTCCCATAGATGTGGAACGCTTCACCTCAGGCAGTTCGAGCTCTTGCGTAGGCAAGTGGTAGAACCGCGCCATTCGATACAACCCGGTTATTCTAACCGCCAGGATTGCACCTCACCACTGCTTGAGTGCCAGATGAATCTCGGCGAAGGTTTCTGGTCCGCCGAGAGCATTTCTCCCGCACGGCACGCAGGTCAGGCTCGAGCAGTTGTGGAAAGTCTGCCTACGGTGACACGCTTGATTCGTTCACCGCGACAACTCCGAATCTGCGGTTGACACGGGTTATTCGCATGCGAGCGTTTCTTAGGGCCGCAAATCCGAACACGTAGGCAGATGCGCCACAAGAAGTTACGGCTGCAATCGGCAAGCTTTTCGGAATCCGTAAATGGTGTGAATCCGGTGTTGTTCCCGCAGCAAGACTAACCTATATTTCCTCGCCCTTCGATGGAACGAAGGTTAGAGCAACCCCTCGCGATTCCATTTCAAGAATTCCTCCCTTTGCCTGTGTTACTGCCACAGGCACGGATGCGGCACATCTCTCGCGCTATCGCTACGAGAGGACCGCGCCGACGATCGCAGTCTGTAAGCACAGGAGGCGCTTTGATGCGCAATCGTCTTCCTGCCCGAGATTCGAAGCTCGGCTTGGGGTTTGAGGCACTTGAAGAACGCCGCGTGATGTCGGCGGATGCTGTCTACGACTTTAGCGTGGACGTTTCGGAATCAGCCATCCCCCCACTGACCACCTTCTCGGCAAGTCATGACTTGACCGGTTGGACTCAGGCTTCGGCACAGTATGGATTCACCGGTGCCGGACAAACGGTCGTGGTGATTGATTCTGGCATTGCCTACGATCATGCCGCGCTTGGCGGCGGGTTCGGGGCAGGGTATCGCGTGGTCGGCGGCTGGGACTTTGCCGAGAACGATGCAGACCCCTACGATGATGGCCCGTTGGGCTCGCACGGTTCGCATGTTGCCGGCATTATCGGCAGTACCGACGCGACACATACCGGCGTGGCGACCGGGGTCGATCTGGTTTCGCTCCGCGTCTTTGACGACAACGGAGGCGGAAAATTCGAATGGGTGGAAGACGCCTTGCAGTGGGTCTTGGATAATCTCGATACGTTCGAGAATTCCATCACCACCATCAACATGTCGTTGGGCACCAACTGGAATGCAGACACCGTTCCCAGTTGGTCGATGCTCGAAGACGAGTTGCAACAGCTCGAAGATGCCGGGATCTTTATCTCCGTGGCCGCGGGGAACTCGTTCACCACGTACAACGAAGAAGGTCTCAGCTATCCTGCGGCTAGCCAGTACGTGGTGCCGGTTGCCTCGCTGGATGCGGATGGAACACTCTCCTACTTCAGCCAGCGCAACAGCCGAGTGATTGCCGCACCAGGCCGCAGTATCTGGAGTACCGTCCCAGATTATCGAGGAGATCAGAACGGCGTCTCCGATGACTTTGTCCGCTACTCGGGAACGAGCATGGCCGCTCCGTATGTTGCCGGGGCAAGTGTGATTCTTCGTGAAGCCTACGCATTTGTGGGCAACAACAACGTCACGCAAGATGACTTGTACAACCTGATGACCTCCACGGCAGATACCGTCTACGATGCCGTCACCGGACAGAACTACTTCAGTCTGAACTTGCAGAACGCGCTGGATGCCATCCTGCCGGCCGACGAGTTTGGCTCTTCGCTCGATACGGCGCACGACTTGGGTTCGCTGACTGGCACGTCAGAAATTGCCGGGATGATTGGCACACTGGGTGATACGGATTATTTCAGTTTCACCGCCAGCGCCTCCGGTCGCGTGACGTTGTCCGTAGAGGCTGCGGCCCAACTCAACGCAGACTGGCTGCTAGGGAATACCGGTGCCCAACGCCAGGGCAACACCCTCACCTTTGATGTGGTGGCTGGCCAGTCCTACGCCTTTGGGCTGGGAGCAAGTTCCGTTGGCAGCTATTCCATCAGCATGGAACTCGCGGCAGAAGAAGCCCAGGTCCAGTACACGGACTGGGGGGCATCAGCTCTGCCGAGTTCGCTGGCGTGGATATCAACAGCGCTAACCAGCACTTCTCGTTCACGGCCAACCGGAGCGGAATTCTCACGCTCGAAGCAGATTGGGCTCGCGGGAACCAGTTCCAGTTTGACGTCTACAATGCGCAGGGACAAAAGATTGGTTCGACGTCCCAGACCAATGGGCAAGGCCGCATCGATCTGAACGTGGCCGCCGGCGAAACTCTCTACCTGCACGTCACTGGCAGCGGTGCTGTGGACTTCCGCGTGACCAACCTGATCTCCACTTCAGGCACCACCTGGACCGTCAACGGAACGGCAGATAACGATCAGTTCTCGTTCAATGCGACCGATCGGCTTCTAGTCGTCAATGGCGTCCGCTACACGGTGGCTGCTGGAATTCAGCAAGTTCGTTTTGATGGGCGTGGCGGGAACGATAACGCTGTCCTGACCGGAACCACGGGCAGTGATCAGGTCCAACTTCGCCCCGGCGAGGCTTCCATGATTGCCGGTTCAACACGCATCAACGTGGTGAATACCGAACGTATCGAAGTCTACTCCGGCGGTGGCAATGACCAGGCTGAGTTCTTTGACTCGCGCGGTTCGGACAAGGTCTACGCCTCGGATGCCCAGACGTTGATGATGGGTGCCGGTTTCGCAAATTCTGCCAGTGGTTTTCGTACCGTGATCGCCCATTCCAGCGGCGGGAACGACTTCGCCCAACTGTACGGAACCGCCGGTGATGATATGCTCATCGGCCGCAGTGATCGCACGCAACTCACTTCAGCCAACAATCGCATTGACGTGGTGGGTTTTGCTTCGGTCAACGTCTCTGCTAGTGGCGGGAATGACCAGGCCTACCTGTATGGGACCGATGGGAGCGATATGCTCGTCTCCCAACAAAACCGAACGCGGATCTCCGGAAGCGGCTACTTGATCGAAACCGCAGGCTTCGAATCCCTCCGCGCTTACGGCGGGGGAGGGAGAGATACCGCAATCATCAACGGCACGTCCAGCGCTGATACCCTGACGGCTCATCCCACCTGGCTGCAACTCACTGGCGGCGGCAACAGTCTCTACGCCGGCAGTTTCGAACGAGTCTTTGCCTACCTCAACGGCGGCGGGGACCGAGCCTTCCTGCATGGCTCAGCGGCAGACGACACCTTTGTGGGTCGCGTGGACAACGCGCAACTATCGAGCAGGGACTACAGCCTGTACGTCCGCGGGGCCAGCATGGTGTATGCCGACGGAAAGACCGGCAACGACACCGCCACGCTCTGGGACTCGCAAGGCAATGACACCCTGGTCTCCCGCATTGGCAGCACCACCATCTCAGGTGATGGGTTCAGCAACACCGCCGCCAACTTCGGACAGGTCACCAGCTACGCCAGCAGCGGGTACGACAGGGCCCAGTTCCAGGATAGCAGCGCGGACGAATACTTCACCGCCCGAGGCAACAGGGCCGAAATGTCCGGAGACGCCGGCAGCAGCAGCGCGGCCGGTTTTGACGAAGTCCTGGCCCTCTCCACCATGGGCGGCAACGACCGCAAACAAGTTGATGCCGTCGACTTCCTCCTCGGTTTTGAAGGAGCCTGGGAAGAAGCCTGATGAGGTACCGCGCCAAATATCTTCGCGCCTGCCGTCCAGGCTGACCAGCTGATTTCGCTGGCTATCCGAGCAGGAGATCGTCGGGATCTTCGTCGTCCGACTTCTTCTTGGTCGGCGAATCCGGGTCGTCGTCTTCCGAGCGCGAAACGGGAGGGTGCATCGAAGGGTCACTCACCGACTCAGGCAGAGGTTGAATCAGCGACCTTCGCGGCGGATCACCCGACTCCGATTCCGGGGCACTCTCATCAGGACCGCCGGTTGGGGCGTCTGCGTTGTCGTCGTCGTCGAACGGGATCGGCGGTAAATCTCCCGAGGCAAGTCGGCTGTCCGAGGCCGCCGGGGGATTTCCAGAAGACGCCGGAATTGACCCACTGAACGGCTTCGCCGCCGGGGGCGCGGCACCCTCATCGTCATCGAAGGGGATCTTCTCCGTTTCGTAAGACTCGCGCGCCGAGGGCGTACTCGTCGGATTCGGAGTAACATCCACCACATGATCTCCTTCGACATCAAATGGGATTGGCTCGTCTGGCGGCGGGGGAAGTGCCTGTTGGGAGCCTGTGGCTGGACGCTCCGACGGCGAAGAACCACCGGAGCGGGCAGTGCTCGATCTGCGATCGATGGGCCGTTCTTTGCGCCGGCGGCGGTCAGCCACATCCGCACTCGCAGCATCCGCAATTTGTGAACTCGGTGCCAGGATATAGAGCGACTCATCATCAATGGTCATCAGCGGACGCGCCCGCTTGGCATGTTCCTTGCACGTGAAAACGCCCAACTCGACATTCTCGTTCCAACTCTTGGTGATGATGATCCCCGCGCCCACCATCATTGTGATGGTCATCAACATCAGGGCGATTCCCACGCCGGTAACGCAGGTTAACAGCCCAAAGGCCAGCGTCGTGGCCAGGGTAACGCCGATGATCACCACGGCTTTCTCGTACGCTCTGACTTCGAGCGAAAAGTGCCGGCGGCGCAGATTCTCCACCTCGCCACATTCCCAACACTGTTCTGGCCAATCGATTTGCCACTCCAGGCCAACTCGGGCATCACGTACGCCGTAACGAACCAGGCAGTTCCGCTCATGCGGATTGGCGAGAAACGGAATCCAGACCTTGAGCATGAACCGGATCTGTTGGCGCAGCGTACCGAAGAACTTTCCGAACTTGGACGGTTCGGCAGCCTTCTGCTTGGGATCACCACCAAGTGAATCACCAACGGCTGGGTCGTCACGTGCGGGAGGGTCTTCGAAGGGGCGATCGTCAGGCATGCGGGAAACGTGCGGAGAAACAGGTGTGAAAAGCCAAGAAGCCGAGTACTTCTTCCCTTCCATAGTAACCCCGCACTCGCCTGCCTCCAAGGGAGCCTAACGAGGTTGGACCTCAATGTAGAACAGTTGTCCCAACTGTTCAGGAACCACGCGGGTTGGAACCTCACGACTCCGAAAGTCCACCAGGGTTGACGCCAATGGCGACAATGCTGCATGCCACAATCGGATCAATTCCTAAATCGCGAGCGCGCTGCAAGACTTCCGGTGTATCCGTGCCAGGGTTGAACCACACTTCGTCCGCCCCTTTGGCGGCAATGTCCGGCAATTGCTCCAGCAAAATGGCTGGCGGCAGGTACAGCGTGATTCGCGTGAGTTGCTGGACCGGCACTTCCCCCAATGTGGGATAGCAGGTGAGCCCCTCGATCTCGGTCGCCCTAGGGTTGACCGGATAAACGTCGTATCCTTGAGCCTGATGGGCCCGGATCGACTTGTTGCCGTACTTGCTACGATTGGTACTGGCCCCCAAAACGGCCACACTGGGTGCTGATGACATGTTCTCGGTTCCTAGAAAGTAAGCAGCGGAGACAAGCTCCCCCCGTTGCGTGTGAGGGGGCAACTGGTCTACTTTAGTGGTCAGGCATGTGGCTTGGCAATTGGGGAGCGAGCGAGTGAAGAAACCGCCGGTTGACGTCCTGTACGAAGACAACCATCTGCTGGTGATTGCTAAGCCGGCCGAACTCCCCACCATGGGCGTCTCCGCAGATCGCCCCAGCTTGTTGAAATTGGCGCAGCAATACATCAAAGAGCAGTATCAAAAGCCAGGCAACGTGTACCTGGGGGTGGTCAGTCGGCTCGATGCGCCGGTGACCGGCGTGGTGTTGTTGGCCCGGACTTCGAAGGCTGCGGCCCGGTTGTCCGAACAGTTTCGCGAGCGTGATGTTGAGAAGACCTACTGGGCCGTCGTCGAAGGACTTCCTCCCCCAGCTGGCAGCTACACGGATTGGGTAGCCCATCATGAGCGGCATCGCAAGGTGTTGGTGGTGGCGCCGCAATCCGCAGGGGCCCAAGAGGCGAAGCTTTCGTTCACACGCTTGGAGAAACTCCGCCGAGGCACGCTGCTGGAAGTAAAGCTCGAGACCGGTCGTAAGCATCAGATTCGCGTGCAGTTGTCCGAACACAGCATGCCGATCTGGGGAGATCGAAAGTATGGCAGCAGCGAACACTTTTCGTCAGGCATTGCTTTGCACGCCCGTCGCCTGGTGATCGACCACCCCGTCCGGCACGAGCCGATGGAGTTTATCGCCCCGCTGCCTGCGAGCTGGAAATCGCTGGGGATGTAGCGTGGAAGTGGAAGATCAACCGACAATTCGACACGCCCTACGATTTCATTGTAGAACAGTTGTCTCAACTGTTCACGAAGCAAGAGAAACGCTTCGGGTACATCTGCAAGTGAACAGTTGGGACAACTGTTCTACATAATCCTAGGAGAGGCATCCGGCCGCATATCGTGTTCACCAAGATTGCTCAACTCAAGGACATTCCGACCTTCCGCACGTACCTGACGGGGTTGGACGAGCAGATCCCGCTCGATGATCAGATCCTCACTGCCGAGGCGGGTTCGCCATTGGCGGAGCCCTGCATGTTCGGCAGTCTCAAGGTGGGCAATCGCTGGTGTATTCATCCAATGGAAGGTTGGGATGCCAATGCGGATGGTTCGCCTTCGGAGTACACGCTACGGCGTTGGAAGAACTTTGGCGTCAGCGGAGCCAAACTGATTTGGGGAGGCGAAGCCGCGGCTGTCCAGGAAGATGGACGCGCCAATCCTCGCCAGACGTTGGCGACGCCATCCAATCGAGCAGGATTGCAGCTTCTGTTTGAAACCTTATCGGAAGCCCATGCTGAGCAGTTCGGCTCAACCGACGGCCTGGTGGTTGGGTTGCAACTCACGCATTCCGGCAGATTCTCTCGCCCTTGGAGCAAAGAACTAGCGCCGCGAATCGCTTATCATCACCCGTTGCTGGATGCCAAGTTTGGGATCGCTCCGGATGACGAGAGCGTGGTTTGGACCGACGCTGATTTGGAGCGGTTGGTCGACCGCTACGTGGTGGCCGCGCAGTTGGCGGCTGAAGTTGGCTTTCAGTTCGTCGATATCAAAGCGTGCCACGGTTACTTGTTGCATGAGTTTCTCAGTGCCCGGTCCCGGCCGGGACCGTTCGGTGGCGATCTGGCAGGGCGGACTCGATTGCTACGCAGCGTGATTGAGCGGATTCGCCAGGAGTTGCCGAGCTTGCACATCGGAGTACGCCTGAGCGCGTTCGATATTCCTCCCTTCCGCACGAGCCGCGAAGTCGGGCAACCGCTGGAGTACGAACATCTGCTGCCGTACGACGTGGGCTTTGGCTGTCAGGCCGACGACCCGATGGAAATGGATCTCAGCGAGACCGTTCAGCTGTTGGAGATGCTGAGAGACTTGGGAGTATCGGCGGCCAACATTACTTGCGGAAGCCCGTACTACAGCCCTCATGTGCAGCGTCCCGCAGCGTTTCCTCCCAGCGATGGCTACCTGCCGCCGGAGGATCCATTGCGCGGCGTGTGTCGTCAGATCCAAGCCGCACGGCACTGCAAACAAGCGGTGCCGGGCCTGTTGATGGTGGGGAGTGGGTACTCGTACCTACAAGACTATTTGCCGCATGTTGCTCAGGCGTTGGTCCGTGAGGGATGGATCGATTCCGTAGGCTTGGGACGAATGGTGCTTTCGTATCCTGAACTCCCCGCTGACGTACTCCAGCAAGGGAAGCTGGCACGCAAACGGGTTTGCCGCACATTCAGCGACTGCACGACTGCGCCGCGGCACGGGATCATTTCTGGATGTTATCCGCTGGACCCCTACTACAAAGCACTGCCGGAGTCGCAGGAAGTCATCCAGATCAAAAAGGATATTCGAGCGCGGTAGCGAGACGCAGTTCAAACGGCCACCAAGCCGTGGCCTCGCTGGGCCGCGTCAGGTCTTGACGGCGTCAAGTTCGGCAGTGATCCGATGCACAAGCTTGTCGAGATTCTTGCCGGTCACGGCGCTGACGGTGAGCACCTCGCCGTTTCGATGGCTGCTCAATTCGGCGGCAACTTCGTCAGCCTGAGGCAACTCGGCTTTGCTGACCACCACAATCTCGGGACGCTCGGCAAGCTGCGAATCGTACTGACGTAGCTCGCTTCGGACCGAGTCGTAGTTGGTGATGGGGTCCGTGCCGTCCATCGGCATCGGTTCGACCAGATGCACAAGGATGCCTGCCCTTTGGATGTGGCGAAGAAATTCATGCCCTAGGCCAATCCCCTGGTGGGCTCCTTCGACGAGCCCGGGAATGTCTGCGAGCACGAAGGAGCGGTCGAAGTCAATCTGGACCTGTCCCAAGTTCGGGTGCTTGGTGGTGAAGGGATAGTCGGCGATTTCAGGCCGGGCACGGCTGAGTCGGCTGAGCATGGTGCTCTTGCCGGCATTGGGTTTGCCGACGAGGCCAACATCGGCAATGACTTTCAGTTCGAGTACCAGCTCGCGAACTTCGCCAAGAATGCCAGGGGTGATTTCGCGCGGGGCCCGATTGGTGGCCGTCTTGAAGCGGACGTTGCCTTTGCCGCCGTAGCCACCTTGGGCGGCTGTGACGGTATCGCCGGCTTGGGCCAGGTCCTTGATCAGGTGGCCATGTTCGGCATCGTGCACCATGGTGCCTGGAGGAACTTTGAGAATCAGGTCTTGGCCGTTGCGACCATGGCAGCCCGACCCGCGTCCGTTCTCACCAGCGGTGGCCTTCCAATGTTTGCGATGCGAGAGCGGAACCAAACTGTCCACTCCGGCTTCGGCCACCAGATAAACACTTCCTCCGTCTCCGCCGTCACCTCCGTCCGGACCTCCGCGCGGGGACATACTTCTCCCGTCGGAAGCTGAGACATCCGTCCCCTCCCTTGCCTGCGGCTACGACAATTTTTACGCGATCGACAAACATGGGCTGTGGGGGTGAAAGATGCTGACAAAAAAATAGGGATGACTGCACAAGTCATCCCCAAGGTCGTTGGTTTCAACGAGCGTGTTGGCTCGGCTTAGTTGAAATCGGCATTGACGATGCTGATGCGACGTCCGTTGCGATCAAACTTGACCACGCCATCGACGAGCGCATAGAGCGTGAAATCATTGCCTTGCCCCACGCCTTGCCCGGGGTGGAACTTGTTACCGACCTGGCGAATCAGGATATTGCCAGCGATGACCTTCTCACCGCCGTACTTCTTGACGCCACGACGTTGAGCATTGGAGTCTCGCCCGTTACGGCTCGAACCTTGCCCTTTTTTATGGGCCATTTGAATTCCCTTGATCTACACGGCAAATAGGTTGAGAAACCGGCAGGGCATCCTGCGCCCGAGGGTGCCGGGAACCCAAGAATTTACATGTAGACCCACTTGTAGTCAATATCCTGCGGGTCTCCAAAGCGGATCTCTCGCTGGTCACCGAAGAATTCGTCACCCGGTCTCCAGAAATTGAGTTGGAGCGTTTTGCGAAAATACGTTCGCTTGCCGTTCTCGTCTTCGGCCTTGTAGGCATTGGTGAGACCTTGGACGAGCACCGAAAACCGGTCGCATCTGGTATCAACATCTTCCCAGGTGACAACTCCCCAGACTTTGACTTCGCCATCGGTACTGGGGGGAATCTCCGCTTCACTCATCTGGATCGAGTTGAGGAACTTCCGTTTGGGGTCCTCTTTTTTGCGGATGGGGTCCATGGCAACCGGGATCAGCCGGTCCTTGTAGTACAGGTCTTCTTCGCGATCATGCAGCATGAATCGGGGCACAAAGCGAACCGGTTTGTCGCTGTGATTCACCACGTAGTAGACCTGGTACCAGATCTCTTTCTGGACCATTTTCCCAGAGTTTTGGGGGATATCTACCTTAACGTACCGCATCGGCTTGAACGTGAATTCCAAGCCCCAGATCTCGCGAGTGTACTTCACGTCTTTCGCCAGAATCGACGGGGACCAGGGGCGTTTGCCGATGTTTGGATCGCGCTCGAGCAAGCCGAGTAGGTCGTGCCGGCTATACGTTTCTTCCTTCTGCGACTCCGGACTGATGGAGTACATCACGCCGTTTGCGAGGCGACGGAATTGGACGCCGTCGGGTTCTTCTTGAGCCGTGCTTGTCGAAACTACCCCTACCAAAAGGCCCAACGACAACGCTAGCATCACCCATTGCCGCTTGCGAGAGCCAGCGGGAGTGGCATGACTTGCCTGATGATTTTCCAACTGCATATCGAAGCTCCACTGAAGACGCGAGCCGAGGCGTCGAACGTACTGGTTGGGGACGGATGCCCTAAATCTCGATTTTAGTTACGCTTACGCCAGAGCGTCAAGAAATACATTGTTATCCTACGCTATTTTACGTCGTCCCGTTCAACACAACCCAACCAGCGGGTGTCCCGCCTCTTATCCGGGACCTGGAATCTGGTTGCCAACCTCAAGTCAGGAAGTGCCTCGACATGCCGTACCGGGTGCTCACAGGTCGGAGAGCCATTGTAACCGGCGCATCCAGCGGCATCGGCAGGGCTATCAGCTGCGAGCTCGTCAATCGCGGGGCCAACGTCGTGCTGGTGGCTCGCCGTGCCGACCGTCTCGAACAATTGCAAACCGAGTTGGCAGCGAAGCCTGGAGAAACGCAGGCTGTGATTGGAGATGTTGACTCGTCCCGAGACGCGCTCCGCCAGCAAGTCCTTCCCGCCGAGCCATCGACTGTTGGGAAGGGCTGGACGTCTTGGTAAATAACGCTGGATTTGGGGGTATAGGGGAGTTTGGTCAAGGGGGTCCTGGCGATTTGGCCAGGCTGTTGGAGGTCAATTTCATTGCTCTGGCTGAAATGACCCGGACGGCGCTGCCAGAACTCCGGCGTGGCAACCAGCCGCTGGTGGTCAATCTCGGGTCGGTGCTAGGGCATTTCGCACTTCCGAACATGGCGGCCTACTCCGCAAGTAAGTTTGCCGTGCGAGGCTTCAGCGACGCGATTCGGGGAGAATTGCGAGGGGAAGTCGATGTTCTGTTGGCGACACCAGCCACCACAAAGTCTGAATTTTTTGACGATATGAAGGAAGCCGCGGCCAAGTCCAAGTGGCGGCCAGCGAATCCTCCTTCAGCTGAAACGGTTGCCTTGAAGATTGTTCAGGCAATGATTGCAGGCAAGCGGGACGTATACCCACCTGGTCTGCCTGGTGCCGCTGCACGCTTCAATCAGATGGCACCACGCTTGTTTCAAGGAATTGTGAATCGTTGGGGGAGCTAGACACGTTGGAGGAAAAGTAGTCATCACGGTCCGTCGTGATGACAGCCGTGGCGACATCGCCTGTCATGCTTCCTCGCTGACGCTTCGGGTTGGGATTGAAGAGTCGAAGTTCAACTTGGTTCACCCGCCGGAGTACCCGATACATTCTTCTTGGTTCGTGAACAGTTGAGACAACTGTTCTACAATGGCCCACCCCCCACCGAGTTGTGGTGGTAATTCGCGGTTACGAGAATTATGATTCGCAGGTGCAGTTTTTATTTGTTCCCGCAAGCGTTTACGATCCGCTTGGGCGATCCACCCTACCTGAACCAACCACAGGATTATGGAGCCTGGCTGAGCCTCCGTTGTCCGAATCCAATGATCAGATTCTCGCCCTCGTCGAGAATCTCTCGTCGGTAATCCAAGGCAAGCAAGAAAGCCTGGAAGTGTTGGTCGTGGCCCTCTTGGCGGGTGGATCCGTTTTAATGGAAGATGTGCCTGGGGTTGGCAAGACCACGCTTGCCAAGGCTGTCTCGCGTTCCATTGATGTATCGTTCCAGCGGATTCAGTGTACGCCCGATTTGCTCCCTGCGGATATTCTCGGCACCTCGATCTACTCGCCGTCAGATGGGAGTTTTCGATTTCGGGCAGGTCCGATTTTTTCGAACGTGCTGCTCGTGGACGAGATCAATCGGGCTTCGCCGCGCACGCAGTCCGCTTTGCTCGAAGCCATGAGCGAAGGGCAAGCCACGATCGAAGGAGATGCCCATCAGCTTCCCAGTCCGTTCATGGTTCTGGCGACACAGAACCCGGGCGACTTCCACGGCACGTACCCTTTGCCGGAAGCACAGCTTGATCGGTTCCTAATTGATCTGAACTTGGGTTATCCGGACGCAGACACTGAGTTGTCCATTCTCTACACCCAATCAGGCTCCTCTCCGCTGGACCAACTCGAACCGGTCATCACTGGCGAAGATGTGATGCGGCTACAGTCCGAAGTTCGGCAAGTCCATGTTGATGAGACCGTCGGTCGGTATGTGGTGGCCATTGCCCAACGAACGCGACAAGACCCTCGCTTGAAGTTAGGTTGCAGCCCTCGCGGTGCGTTGATGCTGTTCAGAGCGGCGCAGGCATCTGCTTTTATGTCCACGCGGGCCCATGTCCTGCCAGACGATGTCCAGCGCATGGCCCCGCATGTCCTGATGCACCGCCTGATGCTCACCGCCAAGGCACGCTATGGAAACGAAACGCGCACCCAGATCGTACGTGACGTGTTGAATCAGGTGCGCGTGCCAACCTGATGGGTCACGTCTGGCCGACGGTGCTGCTGCTGCGTATTTTTGCGGAGATGCCACGATGAAACATTTCCTGTTTCGCCCCATATTGCTGCGTGGCAAATTCTTTCAAAATTGGTGGTATCAGCGCCTGACCCCCGCAGGGCAATGGCTGCTGGGGGGAATCGCCGTCAGCATGATCGGTTTGCGAAGCCTGCAAGTGCCAGCGTACGGCATGTTCTGTGCCTTGACGGCTTTGTATGTTGTCGCAAGATTGGCCGGCATCTTGTTTCGTCCGCACGTCACCACTCAGGTTGAATTGCCGGACAAGTCGGTCGCTGGAGGCGAAGTCCAGGTCAAAGTGCAGGTCACCAACCGGGGCCGCTGGACCTCATTGGATATCTCGGTCAACTTGCTCGATATCCCCAGCACCTGGTCAGGCTGCACCACGGATCGGGTCGAAGCGGCGTTGCGTCCGGGGGAGTCCGCGCAGTTCGTCATCACTTTTGTCCCCAAGCGGCGAGGCACCTTTCCGTGGCCGGCGCTTCGCGTATTCAGCACCTATCCGTTCAACCTGTTTCGACATGGGCCGACTCAAACCTTGCCAGGCAATTTGGTAGTGGTTCCGAGTTTCGAACCCCTCCAACAGATTGACCCTGGGATTGGAAGCCGGATCCAGGCCCAGGATGTCAGCAGCTTACTAACCGTGGGCAACTCTCCCGAGTACCTTGGAAACCGAGACTACGTGGCTGGCGATGAGTTGCGGCGACTCGATTTCAGGTCTTGGGCCCGATTGGGGAAACCGTATGTTCGCGAATATCAGGAAGAAGGTCATGGGCGTGTGGCGTTGATTTTGGATACGTACATTGCCGAGCCCAACCAGAAACGCCGCGCTCAACTGGAGGATACCTTCGAAGCAGCGATCGAGTTTGCGGCTTCGGTGGCTGATGCTATCTCACGCGAGCAGATTGCGCTGGAGATCTTTGCCGCCGGCCCCGAGTTGTTTGTGTTTCGCAGTTATTCCAATCGGACTAGTATTGATACGGTGCTGGAAGTTCTGGCTGGCGTGCAGCCAAGCAGCGTGAATACGTTTGATAAAGTAGCGGCGTCCTTGATTGAGCAACTCGACGACGTCTCTACGGCCATCTGCATCTTGCTGGACTGGGATGAAGCACGCAACGCCTTGTCTGAGGAAATCCTGCACGCTGGGTGTGGTGCGAAGGTGGTGGTCGTGCACAAGGGTCCCACCACCCGCCCACTCGAAGCTACCGAAGAACTCGTCTTCTTCGAGTTCACGCCAGAAGAGGTCCGTGGTGGAAAGGTCAACGAAATATGACCCTGCAACGATTGATCGGCTGGGTGCTGCTGTGCATCGTCGCCAGTGTCTTCGGGTTCATGTCGGGCCAGTGGTGGATGTCGTTCGTAGCGATGGCTATTTCCGGAATCGGGGCTTTTACCGGTTTGCGCTTGCCGCTGACAAGACGCTGGATGTCCGGATTGACGCTGGTGCTGGCCGTGGGGCTGTTGATCCAAGGAGCGTCCACCGGCAGCCTGCCGGACACGTTGGATTCTCCGTTGCTTCCTATCCACATCGTGGTGGCGCTAGGGCACGTACTCATGCTGGTGCTGGCCCTGGAGTTTTGCCGTCAATCGACGACGCCGGTGTTGCCCGTTTGGCAGGTCGGGTTGGGGGCCATGATTTTGGTTTGCGCAGGAACCTTTGATGGGACTACGGATAACAAGACCATCTACCTGGTCGCGGTGATGTTGTATGTGGTGTTGGGAGCAATCTATCTCGATACCTGCGTACAGCGTGACCGACCCGTGGCATCCCACAAGGCGCGCCGTACGCTTCCCACGGCAGGATTGCTTGTGCTGACCATTGGTTTGACGCAAGCGGGCATGTATGGCATGGATCGATTGCGTCCGCACCTGGATCAGGTCTGGACACGTTTGCTGCTTGCCGCGGCGACACCGCGCGCCCAGCGAATCTCGTTTGCCTCGCATCCTGTTTTGGGAAGCATTGCTGGCCTAAAGACCAACAACCCTGAGCGAATTGCCTTGCGGGTCTACACGCAACATGGCTCCGTCTACCTGCGTGGGGCCGTCTACGACTCATTCCTTCGCGGCGAATGGCATGTAGGCAAGCACGAGCACTATTTGCATCGGATGGGAAGCCGGTTTGAGAAGACGCTGGGGCCAATGCCATTTTTTCCGCAAGACCTACCGAGTCCGCGAGTCGGCGAGAACGTGTTCGAGATTCGCCCTGTCAACGCCAGGCATTTCGCAGCCATGGACATTTGCCCTGACCCGGATCGTGGAGGCGGGATCTTCATTCCGCCTGGTATTTCTCATCTTCAATTGCGGTCAAACTTTGTCACAGTCAACGAACATGGCATCGTGACGGAGATGTCCAGTGAGACAGTCAGCCGTGACTACCGTTGCTATGTACCGCAGGTCAGTAACCCCGAGCCCATTTCGACATTGCTCGAGCCAATGATGCTGAGCTCGTTTGGAATGAGCCCTACGGTGCGAAAAATCGCGGACGAAGTGTTCGCAGGACAAGAAACCTTCGACGAGAAGTGCCAAGCCGTCGAACGGTACTTCCATGACAACTATCAATACAGCCTGGGAATCCAGATCCCTCCCCGACGTGATCCGCTGGATTACTTCTTTAAGGACCGACCTGCTGCCCACTGCGAGTACTTTGCAACCGGGGCGGTGATTCTGCTCCGCCAGGCAGGGATTCCCTGCAGGTACGTGACCGGGTTTGTCACGAGCGAATGGAATCCCTTGGGAGAGTACTGGATCTCACGTGATAAGGATGCCCACGCTTGGGCGGAAGCGTACGATCCCCAACGTGGTTGGGTGATTGTCGAAGCGACCCCTTCGGACGGTGTGCCTGCCGATGAGAGTTCGTACGTGAAGCGAGTCGCCGACTTCTTCAAGAATCTGGGAGAAATGCTTCGTCACCCCAACCCTGACGTCAGGGCTCAGGTGTGGTGGGGACTGTTGCAAAGTCCGCTGGGCTGGCTTGCCATCGCGGCTGGATTTGCGTGGTTTGTGTGGTTCTTGCTGCGGCTGGTCCGATGGGCATTGCGAGAAGTTGCCGAATGGCAGCGCGTGCCAGTTGACCCCGTGGTGCACACCTTGCATCGCATCCTGAAACGGATGGACTGGAATGCCAGTCGGTTGGGGTTCACCCGTTTACCCGGCGAAACGCTCAACCAATTTGCCGACCGCATTGGGCAAGTGCCAGGCCTCGAACCCATTGCTGCCTGGTACGAGAGATACGCCGCAGCGCGATATGCCAACCAGTTTGATGCCACCGAATTGGTCGCCTTAAACGATCCGCCAATCGCCAGACGCATCCGGCTCCGCTGAGTCAGTGGGGAGCGGTCAATAGCTGTCGCTTGTGTGGACATGCCGATCAAGCGATCATCCTCTTGCAATCCAGCACGCCGCAGACAGTAAGGGCAGCCGACCCGACTCTTGTTTCCCGACATAAGGCGGATGAAGCATGACGGCGGCGCGTAGCTCCCTACCATTGTAGAGAGCTACGCGATACGTGACCGTCAGTCCCCATTCTTGAATGGGCGGAAGACCAACTCAGTCGAGTTCTGGATATTTGTAAGCTTCGCCACCGTTTCGGGTAATCAAAGCACGCAGCGTTTCCTTGTCTCGGGGGAACGTGGTGACACTGCCATCGGCCATACCGACCATAAACCCTTTTCCTTCCACCGCCCCAAGGCGGCACGAGATCGGTGTTCTCGTCAAACGGGAGCCCCCCGGTTTGTCCAGGGAACGGCTGTCTCGGGTCCGCCAATGAAGAACAAACCGGTATAGCTGAGCCCGTCGGTGATGCCGCCAAAGCTTGAGTTCGTCTTGTGCGTTGGAGCGAGCGCCGTGTTCACTCCTTCGAACGCGTGCATGGAGGTCATGCCAGGAGCGGTGACTCCAGGCGTTTGAAACACGTCCGGCATCTGGTCGAGCAGCGCCTTGTTTTGAGGGCTGTCCCAAGCGGCATTCTGGTCGAACTTTTCATACAGTTCCCCATGACTTAGATACGGCAGCAGGCGGACGTAGCTAAGCCGCTCGCCTTCAAGTCAGCGGCCCGCCGAGCGGGACGAGCTCATTGTTGCTGTCGTGATAATCAATTCCCATAGTCCTTGTGGACCGTCGGGCCGGTGGCAGATTCATTATTTCTTCGCCCAAAAACCTTTTCTGTTTTGGGCCATCCTCACCGCTGAAATAATGTCAGTATTACACCATTCTTTGATATCGTCAAACCACTTCCGTCTAGGGCGTCCTTTGCCTCTCTTCCCTTCCCCCGAAGCCGATCTGTTCGCCGGCGATGAGCTGCAGGCAAGCGAGAAGGACCGGGCCGAGAACGTCATGATCGTGGATCTGCTGCGCAACGACCTGTCGCGCGTCTGCCGGCCCGACAGCGTGCGTGTTCCCGATCTTTGCCGGCTGGAGATTTACCAAACGGTGCAGCATCTGGTTTCGGTCGTCACCGGGCGTCATTGCGAAACGGGTGTACTCCTTTCGATGTGCTGAGGGCGTCCTTCCCCGGCGGATCGATCACCGGCGCTCCCAAGGTGCGGGCGATGGAAATCATCGCCGAACTGGAGCCGACCGCCCGCGGGGCCGTACTGCGGTTCGCTCGGTTACCTGGGTTTCGACGGCACGATGGACTGCAACATCCTGATTCGCACGATGACACCGCTTGCCCAAGGCTGGTGGCAATTCCCCGTCGGCGGCGGTATCGTCGCCCAGTCGACCCCTGGGCCGAATACGAAGAAACCTGGCACAAAGCCGAAGGCCTGCTGCGGGCGTTGTAAAAATTCCGGGGTCGGGAATCCTCTTCGAGTACGGCACCTCTGGCAAATGATTCTGCTCATCGATAACTACGATAGCTTTGTCTGTTCAACCTCGCGCCGGTACTTCGAGCGGTTGGGCTGCGAATGCAGCGAAGGTGGTGCGAAACGACGCGATCGACGTCGATGGGATTCGGGCCATGCAACCGGCGATCCGGTGTGCTTTCGCCCGGGCCTTGTACTCCCAATGAGGGCGGGCTGCACGTTGCGAGTGATTCGAGAATTGAAGGACGGATTCTACCTGTTGGGAGTCTGCCTCGGGCATCAGGCGATCGCTCAGGCGTTCGGCGGCCATGTGATTCAGGCCGATGAACCGATGCACGGGCGGACGAGCCCTGTTATCCGCCGGCGGCGGGGCCTGATGGCCGGGCTGCCGAACCCCGTGACCGCCTGTCGTTATCATTCATGGTGGTTGAAACCGCTCGTTTGCCGGCGGAACTGGTGGTCGACGCGCGGTCTGGAAGATGGGTTAAACAGTGTTTGCCCTGCGGCACGGCGGAGCCATCTTCGGCGTGCAGTTTCATCCCGAGTCGGTGTTAACCGATGTGGGCTACCCGATACTTGCGAATTTTCTGCGGGCGGGCGGCATTCCCAGTCGGCGGGACAGCTCCTACAATTGCGAGTGAACGACGCAGTGCCCCGGTGGTGCCTCGCACGATGCCCGATCGACCGGTAACGTTTTGATGCGATCGATTCGAGGTGGACATTTCCCTGAAACAACGTTCTCCGGCTCCAGCGACATCGCATGATTCTTGAAGGCCTTGTGACCACGCTTAACGCCGACGGTTCGCCCAACATTTCGCCCATGGGGCCGGTTGTTGATGGCGATGACGCGCTTCGTTTGCAGCCGTTTCCAGACTTCGACGACCCATGGTAACGCCGACCCGCCGGGGAGGCCGTAACTGGCGTTGTGGATGATGTTGAACTGCTGGCGAAGGCGGCCGTGGGCGAAGTAAGGCCTGCGCTAGGTGGTCCCGGCCGAAGCGGTACAAGGTGTAGTCCTCACGGCGGCCTGCGCGATGGTATGCCTTGCGTGTGACGTCGCTTGATGACAGTGAAGCCCGCGATGAGATTGAGACCGAAGTGGTCGATCGTGGCGAGGTTTCGCGATTTCTTTGGTTTCAATCCAGGCAAACACGCCGTGAGTCGAGGCCGCAATTCTTTCAGCCCGGGTTGGAATTATGCCCACTGAAGAAATTCGCCAAGAAATCCAGCGTTTGAAGGTTCGGTTGAAAAAACCGGGGGACCGCAAGAACATCGGGCTTTGGCGTTCATTACTGGCTACATCGGGAAGACGCTCGGCGAAAGCAGCTTCGAGTAGCTTGGCTCGCTCACCGAGGTGGCCCTTGTGACGGCTGCATCTTACATCGGTGCCCTGTTGAATGTGTCAGTCGTGGCACCGTTTGGCATCCGTCATTGAAGGACTCGCTCTGCAGAGCAAGCGATAGGTGTTGGTGTTAGAC
>CALOEH010000016.1:0-2983 GCA_942492195.1 uncultured Planctomycetia bacterium | reverse complement strand
CATTTTCTCGACTAAAATGGGGTCAACTGTGCAGCTAGCCATGTCAAGCTTTGAGTACAGGGGCACCGTCACCAAGTGGATCACTTGGGGCAAGGGAGTCGATGTCGACCAGATTGGCAGGGTTCACCTGCGGGACTTCCTCGACTGGGTCCACGAAAAGGCGGCCGCCGACGGCGGGTCTAATGCCGGCCGCACGGCCAACAAATCCCGCGAGAATCTAAGGGCGATCCTGTCGTGGGCCTGGGAGCAGGACTTCCTGGAGAAGCTACCGCGGTTTCCAAAGCCGAAACCGCAGCGTGACGTCGCCGGACGGCACTACCTCACGAAGGCGGACTTGAATGCACTCTACTTCGCCACGTACGAACTGGAGCGCCCAAGAGGATGGAAGCAGTCGCTGACGGTCGGCCACTACTGGCGAGCGGCCTTGGTCGTGTTCTTCAACTACGGGGTGGACACCGGGACGGTCTTCAAGACTGCCGCATTCCATGAGCCCATTCTGTGGCGGCACGTCTGCTGGCGACCCGAACCACCAAACGGCCAAGGCAAAGACTCTCGCTACGGCTGGCTGTACTACCGCCGCGTGAAGACGAAGAAGCAGTTCTATCGACCGATGAATCGGGTCGTGCAGGTGCATCTCAAGAGCCTTCATTCCGATATGGTTGAGCCGGACCAACCGGTTTTTCATTGCGGCAGTTCACGTCCGAACTCCCAGTTTCAACAGCTCTGCGCATTGGCCGGAGTGAAGCCGAAGCAAGACGTGGAAACAGGTGAAGAGAAGCCCTGGGTCCTGAAGGATCTGCGGAAGACGTGCGCGACCTACTACGACGAGCACATGCCGGAGTCGTCCATCGAGATACTCGGGCACTCCGTGGGCGGCGTGACGTACCGGCACTACGCTCACCGTGATCCGCTCGCCTTCAAGGCGATCATGTCGCTGCCCCAGCCGACGGCGAGTGCCCGTGCTGTCGGACACCGCGATTGCAGGCAGGGGCGATCCCCGAACCCACCTTGCTGAGTTAAGGCATTGGATGCTGGGGGGCAGGAGCCTTTGGCGAAGTGTCGACGCTCAGCCTGAATCGCACTAGTACGGTGAGTTTGCGAAGACAACAATATACGAGGTCAGGACGTATCATCCTGGCCTCGTACTTTTTTGTTGGTAGGCTAATAAAAGGTCAGTTGAGTAAGGTGAATGACGAAACCACTGGCGAAGAAGGTGCTGCTTGTTGGATGGGATGCAGCTGACTGGGTCATGATCCGCCCTCTCCTCGACCAGGGCTATATGCCGACCCTCGCCAGACTGATCGCAGAAGGCACTAGTGGTAAACTGGCGACCATTCGCCCCATCCTATCTCCCATGTTGTGGAACTCTATTGCGACCGGCAAGCGAGCCGACAAGCATGGAATCTGCGGGTTCGCCGAGCCCATGCCGGACGGCAGCGGAATCCGTCCGGTTACTAGCACCAGTCGTAATACCAAGGCAATTTGGAACATCCTTTCTCAGAACCAGTTGACAAGCAATGTCGTAGGATGGTTTGCGAGCCACCCGGCGGAGCCGATCCGCGGGACCGTAGTCACCGACTACTTTGTTTCACCGGTAAAGGGAGAGCCCTCCCGTTCTCTTCCGCAAGGCGTCTGTCATCCTGAACGTCTTTTGAAGCCGCTAGTCAACTTGAAGGTCAATCCAGAGGATCTTGACGCCCAAGCCATACTGCCATTCGTTCCCCGTGCTGCGGAAATCGACACGACCAAGGACAATCGTCTGGGCAGACTTGCTTCACTTCTCGGACGCACGTCCAGTATCCACGCGGCAGCCTGCTGCGCTGATGGTCAAAGAACCTTGGGACTTCATGGCGGTCTACTACGACGCCATCGACCAGTTTGGCCACCATTTCATGCCTTACCATCCGCCTGCCATGGAAGGCATCTCAGAAAGCGACGCCGAGATCTACAAAGACGTGATGGTCGGGTGTTATCGATTCCACGACATGATGCTCGAGTCTTTGCTGAACTATGCCGGAAAAGATACAACGGTCATTCTCGTCAGCGATCACGGGTTTCATAGCGGCAGCGGTCGGCAAGACACCGACGGCTTCAAAGACCCCGTTAGTTGGCATCGACCGTACGGCGTGGTGTGCGCCTGTGGGCCGGGAATCAAACAAAATGAAACCATTTATGGCGCTAGCCTCTTGGATGTGACGCCGACGATACTGACGCTGCTCGGCCAGTCGATTGGCGAGGATATGGACGGCCGTCCGTGGCTGGAAATCTTCGACCAGGAAGTCCGTCCAGCACGCATTCCCAGTTGGGACGAGGTGGACGGCGAGAGCGGCATGCATAGTGAAGATCGCCGGGAGGATCCGGTGGCAGCAGCCGAAGCAATTCGGCAACTCGTCGATTTGGGATACATTGATGCCCCCACCGGGGACGTCCAAGAAACCATCCGGAACACCACCATTGATTTGAAAAGGAATCTGGCATCAGCGCTTTCCGATAGTCAACGCATCGAAAAGGCTATTCCACTGTGGCAAGAACTCATCAGCGACTCCACCACCGATTCTGCAGACCATGCTGCCTATCAGTTGGAGTTGGCCCGCTGCTACATGCAATTAGGACGACTTCAGCAGTGCGATGAGATTCTCAACAAATGGGTTAAGGAAACGCCGGAAGAAACGGGTCCGCTGATGATGCTCGGCCACTTGAAACTGCATCTCCGACAACCGCAGGAGGCGTTGGATTGGTTTGACGCGTTCGAAAAATCTCTCCGGATTTGAAATCCCTGCCTTGTGCATTGGGGCAGGCGTACGCTCCAGCTTTCCAGGTGGAGTGATGCCCAACGCGAGTTTCAAAAAGCGCTGGATGCCGATGACGAAAGTCCGGTTGCGCCTGAATGGGCTGGCGAGTGTCGCCATCGAGCCGTCAGGAGTATACGCCGAGGCGGTTGACTACGCCCTCAGCGCGGTGGGGCTGATGCACCATTTTCCGC